>JAPPLG010000032.1:28945-67692 GCA_028819545.1 Bdellovibrionales bacterium | reverse complement strand
AGTTATGTGAGAGGGCTAGAGAGTAATTTTGTCAGCGAATTAGTGAACACATACATGGATGACTTTGACTGGTGTGTGAAATACACCGACACCTTCTTCCATAATAAACTCTTTACCTCCTTCTTCAAACCATTTGTTTAAAGTGAAATCAATATTCACTTCTCCAGAATCGTCTCTGATAATATACTTATTGGGAATGTCCACAATAGAGCCCTTGGGTAAAATACCCACGGCCTGCCCGGTGTAACGAGACTCTCCATCTTGTTTTGCACCGATACGAATGGTGAGTTCTTCGTTAATTTGCAGATTCACTGCTTGGGATGGATAGTGAAGTCCAATAAGTAAAAAAAGTATTATCTTAATGTTCATAATATGCTTGTATGTTTTTTAGTTACTGCTTTCTTTTCGGACAAATTCGATGATTATTTTATGTATTGTTATGGTTTTGTTAAGTTTTGGGTTTTGCTTGAAAACAGAGGCTAAAATTGATATAAATAGATCTGAAAACTGGAGGTTTTTTTGAATATATATAGGAATTTGTTCGGGTTTATTTTAACTATTACAATTATAAGCTTGCATTTCAGCTTTGCAGAGTCTTTAGAGCAACCTCATGAGGAATTGCCATTCCAGGGAGAGTTCTTGGAAGAAGTCAGTTCTGACACACCTTGTATTATCGAAGATATGTTTGGCTGTTGGATGGATTTGGAGGATGTGGAAAACCCAGAAGATTGTAAGTTCAAATTTCACGAAGCAGAAAACCCTGAGCAAATTTTATGTTTGAATAGTAAAGATACTGTCAACTTTAATAAAAATTTGGATGCGTTATAATTAACAAGAAAGAGTTTTTATGTTTAGAAGTTTAATTTTAGCTGTTGCAGTCATAAGTTTATATTTTAGTTTTGCAGAACCTATTGGTTTAGCTCAAGATTCTGCTGTGAAAGATGCTCCGGCAACAGATGAGTGTGTTCTTTCAGGTTTGGAAGGCTCTATTCTTGCAGAACTCCTTAGAGCTGTTGAGATTCCAAATGAAGAGCTCTCTCATCAACCTAAATGTGTGAGAGAAGACAGTTCTGGTTGTTGGGTGGATTTAAAAAGCATGGCAAATCCGGAAGAGTGTAAAATTACGCTTCAGGTTCCTAATAATGTTGATCAAATTTTATGTTTAGTTCAAGAAATCGAAATCTCTCCAGAGATGTAAAATAATTAAGGGTATACCCCTCAAAGAGGAAGGCTTGAATGGTATTCATACACCATGATACAGTCTTTCAGGCATGAATATAAAAGAGATTCAAAAATATTTTCCTCAAGTACAAAAGCACCCTGATTTTATTTATCTGGACAGTGCTTCTACGACTCTCAAATTACAAACAGCTTTGGATCGTATTCAGCAGTTTTACACTCATGAGGCCTCTAATGTTCATCGAGGTTCTGACCCTTTAGGCATTCATGCGACAGATTTGTATGAAGAGAGCCGTCAAATTGTGGCTGAATTTCTTTCAGCCAAACATCCGGAAGAGATTGTATTTACCAGAAGTACAACAGAGGGATTAAATCTTTTAGCCTATGTCCTTCAACTTCAGCTCAAGGAGGGGGATGAGATTTTGCTAACTCAGATGGAGCATCATTCAAATTTTCTGCCTTGGCAAATATTAGCTCAAAAACATGGTTTCAAAATCAAATATTTACCTGTAACTTCTGAAGGGGAACTGGATTTGTCCAATATAGATCAGTTTCTGACTTCAAAAGTTCGTATTTTTTCTTTTGTTCATCAATCCAATGCTTTAGGCACATTGAACCCTGCTAAAAAACTTATTCAAAAAGCAAAAGAAGTAGGAGCAATAACTATTGTGGACTCTGCTCAATCCTGCAGTACTCAGGAAATTGATGTCAAAGAACTGGACTGTGATTTTTTAGTTTTTTCTGCGCATAAATTGTTTTCCACCTTTGGGGTGGGAGTTATTTATGGGAAGAAAGAGCTTTGGGAGCAGTTGGAGCCTTATCAAACAGGAGGAGGTATGGTGCTCGATTCAGTAAAAAGAATTTGGGCAAAGCCGCCGCATTGTTTTGAAGCGGGGACTCCAGCTATTTCAGGAGTTTTGGCTTTATCTGCTGTGATAAAGTTCTTAAAGAAAAATATTAGTTTTGATGAAATTTTAAAACATGAAAAACATCTGCTCAATACAGCTGAAGATGTTTTAAAAGAAGTTCCTCAATTGAAGTTTGTTGGGGTTTCACCTACAAGAATCAATACTTTGTCATTTATTATAGATGGACTTCATTCAGATGATTTAGCTCTTATTCTTGGCCGGCAAAAAGTGGCTGTCCGCTCTGGTCATCATTGCTGTCAGCCCCTTATGGATCATTATGGCTTGAAATCCGGCACTGTTCGTGCTTCTTTTTCTGTGTATAATAAAGAAGAGGATGTGTTAGCTTTAAAGCAGGCTTTATTGAAAGCTGTAGATATTTTAACTTAAAGAGGTGTATTTAAAATGGCTCATTTATCCCCGGAAGATGTTCTCATTCGTATGTGGAGAACTCCTAATCCCTACGCTTTGAAATTTACTCTCAATGTCCCTTTAAAACAAACGGGAAAAGCGACTTTTCATGCTCCTGAAGAGGCTCCAAACCTTCCTCTGGTGCAGTCTCTTTTTTCTATTCCTGGAATTAAAAGAGTTTATTTGTTTCAAAATCAGATGACTCTTACCCATGAGGGTCAAATTTCTGAAAAAGAGATGGAAGAACAAGTGACTGCCATTGTACGCACTAGAATTCAGGTGCATGACCCTAACTTTATGGAAGAGCAAAAGCCTTCTGTAAATACTGTAAAAAAGTCAGATGACCCTATTATTTCACAGATCGATGAGATTTTAGACCGCACAGTCCGTCCTGGATTGCAGGCAGATGGAGGGGATTTGGAAGTTTTATCCGTGGAAAATAACCAAGTAAAAATTGCCTACCAGGGAGCTTGCGGCGGATGCCCCAGTGCTATGACAGGGACTTTGGAGGCTATTGAAAATATCCTTCAGCATGAAATGAATAAACCGGATTTGACCGTTATACCTGTATGAAGAGAGTTTTACTTCTTCTTATTTTATTTTCAATTCAAAACAGTTTTTGTAAGCCATCCAGTGAAGACCCTTACACCCCATTGAAGACTTTTGCTGAAAGCCTTCACTTGATTGAAAAACATTATCCTAAAGCAGTAAAAAGAGATCAGCTGATTTCCGGAGCTATAAAAGGGATGCTTTTTGAATTGGATCCTTATTCTCATTTTATGACTAAAGAGTCCGCTGAAACTTTTCAAAGACAAAGCAAGAGTCGTTATGGAGGCTTAGGTATAGAAGTAGCTTTTCAGCAGAAAAAAATTATTGTGACTTCTGTTTTTGAAAAGTCGCCTGCTTTTAAGGCGGGTATTCAAGTGGGGGATATTCTGACTCATGTGAGAGGGCAGTCTCTTGAACAGGTCTCTTTTGATACAGCTGTACACAAAATAAGAGGAAAAATAGGAGAAAAAATTTCTTTGCAAGTTTTGAGAGAAAATCAAAAAAAGAAATTTTCACTCACATTTGAACGAGTTCGTATTCCTTCTATTACGGGCATGAAGATTTCAAAAAATTTTATTTATGTTCGTATTTTATCTTTTAGGGATTCCACTTTTAAAGATCTTAAGAAATTTTTGAGGAAAGAGTTTCAGGATGAAAAAAATCCAAAAGGCCTTCTTATCGATATCAGGCAGAACTCAGGAGGTATTGTGGAGCAGGCTCTTTTGTCAGCAGATCTTTTTATTTCCGCAGGTATTCTGACCGTTGTTCAAAGTCGAATCCCTGAGCAAAATAAGACTTTTCAGGCAAAGGAACTTGGAACTCTGTCCTCCGGTTTCCCTATTGTGGTGTTAATGGATCAGTATTCTGCCAGTGCCAGTGAAATTTTTGCCAGTGCTTTGCAGGATCATAAGAGAGCTGTTCTTACAGGGGAAAAAAGTTTTGGAAAAGGATCTATACAAAGTGTATTTGATGTAGAGCCTCATGGGACTTTAAAGCTCACTGTGGCTCATTATCATAGCCCTAAAGGTCAAATGATTGAACAAAGAGGAATTCAACCGGATATAAAAATACCTTTAAAAAATTATCACTCTGTTATTAAAAAGTTTAAAAAGATATTTCAATCGGTTTCAACAGGTGGTCAAAAAAATTCTAAATGGATTCAAATGGAAAGAAAGGATCTTCAGCTCAAATTTGCTTTTACTGTGTTACTTGAGCTTTCTGCACAATAGAGTCTAGTACTTTGGATTGTAAATAATGCCAGCGCATGGAGTCTTCCATAGCTTTGCCCTGGTTTTCAGGAACTCTTATATTCAATTGTTTGGATAAAGCTTGCACCAGATAAGCTGCTTGAGCATTCCATTTGCTTTTTTTCAAAATATCCTTTTCATGGTCTTTGACGTATTTTTGAATGTGCTCTTCAGGGGCTTTTTGCTGTTTGAGACGTTGAACAATATCTTGTTGGATATGTTCCTTTTGAGACTGCACAACAGACTCAGGAGGTTCTATAGGATTTTTTTCAATAAGCTGTTCCAGGGCTTTTTGTCTTAATTCATTTTGATAGGATTGTTCTGCTTGAGACTGCAATTCTTTTAAAATAGTGGATTTAAGATCAGCTAAGTCTTTTGCTTTAAGAGTTTGAGCCCATTTGTCTGAAGCTTCAGGAAGGATTTTTTCTGAAATTTTATTTAATTGAATTTTAAAAGTGACTTGCTTATCCGGGAACTCTGGGTGTTCTTTTGGAAAACGTGTTTCAACTTCTTTTTCTTCTTTTATTTTCATAGAGACAAGGGCTGTTTCAATATCTTTAAACACAGCTCCTTTTCCTAATTCCACAGGGATATTTTTTTGTAAAGGCAAAGACTTTCCATCTTTGATTTGTCCGGATAAATCTATAAAGACAATGTCGCCTGTTTTACAGGGTCTTTCTTCTTCTATAGGCTTGATTTGAGCAGATGAGTTTCTGATGTTGTCGATAACTTTTTGAACTTCTTTGTCAGAAGGTGTGGATTTTTTAGCTTTAATTTGTAAATTTTCATAATGTTTGATTTGTACTTCCGGGTGAGTTTCAAAGCGCACTTTGAAATGGAATTCCGCTTCTTCTTTAACAGGTTGAAAGTCAAACTGAGGAGACCCTGTTGGATTGAGTTTATTTTCTTTTAAACCAAGTAAATAGGCTTTTTCCACAAGGTTTTGTACCACATCACTTTGCACCTGTGAAAAATAATTTTTCTTGATATGATCTACAGGAATCCTGCCTTTTCTAAATCCGGGCAAAGAGACTTTTTGCTGAAAACGTCTATAGACTTGATGGAAAGCCCTTTGAACCTCTTCAGGAGCAATTTTGACTTGCATCTCATACTGCAAATGACCTATTTTTTTACATTGAATTTGAATATTATCCATAATTAAACTATCTTTAGTAAAAGACAGTTAAGATAATATACAGCTGATAAAAAGTAAATGAAAAATATTTTTCTAATCATAGTTTTCTTGTTATTAAATGCTTGTTCTTCTGCGGATAAAAAGTCAAAGCAGGCTTTATCTATACCCCCGCAATATCAAAAAGAATTTAAGTCCGCTTTGAATAATCTGGAAAGCGGCAGATATCAACTGGCAGTTGAAGGCTTTACGGCACTTGCAAAAAAGCAAAAAACAGGCCATCTAAGGTGGTCGTCTTTATTCAATGCAGGGTCTGCTTATCTAAAACTGAAGCAATGTCATAAATCCAAGGCAGTGCTGTCCGGCCTCGTTAGAGAGGTGGACGATAATTATAATTTTAAGCCTCAAATACTTCTTCAACTTCACTACTCTTATGAGTGTTTAAATGAACCTCGTAAAGCTTTGGCAGTCTTAAAAGATGTGGATAAGAGAAAGTCTGTTTTGTCAGAAGAGACTCAACTGGTCGAAATACCGGCTCGTTTTTCTATTTTATATGCACAGATCAAAAATAACAGTCAGGCTTTGTTTTTCCAAAATCTGGCACTCAAAGGGTTACAGACAATTAAATCTTCTATAAAAGATGAAGTCACTTTGAAGAGAACAGCGTCCAAGTTATTTTATATTATGGGGCATTCGAGAGTGCATGAACAGCATATAAAAATGCATGAATATCTTATGGCGCTTCCTTATCATCAGATTTATTTGACACAATCGTTTTTACTTTCAGACTCTGTATGGTCTCCGCAATCTAAAGAAGAGTTGAAAAGTTTATATAGCAAACTATGGCCGTCTTATAGACAGCTTCCTGTCAGTCAGAAAAAACTGTATAAGAATAAAATTATACAATCTATAAATAATTTTCAAAAGATTGCCCATGACAGCCATAGTAAAGAGTTAGAAAAACTCCTATCTTCTATTGTTAAAAAAGCTTTAAATATGATGAAATGATGATTAAAGATATACTACATCAAAAAATAATCTCTAAAAAATCCATTGTCATGGATTGGTTTAAAAAGAAAAGTTCCTCTATATTTTTTCCTTTTTATTCAAGTTTTGATTTGAGAGATTCAGGAGAAAAAATTGTGCCAGTGGATGCTAATATTTTCCCGGCTGGTTTTAACAATGTATGCGAGGTGGATCTGGAAAGTATCCCTGCTATTTTAGAGCAATACATTGAGCAGACTTATGGGGGAATTAAAAAGGTGATACTTCTGACAGAGGAGCATGAAAAAAATATATATTACTGGGATAATGTATCCACTTTAAAGAAAATTATGGAGCAGGCGCATTTGGAGGTTATTGTTTGTGTGCCGGGAAGGAATATTCAAGAGGAAAAAGAAGTTGAAAACTCTCTTGGACAGAAAATTCAGCTGAATTTACTCCGATCAAATTTAAAAGGGGTGGATTTAGTCATTAGCAATAATGACTTTTCTTTAGATTATGATATTCCGGAAGAGATTCCTTTAAACCCTTCTCCTTTGATGGGCTGGAAATATAGAAGGAAAGATCAATTTTTTAAAGAGTATAATATGCTGGCAGTTGAGTTTGCTCATCTGATTGGAGTAGATCCTTGGCATTTAACTATTAAAACAGAGCTTTTTGAACCTTTTGATCCTGAGGATCCCAGCACTTTAAAAAATTTGAAGCATAGACTTGAGCTTTTTTTGCAGGATCTTCGCTCTTATTATAAAGATCAAGAGCCTTTTGCTTTTTTGAAGAACAACTCAGGGACTTATGGTTTAGGTATCACATGGGTGCAGTCTCCGGATGAAGTCGATCATTGGAATTATAAAACACGGAAAAAAATGAAAGCTTCTAAAGGAGGCAGAAAGGTCAATAAGTTAATTTTACAGGAAGGAATTGCAACAGCTTTAAGCGACTCTCAATTTTGTTCAGAGCCCGTCATTTATACGATAGGGGCAGAACTTGTTGGAGGTTTTTTAAGAACACACAGTAAGAAGGGAGTAAGAGAAAACTTAAATAGTCCTGGTGCTGTTTATCAAAAGCTTTGTATGTCCGATCTTATTGTGCAAGTAGAAGGCAAAGATGAAGAAAACGTGTATGGATGGATTTCCAGGTTGGCTCTTCTTTCTTTAGCTTATGAAATCAAGAACAGAAAATAAATGCCATTAGAACGTCATTCCTGTAATTCCTGCAAAGGCAGAAATCCAGGTCCTTCCTTATTATTCTCAACCTTGTTGCTCAGTTCCTGACTCTTCTTCAACAGCAGACTCTTGCTGTTCTTCACTGACGTTTATGAAAGTAGAAAGCATTTCTACAATCATTATCACTTCGCCTTTGGGAATTCGGTCTGAGTTGTATCCAGAGGACTCTACAAAGTCAGCGGCATCTCCGTTTGACATTTGCTCCACACTTTGAGCCACTTGTATTGTTTGATTCAGAAGAGTGGACTGCTCAAGAGTTCTTTCTTCTTGAGGGGTATTTGATATTTCTTCCAAGTGAGGAATAAGCTCTTCTACACTACTGACCCCGTGTAATTGAGCAAATTGATATACGTTATCAACCAGCGTATTAATAAGCTGGTGAGCTTCTGCAGGATTGGATGGTACCGTAGGTGTTTCTTCTGCAGGCGTTTCTTCTTCTGGAACAATAGTATTTGTATTTGGAATACTTAATGTTGTTGGTTCTACAAGCCATTGACCAGGATTTTCAGAGGTGAAGAGTTCACTAACCCACTGACTAAAATCATTCCACGAGGCAATGACCTTATCTACCACTGAAGTTTCTTCTTCTGTGGATTGTACATCAGCTGAATCGGCAACAGTTCCTTTATTCGTGTTTTGATCTTGAGCTGAGGCATCAGCCGCTACTTCAGGTTTTTCTTCATTAGCAGAGTCTTCTGCTTCATTAGCGTTTGAGCCTTCATTCGGGGCATCAACAGCTACTTCAGGTTTTTCTTCATTAGCAGAGTCTTCTGCTTCATTAGCGTTTGAGCCTTCATTCGGGGCATCAACAGCTACTTCAGGTTTTTCTTCGTCAGCAGAGTCTTCTTCTTCATTGGCGTTTGAGCCTTCATTCGGGGCATCCACAGCTTCTTCGGCATCTGCAACAGCTGGATATTCTGCTATAACTATTCGAGATTCTTGTGCAACAGGAGAATCTTCTTTTACGCTAGTGTCAGGTGCTTGAGCAGGTTGCTGTAAGGGTACAATAGCTTCAGGGATTGTTTGTGCATTTTCTGCGACTATAACAACAGGTTCTTCAGATTCATCTGCTTGTTCACCAGGTGTCTCTTCAGGGTTTTGAGCAAATAGAATACTGGGGTCTTCTACTGCCAATTCTGCGTACTGCAGACTTAGGTTTATTGCCGCTTCAAAACCATCAGCAACTGTAGATAGTTTGTTATGTGCTTTTTCAGCTTTATCTCGATCTTCTTTACGAACAAAAAAGCCTTCCTGTACTTGTTCTTGCATATCTTCTATTTGTGCAGGTGTTACAGGAATGAGTTCTGAATGAAATTGGATATAGCGTATAGAGTCTAAAAAATCTTGATTGGTCGCCTGCTCTATAAATATTTCCAATTGAGGAGCATAGTCTTCTTCCCAGGCGTTTCTGAGAGCTAAATAGTGGTTATATTTTGCACTTATTTGAGCAACAAGAACCTGATCATCCGTTAAATCTAAAGGAATAATGTCTTCAGGCGGGGTGGGAACAGGGGGTGTAATAACAATATCTTCCAGTGGTATTAATCCTTGTTGTTCTGATTTTGTTATATCTTCTGCTATTGCTTCCGCCGGGTTTGGAGTATTTTCTACTGCTAAATCTGTTGTGTCTTCTTCAGCGCTGACAGGAGTTAGATCCGGATCGGCAGAATCCAGGTCTGGTGTGGTGTGCTCTGTAACTCTTGTTCTAGTTTCTTTTTTTCTAGTTTCATTTTTGTTTTGCTTGGAAGGGTCCTGATCCGAGGAGCAGGCAGTAAAAAGTATTACAGTTATGACAATTAAAAATAATTTCATATTTCACCTCTGAAGTATTATATATTATGACTCGTTGTGCATAATAACAAAATGATTTATTTTAAACAAGTTAATTCTCTGGAATGTAAAATTTTCATGCTATTTTAATAAAGTGTTAAGAAGCAAAAAAAGGCGCTTTTTATAAAAGCGCCTTTTATTTAAAAATATTTAATTTATATTATTAAGAAGATTGGCCTTCATTTCCTTCTGCTGGTTGTTCTTCGTTGTCTGCTGGTTGCTGTTCTTCACTTTCTTCTTCTTGTCCTAATATGACATCACATCCTCCTACAGGAGAATCCATTATTTGTTGTGATTGGCCTGCAGGATTTCTTACAGATAAATGTCTGTGAGCGCCGCAAGCGCTGTCTTCGTTGCTTTGATCACAAACTACAACTGCCTCTCCTTCTGCTGGTATAACACTAATCTTAAGAGCATCCCATTTATCTGCAGGAACAGCCACACATGTATTTATTTGTAGTTCAGCTTTTGCATCTCCAGACTCCACTAAAACTGTGGATTTAGAAAGGAAAGATAAAACAGAAAAAGTTTTCTGACCTGCTTCTTGGTCTGTTTTTACTTCATCTTGTGGATTTCCTCCTTCTTGTGTTTCTTCTCCACAACCTACATTAAATAAACTAAGTAATGCTGTAAGCATTAAAATATAAAATAATTTCATTTCAAAAAACCCCCTGTCACAAATTAAAAATTATGTTAATTGGAGAACCATCTCTCCCTGTCTTGTATTATTATGCTACATGCTCTATCGGTAAATACAAGAAAAAATTTTGAGGCTTGCAATTATTTAATAAAGAGCAAACATTTTTTCGTCTAAAGTTTAGACAGTATTAAAACTAAGGTCTAGCTATATGCAGTGCGGGCTAAAGCTAAAGCTAATGAAACAGATAAATTATAATTTCCGGAGGATGATTTTTGTGGAATATAAATCAGCTGGTCACAGAGTTTTTTCGTTGTTTGTTTTAAACCTCTGCCTTCAGAGCCGGCGATTAAAATAATTTTGTCATTAAATGATTCTTTCCAAATAGAGTGAGAGCCTTTTGGATCCAAACCATAAAGCCAATATCCTTTTTCTTTTTGTTTTTTCATCCAAAGAACAGGCTGTGAAAGAAATTGAATAGGTATATGTTCAGTTCCGCCGCTTGCAGATTTTGAAACAGCTGGTGTGATTTGTTGGATTGAATTTCTTATGGGAAGAAAGATGCCGTCTGCTCCCATCAGCCACGAAGTTCTAACAATAGAGCCAAGGTTTCTTGGGTCTTCCAAGCCGTCAATAAAAATAAGAATAGATTTTTCTTTTGAAGAAGATTTAAATATAGGGCTTTCTTCCACAGTGAGAGCTGTGCCCTGGTGCCCTTTTCCCCATGAGGCCATTTGTTCTTTTGTTTGTTCAATAAAGTCGATTCGAAATCTTCGAGCTTGTTCAACAATAAATTTAAGTTCAGGATTTTTTTGCCAGTGTCTTTGAATGTAAATGGTTCTAATTTTTTTAGGACGAACCTTTAATGTTTCTTTGCAGGAATGAATACCGATAACTTTTCTAATTTTAGAACGCATGCTCTGTAAATTACAAATTTTTAGTTTGTTTTACAAGAAAGTCTTAATATTATCTTATAAAGATGTGTAAATACCCTGAAGTATTTTCTCAGGATCTTCAGCTTTTAAAATAGAGCGCCCCATAACTAAAGCATCAGCCCCCTGACTTAAAGCAAAAGCCGGAGTGGCAATGCGCTTTTGATCTTCATTTTCAATACTTTGATTTGTATCAGTGAATCGAATGCCTGGGGTGACAATAAAGAGATTCTTATATTTTTTTCTTAACTCCTTTACCTCATGAGCAGAAGAGACCAGTCCACTCAGCCCGCTTTCATAAACAGCTTCAGCCAGTGTAAACACTTCTTGGGTTTGTGGTTGGCTGGTTAAAACTGTCACTCCCAGCACTTTTTGGCCTTTATAGGATTGCTCAAGGTCAGCCAGGAGGGATAAAGCTGTTTTTCCCGCTTGTGCGTGAACAGTCACATATTGGATTCCTTGATCAAAGCAGGCACGCACAGAGGCTGTCATGGTGGATGGAATATCATAGAATTTAAAATCTAAAAAGATTGGCCCTAGTTTAGAAAGTTGTTTGATTAGTGAAGGGCTGGAGCGAAAATAAAGTCTTGGCCCAACTTTAAAACCAAGCACGTAAGGGTGCAAAAGTTCAGCATAGTTTAAAGCTGTTTTTTCATCATCGACATCCAGAGCTACAAAAATGGGCAATTTGTTTTTAAAACGGATCATCTGCAGGAATAGAATCCAAAAGTGTTTTTGTATAGGAGTGTTGAGGCTTGGAGTAAATATTTTCAGAGCTGTTTTTTTCGACAACCTGCCCTTTGTACATAACTAAAACTTCATCAGACATAAATTTTACTACAGATAAATCATGAGAAATAAAAATATAAGTCAAACCTAAATCATCTTGTAAGTCCAAAAGCAGATTTAAGATTTGTGCTTGAATGGAAACATCCAGTGCAGACACAGACTCGTCGCAGACAATAAATTCAGGTTCTACAGCCAAGGCTCTGGCAATACACACACGCTGTCTTTGCCCTCCGCTGAATTCATGAGGGTAGCGGTTGATCATATTGGATTCCAGTCCTACTTTTTCAACAAGCTGAATTACTCGGTCCTGGCGGTCTTTTTTGTTTTCTCCCAAATTGTGAATTTCCATAGGCTCCATAATGGCAGAGCCGACAGTCATTCGTGGATTCAAAGACGCATAAGGATCTTGGAAAATAATTTGCATTTTTTTTCTTAAAGCCCTCATTTGTTTAAAACTCAGATCCAGTATATTTTGGTTGTTATATAAAACTTTTCCGGACGTAGGCTCTATCAGACGCAATAGTGTGCGCCCTAAAGTGGTTTTGCCGCAACCGGACTCTCCCACGAGGCCTAAAGTGGCCCCTTTTTGTACTTTAAAGGAGACGTCGTTTACAGCGGGAATCCAGGATTTGACCTGACCAAAAATATTTTTTTGCTGAGGGAAGTGCTTTTTTAATGATTGAACTTCCAATAAGACTTCTGCTTTTGATAAATCTTTTATGACTTTTTCCTGATTGTTTTGATGTTCTTTATTATTTTCTAATTCTATAAAATTTGAAATGGTGGGAAGTCTTCGTGTATTGCTTTTTAAAGTGGGTCTGCAGGATAAAAGCCCCCGTGTATAAGAATGCTCTGGGTTTGTGAAAATTTCTTTTACAGGTTTAAATTCAACACCTATACCTTTTTCCATAACCAAAACGTCGTCGGCAACTTCAGCAACAACACCTAGATCATGAGTGATAAAGAGAATGCTCATTTGGTATTGATCCTGCAGTTCAGCTAATAAGTTTAGTATTTGTTTTTGTATAGTCACATCCAAAGCTGTTGTAGGTTCATCTGCAATCAGGAGGTCCGGGCCGCAGGCAATAGCCATGGCAATCATTACCCTTTGTCTTTGCCCTCCGCTAAACTCATGAGGGTAAGCGGAAATTCTTTTTTCAGGATCTTTAATGCCGACGCGTTTTAACAGGTCGATAACTGTGATTTGTGCTTCAGATTTGGAAAGTTTTCGGTGCAGGATCAAAGCTTCTGCGATTTGATCACCAATAGTGAATACAGGATTCAAACTGGTCATAGGTTCTTGAAAGATCATGGAGATTTTGTTGCCTCTTAATTGACGCATTTCTTTTTCATTTAATTTAAGGACATCTCTGTTGTTAAAAAGAATTTGGCCGTCTGTAATTTTGCCTGGAGGATCTGGAATTAATCTCATTAAACTTAAAGCGGTCACACTTTTTCCGGATCCTGACTCCCCGACAAGTCCAAGGGTTTTTCCTTTTGGAATTTTAAAGGACAGAGAAGAGACAGCTTGAATGCGTGAAGTGCCTTCTACTTGAAATTCAATGGACAGATCTTTAACTTCCAGAAGATTATTTGACATTAACAAGGCTCCAACATTGTGTATTCCCTAATCTCCAACAAAAAATAGAATTTGACAACTTGTTTTTTTCTTCTTTTAAAAAAAGAAGCAAAATTATTTTTCTCATATGTAGTATGAAATACTTTGCAGACAAGCCTCCAAATTTCAGACATGCGTTTTGCCACAGAGTGGGCTTTCAGCCACTCTGTGATCAAATCCGAACTTATTTGTCGTCCTGTCTGCAAAGTATTTCATTGCTTCACCACGTATGTGTGCCATTCCTATATGTAGAAAATTTCTCTTCATCATAGTTTTTCATATTTGTTTTAGAAAAAGTCATTCCTGCGAAGGTAGGAATCCAGAGCATAGTAAACAATTTGTATAAACAACTCAAAGCTCAGACATGCGTTTTGCCACAGAGTGGGCTTTCAGCCACTCTGTGATCAAATCCGAACTACGAAGCAGTGCAGGTGTCAACCGAAACTGCTGAGCGAATGCTTGCAAGAAATCCGAGAACACATTCCTACTTATTGTTCAGTGATTTCACTTGGCAGTTCATCACTATTGCTTAGTAATTTTGGCGGGTGCCTCATCACTTCGCTCTCAAATCTTCTGTTCAAAAAATTATTTATACCTTGTTTGAAAAACATTAATTTAGTATATAAAAATAGATAACAGTTAAAAAAGAGTTTGTATGAGTATTTATAAAAAAGAATATTATGAAAATACTTTTGGCCGGGAAGACTCTCTATTAGTAAAAATACGTAAGACAGCTGAAACAGAAGGTATTGAATATATGCAGTTGAGCCGTGCGGATGCTCACATTCTCCAATACCTGACTCAAATATCAAAAACAAAGAAAGCTGTGGAAATTGGAGGGCTTTATGGTTACTCCACTCTTCATATTGCTCGGGGCTTGGAGCCGGAAGGTCTTCTTTTTTCATTGGATATGGATCAAAAGAGGCAAAATATTTCCCAAAAATTGTTACAAAATACACTTGAGTTTTCAAAAATCAAATGGATCTGCGGAGATGCCCATCAAACCCTTTCTTCTTTAAATTCAGAAGGGCCTTTCGACTTGGTTTTTATTGATGCAGACAAGGCAGGCTATTTGGATTACTTGAACTGGGCTGAAAAACATTTAAAAGTCGGAGGGATTGTAGTCGCAGATAATGCTTTTTTATTTGATACCTTATATACTCCTGAACCCGAACTGTCTCGATTAAGAAAATTGCATGGTGTTTCACCTCAAGCAGAACAGGTCTTAAAAGATTTTAATCAAAGAATTACATCTTCTTCCCACTGGAAAGGGGCAATGATTCCCACAGAAGACGGTATGAGTGTGGCTGTCAAAATTGCAGAGCCGAAACATGAATCATGAAAACCCCTCTTTAAATTCTTTTCCTCATGAAGGAGAAATCTTTAACCCTAAAGAAAAAAAGTTTGAGGAAGTTATCATTTTTATACATTGGTATGGGGGGCATAAAAAACAATTGAAAAGACATGTTCAGTTTGTCAATGAATTAGGTTTTAGAGCTTTTGTTTTTAATTTATTTCCTCAACCCTTTACAGGGTCTCGTGCTCTATTAAAAAATCCAAGGACATATTTCACACCTCTTCTTTCCAGATGGAGTCGACAAATTTTAGATGTTTTGTCTTATTTTGAAAACGAAAAAAAAATACTATTTGGTTTTTCATTCGGCTGTAATGTGATGACTCAGATTTTTTCAAAAGTATCAAATGTGACAGGTATTATTTTTGACGGCGGACCCTTTTCAAGTATTTTGGAAAACTCATGGCGGTATCAGTCTTACCAGGAGCCTGTTAAAAATCCTCTGCTTAGAGGTATGGCAGTACTTCTTTGGATTTTATTTTGTGGTTTTTTTATATTGAAATTAAAAATTCATTCTGCTTTAAGAAAATGGCCTGTGGGTTTGCCTGTGCTTAGTTTTCGGGCAGAAAAAGATGTACTAGTGCCTCCGGATTCTATTAATAAAGTTTTAAAGTTACACTCTCAATTGGACCTGACTACTGTCTTAATTCCGGAAGTAAAGCATCTTCAAGGGATGAAATTTCAAGCTGATTTTTATCAAAAAACTCTTAAACAGTTTTTAATAAAATACAGCACCCCTAGGGTTGAACAGCAAAAGTAAATTGTTGAATACCTGAGCGTTTCATAACATCTATAATTTCCATAACACGGCCGTGTGAAACGCTGACATCTGCTGAAATAATCAGTCGGGATTCAACAGATCCTGTTTCCAATAATTTTCTTGCGTATAAAGAAAGATTATTTAAAGACATAAGGTTTCCATCCAGTAGAATATCTCCTGTGTTGGTCACTTCGATTTTGAACTTCACAGATGGTGAAATTTCTTCTGCACCCGATATAGCCTTGGGAAGAGTGACGGAAAACCCTTCTCGAATAAGTTGAGGGGCTGTGATCATAAAAATAATAAGCACAACTAAAATAATATCAACAAAAGGAATGATATTGATTTCAGCGATAGGCTCTTCATTATAAGTGTCAGAATAAATATCAGACATTGTTTTTTAGCTCACAAAATGTCCTGCCGGTTTTTGGTTTTCTTCCGGAGAGCCCTTTGTTTCATGTTTCAGGGATTGCAGGTAAAGTTGATATCCCCCTTCTATATTCTCCAGATTTTGTAAAATCGTTCGAACTTGTTTTCTTAAGTAGTTATAAGCCACAATAGCGGGGATAGCGACAAGCAAGCCCACAGCTGTAGCTAACAAGGCCTTGGCAATACCCAACATCACAATAGGAGTGGCTGAACCTGCAGAGGTCCCCAGAGCATTAAAAGCTTCTATCACCCCAAAGATAGTTCCCAAAAGACCAATGAAAGGAGCATTAGATCCAATGGTGGCTAGAATATTTAGATGGGCTTCCAGTTGAGCTTTTTGAGAGGAAATAAAAGAGCGAAAAACCTGTGGAATCATGTGAGGTTTTTTTTCAAAATAAAGATTTAAGAATTGAGTTCCTGCATTTTGATCTATATTTTCGAATGCCAGATGAACATTTTTAATCCATTCGGGCTTTCCATTTTCAATAGCTTGTCTAATATCTTTACAGGCTGAGCTGGAGGATTTTTTCCACTGACGGAGAAGAAAAAATCTTTCCAATAAAACAGCTATACTCAAGACACTCAGTATAAATAAAACCCATAGTGTAGCTTCGTGGCCAATCTGGGAAACAATAAAAAACTGATGTGTGAACATATCGGCACTAAGCTAGCAGACAAACTTTCTTTTGTAAAATTTTATTTTACTTAAAAGAGATCTACCTATAGGTGAGCTGTAATAGATCTTGACATTCTCTGATGGTCTATGGATATCTTTGTTTTTATTTGAGGACAAAGAATGTCTTTTGATCATAATAAAATAGAAAAAAAATGGCAGGCTGAATGGGAAAACTCTCGGAGCTTTGAAGTTAAAATTGATCCAAATAAAAAGAAATTTTATGCGCTGGATATGTTTCCCTATCCTTCAGGAGCGGGTCTGCATGTGGGCCACTTGGCTTCTTACACTCCGACAGAAATTGTTTCCAGATATAAGAGAGCTTGCGGTTTTAATGTCTTACATCCTATAGGCTATGATGCTTTTGGCCTTCCTGCAGAACAATATGCCATTCAAACAGGGGTGCATCCTGCTGAAACCACGATGAAAGCCATTAAAAATTTCAAAAGGCAGTTGAAGTCCTTTGGGTATAGTTTTGATTGGAGCCGTGAAATTTGCACTTGTGATCCGGACTATTATAAATGGACGCAAAAAATATTTCTTTTACTGTTTAAAAGAGGATTGGCTTATAAGAAAGAAGCTCCTGTCAACTGGTGTCCTGCTCTTCGCACCACTTTGGCAAATGAAGAAGTTGTGAATGGAAAAAGTGAAAGAGGCGGTTATCCTGTTGTTCAAAAATATATTCAGCAATGGATTTTGAAGATCACAGCTTATGCGGATCGTTTGTTAAATGACTTGAAAGATGTCAATTGGCCGCAAAGAACAGTGGAAGGCCAGAAAAACTGGATTGGAAAAAGCTATGGCCTGCTCATGGAGTTTCCTATTAAAAATTCAAAAAACAAAATTTCAATCTTTACAACCCGTCCGGACACTCTGTTTGGATCCACTTTTATGGTTCTATCTCCGGAACATCCTTTGATTCGAGAGGAGTTTTCTGGCAATAAAGAGTTTTCAGAAATTGTAAAGTATCAAAAGAAATGCCAATCCATGAGTGCTGTTGAGAAACAACAAAATCTTTCTTCCACAGGAGTTTTTTCAGGAAGCTATGCCGTTCACCCTTTAAACGGGGAAGAGATTCCAATTTGGATAGCGGACTATGTTCTTATGGAATACGGCACAGGCGCTATTATGTCGGTGCCTGCACATGATGAAAGAGACTTTATTTTTGCAAAAAAATTTAATCTGCCTATAAAAGTTGTTGTTCGTGCAGAGAATAGCAAAGAGGGTGCTGACTCTTTGCCTTTTGTAGAAGAAGGTGTATCATGCAACTCTGAATTTTTGAATGGACTTTCCACTAAACAAGCTATTCAAAAAATGAATGATTATATTAAAGAAAAAAAACTGGGTGTGCCAAAAGTGCAATATAAACTCCGGGATTGGATTTTCAGCCGCCAGCGCTATTGGGGTGAGCCTTTTCCTATAGCGTATTTGAACGAAAAACCTCAGGCAGTGGAAGAGCTTCCAGTGACTTTACCTGAAACAGCTCACTATGAGCCTTCAGAAAAAGGAGAGCCTCCTTTAGCTCGTGTCAAAAATTTTGTGGAATATACGGATTCAAAAGGAAATAAATTAAGAAGAGAAACAGACACTATGCCGGGGACTGCGGCTTCGGCCTGGTATTTTTTAAGATATACAGATCCTCATAATACAAAAGAGCCTTTTAGTTTTTCAGCGCAAAAGTATTGGATGCCTGTGGATTTATATGTCGGAGGGCCGGAACATACAGTCAGTCACCTGTTTTATTCTCGTTTTTGGCAGAAAGTTCTTTATGATGCCGGTTGGGTTTCTCATAAAGAGCCTTTTCAAAAACTGGTGCATCAGGGTTCTATCTTGGGTGCGGATGGTTTTCGTATGTCCAAGTCCAGAGGAAATACTGTCAATCCGGATGATATTCGGGAAAAATATGGAGCAGATGCTATTCGTTTATATATTGCCTTTTTAGGTCCTTTTGAAAAAGACAAACCTTGGGCGGATAAGGGTATAGATGGATGCAGACGTTTTCTGGATCGCTTATGGCGGCTTTGTTTTGATGAGAAAAATAATTTGATTACAGAAAAGGAAGAAGTGCCTAAAGAATTAAATATTTTACTTCATCAAACTATTCAGAAGGTGACTGAAGACATAGAAAAGATGAGTTTTAATACAGCAATTAGTGCTATGATGATTTTAGTCAATGAAATGTATTTAAAAAAATCCAGAAACCACAAAATTCTTAAAACTTTAGTTCAATTACTTCAGCCCTTTGCTCCTCATATTAGTGAAGAGATTTGGTCTCGATTTGGAGAAAAAACTTTAGTTTCACTAGCTCCCTGGCCGGTTTTTGATCCACAGATGGTTCAAAAAAATATTGTGACTATGGGAGTTCAGATCAATGGAAAAGTGCGAAGCACTATTGATATTTCTCAAACGGCGGATGAACAGGAAGCTTTGGCTTTAGCTAAGAAGTCGGAAAAGATAGAGAAGATTCTCAAATCATCTCAGATCAAACAAGTCATTTACAAACCCGGACGCATTCTCAATATTGTCTGTCAATAGTATCACATTTGTAAAAACACAAGACGCCAGAACACGTCACCTTTGCATATACGTCATTCTGAGCAAGACAAAGTATCTATCCTAGAGTTGAGGGTTCTGTAGGGGGTGAAGCAGATTGTTCGTCATATTTTTTAAACAAAGAGCTGAGTTTGCTTCTAAAGCCTTCTTTTTCAGATAAGCTGACAAAAATAGATGTGAACAAAATAGATAAAGGAATAATTGAGAAAATCAGATTTTGAATAAAATCTCCACCTTCAATTCCTTTTTGCAAAGGCAGTGTTGCTAATACTGCACAAGCAAGCCCCCTCGGCCCCATTGCCACAACAGTCATGGCATCAAGACGTGGATAAAGCGACCGTCTTAAAATCAAGCGAGCTGTCACATACCGGGTAACAAATATTAAAGCACAAAGTAATAAGGCTATGAGGAACATGGAGATGCTGGTGAATTGAATCAACAGCCCCAGGTAAATAAAGAAGAAAGTTCTTAGTAAAAAAGTAATGGTGCTCAGAAGAGAAAGCTCTTTTTGAGAAACTTCTGTACTGAAAATATGTCTAAAGGCTGAAGGCAGTAAGTTCACATTAGATAAGGTAAAGCCTAAAGCCAAAACACTAATGGCGCCGTTAAATTGTAAAAATTCTGTAGCTCCATAGGTCAGAAGGGACCAGGCTTCCCCTGAAAAAGATAATTGATCTACATTTTTCCAAAACTTTTTAACCATAGCCCAAAGCAAACCTGCTCCTATTCCAATTCCCACCGAAATAAGAGGTGTAGATCCCAGCCCAAGCACAAATTGAGTCACATCATATTGTTTGGAATGAATACTATCCAGGACACTTAAAAAGATAATAATGGTTAAAACATCTGTGAATGCAGACTCCAAAGATAAAACAGTTTTTGTATTTTTGTTGATAGATAAAAATTTCACCATAGGGATCACGATTGCTGAAGAGGTGCTTCCAATTCCCACTCCTGTCAAAAGGGCCAAGTTGAAAGGCAAGAAAGGTTTGAGTACAAATGTAGCTACTGCAACGATAGATGCAAAAGACAGTAAAGATAAAATCAAGGCAGAAGAACTGGATCGAATCAAATCCTGCATGCTAAGATGCAGACCTCCTTCATAGAGAATTACAATCAAAGCCACAGTAGAAAGGACAGGGCCCACCTCGCCAAAATCAGAGGCGTTGATCCACCCTAGTCCATAAGGGCCTGCAACAAAACCAAGTATAGTCAAAATGAGAAGATCTGGAACTTTGGTTTTCATAAAAAACCAGCTCAGAGCATGCCCGAGGAAAAAGAGAGCGGCCAAACCAACAATAATTATTTCCATACTTCAATCCTAGAAGTTATTTTCTATATTGGCAATAAATAAGGAATTAAGCCCTAAGTTCAGAGAGGTAAGTATAGCTGGATAGGCTTTTTTCAAATTGTTTGAGCAAAATGCCAGCTTCTTTTCTGGACAAAGAGCCGTTTCGGATTCCCTCTTCAGTAGAAACATGGATCTGATTCATAAGATCTTTTCGATGGTACTGGACGTATTTCAAAACATCATAAATATTATCTCCCTCCACACGGTGATCAATAGAATAACGTCCGTCTCCAAGAATAGAAATATGAACGGCTTCTGTATCTCCAAAGAGGTTGTGCAGATCTCCTAAAATTTCCTGATAAGCTCCAATTAAAAAAGCCGCCATGAAATAAGGCTGGCTATTTTTTAATGAATGAACTCTTAAGTGTTTTTGAGTAGTCCAATCTTCGTAATTCATGAATTGATGAACAGTGCCGTCTGAATCACAAGTCAAATCCACCAGACGGGCGTAGCGGTCCGGCTCTTCTTTCAGTCGGTGAATGGGCATAACAGGAAAAGTGTGCTCCAGGGCCCAGGAGTCCGGTAAACTTTGAAAGATAGAGAAATTACAAAAATAAGTGTCTGTTAAAGCAGAGGTTAGGTATTGGAAAATATCTTCATCGTCTTCTTTGCCCTCAGCCATTTTTTTTAATTTTACACAAGCCATCCAATAGATTTGTTCCGCTTTAGCCGCTTGATGTAAATTAAGAACACCGTATGAAAATAGCTGATGAATGTCTTTTTTCTTTTCCACCAAATCATTAAAAGATTCATTCACAGAAGTTCGATGCAGATTATTGTAAATTTCAAATAAGTCACAAACAAAAGGATGATCCCCTTTTTCAATTTGCAGTTCTTTTGGTCTGTCTTGATCCACCAAATGAGAATCCACAACGTTAAATATTAGAAGTGAGCTATGGGCAACTAAAAATCTTCCGGATTCTGTCACAATATCAGGATGAGGGATATTTTTTTCATCACAAGTGCTTTGTAATTGGAAAACAATATCATTTGCGTATTCCTGTGCATCGTAATTGGTGGAGCTGTCACTTTGGCTGGAACCGTCGTAGTCAATACCGAGTCCTCCTCCCACATCCATATATTGCACATTAAAGCCCAGGTGATGCAGTTCACACAAAATGCGGGCGGCTTCTTTAATAGCGGATTTAATAGGGTGAATAGAAGTAATTTGAGAACCAATGTGGAAGTGCAGTAGTTTTAAACTTTCCTGTGCATTAAATTCTTTAAGTATTTTTGCTCCCTCAATAATTTCTGTTGTTGTCAATCCGAATTTGGATTTGGAGCCAGAACTATTCAGCCATTTTCCTGTTGATTGAGTATGCAGTTTGAGTCGAAATCCAATTTGAGGTGTGACTTTTAGTTTTTTAGCTGTTTCTAAAACAATTTGAAGCTCTTTCATTCGTTCAATAACAATAAATAAATTTCTTCCTGATTTTTGAAACATTAAAGCCATTTCAATATAAGGCTTGTCTTTAAACCCGTTGCATATGATCAGGCTTTCTTTATTGGAAATAAGAGAAAGAGCGATCAGGAGTTCAGGTTTGCTTCCCACCTCCAGCCCTAAGTGGACCCCCTGACCGGATCGTACAATATCTTGTACAACGTGGCTTTGTTGATTCACTTTCACAGGGAAAACACTATGGTATTTTCCTTTATAATCATGATCTTTGATGGCCTTGGCAAAACAGGCATGAATAGAATCAATTTGAGATTTGATAATATCTGAAAAACGCACCAGTACAGGAAGTCGGATTTGTCTTTGTGTGAAGTCCTTTACAATTTCGTAGAGATCCACTTTGTGCCCTTTATGCCCAAAAGGAGTGACTTCAATATGACCTTTTTTATTGATATTAAAATATTGTCCGCTCCACACTGAAGTGCCGTAAAGTTTTTTACTTAGATCAGTATTCCATTTTGTTTTCATTGACAGCACCCTTTAAGAAAGCAAGGGTTTGCACTTACCAATATTTTTGATAATTGACAATTATAAAGAGAAAAAAATCAATATTTGCTTAATTTTTTTTCAGCTTTAGTGTAATATTCTCCATTGGGAATATCCTGGTCCATAATTGACTGCCATTGTTTTTTTGCAATCTCAATTTGACCCAAACTTTCATTCAATACACTTTCGTTATAAAGAGGCTTGAGGGATTCATTAATAGCTTCTACAGCAGTTTGTATATGGGTTGAAGCTGTAGAATGAGCCGGAGCAACTGTGAAAACTTTTTGGCAGACAATATACGCTTCTTTGTAATTTTTGGCATCTATAAGTTGCTGGCAGTTGTCCAATAAGGATTGGGTCTTTGAATTCACTTCTTCTTCCATGGCAGTTAATTCCTCTTGAGCAGTTTGAATGGTTTCTGCAATTTCGGAAGGGTGTTTTTTTGATAAGAATTTCTTGTAAGCAGGAATAGCTTTCAGCAGGTTATTTTGTTCTTTTAATTCTTTTACTTTATTGTATTCATTAAGTAAAACATCAACTCTTCTTTTTTGGGCTATACGAGCCAGACGCCTTTCTTCTGTAAGCATTTCTTTAGTTTCAAACTTGGAGATAAGGAAGGCTATTTCAGAGTTTTCAGGGTCTATGGTTCTGGCCTTATGCAGGCATTCTGTCAGCTCACCCATGCTTTCAAAAGTATCAAACTTGGATTTGCAAAACTCAATATTTTCACTCATTGCTTTTTTATTTTCTTGTTCTTTGCGTCTTGAGACTTCCAATTCTTTTTGCATTCTCACGCTTTCTGCTCCATTTTGGCAGGTTATAATAAGGGACTTTGACTGATCGTAATAGGGAACAAGGGCGTGCATTTTTTCTAAAGTTTGATAACACAATTCAAACTTTTTCATGTGATATTGTTGTTCTGCTAATGCATATAAGTCTTTAACTTGTCCCTGAGTTTCAGGGTCTAAAACTCTAAAGGGATCAGAAGAGTCTGACGTTTCTGCTTGTTCTTTTTCATTGTTTTTATTTTCTTGAGAGAAAAAGAGTCCGGCTCCAACAACCGCCAATACAGCTATGATAAGAAAAATTCTTTTTTTACTTGAAGACTGGGAAGGGGGAATAGGTGTAATGATCGTATCGCTCATGATAACGTTTGGAGTGGGTTGATGGATTGCAGGTGGAGGGGCGTCAGAAACTAAAGGCAGATGATCTGGATCATTTTGGGGAGGAGGAGAAATATTTTCATCAGCAAGGGCTGGTAAATTGCTTATCTTTTTTTCAATTTTTGGATTTCTCACCTCAAAGTACATTTCAATTTCTAAAACTGAAATTACAGCACCGCTTTTTAAGAGAAAAGGCTCATTGGGTTTTAGGAGCTTGTCGTCCACATAGGTGCCGTTGGAGCTTCCAAGGTCTGTGATAAAATATTGAGAATCTTTTTTGGTAATGTAAAAATGCTGACGGCTGATATTAATATCTTCTACGCAAATGTCACAGGAAGGATCTCTTCCTACAACCCATTTATCTCCATGTTCTAAAGCGGCTGTTTGATCTTCCTCATCTTCAGAAAGAGAAATAACTAAATAAGGTTTGAGTTGGTTTTGCAAAGTAGTCATGACAGTGGCCGCTTCTGTCATCATAGAGGGTTCTGAGCTGGCCTCTTCAAAGGTACTCAATCGACTTTTTTCAAAAGGATCTTCCGAAGGTTCTTCTGGTGTTTCTTGTTCATCTTTTTCCAAAGATAAGGATTCTTCTGATTTTTCCTGTGGTTTTTCTTCTTCAGTAGATTCTTTTTCTTTCAGCTCATCTATGGGTTGATTTTCAGTATTGTCCTGAGAGTATACAGGCTGTGCATCAGCAGGTTTAGGAATTAACTCAAAATGATAATCCTGGAGAGAAAAAGTGTCTCCGGTTTTGATGTGGCATTCAGAAACTTGTTTGCCTTTGAACAGCAACCCCCCTAATTTGGAAACACATTCAACCTTCCATGATTCATCATCAGATTTAGAGATTTTTAAATGTTCTCTGGAGATGCCGTAAGATGCTTTTAGAACAATAAAATTCTTTTTATTTCTTCCAACCCATAAATCGCGATCTTCTGTAAGAAGGTATTCAATAGGGGGAGTCCCTTTATATGTGAGTTTTAAGATAAACATCAGTAGCTGTCCTTTAAAGCAAGTTTACAAAGTGACATGTTTGTTTTAGCTTCCTTAAATAATGGGTGGTTATTATCGTAAGACATCATTGTCATGACTGTTGTGAATGAGGATACACATTGGCGGTATTGTTTTTTCTCTCTATACTGTTTACCCAGAACCAAGTGTCTTTGAGCCAGTTGCTCGTATTTGACTTGAGCTTTTTTTAAGTACCCTCCGCAGAGTTTATGTTGAGGGTAAAGTGTTTTACACACACGGAAGTTTTCTTTAGCTCTTCCAAAAAATCCTTTTCTAAAATCCCGAATGCCTTTTAAGTAGGCTTGTTGGGCATTTTTAAAAGCAGTACTTCCAGATTCTTTTTTCTCTTCTATGACTTTTTCTTTCCTTTGATTGATGGACTGCATGTCGT
Organism: Bdellovibrionales bacterium; assembly: GCA_028819545.1. Classification (GTDB taxonomy): domain Bacteria; phylum Bdellovibrionota; class Bdellovibrionia; order Bdellovibrionales; family UBA1609; genus JAPPLG01. The sequence continues at coordinate 42,611 of JAPPLG010000032.1, read as the reverse complement.
CTTCTATATCTTGCTCTAAACGAAGTTTGGTTTTTTCCTTTTGTTGTTCGGATTGTTCAGGAGAGTCCGTAAGAAGAAGGAGTCCCAATCCAATTATAGTAATAATGATAATCAGTCGGAGTAAATTTGGAGATTTATTTTTATCCGCAGGTGAGCTGGCAGGAGGACGAATATTGCTGAGTTGATTTTTTTGCTGTGGAACAATAGCAAGTTCTGCTTTTTTTAAAATTTCCAATTTAAATTGGGTTTGTCCAACGGTAAGAATGCTTCCATTTTTTAATCGTAGTTTATCTTTTACAGATTTTTTTCCAACGTATAAGTTTGCAGAATGAGCAATTCTGGAAACAGTGTAATAAGGGGAATGAGGGTCTTTGCTGATGAGAGCATGCTTTCTTGAACAATAAGGATCATAATCTATTACAATGTCGTTTACTTCTGCCGCTCTTCCCAGATAAATGTGTTCAGAGACTAGTTTGAAGGATTTCCCTTTAAAAGGGCCGCTCAAAACACGCAGTTTTGCTTTTACAGCAGGTTTGTTTTTTTTATCTGCAACTGTATTACTCATGCCGCTTCCTCACTTTCAGGAATAAAAGCCACAAGAATATAAGCAACAGATTCAGTTCCAAACACACCTTGAGCTGTAATTTGGAAAGGAATGCCGTTGCACTCTAAGGAGTCCGTATAGATTTGTGATGGGTCTTGGGTAATTTGTTGTATGGCGGCCTCTAGTTGTAGTTTTAAAGAGTTGTCATCAATTTGATCGATATGGGTGTGTAGTAAATGTTTAGTGGATAAACCTGTTTGTTCTTCAAAGTGGGCATTGACAGAGACAATAGATGAGAGGTCCATTCGAACACAAAGACAGGCAAAGCCCACCATTTCCACCAGATTATTCATTTCATGTTGTCTGTCTATTTGGTTGGATAAAGAGCCTCCCTGGTCTTGAGCAGAATTCATTCGCTCCAATAAGTTATTAAGGTTTGAACACAGGCTGTTTAAAGAGGGAAACTGGTAAAGAACGGAAATGCTTTTTGTATCATCTTTTAAAGCCTGGTTTAATTGTTCGTTTATGGATTCAAAGGGGTAAACCACCATTTTATACATAAAGAAGAAAATAATGGATCCTAAAATAATAGAGATAAATAAAGACTGTACAATCAAATTGATGGTTTGGTTACTGCTTATAGATAAAGCCCCCATGTTGTATAAAACAACAGAATAAGCCATGACAGCTTGGGAGCTTGTATCTGGATTAAAAAATTTGATAGGGACCATAGCCCCCACTGTGGACGAGTCTAATTTTTCTATTAATTTTTGTCCTGTTTTTCTTCCTCGGTGAATAAAAGAATTATCCGGGTAAGAATGAATCTTATCTACAGGAGCAATAATGCGTCCGTCAGCGGCGTTGACGATCAAGGCTGTTTTTACACCAGGTCTTCTTTGAGCCATATCTACACTGACGGATGTTACAATCCCTTCTGCCAGAGCAGATTGATTTTCTCCTGCCAAGGCCACAGCAATGCTTTCTGCATGATTCATACTTTCCATTTCAACACTGGATTTTAATATTTGAGTGAGAGGAAAAGCGGACAGCACTGTGACTAACACAATAAAGCTAATGGCAAATAAACTAATCACCCATCTAAATTCGATCCACTCTGGAAGTTTATAAACACCAGGTAAAATAACGTTGTTGAGATAATTATCCCACCAACTCATTACATTGGATTTAGCAGGGGTGTGAGCGTTTGCTTGAAAAGCATTGGGGTGTTCTTCTGCTGGAGCTTCTGCGGAAGCTACAGGAGATGTAGTTGGTCTTGAAGGGGCTCCTGATCGGACAATATCAAAAATAATATCATGCAAAGCAATTTGATCTCCCATCTCAATAGTTTGTTGATCAATCTTTACTCCATTCACATAAGTTCCGTTGCTGGAATTTTGGTCAAAGAGAACAATTTCCGAATCTGTTACTTTTATTTCTGCGTGTACTTTTGAAATGCCGGGAGACTGAATTTGGATAGTGCAGTTTGAGGAGCGTCCAATTTTATTGGAGCCTGGGGAGAGAGGGAAATAAGACCCTTTCTTGGGGCCGTTTAAAAATCTAAGAGTCCACATGGAGTTTATCTCCTTTGTTGATGGAGTGCTTGGATAAAGTTCCTGCTTGAAACTCAAAGACACTGGTTTTTTGAAAATAATTTTTTAAATCGTAAGTTGAAGGATGAATATAATACTGAAAGAAAGAAAGTTTTTTCCCCAAACTGTTTAAAACTGTCCATGGAGCTATATTTGTGCAAACATTTTTAACACATAGGTTTTCATCTACAAAAATAACATCTATTGGAAATTTCATGAAGAATGTGTGAATGCTGGCGCAAGGTTTAATCCACATCACTTGGTGGGTCGGCATTTCTTTGTAACCTAAGAGGCCTCTTATTCTTTTGAAAAAAGAGTGAGAAAATATAATTTTCTCAGCTAACACTTGGTTTGTTTTTTCATGTATTAAAGCAGGCATAAGCATTACTTCCCGTAATAAAATTGTAAGGCAATGGGGGCAAAAACAGTGATCATCACTGCAGGAATGATAAAGATCATCATAGGGATAAGAATTTTTTGTGAAGCTTTAGCCCCTTCTTCTTCAGCTTTGTTGAAACGCTGGTATCGGATTTGTTCTGATTTTGCTTTGAGTGTTTCAGCAATGCTGGCTCCTGTTTCATCAGCGTCTCTTAGCATTGTGACAAAACTTTGTACTTCGCCTGATCGAAGTCGTGCACTTAAATTAGCCAAAGCTTCTTTTCGACTGCTTCCTAGTGTGATTTCTTTCAGCACAGTATGAAACTCTTCAGCCAGTATAGATTTTTTATCTGCTTTTTCAGTTATTTTTTGGATAGCACTGATAAAATCCAAACCTGCTTCAGTGCTTAATGCCAATAGGTCTATGAAAAAAGGAAGATCTCTTTCAACAGACTTGGATCTTCGTGCTATTAAAGAGTCTAAATAAAAATGGGGGAAATATATTCCAAAACCGCTAATACCGATAAATACAAAGAAAGGGTATCCCATTTGCAGTCCGAAGTTTAAGATCATTGCAAAAATCGGAAAAAATATTCCCCATAAAATTTGGAGTCCAATAAACTCATTGGTATTTATTTCTTTAGTCAGTCCGGAATAAAGAATTTTTTGTTTTACTTTTTTTCTGTATTTTTCGCTTTTGACAAGATTTGAATATTTTAATGTTAATCTTTGAACCAAAGGTTTGGAAAATTGAATCAGGGGGACTTTTTTACCTTCTTCTTTTTCTTCTGCCAAAGCCAAGGCCGCCTGATCGCTTCCGGCACCTAAAATAGTGGAGCAGAATAAATAAACAGCTAAGGCGAGTAAAAACAGGCCGCTAATTAATAAAACAACAGGAACAATCTCAAACATGGGGCTTCCCCTAAAAAAAGCGAGTTATTTTAGTAAAATATCGGAATTTTTTGCTCTAAACCTTAATAAAGAGAGAAAGAGCTTTTAAATTTTATTTGTTGCAAAGAGCTAAAATTTTATTTTAAGGTCCACTCATAGGGAACTATCGTGTAAGGTGGTCCAGTCCAACAGCACTTATGGAAGGAGAAATGTATTATGAAGCTAACTCCAGATGATATTTCAGCTCGTGTATTTTCTAGTCGTATTGTAGGGGGCTATAGCCCAAAAGAAGTGACTGCGTTTTTAGAAAAGGCGGCTCGTGAATTGGATGAAATTTTACAAGAAAATCAGGATCTTAAAGCTAAATTGCAGGAAAAAGACTCGCAGCTTATGGGCTATAAAGAGCGTGAAGACCTTTTGAGAGAAGCTATTACAACCGCTCAACAAACAGCTAAAAAAATGCAGGAGCAGGCAGAACAAACTGCTAAGGAAACGGTTGAAGAAGCTCATAAAAAAGCGAATTTGATTACTCAAGATGCAAGGGACTCTTTAAAAACAGTTTATCAGGATTTATCGAATCTTCGCCGTGTTCATATTCAGTTAAAAAACACAATGAAAGCAGTTCTACAGTCTCATCAGGATCTGTTGGAGCAGGATCCGGTGCATACACTGATTCCAGGTATGGGCGTAAATGAAGAAGAGATTGAAGATAAAGTGGAAAAAACTTTAAATGAGCTTTCAAGAGCAAAAGATTTGCTCTGATTTTAATGTTTACCGGGATTGTTTCTTGTTCGGCTCCGATATTAAAAGCTCGAAAGAGAAATTCAGTTATAGAAATTGCTCTTCCTTCTAAATTTTCGGATGTTAGATCTGGTGATAGTGTTGCTGTGGATGGGGTGTGTTTAACTGTTGAGAAAATAGACAGCTCCGAAATGGTATTTGCTTTGGCTCAGGACACCTTAAGAGCAACTGGATGGAATCTTAAAAATTTAGAAAATAAAAATGTGAATTTAGAGCCTTCTTTAAAGGTGGGTTCTTCTTTGGGAGGTCATTTTGTTACAGGCCATGTGGATGGCGTAGCAGAAGTCCAAAAAATAGAAATCAATCCCTCCTCATCATCCCCGCGTAGGCGGGGATCCAGCACACCCACAGAAACAGCATACGCAGTACTCAAACTCCCTAAAGAGTTTAAGCCTTTTTTATTTAAAAAAGGTTATTTAACTGTGAATGGAGTGAGTTTGACTATTCAGGAGATATTGGGAGACTCATTAGTTCGTTTGGGTTTAGTGCCTGAGACGTTAAAGAGAACAAATTTATCTCAGTTAAAAGAAGGAGATCAGGTCACTTTTGAGGTATGTTACCTGACCCGCACTATTGTAAATCAGTCTTTAAATAAAGATTAGTTTGTTGTTCCTGCACTCTTTGTATTATCTCCATAACCATATGAACAGTTTAAGTTTAAATCCCCTAAAAATATGATCTCGCCTTAGATACTAGCTCTGTATAAACTATTTAAAAAATAAAGATTTGAAAACACAGATATCCGAAACTCTTTAGTTTTACCTTGTTTTATCATCAAGATTCTTTCTGATTGTATGTAAAGCATACCTGTTGAGAAGTTTTTAAAATCTATGAGTTAAATTCAAGATTAGAGAATAAATTAGAATGTTTTTTCTCTTTTAGGAGACATTTCAGTTTAAGTGTATCTTAACAGCCAACGTCTTTTATTATGCTTTTATAAGTACCTGAAACACATTTTTTTATTTCCTCTACATTAAAAGCCTCACAATGTTGGGCCTCATTTATTATCTCATGCACTTGAGGTATGTCATCCTGTACTACTTCAAGTGATGTTCTTATAGCTGGCCAATGAACATCAGAACACTGTTCCACATGTTCTTGGTATGCTAAAAATCCTTTTTTTGAGTCAAAATCATTTGCACATTCACGTCTATCTTTGAGTGCTTTACATAATTTATCTATTTCTGATATATCATCCTTATTAGAGGACTCTGATATAGACCCCATAAGTATAGCTCTCGAAGAGCAGCCTATAAAAAAATAAAATAATATTAGATGAGCAAGAAAAATCTTCATGAGGCTCTTATCGGAATTTCAAATTTATTCCTTAAGAAAAACAAATATGTTTTAGTGCACAAAAATAGTTTATTGCTTTTTATGATGATATAGAACAAGCTTTAAAAGGAGCTTAGAATCATAAGTTTGATCTGGAAATTATTTTGATTCAAAAAATAGAAAAGTCAAAAATGTACTATATGTCAAGGCTTAATTTAAACTGAATACACAAAGGAAAGTGTTCCTGGAGAGTTTACGAATTGACCTTTCAATAAAAATATCAGATATTTAGCTGTAGATGGTTACTGAATTTATTTGTGTTTCAGCTTTTAAAGTTTGTATTTTGGCTATTGGGGTTGCAAATGGAAAACTCAAATGTGATTATACAACTAATACTCCTGCACTTAAATTAACAAGCAAAGAAGCAGCTCAGCAAGCTTTAAAAGCTTTTGAGAGATCAAAGGCTTATAAATGTGAAAGACTTGACTCTTCTCTAAGTCCTTCCATTTAATTTTTTTAATAAAAATCCATCATCTCAAAGGTATTTCTCAAGAGCTTGTCACATTAACTTTTGATAATGGATACCTTGTTTTTTCAGCTTTACGTCCTGAAAGTTGTAGTGTAATCAAAAAGTTTCCTTATGGACTTTTGTGAGTGAAATGGATTGACAGAAAATATGTGTAAAATTACTATTAGTGAATTGTAACTAAAAGCATTTACAAAGAGAGGTAAAAAATGAAGTGGTTTTATATGTTAATTTTAATGTTTGTAATATCCTGTGGAAATGATTCAGGGGATAATTCTGAAAATAATGTAGGAGCAGGTTCAGGAAATGGTTCGGGCAATCCAGCAGATGAAATCACACCTGAACAAGCTGTGACAAGTGAAGATGTGTTTGCTATTCAACGTGAGACCACAGAGCCGGTTACTTTGATCTTTAATGAAGGCTCAAGTAATTCTGTCAGTATTTCTTTAAGTGACGGCGAGTGTATTTACCTTTCTTCAGCACAATATCAAGAGTTAAGGATATACGTTGGAGAGCCGGCAAGAAGGATATGTGGTAGGTTTAGTTCCTGTACTGCAGGTACTGTTAAAATTGTGTCTGACAATGCATCTGGAAGAGAACCTATAGAAAAGCCAAGTAACTGTCGCTCTGTTGCTTCCTAATTTTTAAACTTAAAGGAGGTTAGAAATGGTTAAAAAAATGTTAATTGCAGGAATTGTGATAGGAGGGTGTTGGGCTTCAGCTGAAGATCAATTGGTTGAATGCACTTTTAAAGATCCTGCTAGTAATCAAGTATTAGGCACTTTATCTAAAGTGGTCGATAATAACACTGTAGATCTTGTTTACCGTTATGTTGTTGAAGGGGAGCCTGCAGACACAGAATTTGTTGAATACAATAGCGTTAGTGCTAGTGTGTGCAATTGGCCGTCCGCCAATTATGGTAAACGCAGTTGGCTTACAGAAGATTGCCCTTAATTATTCTGAATTAATTCTGTTGCTTCTGAAGGTGTGTACAATTGGTTCAAAAAAATAAACTGCCAACAAGTGTAGAATAAGGTTTTTATTTTGTCGCTTAGAAAACTGTGGTGTTGTCACAGCATGTATGCAACAGTAAATTATCAGTGATGTCGATTAGATAGAATTGGAGTTGAAAACTCCAATTTTTGATTATTTTTGGAGTTTTCAACTCCAATTCTATATATTTCTATTGCAATAATATTAAAAATGAAGCATATTTCTTCTATGTACAAAAGAAAACTCAATCCCTCCAATGAGCAAAGTTATTTCTTATTGGGGCCTCGAGGGGTAGGAAAATCGTGGTTTGTTGCAAACAAATATAAAAAAGCTTTGTTCTTTGATTTACTCTACTTTGATACTTATTCAAAATTTTTAGTTTCTCCTCATTCACTTTCCGACTATATTCCGAGTTCTTTTAGAGGGTGGGTTGTTATTGATGAAATTCAAAAAATCCCTGAGCTTTTAAATGAAGTTCATAGGTTGATTGAAAAAAGAAAATTAAAGTTTATTTTAACAGGCTCTAGTGCTAGAAAACTCAAATCAAAAAATGTAAATCTCCTGGCAGGTCGGGCGCTTACAGAATATATGTATCCTTTGACAGCAGAAGAGTTAAAAGAAGATTTCTCATTAAAAAAATCTCTAGCTTGTGGTCATTTGCCAATGGCCTATCAGTCTAAGAATCCAAAAAAATTCCTGAACAGTTATATCCACACTTATCTTAAAGAGGAAATACAACAAGAGAGTTTAACAAGAAGCTTGCCTAATTTTTCAAGATTTCTCTCAGCGGCTAGTTTTTCTCAAGGATCTATTTTAAATATTACAAATATTGCAAGAGAATGTTCTGTTCATCGAAAAGTTGTGGAATCTTACTTTTCTATTTTGAGAGATACTTTGTTATCTTATGAACTCAAGCCATTTACCAAAAAAAGTAAAAGAAAAACAATTCAAAGTGTTAAGTTTTATTTTTTTGATGTTGGTATTTTTCAAACTCTTTACCCTAAAGGCCCTTTGGATTCTGGTAGAGAGGGGGTAGCCTTGGAGACTTTGGTTCTTCAAGAAATTATAGCACAGAATAATTATAAAAACTTAGAGTATGAGGTTTTTTACTGGAGAACTCAAAATCATAAATATGAGGTGGATTTTATCTTGTATGGTGAAAGAGGTTTAAAGGCCATTGAGGTGAAGCTTTCAAATAAAGTCAGCTCTCAAGACTGCCAGAGCCTTTTAGAGTTTATAAAGGATTATCCGAAGACCAAAGCTTTTTTAATTTATATGGGGAAAGAAGACTATTTTTTTAAGGATATCCATATCATACCTGTTGAAAAGTTTTTAAAATCTATGAAGTCTTTTGTATGAATTTTTCAGGTAAACAAAAGGCGAAGTTGCCTTCGCCTAGACTAGTGCGAATACTCACTTGTTATTGAGAGTACCACAAATTCCTAAATGATTAAAGCTATTAAAACATAAAGCATGAATATAATCAATGTTTTTTTGCATTTATTTTTTTATGGATTTGTATAAACTTTTTTCGATTTTGAAATATTTTGTCTCATTATGAAATAACAAAATATTTTTTCTATAAAAAAATAATTATCACTAATGTTTTGTTATTTTCGTCCGAAAACTTTCAAAGTATTTCCAATGATTGAAAGGTTGTTCTTTGTGTCGGACTCAAATAATTCAAAACTAAGTAAAAGTTTAAAACAATCTGATAAAAATTTGAGACTTGCTTTAGATATAGGCACTAATTCTATAGGATGGGCTATCTATCATTTAGATGAGTATAAGAAGCCTGTAGGTATTGTAGGTACAGGTGTTAGAATTTTTTCTTCTGGCAGGAAACCTAAAGATTACACGACATTAAATGCTAATCGTAGAAAGGCGCGTCTACAAAGACGACAAAGAGATCGATACCTACAAAGAAGGACTTACCTTTTACATTTATTGAAAAAATATGGACTCTTTCCAGAAGATAAGTTTTCAGCAAGGAAATTAGCTGACCTAAACCCATATGAACTTAGAGCAAGGGGGCTTGATGAAAAACTAGATATTTATCATTTCGGCAGAGTTTTGTTTCATTTGAATCAAAGAAGAGGTTTTAAAAGTAATCGAAAATCTTCTGATGAACATGAAGGAGGAATTATTGCACAATCTATAGAAAAATCCAAAGAACAATTAAAGAGCTGGGGAGTTAGAACATATGGTGAATTTTTGTGGAAACGCTTTGAAGAGATGCAAGAAAGTAGAAAAAAACCTTCTTCTCAACAAGAAAATTGGGTGTTGGCAAGAAAACCCATTGGTTCTGGAAATAAAGATAGTTATGCCGTTTATGCCGATAGGTCTATGTTGGAAGATGAATTTCATAAGCTTTGGAGCTCTCAATCTTCTTATCATGAAAAACTAAAAGATGACAAATTAAAAGATATTTTCTTTGAAGCAATTTTTCATCAAAGAAAATTAAAAAAACCTGTTGTAGGCACTTGCTTTTTTACAGGTGATAAAAGAGTCCATACAGCTTTGCCGTCTTTTCAAAAATTTAGAATTTTAAAAGAATTAAATAATTTAGCTTATAATAAACATGGACGTAATTATCTTATTGTGGAGATGGAACGAGGTCTTGAGTTTAGAGACTATGTTATTAAAAAGTTATTTCAAACAAAAGATAAAGTTAAATTTTCTCTTTTAGAAAAAGAATTCCATAAGTTTTTTCCTGATATTGAGAGTTTTTCTAAATTCAACTTAGACACACCTAATAGGGATTACCTACAAGGTGACCAAGCAAGTTTTATGCTAAAAAAAATTATTCCTGAATGGATGAAGTATTCTTTAGAAATACAGGATCGGTTTGTTGAACTTTTGGAGGGGGAAAGTAAAGAAGATGATTTTATAGAGGATGATAAAGATGTTTTAGAAAAGTTAAAGAATTTTAGTGAAGAACATAATCTCAATCTTTCTGAGTATCAACTAGAGAGTTGTATGAGGAAATTAAGTAGACTTCCATCAGGTCATGGTTCATACAGTAAAAAAGTGATTGATAAAATAATGCCCTTTTTGAAAGAAGGGCAACTAGAGCCTAAAGCTCTTGAAAGTGCAGGTTGGCATCATTCAGATAGAGGATATAAGGGAGAGGTTTTAAGTAAACTACTTCGTTATCAAGAGGTGTTAAAACATCATTGTGTCCCTATATGTTTAAAATCAAACCAAGAAGATCCAGAACATAAGAAAATCAGAATTCCTAACCCCACAGTTCATATAGCATTTAATCAATTAAGACTTTTAGTAAATGATATTATGAGAGTATACGGAAAGCCTTATCAGGTAGTAGTGGAAACAGCAAGAGATCTACCTTTAGGCCAGAAAACAAAACGTGAATTAGAGCGGAAACAAAAGAAAAATAAAGATAGAAATGAGGAATCTAAAAAATTTATTAAGGAGTTTGGTCAATTAGATAATAGAGCTAATCGTATTAGGCATCAGTTATGGATAGAGCAAAATATGGTTTGTGTTTATTCTGGAAAACCCATTCCAGAAAATAAGCTCTTTACTTCAAAATTAGAAGTGGATCATATCTTACCTTATTCTAGAACTTTGGATGACAGTTTTATGAATAAGGTATTGTGTTATAAAAGTTCTAATCAGCAGAAAGGTAATCAAACTCCTTTTGAGGTGTTTTCATCTGACAGAGAGCAATGGCTTGCCATATTAAGTAGAGTTCCTAAGAGCAAGAAAGCAAGATTTGACAAAGATGCTATGGAGAAGTTTGAAGAAAAAGGAAACTTTTTAGAAAGACAGTTGAATGACACTCGTTATATCTCAAGACACGCTACACATTATTTACAAACTATTTGTAAGAACGTATGGAGTGTTCGAGGGCAAACAACAGCAGTTTTGAGATATATATTACAGTATGAAGAAAAAAGTAGAGATGATCATAGACATCATGCTAAGGATGCTTTGGCAATTGGTTTAGTGGACCGCTCTCTTGTTCAACGTATCAGCAGTATTGCTAAAAGTATTGAAAAGGGGGAAAAAAGATTAGAAAATCTTGGAAAGATAATTAAAGAACAAACAGATATTCTTCCATGGAGTTCTTTTAAGAAGGATGCGAAAAAATCTATTGATAGTATTGTTGTCTCTCATAGAACAAGAACGAAAAAAGAAGGCCAACTCCATAATGAAACAGCCTATGGAGTATTAAATAATGTTAATGATTTGTTGAAACAGATTGATGTGATTCATTATGTAGATATTTTGACATTAAGTGGAGTGAATGAAAAAAAGATAAAGGATAAAATTGTTAGTGAGAGAATTAAAAGAGATTTTTTAAAGGAGTTAGAAGATAATAAAAATCTTTCTAAGGAATTTTTAATTGATTACCATAAAAAAACAGGTATTCGTAGAGTTCGGTTAAAAGAAAAAGAAAAAGTTATCCCTATTAAAAATAAATCTGGAAAAATTTACAAATATTTTAATGGATGTGGTAATTATGCAATGCGCTTTTGTTTAAGTTCAAATGGCAGATGGGATGCACAAGTTATAGACACATTTTCTGCTAATCAAAAAGGTTTTCCATCTATACCTAAAAAATCAATCTTGATGAAGGGGGATATGGTATTTTTTGATGGAAAGTTTTGGAGGCTTGTTAAATTTGATCAAAACAAAAAAATGGTTTTTGTGGAGCATTGCACGTCAGGAAATCCAGATGATTTGAGTAAAAATGATCTTACTAAGTGTCATGTTAGTCGAAAAACACCATCCTCTTTTCAACAATCTAAACCTAAACGTGTTGATATTAGCCCTTGTGGTGTTATTAAGTTGAGCGAATTTGTTTTGATCAATACAGATCTTAGAAAAACCTCTAAACAAAGTGCCTAGGTGTAAATTTGTCAAACTGTAGTTTTGGACAATTTGTTGAAATTTCAAAACCCAACCTTTACTTGAGTTTGCATCGAGGTTTTTTAGAAGTAAGAGAAAAGAAAAATTTATTATCCCGTGTTCCTCTTGATGATATTGCAGGTGTTTCTATTACAGGGTATGGTTGTTCTCATTCTTCCAATATTTTGGTTGAATTATCTGATCGTGGGATTCCAGTTTCTATATGTGGGTCAAACTTTTCACCCAGAGCTATTATGATTCCATTGGTTGGAAACTGCAAACAAAATATCAGAATTCAATCCCAAATAAAAATGAGTTCATCATTAAAAAGTAGGTTATGGAAAGAAGTAATACAGTTAAAGTTAAAAAATCAGTCTTTAGTATTAAAAAAATGTAATATACCTCATCAGAAATTATTAAGTATGTCGAAATTAGTGCGCCTTGGAGATAGAAATAATCTAGAAGCTCAGGGGGCTAGAGTCTATTGGTTACGATTATTTTCTAGGAAATTTAAAAGAGATAAAAATGGAGATGGTATTAATGCTATGTTAAACTATGCCTATGCTATTATACGCTCTTGTGTAGCAAGAGGTGTTGTTACGTCAGGGCTTCACCCTAGTATAGGAATTCACCATAAAAATACATACAATCCTATGTGTTTAGTAGATGATTTAATGGAGCCTTTTAGGCCTATTGGGGATTATGTAGTGAGGCAATTATGCTATGAACAAAACTGCTTTGAAGTTAATACAGAGGTAAAAAGAGTGCTCACAAGTATTGTTGCTGTGGATGTTGAGAGTGATCTTAAAATCAGCCCACTTTTTCAAGTAATTTCCAGAATGGCGACGTCTTTGGCTTTAGTGCTTTCTGGTGAGAAGAGGAAATGGGGTATAGATGTGAATATAAATTTGAATAATTTTGATTTAAGCTCTTTGAACGCTGAAATAATGAAGACTTCAGCATGAAATATTTAAGCCGTTATCGTATTATGTGGTTGTTTGCTTTTTTTGATTTACCAGTGATGACAAAAAAACAGAGAAAATCTGCAACTCAGTTTCGTCAGCATTTATTAGATTTAGGGTTTCATATGGTGCAATTTTCTGTGTATTCTAAGGTTTGTCCAAGTAAAGAAAAAGTTGAGTATATAGTGAAAAAAATTTCTTATCGACTGCCTCAAAATGGGAAAATTGATTTATTAACAGTGACAGATAAGCAGTTTGAGAATATTATCAGCTTTCGTGGGAAGCATGATGAAGAATTGCCTAAAAAGAATCAGCAATTGTTGCTTTTTTAAAGCACGAAAACAGGCCAAAAACTTCTGTGTTTTCAAGAAGTTACAAATAACCTATTTTATCACTTAGGAAATTGTGGTGCAATCAAAACTCGGCATCCGTAAATGGATTGGCAACTGAATTTTATCACTTAGGAAATTGTGGTGCAATCAAAACTACTAGATTTTTGACAGCTCACCGACATAAATTTTATCACTTAGGAAATTGTGGTGCAATCAAAACTACCCATGTATGTTATAAAAAATATTATTTATTTTATCACTTAGGAAATTGTGGTGCAATCAAAACTTACTTCCAGTAATAATGCGATCTCTTGCAATTTTATCACTTAGGAAATTGTGGTGCAATCAAAACCTTAATGTCTAAAGGTGTCAAATATATTGAATTTTATCACTTAGGAAATTGTGGTGCAATCAAAACTAGTTTATCTAAGTCCCTCTTTATATTAATATTTTATCACTTAGGAAATTGTGGTGCAATCAAAACTAGTTTATCTAAG
>JAPPLG010000032.1:5717-28845 GCA_028819545.1 Bdellovibrionales bacterium | reverse complement strand
CTTTAAAACATAGAATTAATTTTATCACTTAGGAAATTGTGGTGCAATCAAAACTCAGTCTATTACTTTAAAACATAGAATTAATTTTATCACTTAGGAAATTGTGGTGCAATCAAAACTACTAGATTTTTGACAGCTCACCGACATAAATTTTATCACTTAGGAAATTGTGGTGCAATCAAAACTACCCATGTATGTTATAAAAAATATTATTTATTTTATCACTTAGGAAATTGTGGTGCAATCAAAACAAGCACTGCCGAGTTGTTGTAAATTATTTCATTTTATCACTTAGGAAATTGTGGTGCAATCAAAACATACCACTCTTATTTCACTTCCTATACAAAATTTTATCACTTAGGAAATTGTGGTGCAATCAAAACTGCTTTTCATTTTTTACCTCCTGTTTAGTTATTTTATCACTTAGGAAATTGTGGTGCAATCAAAACCAGTCTTATGAAGACCTACAGGCACCATAGAATTTTATCACTTAGGAAATTGTGGTGCAATCAAAACTCATATAGAAAGGAATTCACAACTCCTATATTTTATCACTTAGGAAATTGTGGTGCAATCAAAACCCGCTCTTATTGTCCCTTGAAAAGTCTGATATTTTATCACTTAGGAAATTGTGGTGCAATCAAAACACTCTAAGATTGGTATGTAAAGCTCTAGTTATTTTATCACTTAGGAAATTGTGGTGCAATCAAAACTTATTCTTATTTAATGTATTTTATAAGGATATTTTATCACTTAGGAAATTGTGGTGCAATCAAAACAAATGCTGTTTGTTTCTCTACATCAGACAATTTTATCACTTAGGAAATTGTGGTGCAATCAAAACGAAGTCTACGATTTGTTCGGTTCGAAGGTCATTTTATCACTTAGGAAATTGTGGTGCAATCAAAACGTAAAAATAATGGTTGTTTTACTTCTGGGTATATTTTATCACTTAGGAAATTGTGGGCCCAATCAAAAGTTACACTCGATGAAGTAATACAAAATAAACATAGAAGGCATAAAAGATAAGAAATAAGCTTGAGACTGCTAACTTTGGAATCTTTTTATGAATAAAAAGAAAGAGCAACAGCAAAGCTGTACTTAAAGTCATAACAATGCCGTCTGTTTTTAAAAAGAGATGTGAGACAGACAGATCAAAAATTAGAGCAGACACACCCGGTATAAAAAAAGTGTTAAAGGCATTGGAGCCGATGATTCCCCCGAGTGCTATCTCCGATTCTTTTTTAAATAAAGCTGTAATTCCAATAGCCAGTTCCGGTAAACTGGTGCCGACAGACATTAGAAATAATCCAATGATTCTTGTGGATAAACCCAGATGATTTCCAATCTCCACTGCTGAGAAAATAGCCCACTTGGATCCGAGAAATAAAAAAACAAACCCCGCAATCAGTAAGCCGGCTAAAATAGGAGGAGAGTAAACGGTGCTTTCTGAAGGAGCCTCTTCACTCAACCCCTTGGATTGAATAAAAAATAAAGCAAACAAAACTAAAAGTATTAATCCATCTATACGTGATAAGGATAAATCCCATGCCAATAAAGCTGTGATCAAGGTGGCTCCCAAAAGCAGAACTGTGCTTTTAACCATGGTTTTTTGGTTTGTCATCCAGGCTGAGCTTAAAATTACTAAAGCTCCTACAATGAGGATATTAAAGATATTGGAGCCTACAATATTTCCTATGGCAATATCCGGTTTTAAATCCAAGTGGCTTTCTATGCTGACAAAAAGCTCAGGGGCAGAGCTTCCCATACCCAATAAAAATAAAGAAATAAAAAAGACCTTGGTTTTTAAGAGAAGGGCTAAAGCTGAACAGGCACGCACCAGAAGGTTGCCTCCAAAAAAAAGTAGGATTAAAGCCGCAACAAATTGTAGAGAAATTAAAAACATATAGGTTTACCTAATCATTTAAAGATAGGGTGGTTTCAAAGCCCTGTATATTGAAAAAATCTTACATACGAAAACTAAATAGTTTCTATACGAAAATTAAATTTATTCGATTAAATTTTCTCAAAGTTGCATTTTTTTAATGTTTTGGCTGATTTTTTACTCTTTCCAGCAATAAATTTCCTTGTCATTAAAAAAAAAATATTTTTAAAAGGCCTTTTCAGGTAATTTTTTACTAAACTACTGAAGAGGTTTTTCCGTTATACCATAACATAGTTGCTAAGGAGAGGGCCATGGCGTTATCAGGATTGATAGAAGTTTGTCAGAAGAAGCTGTTACAGAAGAAAAATGAGTTGCTCAACAGGATGACTGAGTCCTGCGGGGAGCTTTCGGATTTTGTAGAGCTTCGCGGAGGAGATGAAGGGGATCAAGCGGTTCGTGTTTTAAAAGAAGGTGAATTCTTGAACATGAATGAAAGATTCCAACAGCAATTAGCTGAGGTGGAAAGAGCCTTAGCTCGCATCGAAGAAGGGTCTTATGGAGTATGCGAAGTCACTGGCGAAGATATTGAGCCTGAGAGACTTAAAGCTATTCCGTGGACTTCCTGCAGTATTGAAGGCGCTGAAATTAAAGAAAGTATGGGAAAAAAATACGCCCGATACTAATGACATTTTCGCAGTTTATTTTTAAACTTCCAGGATGTCTTCTGAAAACGCCATTTTTGGACAAAGCTGTTCTTATGAAAAGTCCCGTTTAATTTTACTTGGGGCTCCTTGGGAAGTTACTGTTTCTTATGCAAGCGGCACTGTTCATGGTCCAAAGTGGATTCAACAAGCCTCATCACAATTGGATTTCTTTGACCCGCAAAATAAAAATAACCCCTCTAATGAAGGAATTTACTTTCATTATCTGTCTCATCTCAAAAATCAAAATGATAAATTTCGTCCTGTAGCTTTAAAAGAAGGCAGTTTGAAGGAAAAACAAGATGTCAATCAAGCTTGCTTTCAAATGGTTCAGGACGTTAGAGCACAAGTTAAAAAAGTTTTAGATGATGAAAAGTTATTTGGTCTTATTGGAGGCGATCACTCTGTGAGTGAAGGGGCTTTGTTAGAAGTTGGAGAGCGTTTTCAAGGCAAATTTGGAATTCTTCATTTTGATGCTCATGCAGATATGAGAAGTGCTTATCAAGGTTTTACTCATTCACATGCTTCAGTCATGCATAATACTCTACAAGGAAAGCATGCTCCTTGTCAGTTGGTCCAGGTGGGTATCAGGGATTTATGTAAAGAGGAGTTTGAGAAGATTCAGGGAGACTCAAGGATTCATTGTTTTTTTGATCACGATATAAAAAAACGGTTGTTTGAGGGAAAGTCCTGGTCTGAAATAGTTTCTGATATTTTGAAAAAACTTCCTGAACAAATTTACATTTCTTTGGATGTGGATGCTTTGTCGTGGGAATATGCTCCCCATACGGGCTGTCCGGTCCCGGGGGGATTGAGTTTTGACCAAATGTCTTACTTAATCCAACAGCTTGGTGTTTCTAAAAAGAAGATTGTTGGTTTTGATGTTGTGGAAACCGCCCGTCCTCCATCACATAACTTTGGAGAATGGGATGGCAATGTTTCTGCTCGTCTGATTTACAAACTTTGCGGCGCTGTTTTATTTTAAATTTTTTGTGAAAGAACAAAACGTCATCCCTGCGAAAGCAGGGATCCAGTATGAGAAGGTGACGATTGTGAGGGTGTTAAAGCAAAAACTGCTTTCTTAAGTGAAATATTGTGCGCTGTTTTTTGTGCATTGTAAAAAAACTTTGGCTCATATAAAATAATGTAATGTTGAGAAAAATAATAAGTTGTCTTTTTATTGTTTTATTTATTGTTTCCTGTGATCAAAAAAAAGAGACCCCAGATAATAAAGATCAGACATCTTCTATTTTTTATCGACGCATATCTGCTCAACCCGAGACCTTACATCCTATACGTGCTTCAGATGCCTTCTCCAGATATATCCGTGACTATGTGGTCGAAAAACTTCTGATTCGTAATGTAGAGACCAATAAGCTGGAGCCGGTCTTAGCTGAAAGATGGGAGATCAGCTCTGATTATAAAACTTATACCATTTATTTGAGAAAAGGAGTTTTGTGGCATGATGGAAAACCAGTAACAGCTGAAGATGTTTACTTTTCTTTTTTAGCTCATAAGGATGTGAAATATGGAGGTACTCATTACTTTTCTTATTTAGAAAATGTTGAGAAAGCTGAAATTGTTGATACTCATACAATCAAATTTTATGCAAAGAAAAAGCATTTTGGAAGTTTTGAAAAATTTGTGCTTATCTTAAGTATTATTCCTAAACATATTTATCAGGACCACAAAATAAAACGAAATCGGATTTTAGTGGGCTCTGGCCCATATATGCTGACAGAGTATGATCAGAATAAAAAGATTGTTTTAAAGAAAAATAAAAATTGGTGGGGAAATAAAATCAGAAAAAATAAGTATCGTTTTGATCAGGTTGTTTTTCGTATTATTCCATCTAATAATGATGCTTTACTTCGTATGGAACAAGGGCAGTTGGATTTTATGGGTTTAACTTCAGAGTCTTATTTTAAAAAAACTCTTAAGGCTCCCTGGGGAGATAGCGTCTTAAAAAAGCAAATTAAGAATTTCACTCCAAAAAGTTATAATTTTGTAGCTTGGAATTTAACAAACCCTCTCTTTCAAGATCCAAAAGTTAGAAAAGCTTTAGGTTATTTAATGAACCGTGAATTAATGAATGAGAAGTTTTACAATAATTCTTATGCCCTGACGGCAGGGCCTGTGCACACTCAAAGTCAATATGCAGATCCTGCCGTAAAGCCTATTGTGTTTTCTTTGGAAAAAGCGTTGAAACTGTTGAAAGAGGCTGGCTGGGCGGACTCCAATCAAAATGGAATATTGGATAAAAAAATCAATGGTCAAACTGTGGAGTTTCAATGGACTCTTATTTTTCCTGCTAAATCTATAGAAAAACATTTAACTATCTATCAGGAGGATTTGAAAAAAGCAGGTCTTCGGATGTCTTTAAAATATTTGGAATGGGTTTCTTTTACAAAAGCTTTGGATGAAAGAAATTTTGATGCCGTCACTTTAGCATGGAGTCCCGGGCCTGCGGATGATGATTGGAATCCAAGGCAAATCTGGCATTCTGAAAGTATTGCTGACAAAGGGTTTAATTTTATTTCATACCGCAGTGCTGAGGTGGATCGACTGATTGAGTCTGCAGAAGAGGAAATGGATCCTGTAAAAAGAGGCGAAATGCTTAAGAAAGTTTATAGGATCATTGCCAACGATTCTCCTTATTCTTTTATGTTTAATGCTGACTATCACTTTTATGCACATTCGAAAAAGGTACAAATGGTTAAACCAACATACCAATACGGTATTGGGTATGAATTTTGGTGGTTTGAATAATTCATGTTTAAATATTTTATTCGTCGATTAGTTCTTATGATCCCCACTTTATTTGGGATTACATTGATTTGTTTTTTGATTGTCAATCTGGCTCCCGGGGGTCCAATCGAGAGAAAATTGTCGCAGATGAGATTCGGAGGAGGTTCTTTATCTGAAAATGTGACTTCTCATAGTGTCAATCAGGAGTTGGTTGAAGCTTTAAAAAAGCAATATGGTTTTGATAAGCCGGTGGGAACTCGTTATTGGCTATGGTTGAAAAATGCAGTGACTTTAAATTTTGGAGATTCTTTTATTTATGAAGAGTCTGTTTTGGATATTATTATTTCCAAGCTTCCTGTGTCTATTCAGTTTGGAATTTTATCTTTTCTCTTAGCTTATTTGATTTCTATTCCTTTAGGTGTTTACAAGGCTGTTCGGGATGGGAGCAGATGGGACGGTCTGACAAGTTTTGCATTAATTGTTATGTATGCCGTGCCGCCTTTGGTGTTGGGTATTCTTTTAAAAACTTATTTTTCCGGAAGTGTGTTTGTCGATTGGTTTCCTGTTGGAGATATTTATTCTGATGATTATTATAATAAAAATTTATGGGGTAAGTTTTTAGATCGAGCTCATCACTTTGTTCTACCATTGATTTGTTACGCCCTTGGTAATTTCACCATGTTAACCCTTTTAATGAAAAATTCCATGATGGATTGTATTAAGTCGGATTATGTGCGTACGGCTAGAGCCAAAGGCTTAAGCGATAAAGTGGTTCTTTTAAAACATGCTTTTAAAAATGCTCTTATTCCTATTGTCACGGGCTTGGGCAGTTTCCTGCAGTGGTTTTTGGGAGGCTCTTTAATTGTAGAAAAGATTTTCAATTTAGATGGTATTGGCCTTTTAGGATATGAATCAGCAGTGCAAAGGGATATTCATGTTCTTCTGGCTTTAATTTTTATCCAATCTGTTTTGAGTGTTGTGGGTCGTTTGATGTCAGATATGTCTTTGCCTCTTGTGGACCCCCGGATCACTTTTGATAAATAAAGGGTGTTTATGGATATTAACAACAATCAATTATTAAAAAAAAGATGGAGAGTTTTTAAAAACTGCCGACGCGGCATTTACTCTCTTTGGCTTTTATTGATTTTTTCATTTTTTAGTGTGACAGCTGAATTTTGGGCGAATGACCGTCCTGTTGTATTGGTTTACAAAGATAAAATTTATTTTCCTGTCATTAAATACTATCCTCCTTTTGCCTTTGACCTTACTCAAGAGACTGTTACAGTGGATTACAAGAAGTTGCAACTTACAGAAGAGGATTTTGCTTTATGGCCTTTAATTCCCTGGAATCCTTATGAGTCTAATATCCAAGTCAGTGAATATCCATCGCCTCCTACAGGAGTCAATTGGATGGGAACAGACAATCGGGGGAGGGATGTATTCAGCCGCCTGCTTTATGGATTTCGCTACAGTATGGGTTTTGCTGTATTGGTATGGCTATGTTCTTTCTTTATAGGAAGTTTACTTGGAATGATTATGGGATTTAAGGCAGGATGGGTGGATTTGTTGGGGCAAAGATGTGTAGAGATCTTTCAATCTTTACCGCTGAATTTAATTCTCATTACTTTTGTAGCAATTTTAGGATCTGATCTTTGGGTTTTGATTTTATACAGTACGATATTTGGTTGGATGAATATTTCTATTTACATAAGGTCTGAGTATTTAAAAATTAGAAATATGGATTATATAGAGTCTGCAAAATCTTATGGACTGCGTCCTTTTCAAATTATGCTTAAACATATTTTCCCGAATGCTTTAACTCCATTAGTGACTTTTTCTCCATTTAAAATAGCTAACGGGATTGCTCTTTTAGTTGTGCTGGATTATTTGGGTTTTGGTTTAGCTCCTCCTACCCCTAGTTGGGGAGAGCTTTTGAATCAGGCAGAGTCTTATTTTACAACAGCTTGGTGGTTGGCCTTTTTCCCTTCTTTGTTTTTATTTTTAAATTTAGTGAGTTTGAATTTTATTGGTGAAGGCATTCGTATGGCTTTTGACCCTAAAGCTGTAATGAAATAATTTAAAAAGTTAATTGTCCGAGCCAAAAAGACTCTGAGCTTTGATCTTGAGAAAGTGTTTCAGCTAAGCTTTCTAAAGAGATTTCTTTGCAATTTAAAAACTCAGGAGGTACAAAAGTTCGGCTCAAAAGAACAATTTGATCTTCGGGCTGAAGTCGAATAGATCGAATATGTATTTGTAAATCCGGAAACAAACCCAATAAAGAGTGAGGCAATGGGGCAGAAAAAGAGGAGTTGGAATAATCGGTAAAAAGAGATGCATTTTGTCCTATCAGCTGTAAGGGAAAGTTTTTTCTTGCCAGGTAAACTTGAGGATTGCCCACTTGAACAAAGCTAAACTCGGTTGGAGTTTTGACGGCAAAAAATATTTCAAATCCCAATTGAATTTCATTTTGATTGAATTGATAAAAAACATTGTTATTAATCTGCATGCAAGTCACTCTCAAATTATTTTCATTTGTGGATAGAGAAACCATTTTTTGAAACGGCTGGGTGCTGTCTTTATCTTGAGAAAGTTGATCATAAAGTGTGCTAAAGGAGCGAATCACATTTTCAGCACTGCTCTGAGAGGCATTCCATGGGGTGACAACAGCCACTGTACTTGGTGAGTCTTTAACAACCGGACTGGGTCTTAAGCTTTTTCCTGTAAAGGATCGAAAATTCAGTTTCAATTTTCCTCCTTTCAAAGGTGTGGAAGTGCTTAGCTTTCAATCAAAATTAAAGAGGGATTGGAAACACGTTCTACAAATTGCATTATAAAGCGTGCGGCAACAGCTCCGTCAATAAGACGATGATCGGAAGTAATAGAAAAGTTCATTGTTTTTTCCGGGTAAAAGGCATTATTTTTCCAAACAGGCCTGTCAAACATACGGTACATTCCCAAAATACACACTTCAGGGGGGTTAATAATGGGGGTAGCCCACTCACCTGCAATACTTCCCATATTAGTGATGGTAATGGTGGCTCCTTTCATTTCATCTACAGTGATAGCGGCGTTACGAGCTTTATCTGAAAGTTCTTTAATGTCGCGGCTGATTTGAACAATACTTTTTTTATCCACATCACGGACAACGGGAACTAACAGTCCTCTTGGAGTGTCTGTTGCAAAACCAAAGTGAAAATATTTTTTATAAATAATTTCATTGGAAGTAATGCTGGCATTAAATTCAGGAAATTCTAAAAGACATTTATGTAAAATTTTCATGATAAAAGATAAATAAGTAATTTTCACATCCGGATAAATTTCTTTGGCTTTTTTTCTAAGCTGTATCAACTCTTCAACGGAGGCAGATTCCATAACGGTAAAATGAGGAATCACTTGTTTTGATAAAGCCATTTTTTCAGCAATTTTTTTACGCACTCCCTGCAAAGGCTTTCTTTCTTCAGGGCCCATAGGTTCTATATTTTGAATTGAGGGAATCGGAGTCGTGGGGCCAGAGGATGTTTCTTTTGGAAGAGAAAGGTCATCTAATGTGATTCTTCCGGAAAGACCTGTGCCTTTGATTTGGTTTAAATCAATAGAATGTTTTTGAGCTAATTTGCGCACTAAAGGTGTGGCCAAAATATGATCTGAATTTTGATTTGATTTTGGCTCTTCTGTAACTTTGGTTTCAGTTTTTGTAAAAACTCCTGTAGATACAGGAGTGGAGTCTTTTTTAGTTTCTTTTTGTTCTCCTTCTACAACCAGTAAAGCTGTTCCAACAGGACAGGTTTCCCCCACTTTAAACTTTAGTTCTTTTACTTGCCCTGAAACAGTGCTTGGGACTTCAACAGAGGCTTTATCCGTTGTGATTTCTGCAATGATGTCATCTTCTTTAATGGAGTCCCCTTCTTTTACACACCATTTTTGAAGTTCCCCCTCAACAACTCCTTCGCCTAATTCTGGCATTACAACAGTCAGTTTCATTGAACAACCCTTAATTGATCTGGTTTTATATCACCTTTTTCTAAAACACCTTTGATGAAATATTCACCGGCGCGGTAAGAACTTCTGACTAAAGGGCCGCTTGCGGAGTATAAAAATCCCATAGATAAGGCTGTGTCTTTCCAACTCTCAAACTCCTTTGGAGTTAAATATTTTTGAACAGCAAGATGGCGTTTGGTTGGGCGAAGATATTGACCAAAGGTTACAACATCACAAGCAACTTGCCTCAAATCTTTTAGAGTTTGTTTAATTTCTTCTGGTGTTTCTCCCAACCCCAGCATGATAGATGATTTTGTAAAAATATGTTTTTTTTCTTCTTTAACTTGTTTGAGAACTTGTAAAGACTGTTTATAGCTGGCTCTTCGGTCACGCACTTGAGGGGTTAGTCTTTCCACTGTTTCTATGTTGTGTGCGAATACATGAGGGTCTGAGTTAATCACTTCTGAAACTAAATGTGTTTTACCTCTAAAGTCAGGAGTTAAAACCTCTACCAGCAGTTTAGGGGATGTTTGTCTTAAAAGATGAACTGTTTTTGCAAAGTGGCCGGCACCGTCATCTTCAAGATCATCCCTGTTTACTGAAGTCAAAACAACATAGTCCAGGCCCATAGAGGCAATGGCTGTTGAAACGTGTTCTGGTTCTTTGGGGTCTGGTTTGGATTTGGGTCTTCCTGTTTTCACATTGCAAAAACGACAGCCTCTGGTGCAGGTATCCCCCATCAGCATGATTGTCGCTGTTCCTCCCCCCCAGCATTCAGCAATATTGGGACAGCGGGCTTCTTCACAAACAGTTGCCAGCTTTAATTTAGAGGTGAGGTTTTTAATTCGAACATATTCGGCTCCACTGGGGAGCCGAACTTTAAGCCACTCTGGCTTCATAATATTTTCTCTTAAGTGTTACTTTTTTTCCATATCAGCAAGAAGACGGTCAATAATAGTTTTGAACTCTGAAAAGGGTTGAGCTCCTGATAGAGAAACTCCTCCGACTAAGAATCCAGGGGTTCCATTAATACCAAACTTTTTAGCTTCTGCTTCATCTGCATCAACAATGGCTTTTGCAGACTCTAAATTATCTTGAACTTTTTTAAGATTGAGCCCCAGCTCTTTGACTATTTCTTTTAAAAGTTCTTCTTTTTTTTGTCCTAATTCAGATTGTTTTTCAAAAAGTTTGTCGTGGAAAGCTTTTGCTTTCGAAGAATCGACTTTACCTACAGCTTCATAGTATTGAGCGGCTATTCCTGCTTCCGGGTGAAAAGGCAGAGGTAAATGTTTGTAAAGAATACGAACTTTTCCTTCATATTCTTTTAAGATTTGTTTGACGGCTCCTTCTCCAGCTCTCTTGCAAAAGCCACACTGAAAATCAGAGTATTCAACAACAGTGATAGGGGCATTTGCATCTCCAAAGTAAACACGGTCTTTGCCCAGTTCAGGTTTTTTTGGATTTTTAAATTCGTCTTCACGGGATTTGACTTTTTGCTCTTCAGCGGCTTTCAGTTGTTCCTGTCTATACTTAAGACTGGCTTTATTTAAAGCTTCAAGAATGACTTTTGGATTTTCTTCAATAACTTCAGCAAGAATTTCCGGATTGTCCTTTAATACTTTTTTAATGTACTCCTCTGAACAGGCGACACTGAATAGAAGTACAAATGCCAAGGGTAAAAACTTTGTCCATTTCATTAAAATTCTCCTTTTTTAATTGGTGATCAGACAAGGCAGTATTATCACACTAATAGTGCAGACTTTCAAATAAAAAACGGTCTTCATTTAGAAAATTCATAGCACTTTCAGTTGTTTAAGATATAATATGAAGACAGCACAGGAACGGAGAAGTGGATGGCACTATGTAGCATAATAAGACACTTGCTTCTTTCAGCTATAGCTTTGAGTTTATTGCATTGCACGCATACAGGGGATAAAGAGTATTTGCCTGCAAATTTATCCTATTTTTTTAGTGAATTGCATGTCAAAGGCTATGAGGGGATGATGGAATTGATTGATCCTTGGCTGGAAAAAGCACGTAAGATTAGAGAAGAAGAGTTTTCTATAGGCAGTTCTTCAGAAATGGCTCCTACAATTCGTCAGGCTTATATTATTGCTTTATCTCGAGCGCACCATGATTCTGTAGTGGATAAATTAGTTAAAAATATTCGGTCCAGAACCTCTACAAAAACTGATTTTTTTCCAATGATATCTGTTATTGCCAGACAGTCTTCTGCGGGACTCAAAAACCCTGATCGCTCTCCTTTAGAAAGAGCAACTTATTTTTATATTTTGGAAAATATTATTACATCTGTCAGTACATACGTAGTGAGTGATAAGAGGGCGGTTGAAATTTTACAGATTATTGCCAATGCAGATATTGAAGTTCCCGATTCTGTTCATAATGAAAGGTATATTCATGCTTTGGAGCCTCGAAGTCTTTCCCCTTCTAAAGTTGCAGAAAATATTTTAAAAAAAACTATTTCCAAGTAAATAATAAGGTCATCTGTTGGTTGGAGTGTTTTACTTTATTCAGTGAGATAAACAGATGAATCACTTTGCCATTATTATTTTATTATTCATTCTTTTTGATGGGTAAAGAAACTGTAAATTGTGTAAATTCACCTTCTTTGGATTCAACAGTAACAGTTCCTCCGTGTTTTGTGACAATATCATGTATGAAGCTCGAATATTAATAACGTTTTTTTGTTTTTTATCCCTTAAAAATTCCGCTCCTGTAAAAGGGCCGATATAGGGAATAGACGTTTCTGAGATCATAGGTAGTACAGCTCTGGACGTGGGAGTGCCGACTCCTCCAATAAGAGCAAAAACTTTATTGATAAGCTGACGTGTATTTTCTACTGTTTTTTCCGGTTCGTAAGAATCATCAAGGGAAATCAATTTCAATTGTCGGCCGTAGATGCCTCCTTCCTGATTCACTTCATTAAAAGCGGCTAAAATACCTTTTCTCATGTTGAGTCCAATGTCGGATAGGATTGCGGATTGGCCAAATAGAATGGAATTTTGAGTGACTCCAACAGTGCCATATCCTAAACCGGGACAAACAAACAAAAACATAAGAAACAAATAAGAGATATTCTTGCTTTTGATGAATCTATGTTGAGGTTTTTTACAAAAAATCAAATGAGTGTCTTTCAATGGTATAAACTTTAAAATTTGAGAAAAATAAAAAAAAATTTTAGCTGTTATATTGACAAAGTAAATAAGCAATATCATCAGATTGTTCTTCCTCTCCAATAAAATCCCATACTGATTTTAAAACTTTTTCTCCGATTTCTTCAATGGAGTCGGATGTATTTTTTGATAAAAGTTCTTTCAATCGGTGTTCTCCGAAAAATTCTTTTTTGCTGTTTCTGGCTTCTGTAATGCCGTCTGTATATAGAAATAATGTTTCTCCGGGTTGAAAAGCTATTGTGTTCTCATGAAATACAGCCTGCTGTTTTACAGCACATGAGGCTTTCTTTAGAAGAACTGATAGTTAATATTATTTCTTATGGGTATGAAGATCATAAGAGGCATACTATTGAACTTAAAGTGGATTGTCGTAAAAATCATTTTGTTTTTTGTTTAAATCATGATGGGGTTCCTTTTAATCCTTTAGCATTTAAGAGTCCTCCTTTTCCCAATCGATTGGAAGATAGAAAAGTAGGGGGCTTAGGTATTTTACTGGCTAAATCTTTTATGGATGAAATGTCTTATAAATACATAGACGGCTGCAATCAAATCACTTTAATTAAGAAAGTAAATCCGGAACAAGAGAGCACAATTTGACATTGATCATGAAAAACCAAAGCAGGTTTCATTGGACAGGTGAGATTTCTGAAAGAAAAAATAACTACTTTTCATAGTTATTGCTATAGCTTATAAAGTCAATTGAACTGTCTTTCCAATAAAGACTTGACTCTATAGTGTCCTATTGGATTGAATGAGTTTTTTAATTTTATAAGGTTCAACTGAATTATGAATAATTTTGCTATAGTCGGTGCTACAGGGTTGGTGGGCTTAAGTTTTTTACAGCTATTGCAGGAAAAACAAATTCTGCCTCAAAAACTTTCTTTATTTGCAAGTGAAAACAGTAAAGGAAAAATTTTAAAATTTGCAGACAACACATACTCTGTTCAAACTCTTGAGAAAGGATGTTTTCAGGGAGTGGATGTTGCATTTTTTTCTGCTGGAGGCGCTGTGAGTAAAGCTTGGGCTCCTCAGGCTGTTCAGGAAGGGGCTAGAGTTATTGATAACTCATCCACTTTTCGTATGGATCCTGAGATTCCTCTTTTAGTTCCTGAAGTCAATGCTCATCATCTTGAAGACCAACAGCTGATCGCCAACCCCAATTGTTCTACTATTCAAATGTGTCTTGTACTGAGTCCTTTGCACTCAGAGTTTGAACTGGAGTCCGTGCAGGTGGCCACCTATCAATCTGTGAGCGGCGCAGGAGCCGGAGCTTTGGAAAAACTAAAATCAGAGTCTTTATCGTACCTTCA
Source organism: Bdellovibrionales bacterium (assembly GCA_028819545.1). Taxonomy (GTDB): domain Bacteria; phylum Bdellovibrionota; class Bdellovibrionia; order Bdellovibrionales; family UBA1609; genus JAPPLG01. Next base: position 15,029 of record JAPPLG010000032.1, on the reverse strand, counting down.
GGGAGGGTCTTCTTATGTCGCTTTCAATTGCACTCCACACATAGGAAATATTACAGAAGACGGGTTTTCTTTGGAAGATACTAAAATGTGTGCAGAGACAAGAAAAATTTTAGATCATCCACAGCTGAATATTACTGCATTTACTGTGCGTGTCCCCACTTTATTCAGTCATGGGGAAGTTCTTTGGGTTTCCTTTAAAAAAGCTCCGAAGCACCGACAGCATTTGTTGGACGTACTGCAGAAACAAAAAGGCTTAAAAGTAATGACAGCTATAGATGAATACCCTGATAATTCGTGTACAACAGGTGAAGATGATGTGTTTGTGGGGCGCATTCATCAAGCTCCCCATAATCCTCGACAGTGGTTAATGTGGGTGAGTGCAGACAATATTCGCAAAGGGGCGGCTCTGAATGGACTGCAGATTGCACAACTTTTAATGGACAAAACTTCAAAAAAAAACTAGAGAAATAGAAATGAGTTATTTTAAGAAATTAATACTCCTGACAATGATGGGTCTTGTTTTTTCTGTCTCAGCAGAGGGGATGTTTTCTCTTCCTTTGTTATATCCTGTGAAAAGCCCCAGGCAATTTAATGAAACAAGTCGTTATATTAGCGGCTTGAGCTATTCGTGGGTTTTTAGTTCTTATTTTCCTGAGCATGTTCAAGAGCTTATGGGCAAATGGCATCTGCAGGCCAGAGTAAGCTGGCTTCATACAATTCCAAGAAAACGACCCTCTGCATACACAAAAGAAGCAGACAAAGAAAGAGAAAGAAAAAGAATAGTTAAAATATTTACCAGTTACTATCCTGCCATAGTTTCTGCCGGAGTGAATTGGGAGCTGGATCAATTCCATTATATAAGGCCTATTTTGGGAGCTGGGTATGCTTTAAATAACCCTCTGGATAACTTGACTCTTCTTGACAATTCTTTTTTGGATAAGAAGTCATACTTTATCACTGCGGGATTGCTTTTCAGTTTTGATATTGTGGACTCTAATTTTTCACATCGTATGCACTATGAGTATAATATTCGTGATATGGGTTTATTTGTGGAATATCAAAAGTACTATTCTTTAGAGCAAAAAGATCAAAGCCATTGGGGAGTGAATATAGGTCTTTTTGTAGCTTTGTAGTATGCGTTTAAGGTTTCTTCTTTCTTACGATGGGACTCCTTTTAAAGGCTGGCAAAAACAAAAAACAACGCCTTATACAGTTCAACAATGTTTGGAAAAAGCTCTTTGTACTGTTTTTAAACAAAAAATTTCTGTTATTGGAGCTGGACGCACAGATGCAGGAGTGCATGCTCTAGCTCAAACTGCTCACTGTGATGTTGCTGTAAAATCTATTCCTTCTTCTTTAATTGCCAGTGTAAACGCTTTAACTCCTCCGGAGATTTCCTGCCATCAAATTTGGAAAGCTCCTCTTGATTTTCATGCACAAAGATCTGCTCAAAAACGTGTGTACACTTATTTGATTTTTAATACAAAGACACCCAGTGCTTTGCAAAGAAATTATAGCCATTGGCATCCTCTTCCCGTGTTTTATAAAAATCTCCAAAAGATGAGCCAATGTCTGGTGGGAGAGCATGATTTTAAAAGTTTTCAAAACTCCGGAAATGCTTCTCAAAAGACTTGTAAAATTATTTATCAAGCCGCATGGTATTGGTTAAAACCACGGGTCTTGGCTTTTCAAATTTCAGGAAATAGCTTTTTGAAGCAAATGGTCCGAAACTTAGTGGGGACTCAGCTGGGATTAATGAAAGAAAAGGATAGTGTGCAAAGATTTCAATCTATTTTAAAAGCCAGAGATCGAAAGATGGCTTTAAAGACAATTCCTGCTCAGGGATTGTTTTTGCATCGTATTTATTACCCTTTGTCTCTTGACAAAAAATGTCAAAAAATTTAAACAGGCACAACTATGTCTAATAAGAAAGACTCTCAAAAATTACCCAAGCAGGCTTGGCATTTAGTGGATGCTAAAGATCAGGTTTTAGGGCGCTTGGCTGTTCGTGTGGCAGAACTCATTCGCGGCAAGCATAAAGTGGATTGGGCTCCTCATTTAGATGCGGGAGATTTTGTTGTTTTGATCAATGCAGATCAAATTCATTTATCTGGAAAAAAATGGGAAGATAAATCCTATTACTCTCATTCCAGATATATAGGGTCTTTAAAGGAAGCTAAAGCAAAGGCTTTAAATCCTGAAGTGTTGATTCGAAAAACAGTGCAGGGTATGCTTCCGAAAAATAAATTAAGAGATAAAATGATGAAAAAGTTAAAAATATATAGAGGAAGTGAGCATCCACATAAAGCTCAAAATCCTCAAGGGTTAAATTAGGGGTTATGATGGCTAAAGCTTTTTACAGTACAGGACGCAGAAAAACATCTTCAGCCCGTGTGTTTTTAAAACCTGGAACAGGGAAGGTGACAGTCAATAACCGTTCTTTAGAAAATTATTTTCCATGCCAACAGCAACGTAATATCTTGCAAGCTCCATTGAAACTGACTGAGACTGAAAAAGAATTAGATGTTCAGATTACTGTCAGCGGCGGTGGGTTGACCGGCCAATGCGAGTCCATTCGTCATGGATTGTCCAGAGCTTTGATTGTGTATTCAGATGCTTACCGGGGAATTTTAAAAAGAAATGGGTTTTTAACTCGAGACTCAAGAAGTGTTGAAAGAAAAAAGTACGGCCGTCATAAAGCCAGAAAGAGCACACAATTCTCAAAACGTTAGTTTTTTACATTTCATCACATTGAAGATTTTTATTATGAAAGTCTTCATAAGTTTGATTGCGGCAAGGGCTGTTTGTGTGCGCTGGAGACTCATTTGTAGTATGTTTTTCTGATCGACCGTTTTGATTAGTGGAATAACAAGATCCTCCTTCCCAGGATTCATTGTCAGCTCGCCATTCACCATAAGACCAAGTGCCGTGTTTCCATATTCCACTTTCAAAAACACCGCTGGTCCAAAGTCCTTTTTCCCAAGTGCCTCCGCTCCAGGTTCCAGTGCACCAATTTCCATTTTTCCAAGTGCCTCCTAAAAATTCTCCACTTTCCCATGAACCGCTTTTCCAAATTCCATTGAGCCAAGTGCCGTGTTTCCAAAATCCCCCTTCCCATGTTCCATCTATCCAGGTGCCTTCATAAAACGCTCCGCTTTTCCAGAGTCCTTCTTCCCAAGTGCCCACAAAACCTCCCCAATGCCATACCACATCTCCATTACTTTTTATTTCTACTTTTTCGAATCCATTAGACTCTGCTCGATCCAGCCATTCCGGAAGCCGATCGCAACTTTCTCTAAGCCAAAGAAGGTTTCCTATACAGACACCTCCTTTTTCTCTAGGTTGAGCAGGCTTTTCGGTGTCTTCATTTATGGGATTTCTGTCAATATAAGGACGGTAGGGGTTATATACAGAAGAAGATGATGATCTGCGAGAAGACCTTGAAGATCTCCTTCTATTGGTACTTCTACTGCCTCGTTCTGCTACTTCAAAATTTTCATCTCTGTCTTCCATTCTCTCTTTATCAGGTTCTCTTTGAATGTCGTCTGTACAGTGTAAAAATATAAAAAGAGAACCAATCAGAATGAAAACTAATTTTATAAAGGTCATAATATCAAATAATATACTGATAACTGTTTGTGTGCCTTATTTAAAATGAGATTTTTATAATTTTGAATATGAAAATATAAAATTTCCTCACTAAAGTCTGGATGTTTTAAGCCTAATTAAAATATGGCGAAAATCTTGTTGGTCGTTATATATTCTTTATGCCGATTGTAGTTTTTTCATGCAGAACTCTAAAGCAAGATCATTCTTTTTGACGAGTACTTTTGAGTTTTCAGAGATATCTCCGCTGATGATTTTTCGAGACAGTGGATTGAGCAATTCTGATTGAAGTGCTCTCTTTAAAGGCCGGGCTCCAAAGGCAGGGTCATATCCTTTTTTGATCAGATGGTCTATCACAGCAGGCTGGATATCCAGTTCGATATTTTTTTCATTAAGGCGGGATTTAATTTTTTCTAATTGAATGTGTACAATTTGATGGAGTTCTTTTTTATCCAAAGGATTGAAGAAGACAAAGTCATCCACACGGTTTAAAAACTCAGGCCGAAATTGCTGGCGAAGTTTTGACATTATTTTTTCCTGATGTTCTTTGTCGGAGTCGCTCAGTAAATCAGAAGAGCCTATATTGGATGTCATGATGAAAATGCAGTTTTTAAAATCTACAGTACGCCCCTGACCGTCCGTTAATCTGCCGTCATCAAAAACCTGAAGAAGAATATTAAAAACATCCATGTGTGCTTTTTCAATCTCATCAAATAAAACAACACTATAAGGGTGGCGGCGGACGTATTCAGTTAATTGTCCTCCATCTTCATAGCCTACATATCCGGGAGGAGCGCCAATCATTCTTTCAGCCTGGTGTTTTTCAGAATACTCGCTCATATCCAGACGGATCATCTTTTTTTCGCTGTCAAATAAGAAGTTGGCCAGGCTTTTTGCTGTTTCTGTTTTTCCAACTCCTGTAGGGCCTAAGAACATAAAGACTCCGATCGGTCTATCGGGGTCTGCAATTCCAGATCGGGAGCGGCGGACGGCAGAAGAGATTTTATTTAAAGCTGAATCTTGACCCACCACTTGTTTTCTCATCTCGTCTTCCATATGAAGAAGTTTTTGTGCTTGCTCCTGCAACATTTTTTGAACAGGAATGCCTGTCCATTTGGAAACCACTTCAGCAACTTCATCAACTCCTACTTCTTCTTTTAAGAGTGCATGCTCATTATGTTCAATGGATTGTTTTTCCAATTCAACAAGCTGTTGATTTTTCTTTGGTAAATGCAAGTATTTTAGTTCTGCGGCTTTGTCCAACTGACCTTCCCTCTGGGCGCGGTCAATTTTTACTTTCAGTTCTTCAATATCTATTTTTAATTGTTTTAAGCTCGTGCGTTGAGATCTTTCTTTTTCCCATAATTCAGTGAGTTTCTGATTTTGATCCTGCAGTGTTTTTATTTCTTGATTCACTTCTTTTAATCTTTTTTTTGAAAGAGAATCTTTTTCTTTTTCCAAGGCTTTTTTTTCCACTTTCAATTGAAGGATTTTTCTTCGAATTTCATCCACTTCTATAGGGACGCTGTTGACTTCCAAGCTCAGTTGACTGGCGGCTTCATCCATAAGATCAATAGCTTTATCCGGCAAATAACGGTCTGTAATATATCGATGTGACAGTTTTACGGCCTGAACCAGGGCAGAGTCTTTAATTCGAACTCCATGATGAACTTCATATTTTTCTTTGAGCCCCCTTAAAATAGTGAGGGCGTCTTCGATATTAGGTTCTTCAACCAGGATTGTTTGGAATCGTCTTTCCAAAGCCGCATCTTTTTCTATAAACTTTCGGTACTCTTCCATTGTGGTTGCTCCTATTGCGCGCATATCTCCACGGGCTAAGGAGGGCTTTAAAATTTGACCGGCATCCATAGCTCCATCAATTTTACCTGCACCCACTAATGTGTGAATTTCATCAATGAATAAAATGATTTGCCCTTTGCTGGCTTCAATAGCTCTTACGAGAGTTTTAAGTCTTTCTTCAAATTGCCCGCGGTACATGGAGCCGGCCACCATAGAGGCCAAATCCAATGACAGCAAAGTTTTGCCCAAGAGAATATCCGGTACATCCTTGTTGATGATACGGACAGCTAAGCCTTCAGCGATAGCTGTTTTGCCTACTCCAGGCTCTCCAATCAACACGGGATTGTTTTTTTTTCGTCGGGAGAGGACCTGTATAACCCTTCGAATTTCCTTATCCCTTCCAATGACAGGGTCCAGCTTTCCTTGTTCGGCCAGCTCAGTGAGGTTCTTGGTAAACAGCTTAAGAGCCTCTTGTTCTGTGTTTTGACTTGGGGGTGTGTTTGCATGAGATGTCATTTCATTGCTCCATTTCTAACTCTTATAAAGAAGGTGGGTCAGTTTTTAATTTTGTCAAGTTGGACTCTTTTTTAAGGAAAGGGGTTTTCAATCTTGACAGTTGAGACTGGCCTTCAGGAAAATGGATAAAGAAGGAGGAGGTTCCTATGGCCACCAAAAAGAAAACTTCAAAAAAAGCAGTAAAGAAAAAGACCGGAAACAAAAAGTCTGTGAAGAAAAAATCTGTTAAAAAATCCACAAAGAAGAAAGCAGTTAAAAAGAGAAAGTCTGTAAAGAAGTCTACAAAAAAGAAGACAGATAAAAAGAAAAAAGCTGTAAAAAAGAAAACTGTAAAGAAAAAAGTAGTGAAGAAATCTACCAAGAAAAAAACAAGTCAGAAAAAATCTACTAAAAAGAAAACTGTAAAAAAAGTTCAAAGTGATGATCAGATGCAGGTTATACCTCCTGTTGTAGAGAGGGTGGATCTTTCAGAGGAAAACTTATCATTGTCTGAGCCATTTGAGGACGAAATGGCACATGACGATATTTCAGAGGAAGAGCCTCTGTTTGAGAGTCATGAAAGTTTTGATGATAATGATGATAATTCTGTTGGCTATGAAGATGACCCTTTTGATTCTTTAGATACTGAAGATGAAGAAGATTCTTTATTTGATGATGAATCTATAAATGACAAACCTTCTAAAGATGATGATTCTGGATTCTTTTAAACGAAACAGTCTGACTGTCCTTTTCTGTTCTTTACCTTTTTTTGCTGAGTCCTACTCAACGGGCTGGTCTAACGATTTTTCATATTTGCAGAAAAATTATAGTCAAATACGTACTTTTGAAAATTATTTATTTCCCCCTCAGTTGGAAAATAGACGTGAATATACTCAAATCACTCAATTAAAAACACACTCCACCTTAATTTTAAAAGACGGTAAAATTATATATGAGAAGTACGCCAAGGGTTATCATAAGCACCGTCCTCAAAAATTATGGTCTGTTAGTAAAGCTGTCACAAACTTGTTGATTGGTATTGCAGTCAGGGAGAATAAAATTTCTATTCAGGATACTATCTGTTCATACTTTAAAAGTTATGAGATGAAGTTTGACTGTAAAAAGATGACTATCAAAGATATATTGGGTTGGTCGAGCGGTCTTCATTGGCGGGAAATGCTGACTGAGCCTTTAAGCTCTTCTGTTTTTAATATGCTCTACAATAAAGCAGGCTACAAAGATGCCGCCTCATTTATATTAAGTCATCCCTTAATAAGAAAGCCTGGAACCAGCTGGCATTATTCAAGTGGTGATACCAATTTATTAATGGCTATTTTGTCTCAGGTGTATAAGCCTTCAGAGTATGCTGTTTTACCATGGACTAAGTTGTTTAATGAATTAGGTATTCAAAGCGCTGTTTGGGAGACAGACAGCAAGGGGGTGTTTCATGGATGCTGTTCTTTGTATATGACAACCAGAGATTTAGCCCGCATTGGAGAGTTTATGTTAAATAAAGGCCGTTGGCTGGGGAAAGATTTTTTCCCTGAAGATTGGATTAATCATTATGTGCAGTCTATTTCTCCTGCTTTTTTAAATGATCCTGTGGCTATTCGCGAGCAAATTGTTCCGAGTTTTCAATGGTGGGTGAATAAACCTTCTCGTCATAAGCAGGTTCTGAAACCAAGAGCTTTGCAGTCAGCTCCTGAGGATTTGTACTTGGCTATAGGTTATGCCGGGCAACTTTTATTTATTATTCCTTCTATGAATATGGTGATTGTGAGGACAGGTTCTTTTGATGCAGATGTGTATTTGGATACCAATGCACTGGTGGGTTTGGCATTGGGTATTGTGACTGGTAAACAATATGCTCAGCCTATACGTCAGACTTTTGTTCCATTTTCTATTGGACGGGAATATGATTCGCCAAGAAAGTATAGTTACAACTCTGCGGGAGTAATGAATAATTTTTTAGCTAAGGAAATGTGTTCATGTATGTTTGTGGAGGGTCGAAATGAGTTTAGTTGTTTGGAGCAGTTCAAACCTCTCAAAAGCCGTTGGCAGAATATTTCTGTTTCTAAACCTACAAAAAGTGTAAAAGTATCTGCGCTTGGATGGTCTGCCGGGCGTGCTCACTATTCGGGCCGCTACGGCTGTTATCTGCATTAGGTGTTATGTTTCAGTTTATTCTTTGGGCTTTTTTTATACCTATACTGTTGTTTTTCGCACTCAGTTTATCTGAAAAAGTGTTAACTCTTAAAAAAGCACTATCTCAAAATTATATAACTGCTTTAAGTGCAGGACTTCTTGCCGGTTTAATCTTTTTTAAATTCCTGCCTCATAGTTTGGAAGAAGTGCCTCCTTTTACATTTTCTATAGTGATTTTGATTTCATTGATTTTTCTGCTTTTGATTGAGACTTATCTTACAGGGTTTCTTAGTCGATTGTTTCCTCATTGGACTTGGAATAAAGAAGGTGACTGCAATCATTATCATCAGCACCACCATCATTTTGCTCATGGATCTTTTTCAGCTATTGGGTGTTTATTGATTTGTTCTTTTTTTGACGGCATTCGTATGGGTTCGGCTTTATGGATTGATTCTTCAGCAAGTGTGATGACGGTGTTGGCTTTATTTGCGCACATTTTGCCGGAGGGTTTGTCGGTGGTTTTGTTGGCTCGAAGTGCCGGGTATAAGGGTGTTGCTTTGAAGATGGTTCTTTGTATTTTCTTTGGTGTGGGGATGTTATTAACGAGTGTGGGGCATTTCGGGGTTTCTGAAAAGATTATACTTATGTTTTCAACAGCATCTCTTTTTTATGTGGTATTCATTCATTTACTTCCGGTAGCTTTTCAAAGAGAAAATCAAAAGTGGTTTTTCTCTGCTCTTATATTTTCCACTTTACTCCTTCTTCATTAATTTTTTATTTCTTGTATGTGTTCACGTCATTCCTGCGAGTACGTCATTCCGGACTACGAAGCAGTGTAGCTGCCAAGCAAAACTGCTGAGCGAATGCTTGCAAAAAATCCGAAAACACATTTATTCACCATGAAAACAGGAATCAGTCATGCATCCGGAATCCAGTCGTACCTGTGTGTACTCTTCACCGCCTATAAAAACACATCATTCCTATGTGTACTTTTCATTCCCGCGACAACAAATATAGAAAAAAATAAACACCCCTCTTGCGAGGAGTGTTTATTTTCTTTATGCGCCTGGAGTGACTTGCCCACTACGGTTATTCGCTTCACGCTCATAACCTGCGTAGGCTCCCCTCAGTCGCTAATCAAAACATCCGGTTTTGATTCTTTGTAACAAAGGCTTGCGCCTTTGCTACAAATCGCTCCTTCCCTTCAAGTCACAAATATAGAAAAAAATAAACACCCCTCTTGCGAGGAGTGTTTATTTTCTTTAT
>JAPPLG010000032.1:0-5617 GCA_028819545.1 Bdellovibrionales bacterium | reverse complement strand
GCGCCTGGAGTGACTTGAACACTCACGTTTTTGCAAACACTAGGCCCTCAACCTAGCCTGTCTACCAATTCCAGCACAGGCGCATAAGTTCTATTACATATTTTTGAGTTTAAAGTCTACCTTGTGCCTGTACCAACCGGCTTGACCAGGTTCATAACGTTGTCGAGCCATTACTCTCAATGCTTCGTTATCAAGGATAGAATATCCAGAAGATTTTAAAAGCTGAATCTTATCTACAAATCCTGTTTCATCTACGAAATACTGCAGAAAAACAGAGCCTTCATTTTTATTGTCACGGGCTTGTTGAGGATAAGCCCACTGAGGATTTCCCGGTGCAGGAACTAATGTCTGACTGCTCTTCACTTCTTTTTGAGGAGGTGACTCTTTAATGATCTTTTTTAATTCCTGGGGGTCCGTATTGATTTCTTCAAAATCTCTATTGGAAACTGATTCAGATGTATTTTCTTCTTCAGAGTCAGTTTCGGTCTCATTATTGGATATAGACTCAGATACATTTTCTTGAGTATTGATAGCTGGCAGATTTTCAGACGGGGCTGAGTCTGCCTGCTTGATAGCTGTTAAATCTTCTTGTGGGTTATACTGTACTTCAGGCTTTGTGTCTTGAGGAATTTCCTGTGGTTCTGTTTGAGCTGTTTCTTCAGTTAAATCTTCAGTGCTTGAGTTTTCAACAGTTTCATTTTCCTGTGGGTTTGAGTCGGTCTGTTTTGTAGATGCATCTTCTACTTTTGGTTCTATTTTCTTTTTAACAACAGGTATAGCTTGAGCTTTTGGCTTTTGAACTACTAGTGGTTTTTTCTTCTCTATTTTCTTTACTGGAAGTTTTCTAGGCTCTTCTTCTAAAATTTCTTCTGGTAAATCTGCTGTTTCATCTATATTTTGTTCTATGCCAAAATTGTTCAATAAATTTTGTGTCCACTCGGAAACAGAAATGCCGGACCAGCTGATTAATGCTGTACCAATTCCAATATGCAGTAAAAGGGACCAAAAAATATACTTTTTCATATCTTTTAATTTTTTCGGATCAATAGTCTGGGGTCTTAAGTTTTTTTCCTGATTGTGTAATAAGATGACACCAAATCGTCGTTCCTGCGAAAGAACGTCACCGGATTCACTGAATCAATGACTTGTTCTCTGAATTAAAAAAGCAGAAAATCATATTGTTTATAGGGAGCATCGCATGAGAGCAGGGCCTTTATTAATGATAGGTTTGGAGGGTGAAACTCTGACCCATCAGGAAAAAAAGATCATTCAAAAGGAAAATATTGGAGGGGTTCTGCTTTTTAAGAGGAGTTGTCAGTCTTATAAAGCTTTAAAAGAACTTATTTCAGAATTGTATTCTTTAAGAGTTTCATCTCCTTTGATTGTAGCGATAGACCGTGAGGGTGGAGTGGTGGACCGCCTGACTCAAATTAAAGAGTTTTATCCATGGCCTAACCCCAGTGAATTGTCTGATTGTCTTACATTACAGGAGATAGAACAAACCAGTTTTTATCTCCATCATGAACTCAAACACTTAAGAATCAATATGAATTTCAGCCCGTGTTTGGATATTTCAAATCCTCGAAGTATGGTTTTAAAAGGTAGAACTTTTTCTTCCAATCCTGCGCGTGTTTCTGATGTAGGTGGGGCTGTAATTCAAGGAGGTCTTCGGGCGGGGGTTTTGACATGTGCGAAGCACTTTCCAGGGCATGGAGGAGTTGCGGAAGATTCACATGAAGTGTTGCCTGTGGACCGACGGTCAAAAGAAAAAGTTTTAACCGAAGCTCTTCCCTTTCGCAGAGCTTTTGCGGAGCATGTGTCAAGTGTTATGGTTTCTCATGTGCAGTATACATGTTTGGATTTAAAAAATATTGCTCCTTTTTCCAATGCCATTTTAGATCAATTGCTAAAGAAAAAGTGGGGTTTTCAAGGCTTGGTTTTGACTGATGATTTGGAGATGAAGGCGGTTTCAGATTACAACAAAGTTGAACTGGCTGAAAGAGCTTTAACTGCCGGTGCTCATATGCTCATTTCATCAAATAATTCTGTTTTGGAAATTTTGGAAGAGTTTAAGAATACTTCTTTAATTCAAAAACGTGTTGAAGAAGTAATAAAGTTTAAAAAGAAATATTGTACTATTCTGACAGGCTCAGCTCCTCCTCTGTTAGAAAGAAAAGCTTGGTTTGAGAAAATTGAAAGACGTTTACAAAGGTGAAGGCAGGAATCCAGTTGTATATATGATGAAATAACGTAATATTTTAACAAAGAAAAGGTTTTTATGTCCCGAATTGTTCGTAGATTGATCTTTAGCTTTTCAGCTTTGATTGGCATTGTGAGCTTTAGCTTTGTATTGGTTCATTTTGTACCCGGTGATCCTGTAGATTTGATTTTAGGAGAGCAGGCTTCGTCTGTAGATCAACTGGAATTGAGAAAGCAATTGGGTTTTGATCGTCCTTTGTGGAAGCAATATCTGCACTATGTGACACAAGCTTTAAAATTTGATTTAGGGCAGTCTATTTACGATCAGCAGTCTGTGATGGTTCATGTGCGGAATGCTTTTTGGCCCACTTTGTTTCTCACTTTAAGTTCTCTCTTTTTATCTATACTATGGGGAATCCCCTTGGGGGTATTGAGTGTTGTTTATCGAAATTCTTTTTTAGACCGCTTGGGCTCTTTAGTCAGTGTGTGTGGGTTTTCTCTTCCGGTATTTTTTTCAGCACCCCTTCTGATATGGGTTTTTTCTATTTACTGGCCGATTTTTCCTGTGAGCGGACAGGAAGGTTTTATCTATTATGTTTTGCCTTCAGTCAGTTTGGCCTTGCCTTTGGGTTCAGCTCTTTGTCAGATGAGCCGCTCTTCGTTATTGGAAATCATTCAAAAAGATTACATTCGTACCGCTCGTGCAAAGGGTTTAAGAAAAAGAAAAATTTATTTTAAACATGCTTTTAAACCTGTCTTGGTTCCTATTATTACCATTTTAAGTTTGCAGTTTGCGGCTCTTCTTTCTGGTGTGATTATTGTGGAAACCATTTTTGATTGGCCGGGTTTGGGGCTTTTGCTTTTCCAATCTATTTCCAGAAGGGATTATCCGGTGATACAGGCCTGTGTTTTAGTTATTGCAGTTATTTATTTAGTAGTTAATGTTTTGGCGGATTTTGCTTATGCTTTGGTGCATCCACAGATGAGGGATTAAGGTATTTTATGATTTGTCTGAGCTTTGAGTCGTTTATACAAAGTATTTCTTGCGTACTGGATTCTGGATCAAGTCCGGATACAAGCGAAGGGGTGAGGAGGTGGAAAATAGTTTGTATAAGTGACTCAAACGAGTTCGGATTTGATCACAGAGCGGTGTCTGCTCTGTGGCAAAACGCATGTCTGAGCTTTGAGTCGTTTATACAAACTATTTGTTACCTACTAGATGCCAACCTTTGCTGGAATGACGAGTACATACGGAGAAAGTAAATGAGTTCATTAAATAAATATTCCTTAAGAATGAAAACCGGTGCTTTGCTGGTATTGGTCTTATTTATTTTGTCTTTGCTTTCATGGCTTGCTCCTGCCTCTGAGATGGATTTAGCCCGAAGTTATGAATTGCCCAGCCTCGAGCATCCTTTTGGTTTGGATGAAAACGGAAGAGATGTCTTTTGGCAGATTTTACAAGGCTCTCGTGTGAGTTTTTTGGTGGCCTTTAGTGTGGTGTTAGTAAGCTTGTTTATAGGTTTGGTGATTGGCTCACTTTCCGGTTATTTTAAAATGTTGGATCCCATACTGATGCGTATTGTGGATATGTTTTATGCTTTTCCAAATTTTTTATTGGCCATGGCTCTTATGGCTGTTTTAGGTTCTTCTGTTTTTAATTTGATTTTAGTTATGAGTTTAAGCACATGGGCCTCTTATGCGAGGTTGGTTAGGGGCGAGGTTTTGCATTTGAAAGAAAGAGAGTTTGTTTTAAGTGTGGACTCTTTAGGTGCTGGTTTTGTGCGTAAGATGGCGGGTCATATTTGGCCTAATCTTATTCCTGTGTTGACCGTGCAGACCACTTTAACTTTAGCAGGGGTGATTCTTTCCGAATCCGGTTTAAGTTTTTTAGGTATTGGCATCCCTCCCGAAGTCCCCACATGGGGAACCTTGCTTAGAGCAGGGCGATTGGCCCTAATGGAAGCTCCGCATTTAAGTTTTTTTCCTGGTGTATTTTTATTTTTGTTAATTTTGGGTTTTCATTTATTAGGTGAGGGTTTCAGGGAGTTTTTATCTCCTTATAAGAGGCAGACGGAATGATTAAAGCTTTATATGTATTTTTTATTTTTTGTGTTTTATGTGCCTGGGCTTTTTTTATTCCTCCATATTTTTATGAAGAGTCTGCAAAGCGTTTTGAGATTCAACCTGGAGATTCAACAAGAAAAATTATTAAAAATTTAAAAAAGGATGATTTGGTTTATTCTTATTTTCCTTATGTTTTATTTCTACGGTGGACCCGTTTTCAGGCAGGGGAGTATTTGCTTTCCTCCAAAGATAATGCCTATCAAATTTTTCGCAACTTTTCTTTAGGAAAAGTTATTACGTATGACATTACTTTTCCGGAAGGTTTTAATATGTTTGAGATGGCTGATCTGCTTGAAAAACACCAGCTTATTTCCAAGGAGGAGTTTTTAAAATGGTGCAGAGATTCCGAATTTATCTCCTCTTTGCTGGGTGAAAAGCTGGATAGTTTAGAGGGCTATCTTTATCCGAATACTTATAAGATGACAAAGGGTATGCAGGCCAAAAAACTGATTGGGTTAATGGTTGGGGAATTTTTAAGAAATTATCAAGGCATTCAGTCTTCTTTCGATTCAGGGTTGACTCGTCATCAGTTAGTCATTTTAGCCAGTTTGGTGGAAAAGGAAACAGGGGCGGCTTGGGAACGACCTCTTATTGCTTCTGTTTTTTACAATCGGTTGAAAAAGGGCATGAAGTTTCAAAGTGATCCAACTATTTTATATGGGATGATGATGGAATTGGGTTTTATGCCAAAAAATATTCGAAAGCAGGATATTCGAAAAAAGACGGATTATAATACATACACTTTGAAAGGTTTTCCGAAGGGGCCTATAGCCAATCCGGGACGTCATGCTTTGGAAGCTGTTTTGAATCCAGAAGAAACATCTTATTATTATTTTGTAAGTAAAAATGACGGCACTCATGTCTTTTCTAAAGATATTGAGTCGCATGAAAGAGCTGTAGATCGTTATCAACGAAGCAAAAAGAAATAATTTGCGAACTAAATCAGTCATTTTAAATTTGTTTCAGAATTCAGCCTTTACTTGCAAAACTGCTGAGCGAATGCTTGCAAAAAATCCGAAAACACATTTATTCACCATGAAAACAGGAATCAGTCATGCATCCGGAATCCAGTCGTACATGAGGGAGATCCTGATTTTCATCAGGATGACGTTTGTTAGAAGGCGCGGATCCACCACCAAAAACTAATTCGGACAAACGGTGTTCATATCAATGCCGTTCATATGCACCTTGGGAACTTTCCTGATAAAACCACACACCTGAGCCGGAAGCGGTCCATCTAAAGGATTGTAAGATATATTCAAATACTTCAGCTTTGAAAGACCTGCAAAAGCAC
>JAPPLG010000016.1 GCA_028819545.1 Bdellovibrionales bacterium | reverse complement strand
GAGGGCTAGAGAGTAATTTTGTCAGCGAATTAGTGAACACATACAGGGATGACGAAAACACGTACGGGGATGACGTAGTTGTGGGAATCCAATCTACAACTCAAAGTTGTCTTTTATTTTTATTTCATGTATGGTTACATTAAGGTTGGGTGCAGGATGAGAAAATTATTTGGCACAGATGGTATTCGCGGCAGGGCAAATCAGTTTCCCATTCTGCCTGAGATTATTTTAAAGGTTGGGCAGGCCTTGGGTTATATTTTAACTCAAAAGTCTGCAAAAAATAAAAAACAAATGGTGTTGATTGGGAAAGACACTCGTCTTTCCGGTTATATGCTGGAGCAGGCATTAGCCAGCGGTTTGAACTCCATGGGGGTTTGGGTTCAGCTGACAGGTCCTTTGCCCACACCGGGTATTGGGTTTTTAGCTCAAAATATGCGCACAGATGCAGGAGTGATTATTTCGGCTTCTCACAACCTCTATCAGGATAATGGGATTAAAATTTTTGGAGCTGACGGCTTTAAAATTTCTGATGAAATGCAACAGCAGATTGAAGAATTTGTGTGGTCGGATTCTCTTCAGCCGGTCAGTGAAGTGGGGCGCACTCGTCGTATTGATGATGCCGCTGGAAGATATATTGTCTTTGTAAAAAGAACTTTCCCTCCTCAATTATCTCTAGATGGGTTGAAGTTGGTTTTGGATTGTGCCAATGGGGCGGCTTACCGTGTAGCTCCTGCAATTTTTGAAGAGTTAGGGGCAGAGCTTATTGTGATTGGAAATGAACCTAATGGTTATAATATCAATAAAGACTGTGGTGCTACGGTTCCAAAAAATATTCAAAAAGCTGTGCTGGAGCATCAAGCTCATGCAGGCATTAGTTTGGATGGGGATGGAGATCGAATAGTGATGGTAGATGAAAAAGGCTCTATTTTAAATGGAGATCATATTCTGGGTTTGTCTGCTCTATATTTAAAGAAAACACGCTCCATTAAAAAAGTTGTTTCCACTCACATGGCAAATACAGGTTTGGAAAAGCTTCTTAGTAAAAATGGAATTGAGTTGGTTCGTGTGGATGTAGGGGATCGAAATATTATGAAGCATATGCTCTCTGAAAAAATTATTTTAGGAGGGGAGCCTTCAGGTCATATTATTTTTTCTGAACACAGTTGCACAGGGGATGCCTGTATTGCCGCTTTAAATGTCTTAGCTGTTATGATTTCAGAAAATAAAAAACTCAGTGATTTGATAGAAGAAATTGAAGATGTGCCTCAGATTGTGGATCAGGTGCCTATTAAAAAACGAGTGCCAATTGAAGAACTGCCCGGCTATTCCAGCTTGGCCTCACGTTTAAATGAAAGACTGGAGGATAAGGGGCGTTTTCATATTCGTTTTTCAGGCACAGAGCCCTTAGCGCGCGTCATGGTTGAAGGAGAGGATGAAAAAACTATTCATGCCTGCGCTGAAGAAATCACTCATTTTCTTCAAAGTCATTTGAATTAAAATGTTTGAAAAACATAAAGAATATGATATCAGTCAAAAAAAAGATCTTATAAAATTGGCATCTCATTTTGTTTCTGATCTGGGCTCCAGAGAAGTGGTTTTAATGGAAGGCCCTTTAGGAGCTGGAAAAACCGAATGGGTCCGTTGTTGTCTAAAAACTTTAGGTTATGAGAAGGAAATATCTTCTCCTTCTTTTGCTATTCATCATGTTTATCATATAAAAGATCAGGTCATTGATCATATTGATCTTTACCGTGTTCAAAAGGAAAGTGAGTTGGAGTCGATAGATTTTTTTGATTTGTTTTTAAGAGATGCAGGGTTGATTTTTATTGAGTGGGCGGATCGTCTTTCAAAAGAAGTTCTTCCTAAAGATTGGAATTACACTTATCTCAAATTTCGTTGGGAAAATTCTAAAAGAATTCTTGATATTTCTTAATCCTTGTTAGGCAGGTATGCTTTGCTGTGTGGAATTCGTTTTTGTTTTTGAGATAAACGTTTGTCAGCTACTTTAGAGAAGTACATATCCTCTTGAAGGTTCAAAGGGTTTTTGGGTTTGTTTTCCTTTTTTCTCATAATATTTTCATATATTATACTAATATTGTATATTTGAAAATAAGAAGATTTACTTCTCTTTAGGGGAGGGGCATTTCATACTGGCAACGGATTGTTGTTTTGCAGGGGCTCTTAGTTTTCCTGGTTCTGGAGTGACAGTGCTCATGTGAATGAGTTCAATTCTTTGTATCGGATTTTCTTTTAATTTTTTATTCCATTTTCGACACAAGTATCTCAGGTAAACTTTTCTCATTCCCTGATGATTTTTTTTATGAATAATGTTTTCAATCATTTTTCTAAACCTAAAAACAGGGAAGGTTTTGTCATATCTATGAGGGGCTTGAGGGGTTATCATAACGGGCTCTCCGTTTTTCCAAAGATCTATCTTGGTGTCGTCTTCTCTAGTGGCTGATAGAATAACGTAGCCTCCTTTTTTCATCGGATAGGGGGCAAACATACTCCAATACTGTGAAATATGCAGGAAGTGTCCTGCATCGTTATATTTTCTTGGAAAATATTTTTCATAATGCTTGAAGTTTAAAGTGCGGATATTCCATGCAATGATATATAGAAAACAAAAAGAGTAAAACATACAAAGAGCAAAAACCCACTTTCGTTTTTGAAACAGGGGAGCATCTTCCGGAATAGAAAGATTTAAGTTATTTCTATTTTTAGCCACTAGAGCATAAGCTTTATTTCCCAAAGAAGAGATAATTTTTAATCGCAACACAGGAGCAAGGTAGAAGAATAAAGGGGATCTGGAGATCAATTCTACAAAGGCGGAAAAATGACTTTGCCAGCCTTTGTCCTGATTCCAAACAAGCCATGAATTTCTTTTTTCCATTTCAGATAAAGCAGAGGGATTGGATTGAGCCTCCATTAACTTTATGCGAGGTAAAATTAAAAATGTTTTAAGTAAATATGTGGATTTTTTACAAAAAGAACATTTGCCGTCAAAATAAATATCCAAAGATTTTTTTGGAATATATTTTTTAAGATAATTCCAAAACTCAGAAGGTAAAAGGGCACACCACATAAACATACAAAAGTAAGAAAACATTCCAAGATGCATAGTTATGTTTAAGGAGATATGAAACATAAGCATTGAGAAAATAAGAAATATTCTCATCTGAGGGATAAACCCTAAAAACAATAAAAGTAAAGGGACTGACCCTTCAATAAAATAATAAGTGATGTACGTTAAAACTTTCATCGCATAGGGATACTGAAGTAAAATATCTCCCCAGTAGGTTCTAAAATTATCCAGCATCATGGCGTAATAAATAGCATCTCCATTCTGCCAGATCGGATGATTTTTTAGAAGAAAAGCAATCCAGTAAACTAATATGATTTGTCCTATAAAGAATATGGAAAATAAAGAAAAATGTTCAGTGGATTTTTGTTCTTTTAAAGCAGAATCTACAGAAAAATGTTTGTTTAAAGGAAGGGGTAAGGCCCAAAATAAAAGTAAATAGCCCAGTATATCTCCAGCATTAACAATCATCTCATTTTTAGCGTGAATAGAAACCAGTAAAAGCCATGCAATAAAAGCTGTATATCTTGTTTTATAGCCAACAATAAGCAAACAAAAACAAATAATCGCTGAGAGTAAAAGCAATAATTGAAACCAGTCTGCAGAGTGGATAAAAGCCAGAGAGCTTGCGTGGGATCTTGCAGAACTTAAACCGCCCCTAAAATAAAATAAATCTGCATAAGGTATACGTGTAAAAAGGTAGTCTATTAAAAATGTAAGACCTATGCCCACTCTAAAGAAGGCCAGAGATCTTGAGTCTAAAGAGAAATTCTTTATAAATATTTTTTTAATTTCTTTCATCATCCATGTATTACACTAGTATGAAGTGGTTGAGGATTAAAGACAACACACAACATCCACTGATAACATAAAGAGCAATAGATATTTTTCTGCCCATAAAGATTTGAATGCAAGTATGGCTTAAAAACCCCCATATTAGGCCATTGGTGATGGAAATAGTGAAGGGGATAAGAAATAAAACTAAAAAAGATGGAATGGCTTCATCTAATTTTCTCCAAGAAATATCCATCATAGAGTCCAGCATTAAAGCTCCAACAATAACTAAAATAGAGGCTGTAGCAACAGGGGGAATCATAGATAAAAGGGGGGATAAGAACATAAAGGGTAGAAAGAGCAAGGCTGTGATTAAGGCTGTGAGTCCTGTACGACCTCCTTCTTGCAGGCCGGCTCCTGACTCCAGGTAAGCTGTTGCGGAACTGGAGCCTACAATTCCTGCAAAGGTAGTCCCTAAGGCATCACAAATTAGAGATTCCTTCAATCTTCTGGGTTGAGTGGAGTGAGCAGAGTTTGATGCTTGAGGCACGGGCTCTGTTAAGTCAAAGCGATTGAGCAAGGCCATATAAGTTCCAAGGCTTTCAAATAAATCTACAAAAGCTAAAGCGAAAATAGATGGCAAAACACTTAGATGAAGAGAACCTAAAAGATCTAATTTTCCAATCAGAGAAAAGTCTGGCAGGGCGAATATTCCTTTGTATTGGATGAGCTCTGCGCCTGTAAAAATAGAACCCACATAACAAATGAGAGTAGTGATTAAAATAGAAATGAGAAAAGCACCCTTGATTTTTCTTATGATTAGTATGGAAACGATAAGCAAGCTAACTATAAAAATAATATTATTTAAGTTCCAGGGAGCTTGTTGAAGTCTTCCTGAAGATAAAGTAATAAAACTTCCCTCTAAAAAACCAATATAAGCAATAAGAAGACCTATTCCTCCAGCCAAAGATTTTTTCAAGTGGTTGGGGACACTCATAACAATTTTTTCTCTAACTTTAAAGATTGATAAAATCGAAAAAATAACTCCGGCCCAAAAAGTGGCGCCGAGAGCTTTTTCAACAGGAATACCCATTTGTAAAACCATGGTAAATGTAAAGAAGCTGTTGATGCCAAGTCCTGGAGCCATAACAAGAGGGTTTTTGGCATAAAGAGCCATAGCAAGAGAGGAGAAGAAGCAAACAAGTACCGTAGAGGTTACAAGACTGCTAAAGGGCATACCCGTCTCACTTAAGATAGCAGGGTGGACTTGTATAATATAGGCCATAGCAAGAAAAGTAGTGAGTCCGGCTCTGGCTTCTTGAGTGAAAGAGCTACCGTTTTTTGTAATTTCAAAAAATTGATCCAGCCATTTCATAGGTTTAGGAGAATAACTGTTTGAAATAAATAAAACAATTTTTTTATGTAAATATCTATGTTTTTAGTATATCTAACAAGTGGGGGTTGGAATGAGTAAATATAGTTATTCAGCTCAAATGCGAGCGGACTTGGCCGGGGGTACCCTGGACATCTGGCCCTTTTATCTTATGGTTGAAAACAGCGTCACTATTCAGTTGGCTTTAAGTTTGAAATGCTCTTCCAGTTTAGTTGTAAATAAAAATTCAAATCGTATTGTCCTAAAGACAGGGGGTCAGTCTTTTGAATATAATTCATTAAAAGATTTTTTGGATGTAAAAGATGAAAAATTTGCCCTTCTTCAATCTATAGTTCGGCACTTTAAACCTTCCTCCGGTTTTCAGTTGGAATGGTCTTCCGATTCGCCGCAGGGAGGGGGGCTTGGAGCAAGTTCTTGTTTAGCTGTGTTGTGGATAAATTGTTTTTCCAAATGGTTGAAACATAAATTGGATTTTTATGAGTTGCTTTATTTATGTCGTGATTTGGAAGCACAGGCTATGGGCACTTTTGCCGGCTTTCAGGATTATATTATTCCTCTTCAAAGTATTTCAGAATCTTTGAAAGTAAAAAAGTTCATCAATATTATTTATTGGTCAGCTTTGAAACCTCGTATTGCAACTTTGGAGTTACTTAAGAGTATGAAAGAAAACTTGGTGTTGATTGATACGGGGATTTCACATCATTCTGGGCGAAGCAATTGGAGGGGAATTCAGTCTTACCTGGAAGGCTCTGACTTTTTGGTGCAGTGTCGTGATATCGCTTTGGATATGGCAAAAGCTTGCAGAGAAGAGAATTTTCAAAAATGGCCGGAGTTATTTAATAGGGAGTGTGTATTACGTAAGAAGTTTCACAAAGGCTATATTCCGAAAGAAATGGAAGAGATGCAGAAAACCTGGTTTGCCTCAGCAGGTGTGAAGGCTTTTAAGATGATGGGAGCTGGAGGGGGAGGCTGTGCTTTATTATGGACAGAACATCCTCAAAAGACTTTAAAAGTGTGTGCAGAAAAAAACATTCGTGTTTTAACTATTTCAGATGTTTAAAGATGTATAGGGGCGATTTGAAGAATGGTTTATATAAGTGGGGGATCAAGTAAGTTGTGTGTCTGAGCTTTTTGCTCAGTGATATCGGCTGGCGCCTCATCACTTTGCTGAATTTTAAGTTGTTTTGGCCTATGACATATGTTTAACAATGTGTAAGATTGAGTTGAAATGATTTATATAAGCGGCTCAAACGAGTTGTGTGTCTGAGCTTTGAGTAGCTTATATAAATCATTTCTTTAGTCTTTGTTTTAGAGAAGTATTTTGCTTCTTTTTTAAAAGAAGGTAAAAAAATGTTGAAAGTTAGTGGACGAGTGACAAATTCTTTTTTTCGATTTTTGGATCAAAGATATTTTGATACTTCTCGCTTTTATGAATTAAGCAATATGGAAATGCACTTCATTAAAGACCCTAGTGTTTGGATGGAGGCAGAGTTAGTTGAAAATTTTCTTGAGGAGTTGTCAGACGAGTTTGGCCGTCACTTTGTAGATAAGGAACTGACAACTGCTGTAGGTCATGCGGCTTTAGAGCTTGGGGCCTGGGGTGAGTTGGATCATGTTTTAAAACTTGGACCTGTTTTTAATATCTATCAAAAGTTATCAGATATTTTGCAGTGGTTTGTATCCCCTCTGCATATTGATAATGTTCAATATAAATATAATTCAATTACCTGTGAGTGTGAGCTTTCTTCAGAAGATTATCCTTATATTGTGGAGTATCTACGCTCTATGCTGGAAGTGCTTCCTACTTATAAATCGGAAGAGATGACAGAGGTGGAGTGGAAAGATAATAAAATCTCCATTAAATACACTCCTTACGGTCAAATGTCTTTTTTTAATGAGAGTAATAATGATATGAAAAGTTTAGTTTTAAATTCTCCAAGGATTACAAAGATTCATGGAAGGGAGCTTTTGGATAGTCGGGGTTTTCCGGCTTTAGAAGTAGAGGTTTGGAGTTCAAGCGGGCATTCTGCTTCGGCAATGGTTCCATCAGGAGCTTCTACAGGGCGCTTTGAAGCTTTGGAATTACGGGATCAGGACAAAAAAAGATTTCACGGGAAAGGTTTATTAAAAGCTTGTGAGAATGTGTCTGAGATTTCTAAAAAAATTCGTGGTGTTTATCTGGAATCCATAGAAGATATAGATGAAAGATTGATTGATCTGGATGGAACAGAAAATAAAAGCCGCCTAGGTGCTAATGCTATTTTAGGTGTTTCTTTAGCTTGTTTAAAACTTTTGGCACAAATTCAAAAGAAAAATATTTATTCTTTTTTTAAAAAAGGGGTAAATCAACTTCCTATCCCACTGACTAATGTTTTGAATGGAGGCTCCCATGCCAATAATAATTTGGATGTGCAGGAGTTTATGCTGGTGCCTCATGGTTTTTCTTCTTTTCGCGAAGCTTTAAGAGCAAGCTCTGAGGTTTTTCATACGTTAAAAAAAGATTTGCAAAATAAAAATTACAGCACCTCCGTTGGGGATGAAGGGGGTGTAGCTCCTTCTTTGAAATCCAATGAAGAGGCTTTGGAGCTTTTAGTTTCAGCTATTAAAAATGCAGGCTATAAACCTGGCAAAGAAATTTCTTTGGCTTTGGATGTTGCGGCCAGTTCTATTTATCAAAATGGATTGTATATATGGGAAGGGAAAAAGATTAAAGCGGATGACTTAATTCAAATCTATGACAAGTGGTTAAGAAATTATCCTTTGGTGAGTATTGAAGATGGTTTGGAAGAAGAAGAGTGGGAGGATTGGAAGAAGTGGAGCAGGCTTCAAGGGGGGAAAGTACAGATTGTTGGGGATGATTTATTTGTGACTAATTCTAAGAGGTTGAAGAAGGGAATTGAGAATAAAACTGCAAATGCACTTTTAGTAAAAGTTAATCAAATTGGAACAGTGACAGAAGCTTATCAAGCGGTGAAGCTTGCACATCAATCGGGTTATCGAACGGTACTTTCTCATCGAAGCGGTGAGACTGAGGATTCTGTGATTGCTGATTTATCTATAGCTTTTGAGTGCCACCAGATTAAAACAGGTGGAGTGAGTCGGGGAGAAAGAACAGCTAAGTACAACCGCCTTCTTCGTATTGAAGAGGAGCTTGGCGATAAAGCCAAATATCCACAGTGGCCCTTATAAAATGAAATGTAACAAATTATGAATAACGCAGAACTTTTTCAATTGTTGTTTTGCTTTTTTTCATCAATGCTTCAACCTTTTCATGAATCCATGGGTCGCTTGATTCAGGTCTTTCTGCAAAACTTAAGTCTTCCAGTTCTTTCACTAAATTTGTAACCTCTTCTCCCAAATCTTTTCTTAAACTGGGAGGACATTTCTTAAGCAATTTTTCTAATTCTCTTCCGCCTGTGCCTGTCACTTTCAGCCAAACTTGATCTATTAAGTTTAATAAAAGAGTTCCTACTCTTCTATACTGCCCTTCTGTTAAAGATTTTTGAGCTTGATTGAATGTTTGATTTAAAATAAAAGCCCAGCTTACTTTCTTTTTTCTAATAAAAAAGCTTTTATGCCTCCAAAAGATCATTAACGCTAATAAAGTGTATACAAAGCTCCAAAATAAATATTTATTCTTTTCATAAATAGAAACATTCTCAGGAAGAGGAGATAAAACGTCTTCTTTTTTTTCAGATCTAGAGGAAGTGGTAGAATCAAAAAACTTTTGTTCTTCTCCTTGAACAGAATCTTCTTCTTGCACCCTTATTTCTACAGGCTCTAATTCATGGTTCACATAACTTTTTAAATCAGGGTCAAAAGTGGTCCAATTGAGACGGGGTGTTTTCAGCAACCCTGAGTTTTTAGCAGAGAGCAGCACTTCATATTCTTTGTAGCTTTTTTCAGAAGAAAATTCTCCGGATTCCAATACATCATAAACTTTAAAATCTGAATCTTCAGGCCAGGAGGGAAGTTGAATCATTCTTATATTTCCATCTCCTTCAAAAAGGATTTTATAAGACAAAATATCATCCTTTAAAATTTGTTTTCGATCTACTTTTGGAAATATAAAAAAACGTCCTACAGCTCCTGTGAATTCCCCTCGACCTTGCTGAGGCAAAGGCAGAACTTTTATAGAAATAGGAGGGCTTGTAAGGACATTCGGGCGTTTTCTTGAAAAAAAACCAGAAAAAGTTGTCGTCACAGTGAGCTTAAGAGGATCAATCTTTAACTCTCCTTCTTTTAAAGGAAAAAATATGTAAGAAGCGGCTAAAGCTCGAAAATATTCATGGTCATTGATCGTTTCTGTTTCCGTAAATTGAGCAACAGAAGGGTCATTGACTTTTTCAGTCCAAAAATGTTCTGGCTGCATATTTTCGTGTGGTTGAATATTTACAGCAAAAGAATGACGGCTTTTTTTATACAAAAACCACTGAACAGGCACCCCTTGTCCTAGATACACAATTCTCTTATTTCTATCTGGTTTTAAAATAAACTCATCTTCACCAAGAATTTTGGGCATTGAAAAAGGAAAAGCTTCTTCATCCTGAAAGATTTTTGGAAGAAGCGGATGATTAAAAATAGAACTGGGAGGAGAGGGTGATGGAGCTTGATTTGATATTTCCACTTTTAATTCTTCGGTTTTATAAATTTTTCCATCCACTTTTACTGAAATAGGGCCTATGGTCCACTCACCTTTTTTATCACTCATAAGCGTGTAAGAGATTTTATTTTCAACAGTTTTGGTTTGCCCTCCAGGCATTGAAAAAGAGTATGCGATACTGGTGGATTGATTGCTTCCTTGAACAATAAAAGGAGACATATTCGGAAGTACAGGAGTTTCAATATCGACATCCTCTTCAGAGGAAATGGTGATATTTAGATAAAAAGGCTGACTCACTCCTACAATATCTTGGCTTACATTTGCTTTCACAGAAACAGCATGGGAGGTGTACGCCCATCCACAAATCAATAAAATAAAAATTTTAAAGTGAATGTGAGCAATTACCATGATTTTCCTCTTCTTCTTTTTCCCTCTTGATCTTGCAGGCGGGATCTTAATTTCCTTTCACGTTCTTCCAATTCCTTGAATATAAACTGAATTTGATCTTCATTCATCTTTTCTTTCATTTTTTCTTCACCCTGCTC
The DNA here is from genome assembly GCA_028819545.1 of Bdellovibrionales bacterium. Lineage (GTDB taxonomy): Bacteria > Bdellovibrionota > Bdellovibrionia > Bdellovibrionales > UBA1609 > JAPPLG01. The sequence continues at coordinate 60,713 of JAPPLG010000016.1, read as the reverse complement.
TTCTTTCATTTCTTGTACTGTTTGTTCAGATCCATCTTTGGAATCTTTATTTTGTTTTTCTTGCTCCTGCTCCTCTTGTTCCTGCTGTTGTTGTTTTTGTTCTTGTTCATGGGCCAACATCATCAACTCAATATTGACTTTTACTTCCATAGATTCAGGGGTTTCTTCTAGAGCCTGTTGATAATGGTCTAAAGAAGCAGGGATTTTTCCTGAAAGAAACTGCAGTATAGCTGTATTAAACTGAGCTTGAAAACGCTCTTCTTTATCCGGGGAGTCTTCAGCAACAACTTGATATTCTCCCATAGCATTTGGGATGTTTTTTTGAAGAGATTCAACCAAAGCCAGATTCAATCGTGCAGGAAATAAAAAAGGATTTTTGCCTAATATATGTAAAAATTCTTCTTTGGCGGATGAGTAATTTTTATCTTTCAGAAATTTTAACCCCAGTTGATAAGGCTGAAATTGTTGGAAGTAAAGACCAGTTAAAAAGATAACTGCAAAAGCCAATAAAAAAGATAAACACCACTCCCACTTGTTCATCAACTGACCTTCTTTTTTTCATCTATTAAGAGATGAGCAAATGAAAAAATTAAAGCCAGTACTAAAAAGTATTGAAATAGCTCCTGGCGGGTTTGTTGATTTCGTTCTTCAAAAACTTGTTGGTCCAGAGTTTTTAGATCTTGATGTAATTTTTCAGAAAAATTTGAAGATGAAGAGATGTGATAAAAAGCACCTTTTCCAATTTTTGCAAACTCTTTTAATGTACGGGTTTTAAGTTTGGAGTGAATCTCTTGTCCTTGAGCATCTTTTTGATAACCTCCTTCTCTTTCTAAAGGGATTTTTCCTCCCTGTTCGGTGCCAAAACCAAGTGTAAAAAAACGAATGCCTTGTTCACTCAAAGACCGGACAAGTTCTAATGCTCCAACCTCATGGTCTTCCCCGTCTGATGCAATGATGATGGCGCGAGTTCCCCCCTGATGAGTAGATCCTCCTTCGAAAGATTTTTGAGCTTGTTCTAAGGCAGTTTTAAAGTCTGTCCCTTGAGAACTTACCATATCGATTGATAGAGAGTGCAGATAATTTACTAACAAGGATAAATCCGAGGTCAGAGGGGAAATTAAAAAAGAGGAGCCTGCAAAAGCAATCAATCCAACTCGATGTTTCCCTTGAGAAGATTGAATAAAACGGCTGAGCTGAGCTTTCATCAAAGATAAACGGTTAGGGCTGACATCCTCGACCAACATGCTCTTTGACACGTCTGCTAGAATCATCAGTTCCACTCCTTCAACTTTTTCTAAAACAGTTTCATCCGGGAGTTGAGGGCGTGCTAAAGCTAAAATCATACAAATAACAGCAAATACAGCGCACATAAACTTAATCAATTTTTTTGAAAAAGAAAACTCAGGTATAAGATTAAAAAAAGAATTTTTATTAAAAAATTGATTAAGCTTTCTTTTTTTTAATTGAAACATTATGAAGAACAAAGCTGATAAAATGACAGCAGTGATTAAATAAAATAAATAAAATGTGTCAGAAAATAAAATCATATGATCTTTCCAAAAACAGTTAAGGACAGCAATAAAGACAGTAAGTATAAAAATAAAGCAGGTTTTAAGTACTCTTGAAAATGCTCTTGTTTGGTTTTGTGTTCTTGTATTGGGATGGGGCTTTTTTCAATTTGACTGATTTCTTCAAATATTTCTGATAAATTCCTTAAACTTTTTGCCAGATAAAACTTTCCATTTGTTTTTTCAGATATCTCTGAAAGAAGTTTTTTATTAATTCTGCTGTGGATAGTGGTGTAAATAGTTCTTTCCCTTCCAAGCATATCTCTTTCTTTAATAGGGATGCGGCCTTTTTGCTCTGTACCGATACCAATAGAATAAACTTTAATGTCATATTTTTGGGCTAAAGAAATAGCTGTGCTTGGGCTGATATTTCCTGCATTGTTTTCTCCATCAGTGAGTAAAATAATAACACGGGAGGAAGAATGCCTGAGTCTGGAGACAGCGTTTGCTAAAGCCACTCCAATGGCGGTGCCTTGTTGAATATCTGCCGAAGTTTCAACTTTTTCCAGTTCTTCTTGCAATAGAACATAATCTAAAGTGAGAGGGGTTTTTGTGTAGGACTCTCCTGAAAATAAAATGAGTCCCACTCGATCGGAATGCAAACCCTCAATAAATTGTCCAATAACTTGTTTAGCGGCAGATAGGCGGTTTCCGGGGTGCATGTCTTCAACCATCATGCTAAAGGAAATATCCAGGACCACCATAATATCAATGCCGTCCAAAGAGCGAACTTTAGCTGTATTGAAAGTTTGAGGGCGTGCTAAAGAAAAAATGATTAATGAAATTGCTATATATTGTAAAATCATAGGCGTCCAGCTGAGCAGAACACGAAAAGAGTTGGATAAAGCTGACCAATCCTTTAAAGAACTCCATTGAAGAGATAATTTTCTTTTGAATCCAAAAAAGATCAGGAAGATCAAGGATAACAACAGAGGAATAAAAATAAAAAAAGCATTTGGTGTTTCCCAGGCCATTCAATCAATCTCCTCTTTTGGCTTGTCCATAGGGCTGGTTTTTTTATTAAATTGAAAGATCCAGCTTCGAACCATGTTTAAAAGTTGTTCTCCATCTTGTTCAGAATAAGAATCCTGCACTTTCAAAGCTGTTTCCAGCTCAGAAATAATTTGCCTGGCTTTTTTGTCGATAGATTTATGCTTTAGGACTTTGTGAACAGGCTCTTCAAGGGGAATTTCAAATTGATTTTCTAAAAAAGCTCTAAAACTTTTTTGCAATTGAACTAAAAATGTTTCAGAGTTTTTTTCTAAGCTAAAAAGGGAGCTGAGTTGACGGATGAAATATTGAACAGGAGTTTTTTCTTCCAAACGGTCTGCCACTCTTTGTCGAATAAGGGTTTTTAACCGATGTTTTTTAAATCTGAAAATTCCAAATATTAAAATTACAAGAAATAAAAACCCCCAAGAAAGCTCATACCAAAGAGGAACTTTAATTTTCCATGGGCCATAAGGAGGGTGAGGTCCGGTTTCGGATGTCAGTACAGAAGGAACCTGCCATGAAAGTCCTTCTATGTTCACAGAGTGCTGTCCATCAGTGAGTTTCAAAATAGAATCTTTATATTGACCAGTTTGATACCCAGTGACTTTTAAAGTGATGTCTTGATCTTGAATGGATACTGTTTCCAATATATGTAAGGCGTATTTTTTCGATTTATCTTGAAATTCAGTTTTTACAGAGGATGAAAAAGGAGGGATGTCCCCTCTACATTTTAAAAGGCGTACTTCACCTACTGTGAAGGAAGAAGAATCTTGAAAATGACAATTGACTTTCATTTGTTGTCAATCCTTTTAGTTGGCTTTGTTTTTTTTCTGCATAAATTGAATAAAAGGTTTGAAGATATCCTCATTTGTTTGAATGTAAAAATAATCCACTCCCGATTTTTGTAACTGTTTTTCTATTTTCTTTTTATGGTCTTTTGTCATTATATGATATTGTTCCTGAAAATACGATGAAGAGGAATCTACAGTTATCCGCCTGCCGGATTCCATATCCTCCAAGTCCATCAATCCAAGTTTTGGAAAGTTCTGCTCTAAGGGGTCTTGGATGACAATAGCAGTGACATCATGTTTATGTCTCAATCGGCGTATAGGTTGTTCAAAGTTATCCATTATAAAATCACTTAATAAAAATATATAGCACCTTTTCTTTAGTACATTTTCCAGATGTCTGAAAGGTTCTGTTAAGTTTGTTTTTCTGGATTTAGGTTTAAAATTATAAATATCCCGAATAATTCTTAAGGTATGGGTTCTGCCTTTTTTGGGAGGGACATAGTGTTCTGTACGGTCTGAAAAGAGAAGAAGGCTTAATTGGTCGTGGTTTTGCTCTGTTGCTAAAGCCAGTAAAGATGCCAATTGATGAATAACTTCTTTTTTATTGCGATTTTGTGTTCCAAAAGCAGAAGAGGCGCTGACATCCACCATTAAAACAAAAGTGCTTCCGCGATCTTCTTCAAACATTTTAATATAAGGTTTTCTCATCTTTGCTGTGAGAGGCCAGGAGATGGAGCGCACATCATCTCCGTCTGTATATTCTCTAAAATCAGAAAAAGTCAGACCGGACCCTCTGAAAGCGCTTCGATAGGCTCCCATAAAAGATCTCTTAGATTTTTTAGCCAGTAAAAAACGAAGTTTTAAAACTGTTTTTAAAATTTCTGAGTTCAAGGCACTCGAATCCGTTTTAAGATCAATTCAATCACGTCATCTGGAGAAATATTTTCAGCTTGAGCTTCATAAGTTAAAATCAATCGATGTCTCAAAATGGGATAGGCCATAGCCTTTACATCTTCTGCAGTCACATAGTCTTTGCCATTTAAGAAAGCTCTAGCCCGACATGCTTTTGGAAAACCAATAGTAGCTCGAGGAGAAGCTCCCACTTGCACCCATTCTTTTAATTCCAGCAAACCATAAAGAGCCGGATCTCTGGTAGCCATAATCAGGTCCAGCATATAATTCATAACTTTATCATCCAGGTAAACTTTTTCTGACTGCTTTTGAAACTCTAAAATCTCCTTAGCTTCAATTTGCGCTTGGATTTTATAAATATCTTTAACAGACATTCTTTTAAAAATTTCTTCTTCTTCTTTTCTGGAAGGATAATGAACTAAAATCTTAAATAAAAATCGATCCATTTGTGCTTCCGGCAAAGGATAGGTGCCTTCATGCTCCAATGGATTTTGTGTGGCTAGAACTAAAAAGGGTTTTTCTAATGGATAGCTGGTGTCAGAAATGGTGACTTGCTTTTCACCCATAGCTTCCAGTAGGGCGCTTTGTACTTTGGCAGGGGCGCGATTGACTTCATCAGCCAGTAAAATATTGGTGAATACAGGCCCTTTTCGTACTTTAAATTCATGTAAAGCTGATTGATAAATCATGGTTCCAATAATATCTGTAGGCAGAAGGTCAGGGGTAAACTGCACTCTTTGAAACTTTAGGTCTAAAGATTGTGCTACAGATGAAATCGTTAAGGTTTTAGCCAAACCCGGCAAACCCTCAATTAAAATATGACCTTCTGTTAATAAGCCGATAAAGCAAGCCTCAAGCATTTCATTTTGCCCGACAATAACTTTGCGAACCTCATCCATACAGGACGAAAGACGCTTGAAATTAAACTCTGATGACTGTAATGAAGACATAAGTAAATCAAATAATATAATGGAATTCTTTTATGAATCAAACAGAAAAAAATATTTTTTGGAAGAATTATCAGGGATGGTGTTGGGCTCTTTTACAATTTAGCATTCTCTTGTCTCTTTTTTTATTTCTATTTGGTCTTGCTTTATGGATTCAAAGTATAGTTCTCTCTATTATAATTCTCTCCTCCCTGGTATGGCTGTTTACCTCTCAAGTGAAGAGGTTTTTTGAAGGCACGACCCTAAAAGGGTATGACCCCTGGCATTTGAAAAATTTAAGAGAGCAGTGTTTGCCTCAAGTGGAATTGACTGTACATTCTCATTCCACACCATTTGTTCTAGGTTACGATTTTTATAATAATAAAAAACTGATCTTAAGCTCTTCGCTTCTAAAACACTTCAATAAAGAAGAGATGACCTTACAGCTTAAGGCGATGTCTTTACTGTTTGATCGTGGGTTTGTTCAGAATTTTACCTGGATGAGTTATTTCTTGTTTTTAATTTTTCTTCCTTTTCAACCTTTCTTGTTTATATTTAAAAAAATTCTTTTTGCAAAACGTGCTGTTGAAAGCATACCAACTTTTTTATGTTTTTGTATTTTATTTCCATTTCAGTATTGGGTTTATCAGCAATATTACTTAATAGATGAAGAGCTTTCTTCTCTATTTGCATCTAAAAAACAATACTCGGAATGGTTATGGAAAATGCATACGTTTTGGGATGTTTCAGATCAGAGGCCTCCTGTGTTTTTAAACTCCTTGTTTTTAATAAACCCCTTGACTAAAAACTCTTTTTACTTCAATATTCATCCTCATATAGAAAAGAGAATCGAGAAGTTAACGGGAGCCTTTCCTATTTAAAACAATAAATTTATACAAGAGGTGAGTTTATGAATAAAACAGACACCAATGTTAACGACAAAGAGTTTTTAAAACATTTGGAAACGGCATCCCTTTCTAATTTAATCCTTTCTATATCCTCTTCCGCTTTGATCTATATGGGTTTAGAACCAAAGATGAAAGATAAAAAAGACCTGAAGATGGCTGGGTTCAATATAGATATGCTGGAAGTTTTGAAAGAAAAAACTAAAAACAATCGCACAGAAAATGAGTCCCAATTATTGGACCATTGTATTAGTGATTTAAAAATGAATTTTATTAAAGTAAAAGAATAGTGTATGTAAGGAGTTTATGAAGATGAAAATATTTTTAATACTTTTTTTATTACTGCCGATTTTTTCAATTTCAGAAGAAGTTGTTATTCCAAAAATTGAACCGGGGAAGCCTTTGCCGGCAGATTTGTTTATTCAAATTTCAAAGAAGATACAGCCTTCCATTGTCAATATATCAACCACAAAAAAACAACGTATGAGACAAGTGGATATATTTGATATGCTGTTGGCTCCAAATGCTCCTGTTCCTTCCCCTTCTTTACCGACTCCACATTCATTGGGTTCTGGTTTTATTATAGATAACAGCGGTCATGTCGTAACTAATGCACATGTGGTGGATCAAGCTGACAGTATTCATATTCAAATTAAAGATGACCCCACTATTTATAAGGCTAAGGTGATAGGCAGGGATCGTCCGACAGATATTGCTTTGTTAAAAATAAATATTAAAGACAGTAGAACCCGAAAAGAGTTTACGTCGGCGGAATTGGGAGACAGCAACAAACTTCAAGTTGGTGAGTGGGTTGCGGCCTTTGGAAATCCGTTTGGACATGCCAATACAATGACCAAGGGGATTATTTCAGCTATTGACCGTCAGATAGATGATATTAATCTTCTGCCTTTTTTACAAACAGATGCCAGCATCAACCCGGGAAATTCCGGGGGGCCTTTGGTTAACACTCAAGGTGAAGTTGTTGGAGTAAATACGGCTATCAATCCTTATGCAAACAATATTGGTTTTGCCATTCCTATTCACAATGTGAAATCGATTTTAAAAAGTTTGAAAAACAATGGCTATGTTAAGAGGGGATTTTTAGGTGTGCGAATGGATCCCAATAAAATTGAGTTTGATTACAATGGGAAAACCCATAGAGGTGTCTTAATTGTAGATGTGGTGCAGGGAGGCCCTGCTGAGACAGCTGGAATTAAACCCTATGACATTATTACTGAATTTAACGGCACTCCTATTGCCTCTAGCAGGGAGTTAGTTAAGATTGTTTCTGCCACTCCTGTAAATGAAAAGGTTAAAGGTCAACTCTTTAGAAAAAATCAAATGCAAAGCTTTACTGTGGTTGTTGCGGAAAGACCGAATAATACTTCTCAAGCACAAAGAAGTTCTGTTGAAAAAGTTCCGAGCAATATGAATAAAGCTCCTTATAATTTGGGCTTTCATTTGGCTCAAACAGATGCCAGTTTGTCACGACGCTTAAAATTACCTTTAATTTACGCTCATAGGCCTATTGTTGTGGAGGTTATATCTCCTTCTCATGCACAGCGGGCTGGTTTAAAAGTGGGAGATATTGTTTTTAGCGTAAATGGGGAGAATGTACAGACAGTGGAAGATACTTTTAACAGGCTGAGGGATGCCCGTGAAAATGTTTTGTATGTTCTTCGGTTTGACCAACCGGGCCGATACAATTTAAAAAGAATTGTAGTTATTAAGAAATAAGTTCTTGGGGTGTCGGCAAGTGGTAAGCCAACAGATTTTGATTCTGTCATGCGCAGGTTCGAATCCTGCCACCCCATATTTTTTGTCAGTGCCTCAAGGCTCAAATATGCGTTTTGCCACAGAGTGGGCTTTTAGCCACTCTGTGATCAAATCCGAACTCGCTTGAGGCACAGACAAAAAATTATAAAAATACAAAGAAGCAAAAGTTTGAACTTTTCTTCGTTATAGGGTTTTCGTTTATTGTACGTTATGACAAGGAAGGACTGGTATAAGTGATTCAAGGCTCAAACATGCGTTTTGCCACAGAGCTGGCTGTTAGCCACTCTGTGATCAAATCCGAACTCGCTTGAGGCACAGACAAAAAATTATAAAAATACAAAGAAGCAAAAGTTTGAACTTTTCTTCGTTATAGGGTTTTCGTTTATTGTACGTTATGACAAGGAAGGACTGGTATAAGTGGTTCAAAGCTCAAACATGCGTTTTGCCACAGAGTGGGCTTTTAGCCGCTCTGTGATCAAATCCGAACTCGCTTGAGGCACAGACAAAAAATTGTAAAAATAAAAGGATGAGGATCATAGATCCTCTCTTTTTTATCGGGGCAGGATTCGAATTGAACGAACGACTTGTGTTGAATACGAAAGTATTCAGCACAAGGCAGAAAATCTGGACGATTTTCTGAGTGAAGAGAGCCTATGCAAAGTGTGAGCGAATGCTTGCAAAAAATCCAAAAGCACAGTTATTAACCATGAACACAGGAATCAGTCATGCATCCGGCCGGAATCCAGTCCTATTAGAGCCAGTCTTCAGAGGGAGGAGTAGGTTCTTCCGAAGGGTTTACCAAGTATCCGTAATACCTTTTTCCTATCTCCAACAAAGAAGCACTGTTTAGAAAAATGACCGCCTGTCTTTGATCTGCTCTTGAAAGAATCTCTGCTCTTCTAACCAAGTCTTTTGAAACCCCAAAAAATTTAATATTCATTGGGATATTTCTTTCAAACTGCACAGTCACTTCATCGTTATCAATACTCAATACTTTAAACACAAACTTAGAAGATGGTGGGTTGTCCAAAAGATTTTCTTCCAGTTCACTATTTTCTGCAGTTGAGCCGGATAAACCGCGGTCAGACTCAGGAGTTTGTTTCGACAATTTTTGTTGTAAATGTTCAGTATTATCAACATCAGAGTTGGTCATGTAACCAATAATAGCGGCTATAATCAACACAATTCCAACTCGTACAATCAAGTTTTTCTCAAGACCTGGTGAAGAAGCTGAGTGAACTGGATTGCTATTTGCTGAGATGGAAATAATATCTTTTTGAGGTCCTATTGAGTATTGGTTTACTGCAGGATTTGCGACAGGCTCTACAGGCGTATTTACTTGTTTCTGCTTTTCTAAAGGGTCAGGGCCATAAGTATTGTTTCCTGCTATACCTTTCTTAAAGACTAAAAGAGCATAAAAATATAGACCCACTATAGGAATCCATAAGGTTAGATAAAACCAGCCTGACTTATCCAGGTCATGAAATCTTTTGATAGATAAAACAGCCATGCAGTACATACCAGGCAACATGACCAAGAAAGAGCCTATAGGATGTTCAACAAAATAAGTAATCCCCAATTCGATGAATGTTAAAGAGAACCAGCTCCATATAAAAACTTTCCTATTGATACGCCCTGAAGGTGAAAAAAATAAGTCGAACATATTGTGATTATCGACATTTATTTAAACGCTCTCAAGCGTATATCAGTTTCTATATTTGTTTGAAGAAAAAACAGTAATTACTATGTTCCAGTTTGGGTCATCCGGTACAAAGCGTCTGAGATAAAATTATTGCAGATAAAGTTTTCTATTTATTCTGTAGCAATGATAATGGGAAGGAATGATATAACAATTACACCAACTGTGGCAGTATAAACCAATACCTATGTTATTCTGTTTTTGTAAAGCTAAAGCTTCCGGCAAAGATTGATCGACTTCTTTTATTACAAAGGCCTTATATAAAAACAACTCAGCAGTTTCAGTTGGCACCCATGTTCGGTTGGCATCTTGCTGCCTCGTAGTTGAATTCGTTTAAGTCGCTTATACATACTCTTTCACTGTAGAAAATGAAGATGATATAACATACATTCTGATAAAAATTAAAAAATCCAGTAAAATCAATAATTTATACTTCTTTGTCAGAAAAATTAAAGTTCTAAAGCTGGATTAGACGATAGTCTGTATGAGAGGGACAAAAGCCCTGCTTTAAAAGGAGTTAGAAAATGAGCAAACAGTATTTCAGTCTTGAAAATATCATGCTTGGAAGCATGTTTTTAATTTTAATCATCTACAGTGGTTTTATGATTTCGTGTATTGCTCCTGCTGATAGAAGTCGTTCAGATTTATTTAGTTTAGACAGAGATGATGACGATGATGATGTGGCTTTTGCAGACAGAAGAAGAGGCAGTAGTAGAGATCGCAGACCTTGTGAAGATAGAGACTCTTGCCAAGACAGTTGTGACTATATGTTTCGTAACTCCAGCGCTCGAAGTGAGTGTTACGAGTTAGATTTTGATGAGGTGAGTGACTTGGAGCATGTTTTTGACGAACTTCATTCTTCTTCTATTAGTCTAAGAAGCTTGGAAGATATAGATGTGAATGATTTTGAGGAGTTTTTAGACATAGATGTCGACGGTTGGGTGGATATTATTCTTGGTTCACAGGGAGGCGACGACTATAATAACCGTGCTGCTTATAACAGAATGGAAGCTAAGTTAGCCTTGGAATGGGTTGCTGAAAATGAAAGGATTGCCAGAGCTATTGAACGTGTAGATGAACACTACGATATTTTGTATCATTTATTTTTACGATTAAGTGATGACGTAAATGGTGGTATGACCAGATTTAATTTAACTAATGCAGAAACAAATAATGGCGATATTAGTATAGTGTGGGAAAGTGACAGGGTAAGGCTTGGCAGTTCTAGTTTATTGCTTAGTGGTTCAGTTTTAGAATTTATCAGTAGTTTTATTGGATCACATAATGATCTAAAATTTAGTGGTGATTCTTTTATCAGTTATGCTGAAGATGAAGACAATGAAGCGGCAATTGAATTGGCTCATGAAAGTTTAGTTCGTTTTTGTGAAGAAGCTACAGATGATGAACTGCCGGATGAAGATGTTCAGCAGTGTATGTTGGCCGCTTATTGCAGTATTTATGATTTAGAAAAAAGTGATAAGATTTTTGATGATGTTTTGGATGATTACAATGCTGAAGCCAATGATTGTGGTCCTAGTGTACTTGTGGACAACACTGATGATGATCTTGAAGATTTATTCGATTGAGTAATTAAAATACACTTGATCGTTCAGGGGAAGTTTTCACTTCCCCTTTTTTTTATGTGCATCTGGATTCCGGCCTTCGCTGGAATTGTAAATGTTCATTGCTCAGAGGTTTAGAGTTTCACCTCTTTGCTCGCTGACAGAATTGGAGAATTGAGAGAGCGTGAAAAGCAAAATAGTCCATATCCCTTCAGGAAAGTATCTAGTCAAAATAGGGGTCACGAAACAAGTTAATTTTAAAACACTTTGGGTTGAAGTGAAGGAACTTGAACCAGAGTTTGACTTGGGAGAAAAACATCCTTGAAAAAAATGTAATGTAGATTGTTATTTTTAAGGGAAATATGACAACAGACTTTACAAATTTTTGTTTTCATGTTAAGCTCGCCTCATGTATAAAAGGCATTTTCATACTTCTAACAGATCTTTCTTTATTTTAGGGCCTAGAGGAACAGGAAAAACCACTTGGCTTAAAAGTCATTATAAAAAAGCTGTTTTCTATGATCTTCTTCACCCTTCAACCTATCTTAAGTTTCAAAAAAATCCAGAGCTGTTTCGGCATGAAGTATTAGCTCTTCCTAAAAACTCTATTATCGTTATTGATGAAGTGCAAAAGTTGCCGCTTCTTTTAGATGATGTTCATCATTTTCTATCTGAAAGAAATAATAAAAAACAATTTGTCTTGTCGGGCTCCAGTGCTAGAAAACTGAAAAGATCCTCTTCCAACTTGCTTGGAGGAAGGGCGAGTCACAAGTTTTTCTATCCTTTGGTGTACTCAGAACATCAGAGTGATCAATGGGAAGATATTCTTCGATTTGGAACTTTGCCTGAATGTTTGAATTTGAAAACAGTTAAACAAAAAATAGAATTTTTAGAAGCGTATTCGTTAATGTATCTTAGAGAAGAAATTCAGCAGGAAGCTGTTGTGAAAAATATTAGTGCTTTTTCAAATTTTTTGGATATATCTTCTGTTTGTAATGCTCAAATTATTAACATGGCCTCTTTAGGAAGGGACTCAGGTGTTTCCAGGACAACTGTAAAAGGATATTTTCAAGCCTTGGAGGACACTTTAATTGGTTCATGGCTTCCTGTATGGAAATCTAAAGCTCGTGTTAAAACTGTTATTCAACCTAAATTTTTCTTTTTTGATACAGGGGTTGTTCGAACTTTATCGGGGCAGTTAAGGGTTCCTTTACAGGCTCCAGAAAAGGGGTTTCTTTTGGAAACCTATCTTCTCCACGAATTAAAAGCTTGGAATCAAATAAAAGATTGGGGGGCTAAGATTAGTTTTTGGAAAACGCATCACAATTCAGAAATAGACTTTATAATAGAAATAAGAGGAAAAAAAATAGGAATTGAATTGAAATCTTCAACCCATTGGAAAAGGGAATTTGGAAAGCATCTCATAAAAGTTAAGAAAGAAAACATTATAGATAGAGCTTTAGGGATTTATTTAGGAGATAGAAATTTAAAGACTGAATTTTTAGAAATTTATACTCTTAAAAATTTTCTTAAATGTTTGGAAAAAGACAAACTGATTTAAAAATCAACTAAAACACTTTGGGTTGAAGTGAAGGAACTTGAACCAGAGTTTGACTTGGGAAAAAAACACCTGTGAGCTGTCTCCCATACACACAGCCTGAATCCAAACATAAGGAATTATTTTTTTTCAAAACTCCCTGTCTTGCCCAGTGTCCATAAATAACTAACTTTTCTGCTTTATAATAATCATGCCAAGGGCGTCCTGTATTTTGGGAACACATCTTTCCGTTCTCCCAGTGACGAATGTTCACCAACTGCACGATATGGGATTGGCTGGGATGCTTCTCCGGCACCAAACCTGCGTGTACGACTAGAAAATCTTCTTTTTCAATAAAAGTCGGCCAGCTTTTCATGTACTCCAGCCATTTTTTCAAATCTGAACCCATCTCCAATTTTAACTGATTTAACTTTGGAGGAAGCTCTAAACCTTTTTCAATAAAGTGGATAAACTTTAATTCATGATTTCCTATGACACATTGAATTTTATTCTCATAAGCAAATTTTAAGGTTTTAAAAGAATAAGGCCCCTTATTGATAAGATCCCCAATGAAAATCAACTCATGTTTTGATGGGTTGTAGTCCGCCTTCTCCAATAACATCATCAGTTCATCAAAACACCCGTGAATATCCCCAACAATTAACGTGTGATCTTTCAAAGTGGACTGCCCTTTTTCTCATTGTCTTTATTTTGGATTTTGACTATAACACAGTTTTATAGTGAAAGAAGCCTTATGAAAGCCCCAAAAGCTCAAAAAATTGAGAAGATCTTGAAAGATCAGAGGAGAGATCCTTATTACTGGATGAATCAAAGAGACTCCTCTGCTGTCTTATCTCATATTGCAACAGAACAGGAATACTTTGAACATAAGAGTAAGCCTGCAAAAGAACTTCAAGATCAAATCTATGAAGAGCTAAAGAAAAAAATCCCTGGAAAAGAATCCACACCTCCTTACCCTTTTAAAAACTATCTTTACTGGAGCCGCTATGAAGATAAAAAAGAGTATTCAATCTATTGTAGAAAAAAAATAAATACTGAAAACGAAGAAATTATTTTAGACGTTAATGAGCTGGCAAAAGAACATAAATACTATTCTCTATCCAATATTTCACTTTCTTTTTCTCATAGGTTTATAGCATTTTCAGCAGATTCTGTCGGAAGAAGGTTTTATACAATTTGTTTTAAGGATTTAGAAAAAAATCAAATTTTACCCAATAACATTCCTGATACTGCAGGAGACATGGTATGGGCTAATGACGATCGAACTTTGTTTTATGTCAAACAAGACGCTCAAACTTTGAGACCTCATAAAGTGTTTCGATACGATCTTAAAACTCAAGAACATACATTAGTTTTTGAAGAAAAAGACGAAACATTTTACATAGATATATTCAAATCTTTGTCTGAGAAATATATTTTTATTCAATCTTTAAGTTCTATGACAACGGAGTCCCGATTTATACCTGCAGATAAACCTGCAAATAATTTTGAGGTCTTTTTAGAAAGAAAAAGAAAACATAAATACTTTGTTGAGGATGGAAGAGACTGTTTTTATATTTTAACAAATTCAAATGACTGCAAAAATTATCGGTTGGATCAGGCTTCCTTGAGCAATAAAGACCAGTGGAGCAATATTTTTCCTCATAATAAAGATATTTATATTGAAGATTTTCATGTGTTTGAAGATTTTATTGCTCTTGAAGTGCGAGAGAAAAGTCTTACCCAAGTGCTTCTTTTAGATCGAAAGACACATCAATTGAAAAAACTTCCTGTACCTGCTGAACCTCATGTCGTGGAGCTTTCCACTAATGCTAATTTTAAAACTGATTTGCTTCGTTTTAGTTACGAGTCTCTGATTACTCCTGAAACTATTTATGATTACGATGTATTAACTAAGAAAAATAAATTTATCCATCAGAAGAATTTAGCTGTCCCCTTTGATCCAGACAAATACCATCAGGAAAGACTTTTTATTCCAGCTCGAGATGGAGTAGAAATTCCTGTGAGTCTGCTTTATAAAAAAGATCAATTTAAACAACACTCAAATCCTCTTTATCTTTATGGATATGGATCTTACGGTATTAGTATGGAGCCCTTCTTTTATAGAAATATGTTTTCATTAGTGGATCGGGGGTTTGTTTTTGCTATCGCTCATATTCGCGGCGGCGCTGAAAACGGTAAATGGTGGTATGAACAGGGAAGGCTTTTAAATAAAAAAAATACTTTTAATGATTTTATTGACTGTTCTGAGTATTTACTAAAAGAAGGCTATGGAAAGCGCCTCTATGCGGTTGGAGGATCTGCAGGGGGGCTTCTTATAGGAAGTGTTCTCAACAGCAGACCTGATCTTTATACAGGGCTGGTGGCTCATGTGCCTTTTGTGGATGTGGTGACAACCATGCAGGACTCATCCATTCCCTTGACCTCAGGAGAATACGATGAATGGGGCAACCCTGAAGATAAGGCCTATTATGATTATATAAAATCTTATTCCCCTTACGATAATGTTAAACAAAACTCATTTCCACATATATTAGTGACTTCCGGGTATCACGATTCACAAGTGCAGTACTGGGAGCCTTTAAAATGGGTTACTCGTTTAAGGGATTTACAACAAAACGATTCTTTGATTTTGCTTTATATGGATATGGATTCCGGCCATAGCGGTACAACAGGAAGGTTTAAAAAGTTAAAACTGCTGGCTCTTGAGTACGCTTTCTTACTGCATTTAGAAAAATCTTTTACTTAAAGTTATTTGCCAAATGATTCCATACAGACATTGCTCACAATAACATGTTCCACATATCTATCTACTGTTCTAAACTTTTCTTGAAACTGATTGTTCCCTTTCCACAGCTCTTCAGCATACTTTTTAAAGGTTTCTATAGTAGGAGCATGAGGAATCCTGTAGTAAAAGATTTCATAGTCCTCTATGTAATCAATTTGTTCTGTTGCAAGGACTTCACTATTGTATTTCGCAATAGCTCTTGAAAGTTCCAAAGGAGTAAGAGTTTTTTCTTCTTCCCCCAAAAGAGCGAGTGTAAACCCGGAAAGAGTTTTATTTTCTTCTAAGTATTGTCTCTCTAAGTTTTCCACAGAGTCAGCTCCCGGAATTCCTTCACGATGTTTTCTATAAGAGGCCCATGAGTCAATGGGATGAAATATATGTCCATTTCCATTTTGAGCCTCTGGTTTATTGTATTCAATAATAGCTTGTACAGTTTGCTTCCATGTCAATGTAGGAATATTCCCATTGTTTGTTTTATCGGGTTGAGTGCGAGATTTAGATTTTTGTGCTTGTTCTCTTTCATATTCTTTTATTTCTTCAGTAGTAAAGGTTTTAACATAGTTTATGCTCTCTAATATTTTATTAAACTGTTCTCTTGTCACTCCATAAAGAGTTTTATAGGTTTCAACACTAAGAGCTCCCGGAATACGACTGCGGTTCTGGTTGTAAGAGTTTAAAGATGATATTCTAACAGCCTGCACCCTGCGATGATAATTTTTGATGGCCTGAGGAAGTTCTTCCGGGGTTAAATGTTCAATTCTACTAAAGACAAACTGTACAAACTCTGTTTTTCTTATGTTATTTAACGCTTGATAAGTTTCACGAGAGAGGGCGCCTTGGATATCTCCGTAGTAATGGTCATATATATGAGCAGAAGCTATAAAGCGTGCTCCCTTGCTACTGTGATATCTAGCAATAGCCTGAGGAAGCTGTTGCAAACTCGCAAAACCATCATCATTATTCCCAATTCCAAATACTATGTGTAGAAACTCACTTAATTTAAGGTCATAAAGAACTCTGTAAGTTTCAAGAGACAGTGCCCCGTAAATACGATTATAAAAAGTATTAAATCTCGAAATAGAATTAATGACAGATTCTTTATTTTCAGAGAATGCTTGTTTTGAATTCCAATCTACAATGGCCACAGCAAGTGCTTCTGGAGTTAAATGATCAACTTGTGAGAAAACCTTTTTAATAAACTTCCTTTTTGTTAAATTATGTCTTTTCATATACTCATCAGTGGAAAGAGCGCCTTCAATGAGCAGATACATGTCATTTAAATCTTTGAGAGAAGTAATGCTTCTTGATTCTCTTTTATTGTATTCTGTAATGGCTTGGGGAATTTCTTCTAAAGTTAAAGGTTCTTGTGAAACTGCTAAAGAGCAAAATACAAGCAGGAAAGATATCAGAATGGCTTTCATAATTTCTCCAAAGTTGTTGTTTTTTATAAGAGATAATGTCCTTATCACAAAAGAAGTTATTGTGTAACAAAAAACTTCAAAATGTAAAATTTACATAATTTTTAAGTGATATTCATATTGGAATATAGTGAAATATGAAGAATAACAAAATGTGTCTATTAATTAAGAACAGGAAAAATTAAAATCTTGAAAGTCAAGATTGAGTTCCAATTTGTTTACAGTATCTGGAACAATATCTGAATTATTTTGGCAATAAGTTTGTCGAATACAGATATCATCCCTATCACATACTTCTAAGATAACCTCATGTACTCTTCTAAAGGCAGTGTCATTTTTTTCCCAGGCAATCATTTCCAAAAAGGTTCTGCCGTCTTCGATTTCTTTGCTGAGAGCGTCTTTCACTCCCTCATTAAAAGAAAGTGAGCTTAAAGAGTCCAGAACAGTTTTAAGCACTTCGCTGTCTTTATCCAGGTAGTGGGGGATTCTATCGTTTTCTGCAAGCCATATAAGCATATTTTCTGCAGACTCAGAGCCTCCTTCAGCATAGCGTATCCAGGGATCATAAGAAATGCTGACAATATAGGAAATTTGTTCTTCAGTAATGGGCTCCCAGATACCTCTCTCCATATTATTCACAGCTCTTTCAATAAGCCGAACAGCGGTATCAGAGAGTTTTGTACACTCTTCAAAGTCGCCAAGGCTTGGAAAAACTTCACGACAATCCTGCTGGCATTCGCTGGAGCACCCTGAAGAAGAGGAAAAGTCATTCTCATTGCTATTAAGAAAAGATTGGGCATTATTGATAGCATCACATCCACCCAATAAAATAAGTAAAAAAATTAAATATCTCATATTAATAAAAACGGATTTTTAGAGTTAAAACTTTACTTTAAACGTCTCAGGCTTATAGGCCTGGGTAAAAAATACACACTCTTAACAGTATGAAAGTTGGGCAATAAGGCACCAAGAGACAATAACCTATGTTTTATAGGGTATTTCTTGGAAAGAACAGCTTGTTTGAGGAAAGACTTAGCTTAAAGTGTCTTTGCCTTCTTCCCATGCACAAGGGCACAGTTTGTCTGTTTGAAGCGCAGTTAAAATTCTAAGCACTTCTTTAGGGTCACGGCCGACATTCAGATCTGTGACATATACAGCTCGAATTTTGTTGTCAGGATCTACAATAAAAGTAGCCCTTTGAGCGACTCCCTCTTCTGCATCTAAGATGCCCAAAGAGGCTGAAAGCTCTCTTTTTATATCTGCAAGCATAGGGATGGATAAGTCATTAATAAGTTTGTCATGGGTGCGCCAGGCATGGTGTACAAACTCGGAGTCTGTGGAAGCGGCGATCACTTGAGCATTTCTTTTTTCAAATTCAGAGTTTAGATCATTGAACCCTTTGATTTCTGTAGGGCATACAAAAGTAAAATCTTTTGGATAGAAGAAATAAACCTTCCACTTTCCTGCATAAGTATCTTGATCAATATCTTTAAAAGCTTCTGATAAATTTCTTGAAGTAGAAACAGTTGCTTTAACTTTAAACTCAGGGAATTGGTCGCCTACACCTAACATGAATATCCTCCTTATGGAAATGGGTATGAGTTTATTTTTGTATCAAATTTTTAGTGGAAAAAAAAGGCTTTTTTCTGACTTTTTTTACGGTCTCTTCTTCTGCTGTTCCAGGATGAGGGCACGTAGATTTCATATACTGCAAATCTTCCTGTTCTTTGGATAAATCAAATACAGCTTGCACTTTTAAGAGCTGACCTTCGCTTTCTATTTGGAGCTTTACTTCATTCACAGGTATGGCATCGAATAGTTCGGCATCAAAGTATGCTGACCAAAAATAAGATGTATTATACATAAAACTGTATATTAAACTGCTTCGGTTTAAAGAAGCTTGGGATTTGTTTCCGTTAAGCCAGATAGAGGCACTTGTGCTATAACTTGGAATACGCAGAACATGGAACATTTCTTGAGGGTGCTCTGGATGACGTTCTATTGAAACACTCGCTCTAAATTTCTTTTGATCTGAGTTATTGCTTTTCGAGTTCGTACAACTCACATACAATGTAATACAGGATTTGTACTCACATTTTTCTGGATATTTTATAGGCGTCATACCTTCATGGTTTATCTCATAGGAGCTGGGGCGCCATGTGCCTCTTCTGTCTTCTTCTCCCCATATATGCCCGTATTCACTGGCATAGCTCGAAAAATGCAGTAGGCAGAAGAAAAAAATGATCCATCTTAAAATCGTGATATCCTTTTGGCTGTTATTAAAAAAATAAAGCATATGAATACAAGAACTTAATACTTGTTACAATAAGACTGCCGGTCTGATTGATTTGTTGATGGAGGGATTTCTTGGTTCGCTCGATCACTGTTAATATAAAATCGACTGAGCAGGTTCAGCGTATTATTAGATTGTTTTCGTATTGGCATAGAAGAAGTCAAAAAATAATTCCATGGTTTTTTAATAAATCCTGTTTCAAAAAAACTAATTTTTACAGCTTCACCACTGTTATTTATCTCCAAAGATGTAAAGCCATGTTCATCATTTGTGGGAAAGTCTATATAAAATAAAGTTTCAAGGGGAATGGTGGGGCTTTGTGTGGCATCTGCTGGGACAGACAGCCCCGCCAGTCCACCCATATTTTTAACTCTCCAAAGGCCGTGAGTTCCCCAAGACAAATTTTCCACATAAGAGCATATGTCTTGTGCAAGCATATCAGTATCTTGATATTTTCTTAAAAGCATTTCGATTTCGGTGCGCTTGTTTTTTTCGAAAACCATTACAAATAAAGCTTCCTGGATTAAGCCGCTCCTATGGCGGATGTCACTTTCTGGCAGGTTTGCCTTTTCAATCCATATTTCAAAAACAGTATTTTTGTAATTGCTTTCATAAACCCCTTGTATTTGTTCCACAAATTGGTCGTTTGAAAAATTAGGGGTAAAATCAGGGCCTGCGCAGTTAAAAATAGATAAAAAAACAAGGAAGCTAAAAAATGTTTTCATAGATGTTGTGCACTTTACTTAAAATGATGAATTTTGTGAACATAAAAACAGTATGATATTTTGAGACAGTCATATCGTACTCTTTTGATGATCTTTTTTTAGCAGGTTAAAAAACTCTGTAAAACTAAGAGTGTATCAGATGAAGTCAAAGCAAAAAAATAGGAATATCTTGACTGAAACAGTGAGTAAACTCATAATGATACAGTAGGTCTTAAAATGATTTTAACCTTCCTGTTATAAATTTTTTTAGAGAGGGATCTTAATGAATAAAATAGATAGATGTATTCTTATTGGGGCTGTGGGTGTTTTTCTTATTAGTATGATGTATATGGTTACCACAGTAAAGTATCAAAGTATTGAAAAAGAAAATATCAGATTGTCCGAGCATGAGGAGACGGTGACAGATACACAAAACGTAATAATATGGCGTGAGTATCATAACCAGCAAATGGCCGCTTTAAATGCTATACTCAATCAACTTAAAGAAAATAGGATTCAACAAGCAACTAAATGTCTTTAAAGCTATTCCGACGGTAGTTATATGATGAAAGTAGGTAATACCATTGTGCACTCAAATGGCAGTACAACAACAAAGCTTGGGAATGCTATATTTCATTTTAGTGATGAAGAATAGTTAAAAAATGATTTTATATCTGTTATATAGACTATAAATACCAACAAATAGTTCCATCTTTATGTGTTGATAAGACATATCTTTTTTTATTATTGAATAGAATGCCTGTCGCATGATTTTTGTATATTCCAGTCATTTCCTCAGTGGCACACTGAATATGACTATCTGAGCAGACAATAACTTCCGGGTTGCAAAAATTGAACACTTCCGGATAGTAGCCGATTCCTCTTCCATTGTGTGATGCTATAAATACATTTACGTCTTGTAGTGCCAGTTTAAAATGACTTTTCTTTAACAAACGCCTCCATCCGGAAACTTCCAAGTTTCCGGGTATGAGAAAACACTTTCCTTTGCATTTTAGAAATGTGACAAGACTAATATTATTTATGTCATAAAAATCATAATAATATTCATTATAAAAAAGTTTATAGTTTACTTCCAATAAAGAGGGGGGAGTCTCTTCCATTCTGGAATATGTTCGCATCATATCAAGCATACACTTTGTTGGAATAGAGATTTCTCCAGACTGTTTTATTTTTAACGCTTGAAGCTGGCTTACTGAAATACTGTCATTTTGAAACATTGCTTGTATATGAAATTTACTAAAAAGATTAGGCAGGTCACTGATATGGTTTTTGTTAAAATTAGTAATAAAAAGTGCATCAATTGTATTTACCCCAATTTTAGATAGAAAATCTGATGGTTTATTACGATCATTATGTCCACAACCCCAAAGCATAGTCGTTCCGTTATCATGAATTAACGATATACATAAACCGTCGCCTACACTATGAACAGTGATCCTCATACAGCTAACACCTCCTTGAGTTTGCATAATAACTGATCCAACCAGTTTGGAATTTTATTTTAGAAGAATAATCAAAAAATAGATTTGGATCTGAAGTAATCAGAAAAGTACGATGAACAAAAAGGTTAAGAAGCATCTCCATATTTTTTAGCGGAACATCTTATATGGTCCTATTTTCAAATTTGCAAGGATTATTTTATAATATTAGGCATAAAAATACATATATAATTGCTATCAAGATGAAATCATGATATTAATAGGTTTTACCAAAGCCTTTAAAACCTATTAATATTTTCGAAAAGTAGTATTCATAATTTTCATGGAAAAAGACTTGATTTAAATAGGGTTTTTAGATAGAATAAAGTTTATTTTTCAATAAACGTAAAAATAAAATTTTTGCTTTTTATCGCCAATATATCTTCTTAATCACATTTTAATGTTTTAACTTAGGACTTTGTTTTAAAAGGAATCATTTTATATTTTTTTAAACTGTTTTTCTTTACATTTCCTGAATAAGCAGTTTGACGGGGTCATCATTGACTTGCCCTTCAACATACTGCCAGCGGGAAAAAAGATTTAACAATCTCTCCATAAAGACTTTCGAATCACTGCCCGGGTGGATTGGTACAGATTTTTCTAAACGATAGAAAGATTCATGTAAATTTTTACATCTATCAAAAACGAATTTATTTTCTATATTGATACTTTCAATGGTTGATAATAAATTTGCATTAAATACTTTAATCTCTAATTTTATTTCTTTCAGCTGTTGAGGTTTCATCTTATTCAAGAGGGCATGTAATCTATTGTCATATTCAGACAGCCATTCTTCATCAGAAAGCTTCTCATTTTCATCACTATTTTTAGGAGCATTTTTATCCACTTTATGATCAAAAAATCTTTTAAAGCCGGAGGGTTCAAGAAGATTGTTTTGATTCAACAATTCTACTTTAAAATGGCCGTACAAAGCCATAAGGAGTTGTTCAATAACTCTTCTTTTGAAAATTCTGAAATTTATGTCTAGATTTTTTTTAATTCTATCTTTTCTTCTTCTTTGGGGTAGATAAACGACTATGAGGTAGAATATCCAGCTGACTGTATAGCCTGATGAGATATTGAAAGTAATACCTTTATAGAGTTCAGGCACTATACGAAATTGAGGAGGCAGTATAGATTGGCAATCTAACATTAAATATAAAGCAAATGCGATAGATGCAAATAATAAGATGTATCTAGCAATAAGCTTTCTTTTATAGATGTGAATTTGTGTTTTATAGAGTGTATTTTGAGGTGTAATACCTACCATATCTATTTCTCCAGGTACTATCATTATGAGATATACTTGGGATATTAAGCAATCTAAATACATCTATAAATTATTTTGTATGCAATATACTACAAAATATTTAATTACATTTATGTAAGCTGTTTCAGACTAATAAGCAGATCCCAAAAGGTATCACCACTCAAAGTGTTTTTTAGCGGTGATCTTCGTCATTATTTCTTTAAAAAATCATATCCTAAGAGACCAGATCATTCTGACTTGTTTCACATGTGCATATCTAAATTTTTGGCTCAGATAAATCGCAAAATTCTTTAATTTTGAGTTATAAACTATCAATAGGTAGGTACTTACAGATAAAGAACAATCATTTATTTTATTTGTATGGCTAGAGCTAGAAAATTAGACATTCAAATAGAAGATGAGGTGCTGAAAAATCTGCTTTATACTTTTGCCTTAAATATGGAGATGGTTAGAAAGTACAGAGGCATGACACAGCAGGAATTAGCCTTTAAATCCAAACTATCCATCAGCACTGTGGCGGCTATTGAGCAGAAATGTCTTCAAAATTTAAACTTCAGCACGTTAACGGCTATTTCCAAGGCCTTAAAAGTGACACCTATTAATTTGCTCAGCAAAAAGATCAGTTTAAAAAGTCTGAAAAATTAAATCCAAAGTAAGACAATTCAGAAAACTCAAAAATAGAACCATGTCTCTAAATGAAACACAACTAAGGTCTTACTCTATTTCAATAAATTGAAGAGTAACTTCTATAAGTTCCTAAAAAAACTATATTTTTAAGCCTTTTTATAGATTTAATCCTCTACTTTCCGCCCTTCTTTAAATAAAGCAGTGGACTATTTTTTAATTTTTATGAAAAATAAAAAAGTACCGATATATAGGTACCTACTAAAAAGTAGTAATTAAATATAACAGGAGGGTTTTTTATGAACCAATTAAAATCAAAACGAGGTTTTTCACTCGTTGAATTGATGGTCGTTGTGGCCATTATGGGAACTTTGGCGGCGATAGCAATTCCTGCCTACAATGAGTACAGGAAGTCCGCAAAAAAGACTGCTTATAAGTCTGATATGCTTAGCCTTCATAAAGGATGGATGGCTTTTGGAGTTGAGTTGGATTCTTTTTGTGAAAGAGAAACTTTACCTAGACAAGCTTCCATTTCAAGTGTTGGAATGGAATCGCTTTTATCTAGTAAATTATATGGAGAAGCAAATGGACAAGTTATAGAATGTGAGCATACAGGAGCAACTTGTGCTTTAGTCGGTACTACAGAACTCCAAGTAGCATCTACTTGTGCAGGTACATTAGGTACTGGTTGTACATGGACAAATAATGGTGTTGTAACAACATATGGACCTGGGAAAGATAATTTTATAGGTTTTGGTGATGATGCCAGTGCATTAGGAACAAACACTCCTTGTCCTACTACTAATATAGTTAGTCGTCAACATAAACAAAACAGTACTACAGCTGATAGTGCATGTATTCTTAATGTGGAATCTTATAGGATGGGAGTTGGAGGACACGTTGCAGGAGCTGATTATTATAGTGCAACCGTAAACAGCAATGGGGTTGTAGGAGATCGAGAAGGAGATACTGCTACTATTTTTAATACGAATGGAATTTGTTCTTAATTTAATAACTTAGGCTGTGCTTTGTTAATTTCACACAGCTTAACAAGGCCGGAAGTATAAGGGAGAATTTGTTCCTTGCTCTTAGAACCCGGCCTTTTCTGTCAAGAAGGGGGTTAAAACATGAAAAAAATATTTGTTATTTTAATGGTTAGTTTCTTTACAGTAGGGACTTACGCTTTTTGTAGTTTCTTGTATCAGAGAACTAGTGGTTTGAATAAAATATGTTGTTACAAATGTGTTACAGGAGAAAGATGTATTACAGTATCTAGTTCTTCTTTATGTCCTGTAAGTCTTTGAACTCAGTTTGTTGTTAAAAGAAAAACTAATTTTTTAAAAGGAGGTAAAAGTGAAAGATCAAAATGAGCAAAGGAGGTTTGAAATAAATAAAGAATTAGAAGTTCTTCAGGAAGAACGTCTTAGAGCAATCACAAGGAAAGATGAAGACACAGAAAGAATGATAGATAAAAAAATAGAAGCTCTAACAAAAGAAGAAAAGGAATTAGATGAAAAAGGTGAAATAAGTGAATAAAACAGATCGGCTTATAATCACTTTTTCTATTGGGGTGTTGTTAATCAGCACAGCTTATACAATATCAACTGTAAGAAAACAAAATATAGAAAAAGAAAATATAAAGATTGCTCGAAGTGAAAGGGAAGTTTTAAAAACTTTTGATCTTATTATCCAAAGGAGGTATCACGAAGAACAAAAAGCTTTATTGCAGGAAGTTCTAAAAGAACTTAGAAAAAACAAAACCCAAACTATAAGCACCCAATGTTTGTAGTATTACAACCTATATTTTGCACAGAATTGTTTAGGGCTAAGAATTTGAATCCCTCTTGCCTTCTTAATATCTAGTAATTTTTTATCACCAGTTACAATAAATACAGCTTTAGCAGTGACAGCTAATTCTAAAAGAAAATGATCTGTTGGATCTGGAAAAGTTACCTCACTGATGGTCTTTGGATTAAACATTATGGACTTATTATATAATCTCCCTAAGATAGGCCTTATAGATTTGTGACCTTGAAACAATTTATGAATATAAGGTTTTTTTAACACACAATGTAACTCTTGCTTAAGTTCTTCGCTGAAAGCTACTTGAATTTCTCCTAATAACCAAGCATTGATGATTTTGGAAGGGTAAGCATCCATATTGCTTAATAAGCCACTGACAATAATATTTGTGTCAATAACGGCGGGTTTTCTTTTTGTAACGTTCACTTCGGACTTCCTTTTGTGCAGTCATTGCCATACTCATGATCTTTTTATTGGAGTAACCCTTAGTTTTCGCATTTTTCCTAATCTTATTTAGAGTTTCCAAAAATTTCCTCTCTTCATGAGAAGCAGACTTGTAAACTCTCTTTACTCCAAGGCGAATTAACTCTGCTACAGATTTATTCTGCAAAAAGGAAAGAGCCTTTAAATTATTTAACTCACTTTCTTCAAGATATATTGTAGTTTTTTTCAACATTTCTAACACCTTATTACCATACTGCCATATATATGGTTAAATGTCAAAGTTGATTTATGTTTAGATGTATATGCTCATTTCCTCTAAAAAGGACATGCAAACTTATGGACAGCTTTTTGAAAACACATAGTTTCTTAAAGAGTCTTATTTTTTATCAGTCTTTTTGAAGGTTTAAAAAATTTAAAACTCTTAAGATTAATATTTTTATAATCAAAGGTGACCAAAAATGGGCATTGATAGACCACTTTTGGTTTTATTTTCTTTTTTGGAAGAAACGGGAAGATAAAAGTGTAAGTAGTAGAAGAAGTAAAACAACCACATTAATATAGTAACCAATGCCTTCAAACAAAGTGGGATGATGCTTTGAAGAGTAAGGCACCTCAACAATTTTTGCCCAAGGCTCTCGGATAGGAGATTTCTCCAATATATTTCCATAAGCATCCATGGCCGAAGAAATGCCCGTCGTGGTGGATCTCACCATAGGCTTTCTCAGTTCAATGCCCCTTGCAAAAGTCATATACAAATGCTGATAAGGCTCATACCACCAGCCAAACCATGAGTCATTTGTCAGATTGATCAATATATCTGCACTCTGTTGAGATAAACTTCTTGAAAATAAATCAGACAAACTCTCATAACAAATTTGAAGACCCAAACGAATACCTCTTACTTCTCTGACAGAGGGACCCTCTTCTCCTGCCTTAAAAGCCTGGTGGCTTCCTAAAAAAATCTTTCTCAATTGCGGGAACCAACGATCCCCGGGAATATATTCTCCAAAAGCCAGAAGTATATTTTTGTCATATCTTCTGGGGTTCAACTTTCCCTTAGCATCAATAAAGAAAATGGAATTGGTGATATCTCTTCCTACACGAGTCGAAGCTCCTGTAATTAAAGTTGTTTGAAATTTATTTTGTACAGTTTTTTTTAAATCTATAGTGGATTTTTTGCCTTTTAACACTAAGTATGGATAAGCCCCCTCAGGCCATAAAATAAAATCTACAGAGCTGTCTAAGGTTTTTGTCGTAAGATCTATTAGTGTGCTTGAAACTTTTTGATAGATATCACTACGAAGCCCCCTAAGCTCCATTGTACTTCCAATATTGTGTTGTACGAGAAGCACCTTTGCTGTGGAGTCAGGCTCTCCCAGTTTTTTTGCCAAAACAAATCCAAAAACATTGAGCAGAAAGAAAAAACTTAAACCAATGGCTATTAGTTTTTTATTTCTTAAAGAATAAAAACAAACTTGAAGCAATATTGTTAAAGTCGATATAAACTGAAAGCCCCAAAGCTCTGCTGTATGAAAGATCGGAAATTTAGCCCAAAACCAAGTGTATCCAAAGTTCCATTGAAAAAGCATCGGAAGAGAAAGAGCGAGAGAAATTAAGGAAGCCAGAGCAAGAAGACGCATCCACTGAACAGGTGGAATCAAACGTATAAAATAAGACCACGCCACAAGAGCTAGAGGAATATGTATATGGGCAAAAGAACAAAATGCCAAAAGCCCCGCTATTGAAATATACCAGTTAAAACCTCCATAGATATGGATAGTGTAGGCCACCCAGTGAAAACCAATCAGAGTCCAAATGAATTGTGTAAGCCACCCTGCAATAAATAATTTTTTGATCTCCTGCGTATTTTTTAAACAAAAATGCCATAAGGGGATGAAGCAAAAAAGCACAGCCCAGGGAGGAAAGGGAATATAGCTTGTAGCGGCCAGAATTCCTGAGAGCATTGGCAGGGAAAAGAATTTGAAAAAATACATCACATTATGAAACATATTGTGATAAAGCATAAACGAATGAGTTTTGAAAGCCAACAAAGAATGAATCTGGAGTGGGAAAGTTTATCCTGCCCATTTTGTAGGTCTGTGTTTAAAGTCAGCAAACAGGATGTACTTCCTGTAGATTACTATTCTTTTTCCTGTCTATCCTGCCATAAGATTTTTTGGGCGGGCTTTAACCAACATCAAAAAATTGAAGTTTTTCAAACAAAGCCTATTGTCCAAAAAGAAAAATTGGTCAATGAACATAAAATCTGCCCACACTGTTACACCAGCACAAAAAAGGGAAGTGTTTATTGCGGAAAGTGCGGAGAATCTTTTTACAATGCCAAATGGAGGAAAAATGCGCCCCCTTCTTCTTTCTTTTTAAGAAAGACTTTCGAAGAGCTTTTAACTGACTATGACTCCACTCAAAAACATGAAGAGTTTGCCTCTGATTGTATTAGTGAAAACAATATTGCCTTTGGCTCTTATTGCTATAGCCAGTTGATGAAAGCACGTCCGGATGACGCCATAGCAGTAAAGATGTTTAAATATTTTGAGTCCATAATTTTAACAATGGCGAAAAAACCACCCAAAATAGAAACTAAGAATTGGACTTATACTATGGGCTGGGTTCATGCTTTACTTTTTTTCTTATTTATAGCCCTTTGTTTTGGTTTGGCTTTGCCGTATTTTATAGCTTTCAGCTAGGAGTGTTTTTGTGAAGGTTTTTCAGTATATCGATCAATGGCTTAAACAACCTAAACTCATTATGGGGTTTTGTCTTGTATTGATTTTATTTAATATTGTTTTTGACGGTACTTTATTTCAAATTCGAAAACTCTATTTACAACAAAAAACTCTTGATCAGCAGACTTTGGAAATTCAGACAAAGAATCAAATATTGATAGAAAAGATGGAAAAACTCTCCGATCCCAAGCACTTGGAAAAAGAAGTCAGAAATAGATTTGACTTGGCCAGCCAAGGTGATCTTATATTTATTTTTCCCGAAGATGAATAAGATAGAAAACAAAACAGTGTATTTGGTGGATGCAAGCTCTATATTTTTTAGAGCTTATTATGCTATTCCGTTTATGCAGTCTCAAAAAACAAAAATACAAACCAGCGCCATTTATGGCTACCTCACAACCACTTTAAAGATTTTAGAACAATTTAAACCTCAATATTTGGTGTATTGCTTTGATCGAAAAGAGCCCACTCATCGTGTGAAATATTACAAAGAGTACAAAGCGAACCGGGAGGAAATGCCTGAAGATTTAGAAGAACAGGTGCCTTACATTCACAAAGTGACCGATTTAATGGGTATCCAGAAAATGGATCTCAAAGGATATGAAGCAGACGACTTGATTGGGAGTTTAGCTTGTTGGTCTAAAAATAAAAAAGCTCAAGTGGTTGTCATCAGCTCTGATAAAGATTTTGCTCAGTTGGTGGATAATCAGATTAAACTTTATGACCCTATGAAAGACATTTATTATGATAATGAGGGTGTGCAAAAAAAATGGGGGGTCAAACCAAATCAAATTGTGGATTATTTAGCAATTGTCGGGGACTCCAGTGACAACATACCAGGGGTTCGGGGAATTGGACAAAAAGGAGCACAAAAACTGCTTTTAGAATATAAAACTATGGATGATATTTATTCCAATATTGATAAGGTGCCTGAAAAACTTGCTCAAAAACTAAAAGATTCCAAAAAAGAAGCTTTTCTTTCTCAAAAATTAGCTCGCATTATAACAGATTTAAAACTTGTTTCTGGATTTAAGGATTTTGAAAGACAGCCTTTGCAAAAACAGGAAATGCTTGAGCTTTTGGATAATTTGGAATTCCGATCTATTCGAAGAAAAATGTTTGCTGATGCAGAAGATTCAAAAAAGAAAAAAGTTTCTTCAGTTTCAAAAGAAAAACTTCCTCAAAAAATAAAAGGGTTGAGGAAATACTCCTGGTCCTTAAATGAATTACAAGAATCTTTAAAACCTTATGAAGAAGTAGGGGTGGCTGTTTTAGACAGTCAGG
Source organism: Bdellovibrionales bacterium (assembly GCA_028819545.1). Lineage (GTDB taxonomy): Bacteria > Bdellovibrionota > Bdellovibrionia > Bdellovibrionales > UBA1609 > JAPPLG01. The sequence continues at coordinate 31,152 of JAPPLG010000016.1, read as the reverse complement.
TGCATCTGTTTTTAAAAAAAGCATGGGTGCAGGTGCAAACAAAATCTTTGAATCTGGTAGGAGAGCTGTTGTCACATAAAAAAGTCAAATGGTGGGGTTACGATTTAAAATCCATATGGAAAGAAATGGAGGTTAAAAGCCCTATTGCCAGCTGGGATTTAATGGTGGCCGGTTATTTGGTGGAAAATAAACCTTCTACAGATTTAATTTCTCTAGTTCGTCAAGTCTGCGGAGAAGAAGAGTTGAACGAAGAAAATATTATTCCTCTTCTTGTAGATCTTAGAAAACACTATGAACAAAAAATAGAAGAGATGAAACTGGATTTTGTGTTTCAAAATATAGAAATGCCTTTGGTCTCTGTGCTTTATAAGATGGAGAGAAGGGGTGTTTTAATCAACCATAAACAACTGCTTTTGGAAAAAACAAATTTGGAATGCGATTTATTAGAGCTTGAAAATCAGATTTTTGCTCAATCCGGGCACCCTTTTAATATTGCAAGCCCTCAGCAATTGGCTTACGTGCTTTTTGATGAAATGGGTTTAGCCAAGGGCAGAAAAACCAAGACCGGGTTTTCCACAGATAGTGATGTACTTCAGGCTTTAACCCATCATCATCCTATTGCTCAATTGATCTTGGATTATAGAGAGCTTTTTAAATTGAAAACCACTTATGTGGAAGGATTGCTGGAGGCTATCGATAAAAAAACAAAAAGAGTGCATACTCAATTTAAACAGACGATCACTGCCACAGGAAGACTCTCCAGTGCTCATCCCAATTTGCAAAATATTCCTATTCGTACCTCCAGAGGAAGACAAATTCGAAAAGTTTTTGTTTCGAAAAAAGATCATGTTTTAATTAGTGCAGATTATTCTCAAATTGAATTAAGAATTCTGGCTTTATTTTCAAAAGATCCGGGTCTTAAGGAAGCTTTCCTAAAAGGAGAGGATATTCATAAAAGTACAGCTAAAGAGCTGTTTAATGTCCCTTTGGATGAAGTCAGTGCAGAGCAAAGAAGAATTGCCAAGGCTGTGAATTTTGGAATCACATATGGTCAGACTGCTTTTGGTTTGTCGGAAACTTTGGGGGTGTCCCGTTTTCGAGGTGGAGAGCTTGTAGATCAGTATTTTAAGAAATTTTCCAAAGTTCGGGATTATATTGAAAGCCATTTGGCTCAGGCTAGAAAAACAGGTTATGTGGAAACACTTTTTGGGCGAAGAAGAATGATTCCGGAGCTTTTTTCAAAAAATGTCAGACTAAAGAAATTTGGTGAAAGAGCGGCGGTTAATGCCTCCATCCAGGGAACAGCAAGTGACTTGGTCAAACTGGCCATGGTTCATTTGAATGCCAGTGTATGGTCTCGTCTTTTGATTCAAGTTCATGATGAGCTTTTATTTGAATGCCCCAAAGAGGGTGTGGAGTATGAAAAAACATCTATTCAGGAAATTATGGAAGGGGAGGGTGTTGAAGAGCTTTCTTTGGATATTCCACTCAAAGTCAATATAGGTTCAGGAAGCAACTGGGATGAGGCTTACAAATAGTTATTTTGCGTTTTTAACAATTGTTTTAAATTTGGAGACTTGATCTAAAAGGCCTGAGATTTCCCGATAGACGCGGTCTTTAGAGTAATGTTCTTTTTTGACTGTTTTAAATTCTTTGCTGAGTGATTTTAGGGCTTGTTTGGCGCCGCGAATAGAGTAGCCGTCTTTATAAAGAAGCTTTTTTATCAATAAAAGCGTTTCAATGTCTTTATGGAAATAAAGCCTTTGTTTGTTGTCCATTTTACCGGGGCGTAACTGGTCAAATTCAGACTCCCAGTAGCGAAGAATATAGGGCTTGATAGATAAAATCTTTGCCACTTCACCAATTCTGAATGAGAGCTTTGAGGGGATTTTATCTAATTGTTCTTCCATCCATTGATCAGTGAGTTCTTTATCTAGCATAAAAACTAAACCTTTCTTTTTAAAAATACACTAGGGCGAAAAGTCACTACTCTTTTTGAAGGAATAGTTAAGTTAAGTCCTGTTGTGGGGTTTCTTCCTACTCTGGCTTTTTTATCTCTCAGTATGAAATGTCCGAAATTAGAAATTTTTACATTATGATTGGTTCTCAATTTCTCTTTAATAATATCAAAACAAAATTCCACTAGTTCTGTAGAGTATTTTTTGGAATAGCCGATCTCATTATAGACTGCATTTATGATATCATTTTTGGTGTATGTATCTGTATGTTTCATCTCTTTATTTGACATGATTTTTTGTATTTAAAGCCAACTGGATCAAAAGACAACTCTTTTTTATCGAATCTGAACAGGATATTTTTTTAACAGAGCCTTTACCATAGGCTGTTGAAGGGAGCTTTTGGCTCTATTGGAGCTTGGTATGTGTTATAACTTGAGGTGATCTTTAGAAAATGTGGTGAATGGTAAAACTCTTCCTGTTGTTTTTTCGTCTCCATAGTCTTTTTTTCCTCTATGCACTTGAAACCATAAAGGAATAGGGGTTCTTTCTTTAAAATACTTGAGATGGGGGGATAGAGCTCTTTCTCCTGCTTTGCATTCGACGGCAAATAGTGGTTTTTTGTTTTTTAAAACCACAAAATCTACTTCTCGTTTGTCTGTATCTCTTAAAAACCTCAATTCCATATCATCTCCATTAATATCTTCGTGGTAATGGCAGTATTTGAGCAGGTGACTGGCTACTAAGTTTTCAAATTTAATATTTTCATCCAAGATGTGCGACCAATCAAAAAAGTACAGTTTTTGTTCTTTTTTTACAGCTCGGATTTGAGGGGAGCCGTAAGGGGGTATTCTGAAGATCATGTAAAGGTTTTCCAATATTTGTATCCAGTTTTCGATAGATTGGTGGCTGACCTGTAGATCTTCTTTTATAGAGCGAATTGATAAAGGAGAAGCAACTCGGCTTGGAAGAGCTTCTATCAGAAGATCGATATAGGAAATTTCTTTAATTTTTTGCAAATCTCTAATATCTTCTTGGATCACCCTTTTTCTTCTTTCTCGAAACCATCTTTTTGAAAATGTTTTGGATTGTTTTGAAAAAGGCTCTGGAAACCCTCCGAATGTGAGCAGTTGCTCTAAATCTTTTCGAGTTGGATTTTTATTGATTTCGAATAAGGAAAACGGATGCAAGCGGTAATAGTGGTATCTTCCCAAAAGGGAGTCACCTCCTTTTGAAAAAAAATCCAAGCGGGCAGACCCTGTCACTAAAAAAGAATGAGTTCTATGGTGTTCATCATAGAGGCCCTTCATAAAATTTCTCCATTTTACGTATTTATGTATTTCATCAAAAACGATTGTTTTAAATTTCAGTGGAATTTGATTTTTGATAATATTCTCCTGATGAGAAGAAATATCCCAATTAAGATAAGCTGGATGTTTGGGGTCAGAAGGTTTTAAATATTTAAGGGCCAAGGTGGTTTTACCGACTTGTCTGGCTCCGCCGATAAAAACCATTTTGGATTTTAAATCTTTTTGAATGTGGGAAAATAAATAACGCTTTTCAACCATGAAAAGAGAGTAATATGAGATATGAGTAATGTCAAGTATAGTTAACATTACTCATGAGTAATGTTAAGTGGAGTCTATGGAGTAAGCCTTTACATGTAAGCTGGACCCCTGCTTTTGCAGGGGGCGAGGCAGTGTAGGTGTCAACCGAAACTGCTGATCGAATGTCTGCAAGTACGACTGGATTCCGGATCAAGTTCGGAGCGAAGTGATGAAGTGTCAACCGAAGGAAGTGTTGAAGCAGGGAAATACTTTGTATAAGCGGCTCAAAGCTCAAAAATGCGTTTTGCCCACAGAACAACTTTCAGTCGTTCTGTGATCAAATCCGAACTCATTTGAGCCGCTTATACAAAGTATTTCCTATGCACTGGATTCTGAAACAAGTTCAGAATAACCTTTACGTACAAGAATGGCTTGTGGTTTATCGAATCTGAACAGGATATTTGTTTAACAGAGCTTTCACCAGCATCAATTATGAAGTAAATTAAAATTTTCATTTTGATCTATTTTTACTATTGGTTATAAGATTGCTAAGTTGCTGACAGTCGATTAGATGTGGCAAATAAGTTAAGATAGGTTCTTCAGGCTGAGGAGGAGGGGAAAAGTAACTATCTTTCATGCTTTGTGGAAGATCAGGAAATTTCATCCATCTCTCTCTGCAACCATAAAATTGTGCACATTCTATTTCCATATGTTCCATAATCACTTCCTTCATAGGGCCTCTTAGCCACTCATCTCCCTCTTCTGTTTGTTCAGCAATATGTATAATGCTAAATACTTTTGGGACGTGCATAGGCGGGCGTTCACTAAATCCAGAAGTAAAAAGTCTTTTTAATTGATCTCTATTCAGGTGAGCGAGCTGCTCAAAAGTAAACCAATAAACTTGCTCATTAGTCATGGCTTCAAGAAATTCTAAACTCAAATCTGGTATCTGCTCTACAGGAATAGCTTGAAACTGCTCTTTTGTGATCAACCACTTATCTGGCTCAGTAGCATCTTTTTGAATCAACTGAGGGGTTAGTACTTTGGCATAATAAGGCATCCACTTGATTCTCTCAGGGCTTAACACTGCCAGTAAATTGTGAGAAAAACTTAAAGCCTGTGTATAAGAGACATGTTTAAAGTCATTTGGAAAAATAAACTGCATATAGTATTCATACTGTGGATAATCTTTAGGGTTTGTTTGTTGGAAAAACTGTCTTCCGTTAGCTGAAAAGCCTATAATTGTATCGATCTTATGATTTTCCTCAAATAGTAAAAGCTGGCTAAAGGATAAAGCTCTCAAGTGGCGGTCTTTGAACTCGTAAGATTTTTCTATAGAGATAGCTTGTAATTGTTCGTGAGACATGGCCGCTAATTGTTCTGGTTTTAGAAATTGAATGACTTCGATAGGATGAGCTGAAATTTGTTCAGGAGTCAGCCATGGGATTTGTTCGACTGTAAACTTTGAAATTCCATCCCCAGGAAGTCCATATTCATCTACATAAGAGATTTGTTCAGGGGTGACGGCTTCCACTTGAGCGCGTGTTAATCGATCAAAAGGTATGCTATAGTGACCTATTTCTGTGATAGTTTCAGGAGAGATGACATGTACTTTTTCAGCAGTGAGATCATTGCTGGATAAAGAGTTTATTTGACTGGCATTAAGCTGTGCAACTTGTTCTGGAGTAAAATCAAATGTCCAAACTCTCGAAATTTGTTTTGGAGTCATAGCTTTTGTTTGCTCAGGGGAGAGGCATCTTATAATATAGTCTATTCTGTTTATTGATTCTGGTCTTATAGAGTGAATTTGTTCAGGTGTGACATTACCAAGATATCCGTGTAGAATAATTTGATAAAATAGTCTTCCCAACTGTTGTGTGTTTAACTCGTATAATGGCCAGTTTTCAAAATCTTTAAAATGAGGAATAGATTTATCTTTGCCTATTCGGATTGTTATTTCAGAGGGAGTCATAGCTTTGATTTGGTCAAAAGTAAACACTTGTGTTTTAAGTGAGTTTATTGGCTCTTCTGTGGTTTCTTCAAGTTGTTCGGAAAGAGCGGGAGTTTTCGAAGGTTCATCGGTAGCAAGCCCTTGACTGCAGTTTATAAGACCTAAAGTGATTATGAAGTAAATTAAAATTTTCATTGTTGTTCTCTTCTTTTTAAATAGCGACATTCTCTTGGGCTGAGATAATTTCTGTTCAATATAATATTTAAGGCCTGATGTCGGCTTTTGGTGTCTCCCAGTCCGACAGGCACCTCTTGTACTATCGGTTGAATAGGCAGAGAGGGAATACCTTGATTAGCGTTTAAATCTCTTAAACTTTGAATAATTTTTAATATTTGTTCTGTATTTTGAGTGTTTATTTTTTCTTTTAATGATTTTATTTCTTCAACTATATTTAATAAATCGGGCTGTGTTTCTAAAGACTGTCCGTATCCAGCTCTAGCCATTGTATCTAAAACCAGTGCACTTTTTGGCAGCAACATATGCAGTTTTGGAGTATTGTCATCATTTTCAAGATTGGCTTTGTTGATCCATCTCTTAATATCAGTGTTTAAAAAACCTTGTAGTTGTCTTATGTGTTGAGCGGCTGTTTGAATCCAGGCTTCTCTATCTGCCTCTTTTATTTCTTCATACTCCAAACAAGCTTTTTTAAGGCATATTCCATGGCTGTCCGTATTTTCATAATCTAGATTATCTTTAATGGTCCAATAATTTTGTTTATCGAAATTTCCTCGAATCCATTGAGTGTCTATTCTGATTGGGTAATTATTTTGAGTAGCTGTTTCCACCTGTTGATATGTATTATCTTCAATAATACCATTATATTTTCCAAATGAAATGGTATTGCCATTTCGATTCTGCAAAGTCATATTACCAATGTACTCTGGAGAATCAGGAGTTCTATAGTGCGGAGAATCTACTATTTCACTTTGCTGTCGGGAATAGCCATAAGCTATTTTATAATGACTTAGTGTAAAAAGGCCTCCTTCTTTGGGTGTTGTGTTATTAGCTGAATTATAGTTTATAAAAGAACTGCTGTGCTTTGTATGATAAACAGGGTTTTCTTTCATAGTTTTTTGCCTAAAGAATACGTAAATTGCAGGCTCATTAATATCAATTTGTTTTTCATTATGAAAAATTTTATTACGGGATTCTTCAATAAATTTTAAATCTTTTCCAATGGGGAGGCTTTCAGGCCAATCATACAGATTTTCAAAAACTAGATTATCCAGTGTTGATATGGTTTCAAGCTTGTGTATTTTTGTTTCTAAACAGATAGCTCTCTTTTGCACTTCATCTTTCATAGTTCCTTCTGTTTTCTTCACAACGAAAATGGGGCACATTGTTTCCAAAGCTCTACCTTCAAACTCATAAGGCCCTGTCTGTTGACTTAATTGTATTTTTTGGCCTGTTTGTCCAAAAAGACCGTATTGATCAATAAACCAGCAGCCACCTTGTGATCCTCTTCGCACTTCTTCCAGTGTTTTTTCAAATAATTCTGCTTGTTTGGGTTGATTTAAATCGGCCACGTCTTTTCTCTGGCCTTTACTTGTCATTCCACATCCAGTTTGAACAGTTTTGAAAAATCCTTCTTGAAGAAGATAGGGGTTGGTTATATGAGGGCGCCTGCTGGCTTTTCGAGCAGTTTCTTCAGGATTTATATTCATAAAATCATGTATATTGTATCCTTGATTTTGAATGTATCTAAAAATATCTGTTTGTTTTTGGCTGGATATATATTGGAAAAATTTTGCTTCTGTTTGTGCATAATTACTACTGCAGTTACAGTCTGGCTCTTTTAGGGCGGGAGTGTTAACAAAGCTATTACTTTGCTCTTCGTGTCTTTCTATTAATTGATCAATATGTTTCTCCATTAGATTATTTAATTGCCTTTTCAATTGATCAGATAGATAAAGGTAAACCAGCCATGCTCTTTGGAGGTGGTCTCTATTGTATTGAGACAAATCTTCAATATGTTTCAGATTTTGGCACATTTCAGTCAGGTGAGCATCTTTATAGTCTGTGATGTTAGATTCTGTGATAAAACTGAGATTTTTGGGGAGTGGAAGTTTTTCTGTTAAAGGTGCATATACTGATAAAACTTCATCATAAAATAAGGGATGTTTAATATTCACCTCTCTTATGCGGTTTAAAAACTGTCTGTATTCATCCCACTGAGGCTGGCTTTCCGCCCACAAGCCTCCGAATCTTCTGTCGCTTGCCATATATTTTGAATATTGTTGATTCAACCAAGGGTGTATAGATGAGAAAATCCCAATTCGGTCTTCTACTAATTTATTCCATTCATCAATAACTTGTTCAATGCTCAGTTTATTAATACTTTGTTCCACAATATAAGTGTCTGATCCAAAACGGTGTCTGGATTTTTGATACATATCAGACAAACTTTCTTGTATCATGAAGAGTTGGTTTCTAGCTTTATCAATACACCAATTATAGTCGTCGTAAAATCTAATATTTCCAGTTTTATCGTATTGATCTTTATAGTGTTTACATTGAGATATAACTTCATTCAAATGAGGTCTTTCCCAATTTTCTAATACATCCAATACCACCCTGCCGTCATCAGTAAAAAAAGCTCCTCTTTTTTGGGACTCTTTCATTGTAGTGGACTTTGCTTCTGTTATTGCAAGTATCATTTCACTTTCAATTCTTTGCAGATCATCTGTAATTCGATCTAATTTTTCTGTTATTTGATTATGATTCATTTGGAGTATTTCAATAATATGATTCACTTTGAGTTGAATTTCTTCAACTTTAAAGTCTATCTCATTAAGTTTATTTAGAATTTGTATTTGTCTTTTTCTTAAGCCATCAAGCAGTTCTATCATTATTTGTTCTGAGTTAGGATTATTTGAAATTGCTGTGATAAGCATTGAAACACCATTAAGGGCTAAAGTCAGCCCTGTGGGGTCTATGGATCCTGCTATAAACATAGATCCTATAGCACCGATTGTTTGCATGCTGGCTGAGCCTGCACGGCTTAATTGGATGATCTCTTCTGGAGCTCCTAATACTCTTCCAGTTGCTTCTACAGCATTCGCCCATGCTATTCCGTTTTGTATGTGTTTTTTAAATTCATAAACTTGAATATCTATCTGTTTTTCTTTTATTGTACGATCAATGTTTTCTATTTCTTTACTGTATTCTTCCTGTGTGATGGAGCCTTGCTCTAGCTCTGATGCGATTTGTTCTTTTTCTTTTTCCCATGATTGAATACTATTATTTGTAGCCAGAACAATTGGGTCTCTATTCATATAATCTGGATCGTTTTGTCTCATATTTTCTCTTCTTAGATGTTCTAGCCTTTCCATTTCTATAAGAGCTGACTCTTGTATATTTTTTGTATGTTTATTTATTGCTGTTATTATTTCCTCTTTTTCTTTCTGAGATATTTGTTGAGCACTCTCTGTATTTGTATTCACGGCGTTTATTATTTCTTCTGTGTTCTGTTCATTTTGTGTTGAGATACTTCGTAGCTGATGAGTATTAAAAAGAGTAGTTGCCATTTCTATTTGTGCTGGAGAAGCATATTGGGATTTTTCTTCAAAGTTTAAACGATTTCCTTCTTGATCTTTGTCTTGTGGAAAATCGTGAAAATGGAATCGTATGGCTTTCAAGGCTTGTATTTGATGAACTTGAGCATTTATAGAGCATTGATTATTATTTTCTAAGCACGCATAAATCTCTCTTGTATAAAACTGGGCAGTGTCTGTAACTTTTTGATTGTATTCTTTACTACTCAAGCTATTTAATATGTCATTTCCAAGGCGTTTTAAATCTACTTCAGCGGATAATCCAATATCTGCATTTGAAATTTTAGCCCCTATCTGAGCTTTGGCCTTCAAATGAGTATTTCTGTTTATCAAATCAAAACCTTCTCTCAAATTAGATACTGGGTTTGATAAATATCTGTTGAATTCTGATTGAGCAGAATTGTAGTGTACACCGCCTTTTCGAGCAGACTCTAAAAGTGATAATGCATGTTTATTTTTAGAAAGAAACTCATAAAGTTCCATGTAATATAAGCTTTCTTCTAAAGTATTTGGTCGATAACTAGATTGTGTTACTGTGAAGGGGCGTGAAAGATTGAAAGTTTCCTCTAAAGATTGAGATGGAAGTGTAAAAAAGAAAACAAACAAAAAATGGGTACAGCTTTTTAAATACACACTTTTAATCAGGGTATTCATGTAAAATACATCCTCTTTAGCAACGTTATGGATTTGTTTTTATACCATAATCTTCATAAAACTGACAGAGGATGTTTAGAAAAGTGTAAATTTTTCAATTACTTTGTTTTTAACAGAACTTTTATATGTATAGAGTAATATTAGGTGGAATTTACAGAACAAGCCTTTACATAGCATATAAGCTGGCCTCCTGTCTTTGCAGGGACATACTTTGTATAAGCGGCTCAAATGAGTTCGGATTTGATCACAGAACGACTGAAAGTTGTTCTGTGGCAAACGCATGTTTGAGCTTTGAGCCGCTTATACAAAGTATTTCCTATGCACTGGATTCTGAAACAAGTTCAGAATAACTTTTACGTACAAGAATGGCTTGTGGTTTATCGAATCTGAACAGGATATTTTTTTAACAGAGCCTTTACCATAGGCTGTTGAAGGGAGCTGATTTGCTTTTCAGAGAGGGTTTTATCAGAACCTTGAATGATAAAACGGAAAGAAACAGATCGAAATCCCTTCTGAACCCCTTCATAATAATCAACAAGAGAGATTTGACGGAATTCTGCAGGAGCATGACTTTTCATAAAATTTAAAATTTCTTCTACATTTTGCTCATTAGGGATGAGAAGGGAGATATCTCTTTTTACAGAAGGTAAGAGGGAAGGTTTTTGGAACTTGAACTCTGTTTTTGGAATATTCAAGAGTAAAGATAGATTTAGCTCCCCCATCGAGATATCACCTCGAATTTTATTTTGATCTGACAACATAGGGTTGATAGCTCCAATAAAACCCACTGTTTGCCCCTGTATTTTTAGTAAAAGGCGTCTTTTTGTATGTAAAAATGGAAATGAACCTTCAAAATCCGTCCAAGTCCAATCAGGAGCCTGAATCAATGTTAATAAATTGTCTATAGAGCTTTTCAAATCAAAAAGAGTTGGACGTGGATTGGAATTCCATATGTCTTTTTTTTGCCCCCACACCATAAAAGATAAATACTGTTTTTCTTCAAACCTATTTCCTGTTTTAAAAAAACTGATCCCTTGTTCGAAAAGCCGTCCGAAATCTTCTCCATGCCGCATATTAAAAAGTAAATTTTGAAAAAGCCCGGGGAGCAAACTCTGGCGAAGACTGTTCAAATCCTGAGTGATGGGGTTAGTGAGAAAAATAGGAGGGCCAAGAGGTATATCTGCAACAGGTTTTTCACCTAAAAATTCACTATGCAGTGTATGATCTACAAAACTATAATTAATAGCCTGATAATATCCTTGCTCTTTAACAGTATGTTTGATCCGCTCAAGAAAGTTCAATTCCTTATTGTTTAAAGATTTTTGAGGAGCAAAGACCGGAAGCTCTTTCGGCACAAAATCATAACCCTTCAGCCTGGCCCACTCTTCAATAAGATCTTCTTTAATATTTACATCTTTTCTGTAATAAGGAGGAGTGACTTTTATGTTGCTAAATCTTTTTGTCACTTTGGAGTTCATTTTTTTCATCCAATCGGTAAATTCATTCAGAGGAACTTCATACCCTAGACGTTCATTGAGTTGTTCTTGGTTGATAGTAATGGATTTTTGTGCAAATGAAAAAGATCCTTCTTCGTAAGGACTTCCCTGTAAAGAGCCTCCTGCAACTTGTTGGATCAGTGAGCAGGCTCTTTGTAGAGCCAGCATTGATGTGTGGGGAAAGACACCTCTTGAAAACTGAAAGGAGGATGCTGTATTTAAGCCAAGTCTCCTGGCAGTACGTCGAACGTCATAAGGAGCAAATACAGCGGATTCAATAAAAATATTTTTTGTTTTATCAGAAATAGCACTGCTTTTTCCGCCAATGACACCTGCTAAAGCCAGATTTTTTTTATCATCGCGAATGACTAATTCATCGCCTCGAAATGTCAGTTGATCTTCATTTAAAGCCAGCATTTGATCTTTGGACTTTGCTTTTTTGACGTGGATGCCTCCTTCTAAAGTGTCCAAGTCGAAGGCATGAAGAGGCTGGCCCCATTCCAGTAAAATCCAGGTGGTGATATCAACAATGTTGTTCACAGAATTGACACCCAACAATTCCAATCTTTTTTTAAGCCAGTAGGGGGAGGGGCCGATTTGTACGTCTTTCATCATTTGTCCGCTGTAATAGGGGCAAATATCAGTTTCATATACTTTGACATTAAAAGAATTTTTGTAAGGAACAAAAGGAAGTTTAGGGCTTTTGGAATATTTCATTTGCCCTTTGGGAATTCCTAAGTTGGAAGTGTTTGATTTATGATGATAAGGTTCAAAAGGGAAGCGAAAAGGTTTGTCCAATAAGCTTGAAAGCTCCCGTGCCAGTCCAATGTGGCTCATTAAATCCACCCGGTTGGGAGGAATAAATACGTCTAAAATAGTGTCATTTGTTTTTAAGTATTCATCCAGTCTGCTTCCAATGGGAGCAGATGTGGGTAAAATGAAAATACCCCCGTCGTCTTCAGAAGAGATTCCAAGTTCTTTTTTGGAAGCAAGTATTCCCTGACTGAGTTCTCCTCGAATTTTTCTTTCCTGAATTTTAAAATTTCCAGGAAGAACCGCCCCTTCCAAACAGAGAACCACTTTGTCTCCAGTTTTTGGATTTTTTGCTCCACATACTATAGATAGGGGAGCCTGGTCTTTATCTTTTTTTACATGGCATATTTGAAGTTTATCAGCATTAGGATGAGGGTAAATTTTGGTGATCTGACCGATAACCACATGATCTAATTTCTCAGAGGATAAAGCTTCCACTTCCAAGCCTCTTTCATTCAGCAGTTGAGCTAAGTCCTGCGGTTGAAGGTCTGAAAGGGAAATAAATTCATTTAACCAATTAAAAGAATAAAGCATTTTCAAATTGCTCCAGAAAGCTCATTCTATTTTCATAAAACAAGCGAATATCAGGAATGCCGTATTCCAATAAGGCCAGTCGGTCCATGCCCATTCCAAAAGCAAACCCCTGCCATTTTTCAGGATTAACTTCACTGGCTTTTAAAACTTGGGGATGAACCAAACCACAACCTCCAATTTCAATCCACCCTGTGCCTTTACAAAGAGAGCATCCTTTTCCTTTGCAAATAAAACAAGAGCTGTCATATTCTGCGGAAGGCTCTGTGAATGGGAAAAAGCTTGGGCGAAATCTAATCTTTGCAGAAGAGCCTTGAAGTTCCTTTAAAAAATAAGATAGTGTGCCTTTCAGGTGGCTCATAGAAACTTTTCGGTCGATAAACAAACCTTCCATTTGATGAAAGTGAGGGGAGTGAGAAGAATCAATTTCATCTCTTCTGAAAACAGCGCCGGGAGCAATAATAGCCAAAGGGGGCTTGAGTCTTTCCAAACTTCGGATTTGTACAGGGCTGGTGTGAGTTCTTAACAAATGTTCAGAGTCCAGATAAAAAGTGTCCTGGTTGTCTCGAGAGGGATGGTCCGGAGGAATATTTAAAGCAGAAAAATTATACCAATCTGTTTCAATTAAAGGGCCGGACACTTTTTTATAACCCAGATGAGTAAAAATAGAGGATGTCTTTTGAATAATTTGCTCAATAGGATGAAAAGCCCCTCCTTTAGGTGTGGGGCCTGGAAGACTTAAATCTAAAAAATCTTTTGAAACTTCATGGGATATTTCTGACTTTTTTAAAGTTTTTTTACGGTTTTGATAATGTTCTTCAATAGCGTTTTTTAATTCATTGATTTGTTGGCCGAATGCCGGCCGCTTTTCAGGGGAGAGGTTTTTAAGTTCTTTCATCAAAGAAGTGATTGTCCCGTTTTTTCCTAAATAGCGCACCCGAACTTGATACAAAGCATTCGTATCTGGGGCCTGGGAGAGTTCGTCTTTAGCTGTTTTTAAAATTTCTTGGTATTTCAATAGTTATGCTTCCTGTATTGTATATTAGAGCCCCTTTTGGCAAATCTCAAGATAAAATTTGATAGATGCCCACACTGATAAAATAAGCAAGAAAATTCAGAAGAAACAGCTGAGTGACTGCAAACAGTGTTGAGTTTGTTTCTCTTTGTACGACAGCTGTAGTGGACAGGCATTGAAGTGAAATCATAAAAAATAAAATAAGCACTCCAAGGCTGAGGGGAGTGAAAACAGGATCGCCTCTTTTATTTTGGGCTAAGCGCATCTTCTTTAGTAGGGAATGCTGGAGACTTGATTCTTCTGCGTCACCTGTAATTTGAAATAAAGTTGCTAAAGTGGAGACAAAAACTTCACGAGCGACAAAAGCGGAAATTAAACCAATACCTACTCTCCAATCTGTTCCCATTTGTTCAAAGGCAGGTTCAATAGCTTTTCCGAATTGTCCGGCATAACTATTTTCCATTTGTTCGGAAGGACTCCAGTCTGCATTTCTGGGAAAATTCAAAGCACCCCACATTAGTAAAGCAAAAATAAAAATTAAAGGCCCTGCACCTTTAATATAAGAAAAGCTTCTTCTCCAGGCGGCTAAAACCACTCCGAACAGCAGGGGTCTTCTGTAGATAGGAAGTTCCATGACAAAAGGATTAGAAGAGTTGGATCGAATCACAAGACTTAAAATATAAGCTCCTATAGAGGCAAGCACCATAGAGCCGCAATAAATAATGGTCATCCATAACCCGGCTTTCCAAGGGGAGTCGTCATAGAAAAATAAACTGAGCAACAGGGAATAAACAGGCAGTCTGGCTGAGCACGTTAATAGTGGAATGACTGCAATTACAATCCACCTTTCAGTTCGGGATGTGAGGTTTCTGGCAGATAAACAAGCAGGGATAGCACAGGCATATCCTGATAAAAATGGAATAAAGGAGCGTCCGCTTAAGCCAATTTTAGAAAAGAAAGTATCCATTAAAGAAACAGCCCGTGCCAGGTATCCGCTGTCTTCTAAGATACTAATACCGGCAAAAAGAATGAAAATTTGTGGAATAAAAACAGAGACGGCGGCAAAACTTGTAATTACTCCATTTGATAAAAAATCAATAAAAAGAGAGTCGCCAAGTTGTAATGTTTTTTCAGCTATAACAGAAAACCCCATATCCACTAAGTCCATAAGGGGTGCCGCAAGCCAAAATATAGATGAGAATAAAATCATCATAATAGAGATAAAACTGACAGTCCCAAAGATAGGGTGGAGTAAAATACGGTCTGCTTTTTTTGTAAATTCAATGCCTTTAATTTCTTTAGGCAGAAGTTTTTCTATAATTTCGTCTGTTTGTTCAAAAAACTTTGACTGTAATTTAGATATATCTTCCACACTCATGCGTGTGCCTGGTTTGTGAGAGAGCTTTGAAATTCCCTGAGCCAGCTCTGTGACACCTTGGCCCAGTTTGCCTTGGACTGAAAACACAGGGATACCTCCTAGTGTTTTTGAGAGTTTTGAAATATCATATTTTTGATCCACTAAGTCGGTCATCGTGAGTGCAACAGCTACAGGGAGACCCATGGCTTTTAATTGAAAGACCAAGGGCAGTTGTCTATGAAGTCGTGAAATATCAATAGAAACAAGTACAGTATGAACAGGGGTTTCTGTTAGGATTTTTTGAGTAATATGTTCACTGGGGTTTTTTGGAAAGATGCTATAGACTCCAGGAGTATCTATAATTTTATAAGGCAGATTGTATTTATCTAAAGGATCGCCTGTCAGGTAATCTACAGTGGACCCGGGGTAATTGACGACACGGGCTTTGTAGCCTGTCAGCCAGTTAAATAAAGTGGTTTTTCCGCTATTTGGAGGGCCAATGAGAATAATATGTTTTTTATTAGTGTTTGAATCAGAGGACATTTTTAAAAAGAACAGACTTCAAGCAGACGCGCTTCTTCTTCCCTCAATACCAGGCTTTCATTTCCTACAATAACATGAACATTTTGACTAAAGGGCAGACGGCCTAAATTTTGAATGTGAGCGCCTTTTCGAATTCCCATTTCATAAAACTTCTGACAAATGGATTGCTCGCCTGCAAGGTTTGCAACTTTACCTTGAGCTAAAACTGGAAAATCAATAAGGCAATAATTCATATTCCCCTCGGTTTATGTTTTTGTCTATTTTGGAATATTTTTAGGACACCATGGATAGACTTAAACCAAGTTAGCATGGAAGCTTTGCGCCATACTATTAAATTCAAAAAATTTATGTAAACAAGAATCAAATGATAATCGGTTCTTGACCCGTAATTAAGGAACCACTAGCTTTTCTATTTGATTTTTTATAGGAGTTGACTTAATGGGTTCAGGTTTTATACCAAAGGATTATCAATTAAAATATTCTTTGGATCAGAGAATTGTTGAAGGACGTCCTTCAGGGGAAGTTCTTAATTTTTCTGCTTTGTTTGTGGGCGCAGGCCCTGCTTCTTTAGCCGGAGCTATACGTTTAAAACAACTGCTTCCGGATTTGCAAATTGGGGTGATAGAGAAAGCAGGACGTTTGGGAGGACATTCCCTTTCCGGCTCTATTATCAATCCTGTTGCTTTTAAAAAATTATTTCCTCAGATGACATCCAAGGATTGGCCTTTTTGCCAATCTGTGAAAAGTGAAAAGATGTATTTTCTGACGAAAAAAAATCAATACAGAATACCTGCCCCTCCTACGATGCGAAATAAGGGTTTCTTTACAGCCTCTTTATGTGAGGTTGTTCGCTGGCTTGGAAAAAAAGCAGAAGAGTTGGGTGTGGATGTTTTTCCGGGCACTCCGGCTCATAAACTGATTGTAGAAAAAGGTCAGGTGATCGGTATTCAAACAACACCTTCCGGTTTGGATAGAAATGGAGAAAAAACTTCTCAGTATCAGGAGCCTGTGAATATTTTAGCTGAAAATATTTTTTTAGCAGATGGAGTAAGGGGAAATCTTTCACAAGCCTGGTTGAAATGGAAAAATATTTCTTCTCATTATCCGGATCAATATGCTTTAGGGGTAAAAGAGATATGGAAAGTCAAAGAACTTCCAAAAAATGTCATCCATACTGTGGGGTATCCTTTGGAAGGTTTTGGAGGAAGCTTTCTCTATCCTTTATCCAATAATAATATTTCCATTGGCTTGGTGGCGGGGATGGATCATCCATCCAACAAGTGGAATTTAAATAAAAAATTTCAGGAGATGAAAGAGCATCCTCTTTTTAAAAAAATATTAGAAGGGGGAGAGTGCTTGGAGTGGGGGGCTAAGGTGATTCCCGAAGGAGGTTTTTATAGTATTCCGGACCGCCTTTATGATGAAGGAGTTTTTATATTGGGGGATGCGGCAGGGCTGGTAAACGTCCCTTCTTTAAAAGGTATTCATTATGCGATGTTATCAGGGATTTCATCTGCTGAGTTTTTAGTTCAGAAAAAACAGGGGAACATAACAGCTTCTTTTGAAGATGTGATTAAGAAGAAATCTGTTATTGGTAAAGATTTGTATAAGGTGAGAAATGTTTTAAGAACTTTGCAGGTGGAAGCAAAGATTATAGGATTTATCAAAGCGGGTTTGATGATACTCAGCGGTGGTTATTTTCCTGGAAATTTAAATCCGAAGAAACTTCTTTCGGATCATCAGAAAAAAAGATTGTTGAATAAAGATCAAACTTCTTCTGATTCAAAAGCAGATGCTGTTTATCTTTCCGGAAATAAAACAAGAGATGATATTCCTTCTCACTTGGAAGTTTCCAAAGATCTTCCGGAAGCTGTTCAGGATTTTTATATTAATTTTTGTCCGGCTGGAGTGTATGAAAGAAAGAATGGAAAATTTATTGTGAATGCACCCAACTGTGTGGACTGCAAAGCTACAGATGTTTTAGGCCCCTGGTGGAATCCAAGAGAGGGAGGCTCCGGCCCTGACTACAGCCTCATGTAAAAAAGAGCTTTACAATTCTAGTATTTATATATTATATTGTTATTTATGAGCGTAAATAACAATATAATATATAAAAGAGAGCTGAATATGAAGGATTACTCATCTTCTTGTTTTCTTTTTGGTCCTCGCATGACAGGTAAAACACATCTTCTGAGTCAATGCAAAAGCGCTGTGTTTTATGATTTATTAGATCCTCAATTAGAGAAGGATTTCATAACTCACCCTCAGATGTTTTGGGAAGAAATATCTGCTTTAAAAACAGGTTCTCAAGTGATTATTGATGAAATTCAAAAAGTACCATCTATTTTGGATTATGTTCAAATGGGAATAGACCAAAAAAATCTTCAATTTTTTCTTTCTGGTTCAAGTGCTCGGAAATTAAAAAGAGGAAAGTCTAACTTACTTGGCGGTAGAGCTTTAGATTTAAAACTGCATCCATTGACTATAAAAGAGTTAGGAAAAGATTTTAATATTCATAATGTTCTTCTTTTTGGATCTTTGCCTTTGATTTCTTCTTTGGTAGCTCAAAAACAAAATAAACGTGTTGTGAGGCAGTTAAAAAGTTATGTCACTACCTATATTAAAGAAGAGATAAAAGCAGAATCTTTGGTTAGAAATTTAAGTTCATTCTACCGTTTTTTAGATGTAGCGGCTCAGTGTAATGGACAAATGATTGAGTTTTCTAATATTTCCAGAGAATGCTCTGTTCATATGAATACAGTGAAGGAGCACTATTCTATTCTGGAGGATACTTTGATGGGTCGTTTTATTTGGCCGTTTGATCGAAGTGAGAGAAAAAAAGCTCGTCCTAAATTTTATTTTTTTGACTGTGGTATTGTAAGGGCGCTTCAGAATAGGTTGACGGATAAACCTGCAACAGAGGAATTGGGTTTTTTATTTGAGACATGGGTCGCCAATGAGCTTATTAGAGTTCGTGATTATATGGAGTATGCACATCAAATTTCGTGCTGGCGTAAAGACAAGTGGGAAATAGATTTTCTTATTCATTCTGGAAAAAAGCCGATTATGGCTATTGAATGTAAATCTGGAAAGCAAATAAAAAACAAACATTCTATTAAAGCTTTTCAAAGAGAATTTCCAAAAACTCCGGTGATTATCTGTTCTCTCTATGAAAAAAGAAGTAGAAAAATTGGAGAACATGTTTGGGTTGAACCTTATGTAAAAACAATAGAAAAGTACCGCAGAATTCTCAAATAATAGAATTTTCAGCCCTGACTACAGCTTAATGTAATTATGATTTTTGTATGAGCTGTGTAAACTATGGTCTTTAAAGTTATTTTTAAAGGCATGACTTATTATTTTAAATAGAGTATGGTTCAAATATGTCCACAATATTTAAAAAAATTATTGATAAAGAAATTCCAGCAGATATTGTTTACGAAGATGATTTGTGTCTGGCTTTTAAAGATATCAATGCACAGGCTCCTGTGCATATTTTGGTGATTCCCAAAAAAGAAATTCCATCTATAGCTGAAGTGACCCCGGAAGATCAAAGTTTATTAGGCCATCTCTTTTTGAAAGCTGTAAAAGTTGCCAAAAAATTGGGATTGGATCAAAAAGGCTACCGTCTGGTCGTGAATACCAAAGATGACGGCGGGCAGACTGTGTATCACCTGCATATTCATATCTTAGGAGGGCGCAGACTCAGCTGGCCTCCGGGTTAAAGAACGTTAAGTTTCCAGATCGCATTTCATGATGTCTTGTACAGATGATGTAAAACCCTCTACACAAGATAATATGTCTTCATGTACTTCCTGCAATTCATCATCACTACCAACTGAATCTACTTTTGCTGAGGGTTCACTGATGCAGTCTTCTTGCCTTTTTAATGCGGAATTAAAATTTCTTTCTTCTTCAGGAGTAAGAGAAAAATTTGTTTGAGAGTTATCTATTTCATCCAATGTGTCCCTTAGTATTTTTGAAAACTCCCTTTTGCATGCCAGAAGATCTTTAGGTGTGGAAGCGGAGGGGCTAGTGCATGAAGAAAACGTATCTACATCATGGCAGATGCTGAGCTTGATTAATTCTTCGTCAGATCCGTTTTCTGAAGTTTTGGAGGTTATAGGTTGGGGAGTAAATAAATTACAGTGAGTCAGAAAAACTGATAGAAAGAAAAACAAAAATTTCATTATTTAAACCTTGGATACACTAGTTTGTATGGCAACTCTGTATTTTATCATTGCATGAATCCTGGTCTTTGTATACATTTTTGCTTATGGATAGTCTCATTAGAGAATTTAAAGATAAAGTGACTCACCTTCAGGAGGTCGATAGAGGTGATTTTAGACGAAGGCTGGTTGTGTATATTAATCGTCTGGGTGAAGAATTGCCTGATAATTATCAACAACATGTAAAAGAGATGAGAAATCTTGTGCTTTATACAGGCCCTAATGACTCTGAGGAGCTAAGAGAGTCTTTGCTGAAAAAAATCCTTGATTTTAGTTAAGATATAAAATATCAAGTCCATTCTGAAAGGTTAAGTGGAGAGAATAAATATGAAAAAAGACATTCACCCTAAGCTTAGAGAAGTGGTATTCAGAGATATTTCTTGTGGATTTGAAATAGTGACTTTGTCCACAGCGGCCACAAAAGAAACAACAGAAATTAAAGGTAAAACTTACCCTCTGTTTACTTTTGATGTGTCCAGCCAGTCCCACCCTTTCTATACAGGACAGCAACGTCTAGTGGATACAGAAGGTCGAGCTGAAAAATTTATGAAAAAATACAGTATGGCCAAAAAATCGAAAAAATAATTTTTTAATTGCGGAGAAAGACATGAGTTTTGTTCAAGAGTTAAAATCAGCATTAGCTCCTTATCACCTACTGAAACATACTTTTTACCAAAAATGGGAAAAAGGGGAAGTTTCCAAAGGTCAATTGAAGTACTATGCCAGTCAATACTATCATCATGTGTCTGCTTTCCCGAGATATATCAGTGCTTTGCACTCTCTTTGTGAAAATGCTCAGGACAGAAAAATTTTACTGGAAAATTTAAATGATGAAGAAGGGCAAAGAGGCACTCCTCATCCGGAATTGTGGATGTCTTTTGCAGAGGGTTTGGGTTTAACAAAAGAAGAAGTTCAACAAGCTGTTCTTTGTCCCAATATAAAAAAAGTGATTGATACTTTTTTCTCTCACTGCCGCTCTTCTTATCCTGAAGGGCTGTCTGCACTTTACAGCTATGAATACCAAGTGCCTGAAGTGGCTGAGACAAAGATGACAGGTTTGAAAAGTCATTATCACATTACAGATAAAAAGACTTTGTCTTTCTTTGAAGAGCATAAATCTGCAGATATTTATCATCGTCAGGCTATAGAAGTTTTGTTGGAGAAGTTTTCTTCTGAAGAAAAAGAGCGGGCTAAAAAGTCTGCGGTGTCTATGGCAAAGTCTCTATGGGATTTTCTTACTCATGTTGAAACAGCCTCGTTAGCAACTGCTTAAAGTTCAATAACAAAAATATCGTCTTCAGTTTCCGGTGTTTTTATAAATTACAGCAAAACAAATATATCTTTTTCTAGACTTTCTGTAAGTATTGAAATGGCTTGTAAGAGTTATTCATTTGACAGTTGATAAGTTGAAAAATTATATGTAAGCTTATCTATGATGTGTCCATCTAAAGAGTCTTGGCTTAAGAATTATGAGTTTTTTAAAACTAAGCTACCTTCTTTGATTCAAAAAAATGAAGGAAAATTTGCTGTTGTGCAAAATGAAAAGGTTATTGATATTTTTGATACAGAAGATCTAGCAAGACAATATATAAGGGACAATAATCTTATTCCAGGAAGTTTTCTTGTCCAAGAAATAACTAATAAAATTGAATATATATCTAGAATCAACGTCAATTCTTAAAATATTAAAATAATAAGTGAATATATATGGCACATAAACTTATTTCTATTCATCAAAATTCTTTTTTTACTCAAATTGAAACAGAAATTTCTCTGTTAAATCCACTAAATGAAAATAAAAAAAAAGAGAGGTAAGGTGTTATGGGATACTGGAGCCACATTTACTGTTGTACATAAAAAAACTATTGCCAATCTGGAACTAAGAAATGTTGATAGTGCCAAGACAGTTAGAATGGCAAATGGAAGTGAAGTTGCATGCCCTATCCACTATATCGACATAAAACTATCAAATGACATCACCCTGCTTAAATACAAAGTTGGTTGTTTTGATACAGGAGAATATATGGCTATTATCGGAATGGATATTATTGGGAGTGGTTCTTTTTCAATCAATTATCTTTTAGATGAAAAACAAAGTGTTTTCTGTTTTTCTATCGATCCTTCAATTTGTATGATGAGAAATTTTCAATCCAAAGTATTATAGCAATAATTTCTAATTTTATCTTATGTAAAACAGATTGTTGAAGAAACACTTTCTAGTGTTTAGAAAAATTTTCTTCTGAAGAAAAAGAACGAGCTAAAAAATCTGCAGTGTCTATGGCAAAGTCACTATGGGATTTCTTACTCATGTTGAAACAGCCTCGTTAGCAACTACTTAAAGTTCAATAACAAAAATATCGTCTTCAGTTTCTGGTGTTTCAGTGACTACAGAAAAACTGTTTTGACCATCATGGATCTTTCACAGTACATTGGTACAGTTTTTATAGATTCTTATAAACACAAATTGTGTTTCGTTTTATCATAAAATCTTGGGATTTTCTCTTTGATAATTTGAAAAGGAGTTTCTATGAATTTTTTGTTTTTATTTCTACTTGCTTTCATGATGTTTACGGCAAACGCTTTCATACCACAGGAAATTCAAGCGATCTTGACGAACGGGATTTACAAAAGTGATAGAGGATTTCTTTTATTTGCTCAAAAATATATGCCGGACAAAACAATGCGAGAAGTTTATGATGAGGTGGAAAGCTCAGGCTTTTCTCCTTCCAGCCTAAAATGGGAAAGGCCGCGAGCAGATTATTCACAGGGAGCTTATAAACGTGAACAGATAATTATAGAAGTAGCATCAATAATGGATAATGCTGAAAAATATCCTGATAATGACGATTATAAAAACCATCTTGCTCAAATAAAAGGGGCAGAGGGATTAAAAAAACTCGCTCAAAGTTGGTCTGACAGTCCAGAGGAAGAACCGTCTCTGGATGAGTTGATTTTTACTTATAATGCTGTTTCACCGGAGATAGAGCGTAGTAGTTTCAGGGAGTTAGAGTGGCCTATTCCTGCTGGTGCAGTACAAGAAGATTTTTCAACTTCTATCCGCAGGAAAACTGTTTCTGCAACAAATCCTAGTGTTTCATATTGCGAATACATTGGCTCTACTCCTTCACCTGTTGTATTTGCACAGAGCAATGGTTTGTGTCAGCTTCCAGCGGTTTGCATAGGTGAAGTAAAATGTCGTGTAGGCAGTTTTCCAAATCAAACCATACCAGTTTACTGCGATCCTGTAGATTCCAATCGGTGTCCTAATGCGGATGACTGTATCAATAGTCAGCAAGTATCTGTAAACATTCATAAGCCTTCGTCAGAATCCCCTATTCAAACACTGCCATGGACTGATGATACTCCTCGTTCTGAGATTCAATTATTCAAATCATCGAAAGGAGTGAGGTAATATGAAAATATTTATTTATGTTTTGTTCTGTATGATACTGCAATTCAGCTGGGCGGCTGTAGTAGAACCGGTTAAAATCAAGGGCGTTGTGATGAAGTACGACGGTAAAAACGTCACTTTGTTGTCATTAGAATCAAAATCACAAATAGTGGTGCCCAGAAAGTTTATTTCAAAGAATGAAAAGCTCAAAACTGGAAAAGAAGTAATTGCTGAAGTATATTTTACAAATTCTTCAGACAGCAAAAGCAACTAAAGTTCAATAACAAAAATATCGTCTTCAGTTTCCGGTGTTTCAGTAACTACAGAAAAGTCAGATGTTCCAGCTTTTTTGAAATCAGCTTTGATCAGCACCCACGATTTAGGCCAGGATAGAGACACATTCTCAAATTGAATTTCGCTATTATTCTCACTAAATGTGCTTTCAACAATGGATGATTCTAAGATTTTTTTTGCGGGGATGCTGAAAGGACCAATATATTGATGGTCTTTATTTTCTGTACAATCTGTATTGATTGTCATAATTACCTTTTCACCTTTAATGGCCAAGCCTAAAGCTTCAAACCAAAGCTGTACTTGAGAGAAATTTTTACACACAAAAGATGTATTACCCTGTTCATCTGTATGGAGAAGGTTTCCGATGACAAAGAGAATACTATCTGATTGGGTGTTTTCAAGAATTTGAGCTTTATCAAATAAGTTTTGGGGGTTGGTATATTCTTCATTGGAAACAGTGGCTATGCTTCGGGCGGCGGATTCAGTGGAAGCCAGTCCTCTGACAGAAAGAGCAGGATCCAGTGAGATTGAAATTTGTTTGCCCCATGATTTAAAGCCCACTTGGTATCCAATAACATAAGAGGCTATGGAAAAAAGAACAAATCCGAAAATAACCAAAAGAGGTTTGTAAATCTTTCTATTAAAAACAAACATACTCTTTAAGTATATAAAAAAGCTGATGAAAATTTCAAGTTTTTTAGAGGATGTACAGGTCCAGTTTATTTTTTAAGATGACTGCAAGCCAATTCATAAAAAGTGCGGACCATTACACCGGAGGCTCCTTTTGGCCGGCAGTAGCTCAGTCTATTGGAAACACTCCAAGCTGTTCCTGCAATATCAAAATGCGCCCACGGAATATTTTTATCTACAAAGTGTTCCAAGAAAGCCGCCGCTGTTGCACTTCCTGCTCCTCTAAAAGAAGAGATGTTAGCCACATCAGCAACATTGCTTTTAATGTCTTCCACATGGTCGTCAACCAAAGGCATAGCCCACACACTTTCTCCTGATTTTTTAGCAGACTCTTCTATTCTTTTTCTAAGCGAGCTGTTTCTTGTAAAAAAACCTGTATGAGAATTTCCAAGAGCCATCACCATAGCTCCTGTTAATGTAGCGGCGTCGTATATGACTTCTGGTTTTTTCTCACTGGCGTAAGATAAAGCATCCGCTAAAATAAGACGTCCTTCCGCATCTGTATTTAAGACTTCCATTGTTTTTCCATTTCTGGCTGTAAGAACATCTCCAGGTTTATTTGCAGAAGCACCAGGCATGTTTTCTGTTGCTGAAATAAATGCAATAACATTGATTTTTAATTTCATACGGGAAATAGCCAGCATAACTCCGGCAACAGCGGCTGATCCGCACATGTCAAATTTCATCTCATCCATTCCTGGAGAAGGTTTAATGCTGATCCCCCCGGAATCAAAAGTGACTCCTTTTCCTACAAAGCAAATTGGTTTTGCAGAGGGTTTAGCGCCTTTATATTCCATAGCGATAAAACGAGGTTCTTGAGAACTGCCTAAAGATACGCCTAAAAGGCCTCCCATTTTTTCTTTTTTAATTTTTTCTTTATTCCAAGTGCTGACTTGGAGAGTTGTTCCTCGGGCTTGTTTTCGAATTTCGTCGGTTAAAATGGAGGGGGTCATTAAATTGCTTGGAGTATCTCCCAAATAACGGGCAAAATTAGTGGCTTCCGCTAAGACAGTAGCTTCTTGTAAAACAGTGTTTGCTTTGGAAGTCGTTAATAGCAATATTTCTGAAACTTGTGAGGTTTTTTCTTGTTTTTGTTTCAGCGAATCATATTTATAGTGAGACAGTAAAAACCCTTCAGTGACAGCCCGAATCACTTCCGGGGATTGTGAGACGGAAGATAAATCCACTGCCGCTGATTTTAATTTGTTTTGATTCAAAATTTTATAAACCCGTCCGCTGGCTTGTCTGTAAGCCTGGTGGTTTTTAGAGTCTTCCAGCCCTGCTAAGATTAAGTGTTTTCCGTGATGCACAGGATGATAGGGTAAAAATAACACTTCATTTTTTTCACCTTTAAACAGTTTTTCTTTTAAAACTTGTTTAATAATTTGTGGTTGAGATTTAAGAAATTTTTCTGCGTTATTTTTTGGAACAAATAAAACAAAAGCATCGTAATTTTTTTTCTTATCTTTTATATTGTGGTAGACAACTCTCACGGTTTAGACTCCTATGTTAGGTTAGGGTTGAAGGGCCAAATTTTTAATAGATTGTATGGTTTTGTCAAGGATTTAGAGGTGATTTGATATGAGACAGTCAATTAAATTTTAGGCCTGGACAAAATATCCCGAAAAAGCTAGGAGAAATACTTTATTTACGTAAATGGACCTTTGTACTGGAGCGGATAAGTATGAAAAATGAATATAAAAAAAGCGCCTTGGTTCCTATTGTTATTGAGCATACGCCACAGGGGGAGAGAAGCTACGATATTTATTCGCGTCTTCTTAAGGACCGCATTATTATGTTGGGGCATCCTGTCACAGATGAGTTAGCAAATAGCATTATTGCACAAATGTTTTTTTTGGAGATGGACAACCCCTCAAAAGATATTCATCTTTATATCAATTCTCCTGGAGGAAGCATTATGGCAGGTTTAGCTATTTACGATATTATGCAATTTATTAAATGTTCTGTGCATACTTATTGTATCGGTATGGCGGCCAGTATGGGTTCTCTCCTGCTTGCGGCAGGCTCTAAAAGATATATACTGCCTCATGCCCGTGTGATGCTGCATCAGCCTCTGATTGCCGGCGGAGGTATTTCAGGTCCGGTCAGTGATATTGAAATACACACTCAGGAAATGTCTCTTCTTAAGAAGAAATTAACAGATATTTATGTACATCATACAAAAAAACCTTTTGATGAGTTAACAAAGCTGATGGATAGAGACCGGTATATGGGAGCCAAGGAAGCAAAATCTTTTGGGATTGTGGATGAAATTGTCTCTACTCGGAAAGGAAAGTAATGGCTTATTTATCTTGTAATTTCTGCGGGAAAAACCAAAAAGCAGTTAAAAAGTTGATTGCAGGCCCTGAAGTGTATATTTGCAATGAGTGTGTAGAGCTTTGTAACGATATTTTGATTGAGGATGAAAGCAGTGAAAAGAATAGATCTAAACGCTCCGCTCATATTCCTTCTCCGCGTGAGATTAAAGAGCATCTGGACTCTTATGTGATTGAGCAGGAGCAGGCTAAGAAAGTTTTATCTGTAGCTGTTCATAACCATTACAAGAGAATTCATGCACAAAAGAAACATCAAAAAGATGAAGTGGAAATTGCCAAAAGCAATGTTCTGCTTATCGGCCCTACAGGATCAGGAAAAACATTACTGGCTCAAACCATTGCGCGTTTTCTGGATGTGCCTTTTGCTATTGCAGATGCAACTGCTTTAACAGAGGCCGGTTATGTGGGGGAAGACGTTGAAAATGTGGTGTTGAATTTACTTCAGGCGGCTAATTTTTCTGTTGAACGCGCGCAAACGGGAATTATTTACATTGATGAAATTGATAAGATTACTCGTAAGTCTGAAAATGTTTCCATTACAAGAGATGTCAGCGGAGAAGGAGTTCAGCAGGCTTTATTGAAAATTTTAGAAGGAACTGTGGCGCACTTACCTCCAAAAGGAGGAAGAAAGCATCCTCAACAGGAGTTTATACAGCTGGATACCACAAATATTTTATTTATTGTTGGAGGGGCTTTTGTAGGTTTGGAAAAAATTATTGAAAACAGACTGTCTGATAAATCCATGGGAATTAGCGCCAGCATTAAAACAGATGAAGAGAGGGTGAAATCCGGTGAACATATTATGCAAAAAGTGGAGCCGGCGGACTTGAGCCGTTATGGATTGATTCCTGAATTTGTAGGACGACTGCCGGTTGTGGCCACTTTAGAAGCGTTAGATGAGAAGACACTAGTGAAAATTTTACAAGATCCAAAAAATTCTTTAATCAAACAGTATCAAAAACTCTTCCAACTGGACAATACAGAGCTGGTTTTTGAACCGAAAGCTGTTTCTGCTATTGCTCAGCAGGCCATACAAAAGAAAACAGGAGCCAGAGGCTTAAGAAGTGTAATGGAAGAGGTCATGCTGGATCTTATGTATGAAAATCCTTCTATGAAAAGCCAGTCTTCCAAAAAATGTGTGATTACGGAATCTGCAGTTCTTAAAAAAGAAAAACCGGAAATTAAAGTTCAAGCGAAAAAAGCAGTTGCAAAAACAGAACAAAAAAGCCGTGATGATGAAAGCACTGAAAAAATTGCATAGTACCTTTTCTTAATTGACTTTTGGTAAATCTCTACTCAAAATGATTAAGAGATGAAAGAAGATCTGCAATTACTGCCTTTATTGTCTTTGAGAGATTTAGTTGTTTTTCCTCAAATGATGCTTCCTCTATTTGTCGGACGTGAAAAAAGTATGCAGGCCTTGCAGGAGGCTATGCGCTCCAAATCTGATATTGTTTTAGCGACACAAAGACATGCTAAAAATGACCATCCTGAACCTGGTGATATTTTTCAGGTGGGGACTGTAGGTACAATTATTCAACATCTGCACCTTTCAGACGGCACTATTAAAGTTATGGTTGAAGGGAAGTACCGTGTACGTATTGAAAATTTTGAAAACACGGATAAATTTTTCACTGTTCGTGTAAAAGAAATTGAAGAAACAATACAGGATAAAACTCATGCCAGAGCTTTAATGCGAATGGTGTGTCAGGCTTTTGAAAGCTTTGTCAAATTGAACAGGCAAATGGCCGCAGAAACGGTGGCTCGTGCTTTTTCCATTAAAGAGTATGGAGTGTTGGCAGATTACATTGCTTCTCAATTAAATTTAAAAATGGAAGACAAGCAAAGGCTTTTGGAAATTGTAGATGCAGGAGAAAGGCTGAGGGAAGTTTTAAAATGCATCACTAATGAGATTGAAATTATTAAAGCGGAAAAGAAAATACGCTCCCGGGTCAAAGAGCAGATGGAGCGTTCGCAAAGAGAGTATTATCTGAATGAACAGCTCCAGGCTATACAAAAAGAATTGGGTGAAAAAGATGATTACCATAATGAGTTAAAAGAATTTCAGGAAAAAGCGGATAAGAAAAAATGGAGTACAGAGGCTAAAGAAAAAGTTGAAAAAGAGATTAAAAAATTAAAAATGATGTCTTCTATCAGTGCAGAAGCTACAGTGGTCCGAAATTACGTGGATTGGATGCTGGCTCTCCCTTGGAAGGATTATATTAAAGAAAAGAAAAACCTGGATGAAGCAGAAAAGATTTTAAATAAAGATCATTGGGGGCTTTCTCGGGTTAAAGAGCGGATTTTAGAGCATTTGGCGGTTCGCACTCTTACCAAAGATGTGAGTAGTCCTATTTTATGTTTTGTAGGTCCTCCGGGAGTGGGTAAAACATCCTTGGCCCGTTCTATTGCAGAGTCTTTAGGTCGCCCTTTTGCACGTATCTCCTTAGGGGGTGTGCAGGATGAAGCAGAGATTAGAGGACACCGTAGAACTTATGTCGGCGCTATGCCAGGTAAAATTGTTCAAGCGATGAGAAAAGTTAAGAAGGGCAATCCTGTACTGCTTTTGGATGAAGTGGATAAAATTAGTGTGCACTTTAGAGGGGATCCGGCGGCGGCATTGTTAGAAGCTTTAGACCCTGAACAAAACAATAGCTTTCAGGATCACTATCTGGAAGTGGATTATGATTTATCTCCGACTTTCTTTATTACAACGGCCAACTCCATTCACCCTATTCCTCGTCCTCTTTTGGATCGTATGGAAGTGATTTCTATTGAGGGTTACATCGAAAGTGAGAAGTTAAATATTGCAAGAAAGCATTTGGTTTCAAAACAAATACAAAAACATGGATTGAAGCCTTTCAATGTAGGAGTGACGGATTCTGCTTTAAAAGAAATTGTTCGTTATTATACGAGAGAGTCTGGAGTTCGAAACTTGGAAAGACAGTTGGCTTCTTGTTTTAGAAAACTGGCAAAAGATTTGGTTTCCAAACATAAGGGTAAGCTGGAGGATGTTTCTAAAAATTCTTCAGGAGGAATATCTCTGACTCAAAAATCCATTAAAGATTATTTGGGAGAAAGAAAATACCGCTTTGGACGTGTTGAAAAAGAAAATGAAATTGGTTTAACAAATGGTTTGGCTTGGACAGAAACAGGAGGGGATCTTTTAGTAGTGGAAGCTTCTGTAATTCCCGGAAAGGGTAAATATATTTTAACGGGTCAGATGGGTGATGTGATGAAAGAATCCTGTTCAGCGGCTTTAAGTTATGTGCGTTCCAGAGGTCCTTTATTTGCTTTTCCTAAAGAGTTTTTTGAGCAAAATGATTTTCATATCCATGTTCCCGAGGGGGCTGTACCGAAAGACGGCCCGTCTGCAGGTATTGCGATTGCCTGTAGTGTTGTGTCTGCAGTGACAAAGTTTCCGGTAAAAAAAACAGTGGCTATGACAGGAGAAGTGACTTTAAGAGGAAGGGTGTTAGCCATTGGAGGTTTGAAAGAAAAAATACTAGCGGCTTACCGGGAAGGTATAAAGACTGTTTTAATACCGAAAGAAAATGAAAAAGATTTAAGAGATAAAGACACTGGGGTGCCTCAGGAAATTTTGAAAAAAATTGAGGTATTAACTGTGGACCATGTGGATCAGGTTTTAGTTAATGCCTTGGGAATTAAATCTGCCAATCAATTATTTAAATTACAATCTAAGAAAGACTCTGGACTCAGAGCGCACTATAAAGGCCACAACTATTACTCTCATTAAATGATTATCATAAAAAAATCTTCTAAAAATCAAACTAAAATACTTTGTATAAACAGCTCAAAGTTTCAAACATGTGTTTTGCCACAGAGTGGGCTAGCTACTCTGTGATCAAAACCGAACTTGCTTGAACTGTTTATACAAAGTATTTTCAATGCTTTATTGAAGGAAGTTAATATACCCCTTGCGAAGGCAGGAGTCCGGTGATAAAAAGGCTTAAGGAGTGAGGTTAAATAATGGGAAGTAAAAAAATGACTGTTTCAAAAGGGAGTTCATAATGAAAAAATTATTTACTGTTATAGTTTTATGTGCTGGATTAAATATGGGCTATGCAGGTGGTGACGATCTCCCTATTGAGAAAGCCCCTGAAGATGTCCCTGTTGATGAAGTCTCTGAAGCTGGAGATGCCCCTGTTGATGAAGTCTCTGAAGCTGGAGATGCCCCTGTTGATGAAACCTCTGAATCTGATGATTTTATAGAAATCAGTGTGGATGTGGGTCAGACTCTGATCGGTGTTAAATTTTTATTGTCAAAGGCGCAGTTTTCAAGATTGATCGACAAGGAAGTTGAACCTTTAACAGAGGTATTTAATATCAGAACACCAGACACGCAGCTGTTTGGTGATAATATTGTCTTTTCTGCTGTGATTGATGAAAACATTTATCATAACATTGGGTGTGATGTTGATGTTCATATGGATGGAACTATGAGTTTTATGGACTGCCAAAACGATGAAGTGAGTTTTGAAAATAAAGATATTGTGGTGAACTTTTCAAGTTTCAATGGGCCAATACAATTTATTTACAATGATGGTGTCGTCTTTAAACAAAACAAGGTTAAACAATTGAAACCAAATACCGATTTATAGGTAAATATTACTACAAAGGGGGTTGTGATGAAAAAGTTTGTTTTTATATTTATGTGTTTAGGTGTAGTAGCTAGTATATGATCTGACAGTTACCCGTGTCAGTGGCTGTTTTAA
>JAPPLG010000026.1 GCA_028819545.1 Bdellovibrionales bacterium | reverse complement strand
GGTAACCCTTATCTTTTCAACCTTTGTCAGATCAAATCGTAACTAGTACAAATAAAGGTTAAACGAAAATGTGTGTTTTATTGAAATATAAGATTTTTTACCAGTTTTGGAATATTCCAGTTGGTACAGCATGGGCGTTTCTGATGTAATTTAATGTGTTTCCTGGGATGACACGAAAATAATCCCCCATATCCATATCAGAATGGTTTACAAACTCTGCAGATTCTTCTTCAGAAGAAGAATTAGGGTAAATAATAACCTGATGTTCAAAGGGAGTTGTATCAATGTTCCATCCTCCTTGAATTTCAGTACGTCTGTGGATGATTGTTTTACCTATATAAACGGTATGGCCGTTTACCTGCCCAGTTTTTAGTTTAGGAATCTCAATGCGGTAATACTGATCTGTTCTTTCTTCTGGAACAATAGTTAGAGAGAAGTGGTGTTTGTAGATATTTTCTTCTTCAATGTCGAGTTGTGCGTAATCATTGTTGTCGTATAAGGCAATAGTGACGCCCGCGTAAGAGAAAAAAGGTAATAGTAAAATAGCTAGGACAGATAAGTGTTTCATTACGTATGAGCTCCTTGTTATGTTTTTTAGATTATGATAGGCGTTTAAAACAATATATTTTGAAGCTTTATTAATTAAGAAGGAATTTTTTAACACTTTGCGGTATGCTAAATTATGTCTCAAAATGAGTCAATGGTTTTTGTAGAATTTACATTATTAATGAAAAAATTACTCAAAATGTAACTTTTAAGACTTAAAAACCATTTTTTTAGGGCTTACAAAAGAAAAAGCCAATTCAGTTCATTTGTAGAAGTTTTTTATTTTATTGAAACTGTAGTTAGAATTCTATCCCACCATTTGTTTGTGTTTTGGTTTTCCTGATCTACAAAGTTTTGTAGATCTGTATACAGTCTGGGGATACTATTGCACTTGAAATATGATGCTTCTTCAATATTTCCTCGAATGACCTCCCCAAAACCTGTTTCAAAATAATCATAAGGGTGTCTAATATGACCTTCAATATATTGATTATAGTTAGCATTAAAATGTTCTGATACAGGATCGTTATACTCTTTTTTATAAATAAGAACTGTTTCGCAATATGGGTATGCTAAATCTGTTCCGCAAAGGGAGTTCCAGCAGTACACTTTTGCATGATCTATAGCAGTAATATGAGCTCTATCTTTCCAATGAGGTAATACTCCTGACATAAGAGTCACAACATCATAAGAGATATCAGCAGGAACACTGTTTGGTGTACATTTTGTATCTGATTTGTTATAGAATTGGCTTGCACGAAAATATTTAACATCTACATTTGATTTAAATACAAACTCTAATCCTTCGCCTTCTTCAGAATAATTTGCACACTGTATAGCTTGACCTCCTGTGTGGTTTTCAGCTCTTTCTATAAACTCAAGGCGGGCAAATTGACGTCTCTTTTTGCAGTTTTCCTGTTTTTCATTATCTTCGTAAATGCG
Organism: Bdellovibrionales bacterium; assembly: GCA_028819545.1. Taxonomy (GTDB): domain Bacteria; phylum Bdellovibrionota; class Bdellovibrionia; order Bdellovibrionales; family UBA1609; genus JAPPLG01. The sequence goes on along the minus strand of JAPPLG010000026.1, from coordinate 8,338 downwards.
CTCACAATTTGGTTGAGATCCATCATCCGATAGATAATCCAAAGAAATAAAAGAATGCCCATAAAAAGGAATGATGAATAAGATTAAATACTTCACTTTTACCCTCCATTGTAAGTGTAGTTTATAACTGCTATTTTTATTTGTGTTATGTACACATTATTATTATCGATTATTTAATTTTTTTTCTTAAAGATTATTTTAACAGATAATCTGATTTTTTAGACAAAATTTGCCTTTTTGTATCGGCGTGAAACATTTTTTTCTTCTTTATAAGAAAAGAAGAAAAGTGATCTCTTTCTAGCTGGATAAGTTGCATCTCTTAGATGTTTTTCTTGTTTTGTCTAAATTCAATAGTGGTTTTCTCAATTCGTTTCTATTTGTATGTAAGGATTTTCTCTTAGAGTTTGTTGTAATAGAGGTTGTTAATTTAAGAATAATATTTTCTGCATTTGTCCATCTATTATTTATGAAATCTCTATCTTTTTCATCAATGGAAAAAGTAGGTCTTCTAAAAAAGACGTTTTTTTGCATCTTTGAATGTATTCCTTGCTCACGACAGTTTTATTAGAAAGAAACTTAAAATGATTGATGTAAAATCTGGAGCATTGATTATTTGGAAAAAATAAACTAAGTTTCAAGTATGGCTGTACATAAAAAGAAAATTTCAGAAATGAGAAATTTAGGACCGGCTGTGGAAAAAGATCTTAACGCCGCTGGTATTTTCTATGCTGAAGAAGTTAAAAAACTTGGCGCAAAACAGACATTTATTAAAATGCTTGAAGGTCGATTAAAACGAGGCAGAAGTGCTGGTTGTTGTAATGCTCTTTACCTTTATGCCCTATACAGTGCGATTAAAGGTCTGGATTTTCGAAGTATTCCAGTTTCTAAAAAACAGGAATTTAGAGATTTTACCAATAAACTAAGACAATCAGGGCGTTTTTTAAAAAGTAAATAAGTTATTAAATTAGGTTGCTATAAGGCCTATTAATTGCTATCCTTATTGCCTTGAGTATTTATGACTCAAGGTTAAGGTTAGAGAGTAACAGGTAGAAGTCGAGCAAAAATTTTATAAAAATCTAAATCAAAAATTCCAGAATTAACAAATAATACTTCCAAAATGGGAGTGAATTTATCCTTAGGAGGTATAAATGAAATCAAAATTGTATATAGGTAATCTTCCCTATGACGTTGAAGATGCGGATATAGAAAAATTATTTTCAGAGAGTGGAACTGTTGAATCAGTCTCTATCATAAAAGATAGAGATTCCGGAAGAAACAAAGGCTTTGGATTTGTTGAAATGAAAAGTCCAGAAGATGCATCTAATGTGATTGAAAAATTTAATGGATTTGATCTTAAAGGGCGTGCAATGAAAGTTAATTTAGCACGAGACAAAAGAAGATAAAAATATTTAGTTGTGAGAATCTCTTGCCCTTGGATGTATTCGATTCTCCTGTTTGTCGTCTATTAAAGATTTATGCCAGAGATGTTTTTATTCTATGGAATTATTGAAATTAGCTTTAACGTTTTGATTTTGCTGAGTTAATGCAGGATCATTGTTTTGATGTTTTAGTTCTTTGAGTATTTCGTACATCAAAAGCATTTGTTCTTCATGGTAGCTGCGCCATAATTTAATATTCAAAGTTTCTGCAATATGGTTTTCCTGCTGTGCAATTTTGACTTGCTCTTTTTTTAGCTCCTGCCTCAAAACTTTATCGAATGTTATAGAAGTGCTGATCAATAAAATACCTATGGATCCTATGATGATATATCTATCTGTTTTATTCCATCTTTTCATATAAGAGTTCCTCTGGCTTGCAGGTGTATCTTATGTGATGAGGTTTATTTATTCCAGTGAAAAATAGTATTCGTGTATTTTTTACAGGTTTTTTTATAAAGGCTGTGTTATAAAGCTCTTTATATGTTTCATTCAGAAAAGAGAGGTGTCAGATGGCCTTTAATGTAAAAGAGAGCTGTCACAGGTGTTTAATGCCATTTAAGAATGATCCAGGATCCAGAGAATCGGATATTTATTGCAGTTATTGTTTTAAGAATGGCGCTTTGATGTGCCCGGAAATGTATTTAAAAGCTTTTCAAAAAATGTGTTATCAGCAGATGACAAAAAGGGGAATGAATAAATGGCTTGCTGGGTTTTATGCTTTCACAATCCGCTTTGCTCCCTACTGGAAAAACTCTAACTGATATTCAAAGTGTTTAAACTTTATGAAAAACATGGATGGAAAGATAAAAGGCCTTCTTCCATTTAAAGAGCATGCTTTTCCTCATCCATTGCATATGATGGGAGAGTATTTCTAAGTGCATTTGAAAATATTTATGTTTCAAAAAAATTCGTTCTAAACTGTCAAATAATTAGACAAAACCATTTAAGTTTTTAAAGAAAAATTCCGATCTTTTTTTGGTGATTCATTTAGATATCTTCACTTGAGGGTTTTATGCGAAGACTATTCCTTACTTTTTTAATAACCTCTTCTTTTGTTGTTTATGCAAAATCTGCTGAGAGCACTCAATCTGCAAATCAGCAAAATGTTCAAGCTGGCGGGGTTATTGTTGAGTTTCATGTTTGGCCGAATACAGAAGATGAAACTGTTTTTTTGAAAAAACTGCAAGAACTTAATCTAACGGAAAAAGCAAAGCTTGATAGATATAAAAAGTGGATTTTTCAATGGTCTCAAGTTTCACATAAAAGTCAGGCTCTTAAAGTCTGTAGTGATTTATTAAAATTAAACATTTCTTCTATGAAAAATTGTGAGCCGGATACTGCCACTGATGTGGATGAAATCGTAATAGATGATTTAACTTCAACTGGAGATTTGCGTAGCTGTAATGTTGTTTCTTCAGGTTTTGGGTTACTTGAGAATAAATTGTCTGATTATTGGGCAAAAGAACTTATTGGAGCTGATTTATTAAGAGAAGATTTAGAAGATACACCTGCTCCTGATAAAGAAAATTTTATTTCCATGTTTGATTTACCTAAAAATGAACATGATGCCAGGGTTAAACATGTCATTTCAGATGATGGGAAAAGTGGTGTATTGCCGGAAACGGATGTTGAAGTCTTTCATACGCCTTTTGCTTCAGATGGTTTAATACAGGCTAATAAATTATTGGATAGAGTGGATCAAGAGTGTTCGGATCAAAGGGATGTAGCTAGCCAAGATACGACTACAGGAGGCGATACAACAGGTGGGACAACAACCTCTACAACAACTACGGGCGGTGATACGACTGGATCAACAACTTCTACGACAACTACGGGCGGTGATACAACAGGATCAACAACTCAAGGGGATACTACAGGCTCTACCGGTGGACCAGATGCCAACTCTACAACAACCACAACAACAACTACGACTACAGGAGGAGATACGACAGGATCTACAACGGGAGGAGATACAGCTGATCATATTGAGATTAGAAAATGGGCTAATGAAAAAGATATCCCTATAGATAAAGTTTTTGGCTTTTTAGATAGAGAAAGTATTCCCATCTCTGAAATTGACAGTCCATATAAAGCGGGTCTTGTGGAGGCAGGTGAATCTTATTCTCCTACTGTTCGTGTGGTGGCTAGTGAGTATTCGGATGAACTGGAAGCTTTTGCGGCGACAGTTTCACCACCTAACTACAGTCGTACTTTAAGTAATGTCGTTTGGAAAAATGCTACGGATTGGAGTACAGAGTGGAAGTCAGCATCTGGGGATCAAACTCCAGATACGGGAAGCTATGACCTTACAGCAGATTATGAAGTGGATATGGATCAAACCCATTGGTTGTATGGCAGATCTTATAGTTATATTTTCCGTCCGCCCGTATTGGATATGAGAGGGGGATCTTCAATATCAACTGATCTCTTTAACTGGCTTCCTCGAATGGTGTTGGTGAATTCAAGCAAGAAAATTAAAATTTGGGGTAAGTGGAGAGTTGGAAAATCAGACGGCACTGCAACGGGAACAAATGCTCCTTTGGTTATTAATGGGGTTTCAGTTCAAATGACTTTAGTGTCCGGTACTATTTCAACTATTCCTGGCAGTGCTAAAAATCATGGACAATGGGAAGCCACTTTGAGTGCTTCGGATTTTACGACAATACTTGGGACTGTATCGAGCAATGAAGATGTTTCAAATAGAAGAACGTCAAGTGAACCCGATCAACCAAGCGTTGGAACAAGGTAATTGAGGAATTTTTTAAAAGGTGATGAATAAATGAATATTCGAGAAATGCTAAATCAAATTATTAATATGAACAATACGAATAAAGCTTTGCTGGCTACTGCCGCGGCGGCTTTGGCGGCAGGTATTGCTTATAGAAGTGTTGATAGCAACCCATTGGAAACTGCAGAAGAATATTCTGATCCGGTTTCCAATACAGGAGACTATGAAAATGCGCCTGTAGAAAATAATGTTGAAGTTTCATGCGAATCTCAAGCCCTGCCTTCTTTTATCAATGTGTCACTCTCGTGGGGAGAGTCCAACAGTTATACAGAGGCCTTGGGCTCACTTTCTCCACCATCTGTTATTGTGACATCCGCTGGAAACAGCCACCCTGAAGAGATTCCGCAAAGCAAGTTGAATGCTTCTAAAAATTTTGATGCCATTATTGTAGGAAATCTAAATACAGATGGAACGCGTATGCCGTCCTCCAATCAGAATGAAGAGGTGCATATTATGGCGCCTGCTTCTTATTATATTGCTACAAAAGATAATGAAGGAAGCAATCGGTTTATAGGGGGAACCAGCGGTGCCGCGGCTTTAGTTACAGGAAGCTTGGGGTCTTTCGCATGGCTGTCCGGATATCACCCCACTTCTGAAGAAGCTAAAATACTTTTGGAAAAAACTTCTATTTTAACTCAGTACTCACATGATGATCCTCGTAAAAATGGTGTAGGTATGGTGAATGCTTATATGTTGGGTATGGTGGGCAAAAAATTAAAAGAGCTTTGTGGAACAAACATTACTTGTTTCCAGGAAAAGATTCATGAAGAAAGCACCTATGAATTTACTGAAGATACAGGTTTGTCATCTGCAGTAGCGGCGGCTTTTCCTGAATGCGGTCAAAGTGTTTGTAGCGGTGAAGTGTCTTCTTGTGTAGATAAGGAAGCAGTATTTAAAAGATTGAGAAAGGCCGCATTTTTAAACCCTTCAAATAAAGATCTTTGGAGGGATGTTGCTTGTGTTTACAATAATGGGGGTTTTGAAGAAAACGTAAAAGGAGTGCTTGGTATTTATAAATCTTTATTTGGGCCTGCGGTTAACGATGTAGCGGCTTATACAATGTGTTCAGAAAATGCAGACTGTGCATTAGTTCCTGCTTGTGCAGGAGCTTCAGGCTCAGCGCCGTTTTCTGCTGTTGCCACCAGTGTTGCTGATATTCATAATATTGAACAGTGTGGAGAGGTGACCTTATGTAATGGGAAATGCTCATGTGGTGAGCAGGAAGATGCTTCTACAAATGATGGAGTTCTTCAGTACAGTACCGCCTGTGTAAACTCTCAATGTGTTATAAACACAGTGGCTCAAACGGACCGTGTGCCAAGCCAGGATGACCCCATATCTGGAAATTCTATAAATATAGATGATGAAGCAGACCCTGGTTTGGGAACCAGATAAGATTTTCGGTTTTCTTTTTATTCGTATCAATTTTAAAAAGAACGTCACTTTCATTATGAGAGTTGATTGTTTATGATATGCGAACAAGAGTGTAAAAATTCATATCACTCTTGATATGTTATTTTAGTGTGCTTGAGTGCACTCAAGCTATGATTTGTTAATAATATCAAACCACAGATCTAAAAAAATGCTTTGTAAATTCTATTGCTCGGAGTTGTCTTTTACTTCTGCGTCAGCTTTGGACTCTTCTGCTTCATTGGAGTTTTCTGTAGAGTCATGGTGATGAGAGTCTTTTGAAGAACATTGAGAGCCGTCTGCTTTGTCACATTTCTTAGTTTCTCCCGCCCCACATTTGCCACAATGAGCAAAAGCAAAGCCGGAAACAGCAAATAAAGCGATTAAAAAGAGTTTTTTCATGATTTAAAGCCTCCTGGAAATTAAGCTCAAAGCATTTTGAGATATGCTTTAAATCCTGTCAACTTAAAAAATATCTTTAGCTTGACCTATTTGTGACTTCCATCTACGATGGCTTCCCCTCTTTTGTGAGGGGTTGTTCTTTGAAAATTGAATAGGTGTTTTTCTGTGATTTTCTGGGTGATTAAATTTGTCCAGAAGATTTTTACAGTTTTCTAAATATTTTAAATCATTTAGAAAATTTTTTATTACTTATTATATTTTTATTTTACGGGTATGATTTTTAGAAGCTACTAAGAGCTTACGGAGGATGCCTGGGTATCAGTCAGCGATGAAGAACGTGGTAAGCTGCGATAAGCTTCGGGGAGTGGCACACACACAATGATCCGGAGATTTTCGAATGGGGAAACCCGCCGCTATAGGCGGCATGGCAAAGTGAATTCATAGCTTTGCACAAGCGAACGAGGGGAAGTGAAACATCTCAGTACCCTCAGGAACAGAAATCAAAAGAGATTTCCCAAGTAGCGGCGAGCGAACGGGAAACAGTCTAAACTTCTTATATGTTAAAGGTTTTGGCCGTTGTATAAGAGGAGTTATAGGACTTTCATGGACTGCCAAAAAAGTCTAACGAAGTTACAAAATAAAATTTTAGCTTAAAGGTCTGGAAAGGCCTGCCAGAGAAGGTGATAGCCCTTTGAGCGAAAAAGTTTTATCTTCGGAAAGGATCCTAAGTACCACCGGGCACGTGGAATCCGTTGGGAATTTGGGGAGACCACTCTCCAAGACTAAATAGAACTGATGACCGATAGTGAACAAGTACCGTGAGGGAAAGGTGAAAAGAACCCCGAAAGGGGAGTGAAATAGAACCTGAAACCGTGAGCTTACAAGCAGTGGGAGCACTATTGTATATCAAGTGTGACCGCGTACCTTTTGCATAATGAGTCAGTGAGTTATTGTTGCCAGCAAGGTTAAGCCGTGAGGTGAAGCCGCAGCGAAAGCGAGTCTGAAATGGGCGACTTAGTTGGTAGTAATAGACCCGAAACCCGGTGATCTATTCATGGCCAGGATGAAGCATGGTTAACCCTATGTGGAGGTCCGAACCATTGGAAGTTGAAAGTTCCTTGGATGAGCTGTGAATAGGAGTGAAAGGCTAATCAAACTGGGTGATAGCTGGTTCTCCCCGAAATATATTGAGGTATAGCCTTGGATTTTTATTCTGGAGGTAGAGCACTGAATGGGCTAGGGGTCTTTACCGGATTACCGAACCCAAACAAACTCCGAATGCCAGATATAATTAGTCCAGGAGACAGTCATGGGGTGATAAGGTCCTATGACGAGAGGGAAAGAGCCCTAACCGTTGGTTAAGGCCCCTAAATCTGTTGCTTAGTGTAAAACGTTGTGAAATTACTCAGACAGCTAGGAGGTTGGCTTAGAAGCAGCAATCCTTTAAAGAAAGCGTAATAGCTCACTAGTTCAGTGAATTTGCGCGGAAGATTCAAGGGGGCTCAAGCACAGTGCCGAAACCACGGGTTTGTATTTTTAATACAAGCGGTAGGGGAGCGTTATAGCGTAGGTTGAAGGTTGACCGTGAGGACAGCTGGACGAACTATAAGTGATTATGCTGACATAAGTAGCGTTTAAGAGAGGTGAAAAACCTCTCCGCCGAAAACTCAAGGGTTCCTGGGCCAGGTTCATCCTCCCAGGGTTAGTCGGGACCTAAGGCGAGGCCAAATGGCGTAGCCGATGGACAAACGGTTCATATTCCGTTACCGGCATTGTTATATAATATAGGAGTGACGAACTAAGTACTTCCAGCCTGTTATTGGATTCAGGTGTAAGCGTGCAAGGGGTGGTGTAGGTAAATCCGCATCACAACTCTCAGGCGTAAAGCGAGAGGATTTATCCTCATAAGTGGAAAGAGCTATGGTTCCTAGAAAAGCTTCGATATGTTTTCAATGTCGCCCGTACCGTAAACCAACTCAGGTGAGTGGGATGAGTATTCTCAGGCGATTAGGTTAAATCTAGTTAAGGAACTCGCCAAATTAACACCGTACCCTCGGAAGAAGGTGTGCCTCTTGTGGTGAAGTCCCTCGCGGACGTAGCTGTGGGAGGTCGCAGTGACCAGGGAGTAGCGACTGTTTACCAAAAACACAGGGCTGTGCTAAATCACAAGATGACGTATACAGCCTGACGCCTGCCCGGTGCTGGAAGGTTAAGAGGATTTGTTAGCTCTCGAGCGAAGCGGAAAATCGAAGCCCCAGTAAACGGCGGCCGTAACTATAACGGTCCTAAGGTAGCGAAA
>JAPPLG010000010.1 GCA_028819545.1 Bdellovibrionales bacterium | reverse complement strand
TTATGTGAGAGGGCTAGAGAGTAATTCTGTCAGCGAATTAGTGAACACATACAGGGATGACGTATATGCGAAGCGGAGTGAGGATGGATTCCTGCCTGCGCAGGAGCGGAGTGATGAAGTGCCAACTGAAATCACTGAGCAGAAGGGTTGAGAATAATAAAAAGGGCTGGCTTCCTACCTATGCAGGGGCGAACTACTGGGTCGAGGAATACAATGGGAAATAAAGTTAAATTTTTACCTGACAATATAGAATACGATATTTCATCTGAAAAAAGCGTGATGGAGTTGGCTTTTGAAAAAGGCATTCCCATCCAATCCAGCTGTAAGGGGATGGCCACTTGTGGAGAATGCCGCGTTATTGTTGTGGAGGGGGAAAATCAAGTTTTACCTCCAACCTCACAAGAAGTTTCACTTATTGGTCAGGGGCATTACATTGATCATAGACGGCTGTCCTGCCAGTTGTACTGCTTTGGGAACGTTACTGTTGATGTAACTGAACAAAAAGAAAAATCTGCTGATCAATCAATATCCAAAACCTTCTTGAAGAGGATTAAAAAAGAAAAGGCGACGGATATTCATTCCATTAGAGATAACTTAATTGAGCAAAGCAGTGAAAAAATAAAACAGCTTAAGAAGCCATAGGAAGCTTGATCGGAGCTTTTTTCGGATTTCTAATATCTGCAAGGTCAATATCATGGTCTTTAATTTTTCTGTAAAGAGTTGCTCGGCCGATATTTAGAGCTTTTGACACGCGTGAAACATTGCCGTTCATGGAATATAAAGCCTGCCGAATAGTGTCCAGTTGAACTTCGCCGAGAGGTTTTAAAGCTTTAACACTGACTTTTCCCGTCGGAAGAATGACGTCTTTTCTAATGTTGATCACATTACTGTTTTCAGCCTGGATTTTTTTGTGTTTCCACTCTTGCTCTGTGAAGTGTTCCACTTGGCAAGCCTTTTTAGAGGCTAAATTTTTTACTTCAGACACCAAGTGACGATCTGAACTAATAACAATGATTTTGGACATGATATTCCCCTCGGTTTCTTTCTATTCGGATCATATCATATCTGACTGAAGAAAAAAAATGTCAATGAGAAGTTTTAATAGAATTCACACAAATGTTGATTTGCTTTTGATATTCGCTGGCTAATTTAAATAAGCTTTTTTGGCTTAGATAAGCTTTAGCCTGCTGAAATGGGACGCGAGATTTGTAAGGGTGTTTTTGGCAGGCTAAAATGTAATGTTTTAAAGCTGTTTCATGTTGGTTTAACTTTATTAAAGCTTCACCAAGACCTAAAAGTGCAGGAATGTAGGAGGAATTCATTTTAATGGCTTTTTGAAAATATTTTGTGGCGAGTTTGTATTTTTTTTTGTCAGCAAACATTTGTCCAATAGTTGTGTATAATTTTTCTGAATGTGGTTTGGTTTTTAATATATTTAAAAGCACTTGCGATTTATTTAAAGGGCGATTTTCTGACTTTTGGTTGGACGTATCACTTAAATAATCTGCGTATATATGTAAGTCAGTGTCATTGGGAAGAAGTTTTTTGGCTTTTTGACAGTAAGGCTGAGATTCTACATACAGATGATTTATTATGAAGTATTGGCATAGATACTTCATTATTTTTTGGTTTTCTCCAAATTGTTTATGTATATCCTGCAATAATTTTAAAGTGTGTAAGAGTTGGTTTTCTTGATAAAATTCTGTGTTTTGAGACCATTCTGTATAATGATTCTGCAATTCAAAAAGCTCCCAATAAGCCTCTTCATTTTTTGGGTTTTGATTAATTATTGCGTTTAACTTCTGTTCTAGCTCTTCTTTTTTTATTCGGCTTGGATGAGCTTCATACTCTTCTATTCTTTGAGTTTTGATAGCAGGGAGGTCTTTATCTTCAACAAAGATTTCTGGCTCAGAAGGGGGTGTTTCATCTTCAGAAATTTTTTTTTCGTTTGTTTCAGATTTGTCCATTTGCCTTATATCTTCTTTTTTAGAACTTTCCTCCTCCATTGGGCTAGTTTCTTCTGTGTTAGAATCAGTTGAAGGTTCTGATTGATCTGTATTTGATCCAGTGGAGTTATTTTCTGCAATGCTTTCTTCTGTATCAGAGTCGGTAAAAATACCTTGAGCGGAAAGTTTCAGCTCTTCTAAAATTTCATCTTTTTCTATTTTGTTATCTGTAGGGGCATTTACAGCAGGAGGAGGGCTTGTTTCAGCTGTAGGGTGAAATAACGTTAATAAGGCAAGGAGTGTAAATATTATGCGCATCTTTCGACTAAAGGCGGTTATTTGATTCATAATGAATTCCCTTTGCTTATTATACAAAATTTTTATTAAAAACTATGATTTTTTTGTCCGATCAGGAAACTAAAGATCTTTTTAAAGGTTTATCATGGGATATATCAAGAAGAAAGAAGGGAACCTGCTGATACCAAAGGCTTTATATAATGGTCACTGGCAGACAAAGAGCTCTCAGGAAAGAGAGTTTAAAAAAGCTGTGGGCCAGGATAATGTGGTTTTTTTACCTCAACATGAAAACCAAGGCCCAGTTCAAAGCCAAAAAGAAATGTGGATTGGACATGGGGCTGTGGCCAGTGTTTTAGTGATTTTTTGTGGTTTATTAGTTATTCAAAATATGGAAAGTTTAAGAGAGGTGGATGGAAATCGAGGCTTAGCCAGCGATCCTTTTAGCACTCCTGATCTGGTTGAGGAAAACCAACAGGATATAGATAATGATATTGTTGAGGATTTAAACAGTGGTCGAAGAGATCTTAGTTCTATTAATGACACATCTCTGGAAGAAAGAGAATATTTTGAGCATACGGTTTTAAATTCCTACTATGTTGAGTTTGATTCAGATGATATTTTAACAGAAGTACAGCTTCGTCCTGAGAAATCTCCTATTTACATTAAAAGTCATACAGATTTTATTCAAAATAATCGTGGCTTTTTTCCAGCCTATTCACAATTTCAAAACGTCAATCAGTTTTTTGATGAAGATGAACAATTAAAAACATCTGTTTATCGTTTATCAGGCTCTGGGGAGTCTGTGGACGTCAGCTTTCAAACAGATGCACAGGATATGTTGATTTCTATCATTATAGAGAATCAGGAATGAGATTTTTATATTTGATTGTTTGTTTTCTTCCTGCTTGTATGATGCGCCCTGTAGGAATAGACGGGCGTCCTTCAGTAGATCAGTGTAATTTTCACGTTAATAACTTTGGAAAAGGATATCGCTGGGAGCATTTGCCTGTTCCTATTACTTTGCATTCTAAAACTATGCATGATCAGGCTTATAATTCCACGATGAAAGTAATTGATGAATGGAATCAAGTGTGGACCTCAGAATCCGGTCAGGGCCAGGGATTGTTTGAAGTTGTCGGGTGGGTTCATTATGAGAATGCCTTGGATATTGAAAATAGAGATAAAATCAATACCGTAACTCTTGTAGATCAAGTGGAAAATAGCAGTTGTGGTCAAAGCAGGTGTCTTTTGAAGTCCAATCAGCAGGGTGTGACTTCTATGACAGGAATGTTTAGCTTGAGTGAAACAGATATCTTTTTGAATGATGCAGATTTTGATTTTTATTTTGATGGAGGAATGAACAATAATAGAAGTTTGAACAGTGTAGCTCCTCCTTCTTCTTTTTTTCGTGATTTATGGATGAGCTTTTTAAAATACTTGTTTTTTTGGAAAAAACCAGAGCGTGATCCAGCTTTTGACCGGGGGTTTATCCCCAGACATTTAATTGACTTTGAAAGTTTGGTAGCTCACGAGTTGGGTCATGTTTTAGGTTTGGGGCATATCGAAGATGAAGGAAGTATTATGAGACGTCAATTGGGGTCTGGCGTCATGAGAAGAGGACTGCGTAGAGTGGAATTAAATTCACTTTTATGCGGCTATGGAGGGCAGGAAACCTCTTTTAATTAGGATTTTTTAAGATAATTTAAGTTTGTAATGGTCTAGGTTTAGGTTAAAATTAAGAAGTATGGACAATTCTATTTATAAATGGAAAGTACTGGATTCATCCGCTATAGAAGGATCTTCTGCAGTCCGTGTAGAAGAATCTTTTGAGTATGCTGATAAGGTTTATTTTGAATCCTGCCAAAAAAACCTGGAAGACTTGCAAAACAAAGTCAACCGTTTAAGTTTTATGGTGAAGGAAATCCAAGAAACATTTCTTTATCGCAAGCGGTCTTAGTGGATGCTTTGTGTAGATGCTAACACAGCATTATCTACAATATGAAAATAAGTTCTCAGTAAAATTTCAAAAGCTTCAGGGTCCAAAGACCTAAGATAGTGTTTTTTCTCTCTTAAACTTTTTTTAGATATTAAACCAGTCAGCAGACCTTGGATTTTGGGAAGACTGTTTTTCTTAAAGAAGTCCAACTGTTCTGTAGGTGTTTTCAGAATATCGGCCACTTGATCTCTTTCAAAAAGCAGATGATGCCCTAGCGTAGATTGATTGAGAAAAAATTCTATTTCATGTAAATCTCTTTCCTTGATTTCGATCACTGTAATGTCCTCCGTGGAAAAATAATGGTTATTTATATATTTGATTCTTATTGTTTGAAGTGATCAAGAAAAGTATGATCTGACACATATAATTATAGACTTTGGTGTTTGAAAAAGAAATGAAGTGTTAAATAGGATTTTCGTGACAGGCCGCTTGTGCTCTAGATAGAAAGACATCATTGTTGGCTCTTTCTATACTTCTTTTTAAGTTGTTGAAAGGATGCAGACTGTTCAGTGTCTGATTGTTTAAGTTATTTTCTTCGTAAATATAGGGGTTGGCTTCAAAAGGAGGAATGAGCACTTTTGTATCTGCAATTGGTTGATCATACTCGTTAAATAATCCAATATAAAGTATATCCCAACCTGCTGTATTTTTCACAATGAAAGCATGGTCTGCGAAGAATTCATTAAGCTCATAATTTGAGTTTCGAATAAAATTATGATCTATATAAGGTGTAATGTTAGAAGGATTATTATTTCTTAAATTGAGTACATCTACTTCAAGAGCATCATCACTGTAAGAGATTTTGTTGTCCGTGTAGTTAATGCCACGGAGTTGGATATACGTATTTCTTTGAGTTTTAAATACGTCTGGAACATCATAGAAAGCTAATATTGAAGTATTGCTTTCATAAGAAAAATTACCTTGAGAAGAATTAATGGATAACACTCCATGAAATCCTTTTGCAGAAAAAGGATTGCAGAGGATTTGACTGGCTCTGACAGATTCACTTGCTAACATATCTGATGAAAATCCGCAGGAAACAAGTATTCCTGTTGAGAAAAGAGTAAATAGAATAATTTTGAAATTACGCATAAATACATTTTAACTGTACGTTTGCGTTTTTGTGAAGACAGTGAAAAGCAATATCTAGACTTTATGCCGAAATACTCTGAAATAATGAGTAATCCTTATACAATGTAAGAATATTTTACATATCACAAGGTGAAACAAAGTAAGTCATTTTATAGAAATTTATTCTAAGCTGTCTGTGTGGATATCTTTTTTGAGTTTGCCTACCCTGAAAAAAGGCAGGTTTTTTGCTTTGATGTGAATGGATTCGCCTGTTTGTGGGTTTTTGCCTGTTCTTGCGTCATGGCTTTTTAAACCAAATGTTCCAAAGCCTCTGATTTCCACTCGTTTATGTTCAGAGAGGGCGCTGGTAATAGAATTAAAAATACATTGTACAACACGCTTGGCTTGAGTTCTATTGAGCTCTTTATAGCGTTTGTAAACTGCTTTAGTTAAATCTGATTTATTAAATGATTTTCTTTTCTGGTTCACCATTCGGAAATTAAAGATACTTTGCTTTTAAGTCAAGAAAAATGGGCTTGATGAACTTTTTTAAAAAACTGGGGGCCCTCAAACACAAGAGCGGAATACACTTGCACTAAATCAGCGCCCAATTGAATTCTATCAAAGACATCTTGAGCTGTCATACATCCGCCAGATGAGATAATGAGCTTGCTCTGTTTGTCAGCGCCCAAGAGCTGTACAGTTTGTGTTAAGAAGTGTTTTGATTTTTCTGCCAGGGGCCGGCCGGAGACTCCTCCTTGAGCGGGGAAAGGGCAGTTGTGTTTTGCAGTGGTGTTGCAGATGACCCACCCATCTACTTTATCTTTACTCATTTTGATAATATTTAAAAATTGATCTTCAGATAAATCCGGGCTCATTTTAAGCAGTAAAGGAGGGTTTTTTTTAAGTTTTTTACAGAATGAAACAATGGGGTTCAAAAAATCTTCAAAAAAGTCGGAATCAAATAATTTTCTTAAATCTTTAGTGTTGGGAGAGCTGATGTTGATCACAAAAGCGTCTGCATAGGGGTGCAGTTTTTCAATAAGCTGTTGATAGTCTATAGAAGATTTATCTAAAGGAGTGTTTCGGTTTTTTCCAATGCTGATAAAGATAGGTGTAGAGCGGGATTTGATTTGTTTTAGTTTTGAGAGTGCATAATTGCATCCGGCATTTGGAAAACCCATGTGGTTCCAGAGAGCTTTTCTTTTAAGATCTCTTTTCAAAATGGGTCCCGGATTGCTCTTTTGCTTTTGAACGGTCAGAGTGCCTATTTCCAAAAAGCCGGGGCCGTAGGTCCACCATCCCTTTATATTGTCTGCAGATTTATCCAATCCTGCAGAGGTGCCCAAAGGGTTTTGAAATGTCAAATGGCGCCATTTAAAGGGCTTCCATTTAAAAACTTTTGCCTTCCAAAAACAGCCCCTGAATTTTAGAATAGGAAAGCTCAGTTTATGCGACCAGGAGGGGGGCAAAAAGAGCCAAAGTTTATTCACCAGGCCTGGCCTCTGAGCTTCATTGCTTTTTCCAGTCGATGGAGGGAGGAAACCATAGAAATGAGGCGTAAATCCTTCCCATTTTTTTTATTGATGTCTGTAAATAGAGGATCTTCGGAAAGCCGCCAGACTTTGTCAAATGTTCCATGCATGATGTTTCTCAATCTGGTTCGAACTTCTTTTTCTGTCCAAAACAGCCAGCCGACATCCTGCACCCATTCAAAATAACTCACAACCACACCGCCTCCATTGGCCAGAATGTCAGGAACTACTAAGACCCCTTTTTGATTCAGATATCTGCTGGATTCAAAAGTAGTGGGGCCGTTTGCTCCTTCTGCAATGATTTTAGCCTGAATGGAGTGCATATTTTTTTCATTGATGACGCCGTCAAGAGCGCAAGGGGCAAGCACATCCACGTCTAATTCCAAGAGCTCTCCATTGGTAATAGGCTCTGCATTTGGGTAATCTTTTATAAAACGATTTTCATCTTTATATCTTATTAAATCTGTAATATTTAGGCCGCGGGGGTTGTAAATAGCTCCTGAAATATCACTGACGGCCACGACTCTGGCTCCAAGAGCGTGAGCTTCAATACAGGCATGAAGGCCCACTTTTCCAAATCCTTGTATGGCAATAGTGGCCCGGTCTATGGAGGTGTCTTTCACCTCTAATGCTTTTTCCATTGTATGAACCAAGCCTAAACCTGTAGAAGAAAGCCTCCCTTGAGATCCTCCGATTTCAATAGGTTTTCCTGTGACAATTCCCATTTGTGAATAACCTGTTTCCAAAGCATAGGTGTCAAGCATCCAAGCCATGGTTTCCTCATTAGTGCCGACATCCGGTGCAGGAATATCTTTATCTGAACCGATAAAGGGGCTTAATTCGGAGGTAAATCTTCTGGTTAAAGATTCAATTTCTGATTTGCTGAGGGCGGCAGGGTCGACTTGAACTCCTCCTTTGGCTCCTCCGAGGGGCAGTCCAAGCAGGGAGTTTTTAAAAGTCATTAATGCGGCAAGGCCGGCCACTTCCCCCATATTGACCTGAGGGTGGTAGCGGATTCCCCCTTTAAAGGGGCCGAGAGTGTGATTGTGTTGAACGCGAAAACCGGAAAAAATTTGAATTCTGTCGTCATCCATACGAACGGGGATGGAGACTCGTATGGCCCTTCTTGGCAGTCTTAGCCTTTCAATGACATTTTTATTGGCATTCATAATGCGTGCGGAGCTTTCAAGACTCCTCATCACATCTCTATATAAAGGTGCTGACGTTAGCTCATCTTCTATGATCATAATTTTACTCTTTAAAAAATATTATTGAATTGTATGCCAAACTTAGTCTTAAGGGCTAGTATAGTTTTATATGAGGATCAAGAATATATTTATTTTTTCCGATAAAAAAAAGGGAGTTTTTATCTATGACACAAGGAAAAAGAAATAAATCTAAAACGGAAGTCTTGAAAAAGCAGGACAAAGATATTTTGGATTTGGAAAAGACGATCCAAAAAGATATCCAAGTGGATGATTTATCTTTAGGAGAAATGGTCGGCAAATCTGTGGATTCTGCTTGTGAGGATCTATTTACATCTGGAAAAAAAGCTAAAAAGCGGGAAAAAAAAGAAAAAAGTTTTAATCAAATAGAGAGAAATCCTATTCCAAAACCGGACTCTCCATCTGGAAATGCTTTTGTTTTAACTCTTTCCAACCATTTGAAAATTGCTGAAAATAAACTTAAAGAATTGGAAGATGAAAATGAAAGGCTTCGTTTGGATAATGAAAAGCTTATGGTGGCGGGTGAGGCTTTAAAAGAGGCTGTAGAGAAGTTCTCTAGTGAAAATAAAGCTCTTAAATCAACTTATAAAGAAGACCGCATGGCTTGGTCAGATCAAAAAAATGATTTGGAAAATTTAGCCGAAGATCAATCAACAGAAATCAAAGGTCTAAAAATGAAAATCAATGCTTTGGAAAAGCATTTGAGTCAGGATATCAGAAAAACCCGTGTTCGAGAAAGAGAGTTGGAAAATCGGCTGGAGCTTAAACAAAATGAAATGGAAAGTATTATTCGAGACAAAGATCAAACTTTATTGAAGTTTAAGCAGGAATTGGATTTTTTAAGAGAGAAGGCCGAACAAGATCGTCAAAATCATCACCTTTGGATGGAGAAAAAAGTGCAGGATAAAGAACGCACCGGGCGGGCTATTCAGGCTTTACAGCTTTCTTTGCAGTTGCTTGAAAACTCTAACCAGCAGGAAGAGGAGTTTGGTTTAGAGGAGAAGTCTGAGTTTTTTGAAAAAACATCAAATTTGGATGGATCTTCTGCACCCCAAGAAGCCTCTTTAAATCAGGCGGAGTCTTCAGTGCCTGTTTCAGCTGAGTCGGAAGAAAATATAGAGTCTTTACAAGAACATCAACAAGATCAAGATGAAGAAAACAAAATTGAGGAAGAAGCCGGATGAGTAAGAAAAACGAACATACGTCTACTGGGGATATAGAAGCTACAGAGCTTGTGGATATTCATCCTATTCAGGCAGGGGACAGCCCTGCTCTGTTGAGTTTAATTATAGGGCCGAAACAGTGGATTGGAAAAACATGGTTTTTAACTAAAAATCAAACTTTTGGAAGAGATAAAGATAAATCTGATGTTTATATACCGGATAATAGTTTGAGCCGCGCTCATGTTCGTATTATTGTGTCCGGAAAAAACGTTCAAGTGCAGGATGTGGGTTCGACCAATGGATCTTTCTTGAATAATCAAAAGATGGACCCTGAAAAAGTTTATACGTTAAACAACAGTGATATTTTACGTTTAGGTGAAATTGTATTTAAGTTTGTTGCTTCCGGTAATATTGAAGCTAAGTCTATTTTCCATGTACAGGATCAAATGTACACAGACCCTCTTTGTCAAATTCATAATAGAAAGTACATGGAGGATAAAGGTCAGGAGATGATTGGGCAAAAAAAGCATGTGAGCTTTATTAGTTTTGATTTGGATCATTTTAAAAAGATCAATGATCAGTATGGTCATATTGGAGGGGATTTTATTCTGACTTGTGTGTCCAGTTTGGTTCGAAATTCTATTCGCAAATCGGATGTTTTTTGTCGTATGGGCGGTGAAGAATTTTCTTTAATGATTGAGTGTGATAAGGAGACTGCTCTTCAGTTAGCGGAGGAGATTAGAAACAAAATTGCCAATGAGGTTTTTGAATTTGAAGATCAGTCTATTAGGGTTAGTGTTTCTCTGGGTGTAGCTGAGATTCAGAAAACAGATAAGAGCTGGCAGGATTTATACAAGCGTGCGGACAAGGCTTTGTATCAGTCTAAGAAAGAAGGGCGAAACCGCGTCTCTTGATTCCTTCTGTTAAAAAAGAAGCAAAAAACTCGTCATCCCCGCGAAGGCGGGGATCCAGAATTAAAATATCGTAATTATAAATCTAGTTCTTCAGTTCCTGCTAATTTCTGTCGTAAACAGTTTGCTTTAGTTTGAGAATTTTTGTTTTAGATAAACCTGTTATTTTAACGATAAGTTCAATATCCATTTTGTTTTTAATCATATTCACAGCCACTAACTCCATGCTCTTTTCCATACCTTCCGCTATACCTTGTGCCATTCCTTCTTTTCTACCTTCTTTTCTACCTTCCGAGAGACCTTTTTCTCTGGCATAATCCAGCTCAGCCA
>JAPPLG010000002.1 GCA_028819545.1 Bdellovibrionales bacterium | reverse complement strand
CGGGTAACCCTTATCTTTTCAACCTTTGTCAGATCAAATCGTAACTAGTACAACTAATGACCTTGAAAGTATCTGGGCTTTAATGAAACGAGGTTACAAAGGCATCTATCATCACTGGAGTCTAAAACACTCAAGTAGGTATTTTTCTGAATTTTCTTTTAGACTTGATAAGGGAAATTGTGCTATAAATTCTATGGATCGAGTTTCTAATTTGTTGAGAGATTCGGTAAATAAACGACTAACTTATCAAAAATTGGTAAGAGAGTAAGAGAGTAAGAGAGTAAGAGAGGTTTGGTGTGCCGAAAAAAGGATCATCATTATCCAAAGCACAAAGAAGCAATATGAAGTACAGTGCGAAAGTATCTTCAAAGTCAAATTCTTCTGGAATAAAACTTAGAACCGCACAAAGAAACAATATGAAAGCTTCCAGAGCATTATCTAAGAAGAAGTAAAGCTTTTCTTTTTAAAAGCCGATATATTCTTTGTGAAATATATCATTTTGCTTTTATTTTCTGCAAACGCCTACTCCCATTCCAGAGTAGAAGGTTTGTGTTTAGATGCTAAAATACAACAAATTCAAAATCATATATCTCAAATTCAAAATGGTGTTCTCTCTCATAAAGAAAGAGTATTTTATTTAAACAAACATACAAAGTTGATGAAGCTATATGTAAAAAATAAAATAACTGAACAAGAGTATTGTAAAAAATATTTTAAACTGATGTTTGATGAAAATGGTTATATGATAAAGAAATCTGAAATGAACACAGAAACAAATTAACCTTTCTTCTTCTTCTTCCTGACCTTCTTAGGTTTTGGATTGTACGAAAATAAGACACCAATTATTTGAACTAAGCTCTGCATAGGGACAGAGTAGGTTAGTAGCTACGGAAAGTCAAGTATATAAGTCCCGATGTTTCTGTTTCAAAGTAAAACAAATCACATTTGCCTCCTGACGCCGCTTCCGCCGTCAAAGGAATTTTCACATGAAAGGTCAGTGGTTTTCACAATCCTCTCTTGTATTCGCATCACTCAAACTCATTCCATACTTCTCACTGGAATAATTAAAGTTTTCTTCCTGCCCTTTATTAATAAGCTCATAACTCCCACTCATCTCACAAAAAGGCAGATGCTTATTGATCCAACCGTCACATAGAACTTGATTGTTTACAGTAACGCTGGCTAAAGAATGAAACCGATCATTCTCATAAACTCTCAAGCATTCGCCCGGTTCTAATACATTAAAAGGTGTCGCACAAAACAAGCCTTCCATATCAGCACTAGTCCTGGATACAATCACCTGTGAATCCGTATTATTAGTAACACTGTAGTAAAAATCTTCTTTTTCAGAATCATACTGAGCCTGGTTAGGATCAAAAATACCTCCACCTACGCAAGCACCCCTAAGACTTTCTTCACTTATAATTACCATACCCGCAGGAATCAGTATTCCACCTTCTAATTTAAAAAAATTCTGACCTTCAATAACGATGATTTCCCTAGATTCAACTGCACCCGTATAGAATGCAAAGCCGAATAACATAAAAAGTATTGAAAGTTTCATACCTGCCTCCCGTGTAAACACACACTACTTTTCTGCTTAAAAAGACCAACTGTGTCAATACCCTTTTTTAAGCAATTGAATATTTTTCATACATCATAAAAAATTTTACACATCAAATAAAATAGCAATTAACACAACGAACATACTCATAATTACAAATATGTAATATCCTGTTTTTTAAGCGTTTTGAATACGAACACAACAGTACAAAGTGTGAATGATTAATAAGTTTTTCATATTACTGTTACTCTCATTTAAGGCTTACAGCTCTGTAAGCGACAGATCTTGCGAAAAATCACTGTCAGACTCAATATTCATAAATATAGGCAACCAGGCTAAAAAGACAGCTCAAAGGGCAATATACCCCATAGTATCAGCAAAAAGAGCTATTGTAAGAAAACGGCTCCTCACCAAACATGGCGAGATCAAACAGCCCTATAAAGGAACCATTGGACAGGCTCTTTATGCAGATTCATATCATAAAAGATGGAGTATGGGCGGCCCCAATGTAAACGCGGCCTACAAGAGTGTTAAGCAATACTTAACACCAGCAGAAATGAGGGAACTACAGTGGAATCCTCCTGTGTTATTAAACCCCTGAAGCTCATAAAATATTTGGCAATATTAATTATTATTTTAACAAAATATGTTGAAGATTTTTTTATTCCTTACGTGTATTTTTTTCACAGTGTATCAATAAATTTTTTCAAAATTAAATTTAATTCTATAATTCAAGTGATAAGTATGTTACTCATTCTTACTTTTAACCAACAAAGTTTCATATGTTAAAACAAATATTATTAACCCTTATTCTATTCAACTTGCACACATATGCTGATTCAATGTTAGTGAACCCGCATGACCCTCTGTCAGACAGAGATCTATTAGATGAGTTCTTCGATAAAGTTATACAGACGGTGAAAGAACACCCACACAGAATAAACGAAGCCAATGAAGATGGATATACCCTTTTGCAATTAGCTTTAATAAATAATTCTCACATAGATGATAAAATTTCTGTCATGCAGAATAAGAATGGAACAACACAAAATACACTGGAAATAAGCCGTACGATTATAAAAATTCTTCTTAATAATGGTGCAGATCCCAATATACCTTTTCCTGCAGATAACTCACAGGGAAATAACAAACACCAAGGACAACACTTTCTCATAAAAGCCACTGAACCCAATGTATGGCCTTATTTTCCCTTATATATTGTTAACCTGCTCTTCGAATATGGTTTAGATGATCAAGCGACAGATGCAAAAGGCAACACAGCTCTTATGAGACTTGTTTCTTCACGCTATGCGTGGAGAAAAATTTCAAAATACAGAAAAGATTTTATACAAATAGTTGTCAACCACACAAGTAATTTCAACACTCAAAATAAGAAAGGAGATATGGTACTGCATCTTACAAGTCATTTTAATGATCTGGAAACAGCTCGTCTGATTATAGAAAACCCAGTGCAGTTAGACATTAGAAATAATCAGGGGAAAACCCCAGAAGAAACAGCAAAGTTCATGGCAGGTCCATTTCCTTCTGATCAATCAAACCGTAAATGGGGTTGGCATTTTTCTCTTTCAAGCACCAGTTATCTAATGGTTAAACTGTTACAGGAGGAAACAGAAAGACGCCAGCCAAATGTTACCAGCACTGACCCTAATACAGAAAATCAAAACTCCGTCGATACAAAAAGAACTAATCCTTTACCTGCCACATCCTGCAAAAGAGCCTTTAATGGTGAAGTCAGAAACACCAATTAAAAAATGTGTAAAATTACAAAAAAGAATCCTTACAAGATGACCGCCGAAAAGATCGAAAGACATCTCTAAATCGAATTTTATTACTCAAATAAACAGCTCTATCTTTATAACTCACTTCAACCCCATTTTCACTGACAACTATTTCATCCACAAAAAACTCTTTTTCATAAGACTGAATCTTTTGAGGTTTTTTTTGTAATTCCATCACCTCCCGAACAGCCGCCCGTGCATTCCACGACAGCAGTCTTAAAAAATGTCTTTTCAATATATCAGGAGGAGCAGTCTGAGAAATCCAAACGGATTTAACATAAAATCTATTTTCTTCTGCATCCCAAACTCTTTTTACAGATAAAATTTCATCTTCTCCTGTACTATCAAACAAAGACAGTCTATTTCCCCCCTCAAAATCACTGACTCTAAACGTTAATAACCGATTCAATCGACGACTGGATTTCAGTTTTTGCTGAATAAAATGAAAGCGATCTTCATAGCTATAAGTTTTGGAAAAAAGCACGTCCAATTTTACAGTTGTTATAATCCCGCGAAGACTGTTTTCAGTTACACGTCTGACAAAATCGACACTCCTATGTACAGGTTTCAAAGGATAAGTGGATAGTAATAAAAAACAAAGAGGATCAAGACCTGGAATAACAATTAGTGAAAGGAAAGAACCCCCAGCTCCAACAACGATACTGGGCCATCCATGAATAGTGCCAATAGCAACAAATGCAGGAGCTGTAGCGAATTCAATAAAGTGAGAAATTGGCCAAAGAAGAGTTATATTTTTTGCATGATTTTTAAGATCATCTTTATCAGACGCCAAATGAAAAGCTCGATTAGCCCGCCTGGCTATTCTATTAAAATTTACAAGATGGGCCCATTGTTCTTTATTTCGAAGAGCTCGAAGAAAATCTTTTACTGAGTGGATATGTTCTTCACCTTCTATAGCATGATGAAGAACATGAATAAGTTGGACAATAGCTCTCACATCCTTATCTTCAGTCTCGTTTATTTTATTTTGATGCCCACAGTCTTCACAGGAATCATTATGGTGATTTTGTTCAGCCCCTGCGTTCTCATATGTTTGAAAATTGTGCTCAGGATGAGACCAGCTTTTTTCAATTGAAAAATAAAAAATAAATAAAAAAATATAAAGATATTTTCCCAAAAGTGATTCCTTTCATATGTTTAAGAACATGAGAACAAAAAATGATTGGATAAAATAATTCGTAGCACATCTTATTTTTATCTACAAAAGATTTTCCTTTTACGGACTTTCCTCTCAAAGAACAGAATTTCAAAATAATGGACCAAAGAATGAAAAAATATTTTTAAAAACACATAATTCCTTATTCATATACTATGACGCATATGTAATGAGAAACAAATGAGAACCAAATAAAGAATAAATAAACAAGGTAGTGAGACACAAGTGAGAATCAAGTAACACTTCTCAGATGACCTTTTATGGTAGTGTCTTCATTTGATTGTGTCCTAATTTGTTGAACAAGAAAATCCAGATCTTTTGTTTCTCTTCCAATCTTCAGATAATAACTTAAGAGTTGTCCGCCTTTAAAAACAAAATGATCGGCAAATTCTGATTGAGCTAAGCGAGCAAGAAATCTCTCTAAATAAAGCTGTTTCAGAAGATTATTAAATTCCCTTTTTTGTTCAAAAGCAAGATTCTTTAAGCGATCTTTTATTGCATTTTCTGAAAGATATTTTTTCATGTTGTCGTAACAACCTCAAGATAGGGAATGATATTTATTCTTAGCTCTCTTGAATAATCAACGAGTTTATCAACATCTGGACATTTTTTTTGTGATCTAAAGGCCTCTTTAAGAGCTTTGATAGCCGTCTCCCTTGAGAGCAGTTTAAAAGCTTCTGGCAGTATTCGTTCTTTTTCATAAATAGGTACCTCTATATCACCTATTTTAATAGAAGAAAGACCAAGCTCATGATTACGAGTGCGGATAACTGTCACAGAAGGTCGGGAACCAATAGAGGTATTATTAGGTATAGCAATCCAATGGAAACGAGGAATTTCATCAGTGAGATCATAAATATCAAGAGCAGATATCCCTGTTATCACACCATTAGGAATACTGAGAACAATATATACAAGATCTTCCCATTTGAAATCAATTTTGGGAGGTTTTTGGACATTACAGTAAAGCCCTCTTTCCACTTTTTGAATAAGCCCTTGATTTTGATAATAGCTCAGCAGACTGGAAGGATAGCCGTTATCTCGAAAGTCTCTTGAATAGATAAGCGACTTGTTCAGAAGCTTCTGAATAGGAATTGGTTTTTTGTTCTTGGTTTTCTTCATGAATTCAATTTATCAAATAAACTCAATAATGTCAAATGAGTGTTTTTAATAAATATCGAAATTTCCTAATATTTTAAGAAAAATTCATAAAGTGGTATAAAAAATATGCGATATTTGCCATTATATGGCAATTTCAGCATATATATATACCACGAAACAATTTTTGAAATTGACGGTATAGATCGAAGATCACATTTTCCTACTCACAACTTATAGATCATAGCTAATGATGAAAAAATTGTTTAAAACCACCACACCAAAGTTGAGGATTTACCTTTAGAAAGTATTTTTAAAGCTGAAAAAGATGGGATTTTTATCTGTTGATCAAAGATACCAAAAATCAAATTGAGGTTTTTGATTTCTACAAATAAAATAAAACTTATGGGGAAAAACATGAATTATTTGTCTGTAAAACCGGCTCTTCTACGTTGGGCACAAAAAAGAAGTGGTCAAAACACTCAAAGCCTGTATAAAAAAATCCCTAAATTAAAACTATGGGAAACTGGTGAGGCAAAACCAACACTAAAACAATTAGAGGAATTCGCAAAAACAGTTCATACTCCCATGGGTTATCTCTTGCTGGATAAGCCCCCTGTTGAGAAAGTCCCCATCCCTGACTTCCGAAGAATGCCTGCTACGGACCAAAAAGATCCAAGCCCTAACCTTTTAGATACACTCTATATTTGTCAACGTCGTCAAGATTGGTACAAGGATTATATGCATTCTATGAGAGAACAACCTCTAAGCTTCATTGGTTCTGTCCGACCTTTAACTAGTAATATTATGAAAACAGCTGAAAATATCCGTAAAATTCTAAATTTTAGTATCAAAGAACGAAAAGAACTACCGACATGGACAAATGCTCTTAGCCGATTTATTGAACAAGCTAATTCTGTAGGCATTCTTGTGATGGTCAGTGGAATTGTGGGAAATAATAGCCATCGTAAGTTGGATCCAAAAGAGTTTCGTGGATTTGCTTTATCTGACCCATTAGCACCTCTGATCTTTATTAACGGAGCTGATACAAAAGCCGCACAAATGTTTACAATTGCCCATGAATTAGCTCATTTATGGATTAATCAAACAGCAGTCTCTAACACCCAAGCTCTTACTATCCCTAAACATCGAATTGAAAGTTGGTGCAATAAAGTAGCCGCAGAATTACTTGTGCCTCTCAACGTAATTAGCCAATTATATGACAATAGAAAAATAAAACATAACTTTTCTAATGAAATTCAGCGACTTGCACGGTATTTTAAAGTTAGCTCTTTAGTTATTTTGCGTCGTATTTATGATATGAACAAACTAACAGCTGAAGATTTTTCTACACGATACGAAGCAGAGTTAAAAAAATTGAAACAAAAAAATAAAAAAAGTAGTGGAGGAGATTTTTTCCTCACTTTAGGAGTACGTGTTGGTCATCGTTTTGCAAAAGCATTAGTATCTCACACTCTTGAAGGTCATACCTCTTTCAGAGAATCCTTTCAGTTACTTGGTATAAAGAAAATGTCAACATTTGAGAAAACTGGAAAAAGTGTCGGAGTAAACATGAATGGCTTATTTACTTGATGCTGATATTTTTATTCAAGCCAAAAATTTACATTATGGCATGGACTTCTGCCCTGCTTTTTGGGATTGGCTTATTAAAAGTAATTCCAAAGAAAAATTATTCAGTATTGAAAAGGTAGGTGATGAACTACAAGCTATAGAAGATAATTTATCGGAATGGGCAAAGAAAAGAGGAGCAAATTTCTTTTTAAAACCCGACAAATCAGTATTACAATCTTTAGTTGAAGTTAGTCGTTGGGTAAATGAACAAGATTACGAGGAAGGAGCTAAGAATGTATTTCTTCAAAAGGCAGATTATTACCTTATAGCACATGCAAAATCAAAAAAATATACTGTTGTTACACATGAAAAGTTTGCCGATTCAAAAACAAAAATTAAAATTCCTAATGTTTGTATTGGCCTTGGAATTAAGTGCATGACAACATATGAAATGCTAAGAAAAGAAAGAGCTCGTTTTATACTTAAACCTTAGAGGAAAATGAGCCAAATAAAATACTTTAAATTTAAAATAAGACATACCTACTTTAGAAATTTTAACAATAATATTCATAAACAAATACCCATGCGCTTGAAAATAAAAGTCTGAAGAGTGTGAAAAGTAATGCTTATTCACAGTCCACTTTTTAGGGACAATCCATTTTTTCCAATTTTGAGACATTTTTCTAACTGTTTTTTTCAGTACAAGTCTTGATTGTTAATTGATAGTAACCGATAAAATTCACATTATGTAAATTCCTAAAAAACACAGTTAATAAAATTGATAAGACAGAACACACACTGTAAGGATTAATAAATAGATGTACATTTCCAATAATAAACTCACTTTCTCCCCAATAGATATTGTTAAATTTTTTGAATCAGAATTTTCTTCTTATATGGATCATTTTGAAAAGGTAGTTTCGGAAGAGATACTTGAAAGCCAAAAAATCCATCGTGACCCCAAAGATCCTCTCTATGAAGTAATAGCTGAAATGGGAAATAATCATGAAAAAAGTATTATTGAAAAAATTGAAAAGCAAAATCAAATTACTAAAATTAACAAAGATAAATATGACCGGAAAACTTGTGTCAAACACACTCTATCTGCAATGACAAATGGTGTAGATAAAATCTACCAGGCAGCTATTGCTACAGATGGGATATTTGGGTATGTAGATATTCTAGAAAAAGTCAAAACTCCTTCTTCCTTAGGTGATTACCACTATATTCCCTGTGACATAAAGATCGCATCCCATCCAACTCCTACAGCTATTATTCAGCTTTGTTGTTACTGCGACATATTGGAAAAAAATCAAAATCTATTACCTGAACAAATAAAGATAATTACCAGAGATGGAAAAACTCTTTCATTCCAAACAAAAAAATTCTTTTATTTTTACCAATTTCTAAAAAAGAGATTTTTAAACTATCACTCTTCTTTCAGCTCAACAAATATACCTATACCAAATAAACATCAAGAGCATAGAGATTGGACTTTTTTCTCTAAAAAAAGACTTCATGAGTTAGATGATATTTCACTTGTTGCAAACATAAGGCAAACTCATTGTGAAAAATTAAAAAAACAAAGCATAAATACATTAACAGAACTTGCAGAATACGATCAGAATCAATTCACTGGCATAGCTGGATTCACTTTTAGAACACTAAAAGATCAAGCTTCTTTACAGGCTTCTTCAAAAAAACAAAATGAAACCACATTCAAAGTATTACCACACAAGGGGGAAAGACAAGGGTTTGAGATGCTTCCTCCACCCAATGAACTGGATGTATTTTTTGATATGGAAGGATACCCTTTTCTTGCAGAAGAAGGATTGGAATATTTATATGGAAATGCAATCAATGAAGGATCAAAATATACGTGTTTTTGGGCTGAAGACAAAACAAAAGAAGCTATTGCTTTCAAAAATTGGATTTACTGGGTTTATAAGCGCTGGAAGCAAAATCAAAAAATGCACATATACCATTATGGGCATTATGAAACATCTACAATAAAAAGATTAATGGGAAGATATGGGATTGGGGAGTTTGAAGTCGACAATCTCTTAAGAAACCATGTATTTGTCGATTTACACAGAGTCGTTGTTCAAGGGCTAAGGGTTGGCTCTCTTTCCTACTCTCTTAAAGAAATAGAGCAACTGTACTATAAAAAAAGAGAGACCTATGTTCAATCAGGAAGTGATTCAACTGTTCAATTTTTTCATTTTCTCAATTCAAAAGACACCTTAGAAAACTCCCCTTTTCTAAAAAAGATTGAAGACTATAATAGAGATGATTGTTTTTCTACGCAGGCACTTTATAAATTTCTTTCGAATCTGCAACGAATAAATAATATCCAATATCTCCCTCCCTCTGATGAATCTCCTGGGGAACAAAAAGAAAGAAAGGGAATGCCTGGAAATTGCGAAAGAAAAGCTAAAGAACTACTTTCTAATATACCTATAGAAAAAAGAGGTTTGCCTCTATCAAAGTCCGACACCAAAATTTACGTCACTGAACTTTTAGCTCATTTGCTGGAATTTCATATCAGAGAAGAAAAGCCAGGATGGTGGAACTATTTCTCACACTTTGACATGGATAATGAGGAATTATTTGAAGATAAAAACACCATTGCATTATGTAAATGTGTCCAAAATACAGGAACGACATGTCAGATACAATTTGAACCAGCACAGGAAATAGGTCTTGATATAGGGGATAAGGTTCTTGTATTAGAAAATAAAGATACAAGGGAATCTTATAAAATTTTGGAATTAGATCTTATTAAAGGAACTCTTTCATTGGATTTATCTACACATCGAAATATTCCAACAAACAAAAATTTTACTTTAACTAGTGAAATAAATAGTTTCTACAAAATTAACATTTTTAAATCACTTCTTAACACAGCAAATGACCTGTACTTTGAGTCCAGTAATTTTGGATTAAAAAAATGTATCCATAATTTACTTTTAAGGTGTGCCCCAGACTTGAAAGATCACAAAGGTCCTCTTATTTTAAAAGAAGAAAATCTAATAGAAGAAACCTCTAATCACACCTTAAATTTGAATAATTCTATCTTGTGCATTCAAGGTCCACCAGGCTCCGGAAAAACCTATACCGCGGCCCATATCATTTTGCATTTAATACAAAAAGGAAAACGAGTAGGAGTAACCTCCAATTCCCATAAAGCAATTTCACACCTTTTGAAGATGGTATTTGAGCAAAATAAAGATAATATTAGATTTCGATGCCAGAAAGTACAAAAAACAGGAGATACAGAAGATGAGAAAGCATTTATTGGAAGCTACCCTATAGAATTAGTTAAAAACACTGATATTTCAACACAATCAAATCTTGTGGGAGGTACAGTTTTTTTCTTTTCCAGAGAAAATCAAGAAAATGCTTATGATTATTTATTTGTCGATGAAGCTTCTCAGGTTAGCTTAACTAACGTTATTGCCGCCGCAAGATCAACTAAAAATATCATACTACTTGGAGATCAAAACCAACTGGAACAACCTATTCAAGGTTCACATCCTGGGGAGTCAGGACAGTCAGCTTTAACATATTATACAGGTGGACAAACTACAATTTCGCGAGACAAAGGATTTTTTCTACCAATTTCTTATAGAATGAATCCAAAAGTATGCAAATTTATTTCAGAAAATTTTTATGATGGAAAACTACTACCTGACATAAAAAACGAAAATCAAAAAATTATTTTACCAGATGATTTAAAGAATAGTTTACCAGATTCTGGTGTGCATTTTATTCCTGTTGACCACTCAGGAAATAGAGAATCATCTGAGGAGGAAGCTAAAGTCATATCTAATTTGTACAAAAAACTTCTCCAATCCCAATGGATTGATAAAGAAAACAACACAAAACCTATAACAGAAAAAGATATTTTAATCGTTGCCCCTTATAATCTTCAGGTGGCTTATTTAAAAAGAACTCTCAACTCAAAGAATGTAAGGGTAGCTTCTGTGGACAAATTTCAGGGACAGGAAGCCCCTATTTCCATACTCTCTATGTCAGCCTCAACCATCCAAGATGCCCCTAGAGGAATCAATTTTCTTTTAAATAAAAACCGATTGAATGTAGCTATATCTCGTGCAAAATGCCTTTCAATCATTGTTGGTTCAACAAATCTTCTAAACACAAATATGTCATCCATAGAGAATATGGAATTAATGAACATATGGTGTCGAATTGTTAAACAGAATACTGCCACTTTTTAATTCTCAGGTGAATTAGATTATGTTTTAAACACTCTTTCACTGTTGGGTTTCAAACTAACAAATAAAGAATGGTACGAAATAAAAGCTAACAAATGCATCCATATATTTAATTGAAGTCTCTTGAATATACTGGATATTATTCTTAAAAATAGAGAAAAATAAAATAGCTGACAGTGAAGAGATCACTGTCCAATCATATACTAGCTACTACATTTGTACTAGTTACGATTTGATCTGACAAAGGTTGAAAAGATAAGGGTTACCCG
>JAPPLG010000025.1 GCA_028819545.1 Bdellovibrionales bacterium | reverse complement strand
AAAACAGCCACTGACACGGGTAACTGTCAGATCATATACTAGCTACTACACATAATATGAATGAAATCTACTGTTGGTGTAGCACTACCTCCACATACCTCTTGTCCAAATCCTATAAAATTATTCTTATCTGGTCCTGCTCGAGTTCCAGCTGTGGAAGTCCAAGCACCTACACAAGTTACACCTGCCACTGTAGTAGGGCATGTAGTTCCAGGATAAAGCCCATCAGGACAGTTGGTTGACCCTGAACAGTCAACAACGTCACCGTTAACTCCATATAGCTTACTTGATATGAGAGAATCCATACCTACGTTTGAAAATGTTGCTTCTGTAGGTGTAGTTTCTCTTTCACAGAAAGAATCTAATTCAACTCCAAATGCTAACCAACCTTTATGTAAAGAAAGTAAATCACTCTTATATGCAGTCTTTTTTGCTGACTTTCGGTACTCATTATAAGCAGAAAGGAGTACTTATAGAGTGGCTTGAGAATAGGTGGTTCTTCAGGTGTTTTTATGCACCTTGTCTAAAATGAAATCACCGCAAATCACCGCAGGATCACCGCATGAATTGGAAACAGAATAAAATTCACACATAAAAAAAGTAAAATATTTTTCAAGTTATCTGTAATTTTTTTGCTAAAAATTTTCTTCTATTTTTACTGAATTTTTCTTTATAAGCTTTATCAATGATATTATCCTGTCTCGTATGTTCTTTTGTTAAATTAGTTATTTTTTTCTGTAAGTTCTTCTTCAATTTTTTCTTCTCTTGAGTAAGTCCTGCTATTACATTATGTACTTTTGTTTGTGCTTGAAAATTTATCGTATTATAAAGCATTTGATAATTTCGAGAGAGTGAATTATTTATAAGCTATATTACTGTAGCTTGAAAAACTTTTTTTAATTTTATCAATATTATGATGAAAATTTGTCCTATATGTAAAAGGTCTGTTAAAAACTTTAAGAATAATAGTCATGTTATTCCAAAGTGGATGCTTGAAAATTCAAAAGTTTATGATGTGATTCACCGAACAGTTGAATTGAAGTTAGAGAAAAATAATTTAAAGAGAAAGTTAGTACAAGATGGAATTAAGGGCAGTTTTATTTGTGAGCAGTGTGAATCAAAAATTTCTGATTTAGAAAATTATTCTAGTAAATTTTTTAAAAGAGACAATTTTTATAGAAAAGCAAATAGAAAAACCATACCAGATAAGAATAATTCTCTAAAAGAAATAACTTATTATGAATTATATGGTTTTGATTTTAAAAAAATTCAAAAATTTTTACTCAGTATTTATTTAAGACAACATTTTTATAACTTATCAATAGGAAATAATCCATTAATAATCAGTAAACACTTGGGAGTCTTATTAAAATTATATAATGAAACTGCAATAGACTATTATACATATCCAATAGCTATATATCATATGCAACCTTCTGATAAATTAAAAGGAGGAGGTATAGTATATCAGCCATATGTATGTAAAATGGACGGACACTATACACTTCAATTTTATGCAGTTGATTTTTATTTTATTCTAGATATATCTTCTCATCTAGGATTATTTCCTGAAGAATTTATATTAAAACCCGCAGGGCTATTAATGGTATCTGTTGATTCATATGAAATAATTATGAGAACGCTTAAAAATTCTGTGAGTTGAAGGTTAATTTGTTGTACTGTAGTAGTTAAAAAATGGATTAAAGACTACAATAATGTAGCTCCACACTCTGGACTGGGTATGAAAAGTCCTGTAGAATATAGAAAACTAGTTAACTAGGCTGTCTAGTTGAAACGGGGACTGCGACAACAACCAGTCTGGATCTCAATAGAAAGGCTTATAAGGTGTAGTAGTTTCTATGAAAAAGTTTTCTTTAATTTTATTACCAAAATCAGAAAATACTTTCTCAGCAGCTGTTGGTAAAATTGTTATACTCTGTTGCCAGTCATCCAAGTCTATACCCTTTGTTGGCATCATATTTTCTGGTATGTCAATTCTACAAATATTATCCCTTCCTATCAATAAACCAGCTTGTCCTATAGCATTTTGTGATTGAAGATGCGTAGCTCCTCTAATTATCTTTCTCCAGTGCCATAGTCCCCCTGCTATCATTTTATTTTTCACCATATAAGGTGTTTCACCACAACCTATGCTCAAGATTTTAATGTTTTCTCTTTGAACGTTAAAAGAAGACAGTGCTTCAACTAATCCAATCATACATGGATTATTTGCCCATACTCCACCATCAACAAATGTATAACCACTGTCTTTAAATGACTTGAGAAAAGTGGGTGCAGCAGATGTGGAGAGTGCCACTTTTGTCATAAGTTCTTCACCATCTTTTTTAAAATCAAGGTGATGAGGAGTTTTAAATACATATACTTCACTATACATCCCTTCAAAAGAAGGGATACACAAACGCACTTTACTTTCTTTTAACTTTCTATCTCTAAATACTTTCTGTAATATCATTTTCAGTTTATTTCTATTGTAAGGAACATATACATACTGCTGTAATTTTTTGAACCATCTATATTTACAAGGAAAAATGTCATTACCTTTTTCAATATATAGCTTGGAAAGTTCGGAGGCTTTTATACCAGCTCCGAGTCCAAGTGCAATAATACCTCCTGTAGAAGTTCCACAAATTAGATCAAAATAATCAGTAATATTATTTTCTTTTAAATAAGAAGACTCTATTTTTTCAAGAAAACAAGCTGGGAAGATGCCTTTTATACCTCCTCCATCTATAGTGAGGATCCGAAACTCTTTATTATCAGGCCAGATATTTGGAATTCTTCTTTTATTTAAAATACCTTTAGATCGTCTTTCTGGTTTATATTTTAATTCGTTCATGTTTTTTCTTTTTCTTAGTTTTTTGTTTTATATTTGGATGTCTTCCTCCACCTTCCCATTTTCCAGTATAGAGCCACTCTTCATAATAAAATAACCATAAGCTTATCCAAGGTATGGTTGTATCGGCTATAGATTTTGTGTTATCCCATTCCTTTTTGTCAGGGTCAAATAAACACAGTACATTGTTTGGATATACATGTGGAAGGTGTTTTTCGCCTTTTTTGCATATCAATTTTGGTTTTATAACAGTCACCTGAGGAGTTTTTTTCATGTCATACGTTATTTGAATTTTATATTTAGGACTCCATTTTGTTGGATTTAAATTTCCAACCCATATACCTTTTTTAAGATTGCGTATTCGCTGGAATTCAGGGAATTGTATTTTTATTTTTTTATCTTGTTCTGGTATAGATAAGCTTTTTTTACTGTCAAAGAAGTTTCCCATTTTGTTTTAAACCGAAAATTTTAATCTTCTTCTATACCGTAGAATGTATTCTGACGCACAGGAGTGTTATTCTCATTTTGAGTAGAAGACAATATGCCAGTTGATGTAACTGATAAGTTTTTCCTGTTTGTGTGAATAAGACTTCTTTTTTTTAATTCGTCCAGTATAGGGTTCACAATTTTTTCACCAAACATTTCTTTAAGTTTTTCTTCTATATTGTTTGCATCCTTTAAAGATTGTAAATCGGTATAAAGAGAGTCAATCCACGTTCTAAAACTATTATATAAAATCGGATTCTCTTCCCATTTTTCACTTAATAACTCTTCAGAGTTGATTGGATTATAAACTTTCGGAGTGGGGTTTATTTTTATAGTATTTACAATATTGGTTAAGCCATCAGGAATACTTCTTTGGCTTGTGTAGTAATTTCCACATAAAGTAGTTATAATAATACTAGGTGGAGAATGTTCTTGCTTATGTTGAAAGAAAATATCACGATGTCTTTTCATGAGTTGCACAATACATTGGAGATAGTTTTTTTGACTTGCCTGCTGGTATTGAGGCAAGGCTTCTATTTCTGCATCCCTTTTATATACTTCTTTGCTTTTTTTCCAAAACCAAGCAGAATAACCCTTTGGATCGCTGGGTAGCAAACTCCTTAATTCTTTATCTGGTATCAATATACTAGTACCAGTTTGGGACAAACTTTCTTTATCAGAACAAGCAGGCAAGATATCGATATGAAATTTTTCTTTATAATTAAGGCGAACACATCTCTTTTTTTCTTCTACAAGTTCACTATAATGGCCGTTATTTTTTAAATACTCTTTTATTATGGTGAATAGGTGAAAAGGATTCAGACCGTCCTTTTCACAAACGAAATCTAGGTCATATTCATCCTGACTAATTGGTTTAACGGTAGTTCCGATTGAAATCGAGCCTTGTGGATATATTTTTACATCATTGAGTTCTGGGTGAGTTTGCAAGTATTCAGATATTTTTTGATAACGCTCTTTAAGTTTTTCATATAGAGATTCTGAAAGATTTAACTTTTCACAAACTTTAATAAGAATCATATTAATATTATTCATCATGGTAATATACTCCTTTTTTTAAACTACTAATGCCAGTATGTAGAAAATTTATTTGTATAGAGTATTTTTGAGATATTTATCTATACGGGTATCAATATGGGTTCATTTTTGTGTTTGTAAAGCAGTGAAATGAATTTTTTTAATTATTCTGTATATTTTCAGCATTAGATTCATAACTCTTAACAAAGAAGCCTCTATTTAAGAGGATTCCTTTTCTAATTTTTATTGAATTAGGTTCTCTATATCTGAAGTCCAAAAATAGGTTGAACCATTGTCAAAGCTCATAAGTTCCTCATCTTCTTCAAAGCTGGACATATAATCACCTTGAGCAATCCTCCAGTCGCAAGGGCTTAGAGTTTTCAAAATATCTACTGTATTAAGCTCCAACCAGTCGACTTTTATCTCTGTTGGGTAACATCCTTCTATCATCTCCTCAAAAGTCTTATTTTCTTCCACAGGTTCAAGATTTTCCCGAAGAATTTCCTCAATAACCCACTCTGTTCCATACTCTACTCCTACCCCTTCAGGTGGTCTCATAAATTCATCTGTTCCACACTTTGGACAGTGACTTTTTTGACTTTCATATAGCATAGATAGCAAAAAAGCTTTGATACTTGAAAAGCCAAAGCTGTCAGTTCTTTTAAAATGATTTCTTTCTTAGCCATGATATTCCCCCTTTTATGGTTCATTATTTGGCTCGCTAACCCTTCTTAAGAGAAAAAGAAAAAACGAAGGGAGTGATTTGCAAGAAAATAAATTGGGGGAGACCTTTAGGGGGAGCCGATTTTTTTCTTGAGGACAATTTGAAGAATTGTCCTTCAAAACAAGCGACCGAAGTGTTAAAAAAAATAGAGAAGGGAAGCGAGCCAATAGTAAAATCGAACCCTCTACACCAGAATTAGTTTTTACAACTAAAGGCTTGTCTTATAGAAGAAAACACTACAATATGTAGAAAAAGGATAAAAAATGAGAAAAATTAAATTTTTCAAAAGACTTTTTTCATGACAAAAGAACAAATTAAAAATTTAATTTTAACCGGTGAAGGATACCATACAGAGTTTAAGCAAACTTTGGAAAAAACTCTTATTGAAGAAGTTTGTGCTTTTGCCAACTCATCCGGTGGTTATATTTTATTAGGTGTAGCTGATGATGGAGCCATTAAAGGTATTGATACAAGCAATCGTAATCGCTCTAAAGTTCAAGACATATTGGGTAAGTTAGAGCCAAAATTAAATACCACAGTTGAAGTTAAAGAAAATCTTATCGTTATTCATGTTCCTGAAGGTAACGAAAAGCCCTATGGATGTTCAAGAGGTTTTTTTATGAGAGTCGGGGCTAACTCTCAAAAAATGACCAGAAATGAAATTCTCAATTTTTATAAGAAAGAAGGTCGTGTCCGTTTTGGAGAGCTAATCAATGATAAAGCCAATTTCAAAAAAGATTTTGACTCTAAAGCCTTTAAACGTTTTTTAAAGCTCTCAAACATCAGCTCAAGCATTAAGAGAGAAATACTTTTACAAAACTTTGATTGCCTGACACCGGATAAACAACTTACAAATTTAGGCGTTCTGTTTTTCTCAAAAGATATAGATTTTGTTATGAACTATGCCCGTGTTGATTGTATTCTCTTTAAAGGGACAGAAAAATTTAAAATTTTAGATAGAAAACAATATATGGGAAACATTATTGAAAATATTGAAGGTGCTTTAGCTTTTGTTCAAAGACATACAAACTTAGAATATGTTATCACAGGCAAGCCTCGCAGAGAAGAAATTCCCGATTACCCTGAGCCTGCTATAAGGGAGGCAATAGTCAATGCTGTTTGCCATAGGGATTATTTTATAAAAGAAGTTCCTGTTGTAGTGGAAGTTTTTTCCAACAGAGTGGAAATACGAAATCCTGGAGGACTTCCTAAAGGATTTAATCCTAAAAACTTTGGAACACAGAGTTTTCCTCGTAATCTTCTGATTGCCTCTATGCTACACAGGGCAAATTATATAGAGCAAGCAGGAACGGGAATTAACCGGATGAAGAAGGCTGTAAAAAATCATAAGAAAAAACTATCCATGAAAATTAACTATGGAGATGACAGTCTTTTCTATAGTGTTCTTTTTAAGAAGAAGGAAGAGTTGATCAAAACCAAAACAGAAAACTCTGAAAAAATTATAAAATCTACTAACAAAAGTACAGCCCAAGATACTTGCGGTGTAAATGTTAATGAGTTTCGGTCTATTTTCGGTGTAAATGTTAATGAGTTTCGGTCTATTTTCGGTGTAAATATTCTTAATACAGCATGGCTCATTCATAAAAATCCAAGTATAAATGCTCAAGAAATAGCAGAAAAACTATCTGTTACCAAACGCAGTGCTGAAAATTATTTATCCAAATTGAAAGAAGCTAAATACATTAAAAGAGTTGGCTCTGACAAAACTGGACATTGGCAAGTGATTAAAAAATAAGAAATTGACTGAAAATTCCTCCAAAACTGGAAGATATAAAATCACTGACAAATATAAAAAATTGAAAAAATCTATTAAATATTACATTCAAGTGACAGTCTAAATGGCAGTAAAAATGAATGAAAAAAGGCTAAAAATGGCCTAAAATATCAAAAATGGCGTGTTAAAAACAATAAAAAGTGGCAGTAAAAAAAGTAAAAAGTGGCAGTTTAAAATGTCGGTAGAAACCTTGGTGAGGGATATTTAATTTTTACAGTTAATGCTCTATTTTATAGAGGTACCATATTGTTTTCCTAGATTTTCGTCCTCCAGGGTGTGCCTTACAATTTTGTAATTTAGCCTCCCTTTTTTCTGCTTCTTGAGCAGAGGACTTGGAATAGTGTTTGCTCAATACAGTCCAATTTTTTATAGTTTTTCCTTCTTTTTCATATATTCTCTGCCATGTTTTTTTACGGTTTTCCAAATCTGTAGTGATGCCAATTCTACATGATATAGTTTCATGTTTTGATTTAAAGAAATCAGAACCCAGATAATAGGAAATTAACCCAAAAAGTATTAACATTAAAGACAATGCTGACTGGATAGCTCTTTTTAATCTTTTTTTCTGTTTAATAGTTTTATTCATATCAGAAATTTAATGTATTTGATTATTTTTGGGGGTCAAGGACAAAATAGTGTGTTGTCGCGGCCCCCGTTTCAACTAGACAGTTTCCTGAAGGGAGGGGTCATGGAAAAAGTATTAAAAGCACTGTACCATAGTAAAT
Organism: Bdellovibrionales bacterium; assembly: GCA_028819545.1. Taxonomy (GTDB): domain Bacteria; phylum Bdellovibrionota; class Bdellovibrionia; order Bdellovibrionales; family UBA1609; genus JAPPLG01. The sequence continues at coordinate 5,837 of JAPPLG010000025.1, read as the reverse complement.
ATTTTTTTATTAAGGGAATGGTGTTCATCCGTGTTTTTTTGGTAAAAAGAAAAGAAAAATTTTGACGGGATTTTAACGGGATACTCTGGTTATTAGAGGTTATCAGCAGTTATCAATGGGATGAATGGGAGTAGTTTTGTTAATTTATTAATGTATTTTAGTGTTTTGAATACCTTATCCGTTATCCAGTCGGTCCGACCATTTTTGGTTTATAAATACCTGAAATTACTGAACTTTTTGAATAAAAAAATTATTTTTTAACGGGATTTTTACACAATTAAGTATGTAGAGTATATGTCTAATACCAAAATAGACTAAAAATTACATTTTTTCATCTATTTTTATAAAAATAAACGATTTTTATTGATTTTTTTATAAAAATCGACGAAAATAATTAATATGATATATAAAAATCGTATGATTAAAATATCTGACAATAAAAGTACTTTTTTATTTGGTGTCAGAGGAAGTGGTAAAACAGCTCTTTTAAAACGACTTTTTCCAAAGGCTCTTTATATCGATCTTTTAGATGCATCTCTTTACCAAAGTTACCTTTCTAACATTGGGAAGTTTTATGAAACAGTCAGTGCTTTTAGAAATGATGGGTTGGTTATTGTAGATGAGATTCAAAAAATGCCTCGCTTGCTGGATGAAGTTCATCGTCTTATTGAATCTTCTAATCGTCGTTTTATTCTTACAGGATCTAGTGCCCGCAAAATCAAAGCTAAAGGAGTAAACCTTTTAGGTGGTCGAGCAGGTAAAAAGTTTCTTCACCCTTTTATTCCTGAAGAGTTAGGAGAAGATTTTAATTTAGACCAAGCTTTACGCTATGGCTTGCTTCCTATTGTGTGGTTTTCTCCTGATAGGAGTGATAAATTAAAAGACTATACTGAAACTTATCTTAAAGAAGAAATTAAAGCTGAGGCTTTAGTTAGAAACCTTCCTGCTTTTGCTCGTTTTTTAGAAAAAGCTGGCTTATTTCATGGACAAGTTTTGAATAAGAGTAATGTTGCAAGAGATTCGGAAAATAAAATACATCATATCAGTGATTTTTTTTCTATTCTAGAAGATACAATGTTGGGTTTTTTTCTACCAGCTTATCAAGCAAAGATTCGTATGAAAGAGAAGAAAAGGGATAAGTTTTATTTCATTGATCCGGGTCTTGCACGAGCTTTAAAGAAAAACTTTGACCCTGTTTCTGATGAGGAAAAAGGGTTTCTTTTTGAAGGATTAATAGCTCAAATTTTAAGAGCTTACAAAGATTATTGTGATCTTTATGAAGATATCTATTATTGGTCTTCTTCTGAAGCAAAAGATACGGAAGTTGATTTTCTTTTAAAAAGGGGAACAGAATTAATAGCTATTGAGGTTAAAGCTAAAACGCAAGTTTCTTCTAAAGATTATAGAGGGCTAAAAGCTATCAGTGCATTATCTGCTATTAAAAGACGAGTTGTGGTTTATTTAGGCGAAGCAGTAAGGAAAACAGAAGAGGGAATTGAAATTTGGCCTTTTGATTTTTTCTGCAGAAATTTAAAAGAGAACTTTGAATCTTCTATTGCTTATGAGGAAAAAAAATCTATTCCTTCCCTTTCTGTAAAAGACAGTGCTTTTTTAAAGTCATCAGTAATTCATCCTTCTGAAAACAAAGAACAGCCAGAGGAGTGGAGTATAAAAGGCTTGATTGGTCAAAAAATAAAAGATGAAGGGGAGAATTAAAATTTAAAAGGAGAAGCTTTTTTATTTCTCCTTTTAAATATGAAGGAAAATATTATTATGTCTTTAAAGCCGTCGGATTTACAGGTTTCTCCACCTGAAAGTGGAGAAAAATTTGAAAAATTATGCTTAGATTTGTATAAAGCGGAATTTGGAGATCAAACTTACAGAAATGGGAGGTCAGGGCAATCTCAAGATGGTGTAGATATCTTTGTGCAAGATAAGGATATAGGAATCCAATGTAAAAAAAAAGGTTTTAATGATCAAATAAAAGAATCAGAGTTAATAGAAGAGGTTCAGAAAGCTAAAAAATTTAAACCTCCTCTAGACAGATTTATCTTAGCAAACACTTGCAAAAGAGATGAAAACATACAAAAAGTGGCGCGATTGATTTCAAAAGAGCATAAAACGAAAACGAAAGAGCTTTTTTCTGTCGAAATTCATAGTTGGCATGAAATAAAAGCTTTGCTTGATACACATTTTGGGGTTTTTGAAAAACATTTTCCAGAATATTGTTATAGCTCTCAAAAGTCTTCTTCTATTACTCCAGCTATAATAAATTCCATTCAAACTGAAAGTCGTCATCGAGATCTTAATAAAATTAGGGATTTAATAAACGGAGATCAACCTAAAACAGCTTTTGATTTATTAACAAAATTTAAAAAAGAAAAATGGGAGCAGTTGGAAGATAAAGAAAAGTATAGAGTCTTAACTAACATGGCTGTGGCACACATCAGAATGAAGCAAGAAACACAAGCTTCTGATTTACTTATAAGAGCGTTACAATTTAACAAAGAAGATGAAAATGCTAATGCAAATTGTGCTTTGGCTTATTTAATTATTGGTGATATAAGAAATTCAAAAAAATATATTGAAAAAACAAAACAACTGAACCCTTTAAGTGTATTAGCTTGTACTCTTGAAATTCAAATTCAAGACAAAGAAAATCAACCGTTAGAAGATATTATTTCTTCTATTCCAAAGAATATGGAGACAAAACATCAAGTAGCTCATATTTTATCTCAAATCAGTACAAGAAGAAAACAATATGCAGAAGTTAATAAGTGGCTGAATATTTTTTATGATGCAAGAAAAAAAAATGGAGGGTGGAAAGATATAAATGATGAGGCAGACTATGCTGATATGTCTTTAAATCTTATTTTAGAACGACAAGATGTTTTGTCAGGAAGGCGTATTCCAGATAATTTAAAAGATGAACTGGAAGAGATTGTGAAAATTTATAAAAAATTGGTCACAGATAGTCAGTACAGCGAACTAAAAGACTTTAATCCTAATTGGTATTTGCATTATGCTCTAGCTCTTGAGGTGGGTGGGAATCTTAGTGGTGCGGTCAGCATTCTTGAAGAGGGTGTTCGTAAATTCTCACACGATGATCATCTAAAAATAGAACTTAGCCGATTGCTTAGGTATAAAGGAGATATATTACAAAGTGTTTCTATATTGGAAGATTTGCTTGGTTTGACTGATGATTCCTTAGATTCTATTAGTAAAAAATCACTTTCCTTAAATGAAATAAATATATCGGAAAAATCGTTTAATTTAGCTTTGATTTTAACTGATTTATATTTTCAGAAGGGACAAAAAGAGAATGCCCAAAATTTGCTACATAGAATAATAGAGTCACCTTCCATCGGTGCAGATGATCGGTTAGAAGTAAAACAGTATTCAATATTTAGAATGATTTATTTTAGAGAGATAGATAAAGCAGAAGAAATGCTAAACCTATTATTTAAGAAAAATAATGATGATATATTTAATTTAATTTTAAAATCAAAAATTGAGAAAGCTAAAGAACGAGAAACTAGTGGAAAGGTACAAGAGTCTAACATTCATAGGAGCAAAAAAATTCAATATCTTAAAAAGGCTTATAGTGTTTTTAAAGATAAAAAGTATAATGATGAGATAGATCAGAACAACTTCTATTTTAAGAAAAAAGAACGTTTGAGGGATATAGAGCAACTTTCTAAAGAACTATATTTTTCTAAGATGTATGTGGAAGTTGAGCCTCTTCTGGAAGAAATTACAAATAAAAATCTTAATCATCCTAAAGTTTTTCAACTTTTGCATACCTATTTTGAAAATGGAAAAAATAGATTGGCTATTGCATTGGCAGAGGAATTGCTCAAGAAGTTTCCCTCTAATGCACAGGTAGTGCATACTTTATTTCTTATTTATGAAAACTTAGGTGACAGAAAAAAAGCTATTCAATGCTATGAAGATTTTCTTCAATCAAATCTTGATAATGAATTTATTAAAATAGAATTGGCTTTAGCCTATGTAAAAAGCGAATATATCTCAAAAGCAAAGCAACTTCTAGAAAGTGAATTTAACCTAGATCAACTATCTATGGAGCAAACAAATCGTCTTTCTCTTGCATATATGAGTGCAGGGAGTTTTGAAAAGGCTTTGGAAACTCAATACAAATGTATTAAGGAAAATCCAAGTAAAATGAAACCTCAAAGTGTGTATTGTTCATTATTTACTTTTTTAAACTACTCACACTTATCTGATAAATCGAATTTAAAAAATAAATCAGAAGTATTTGAAACAGTAGAAGAATCCAAATTAGATAATGAGTTTTTTCTTAACCCAATTAAGGCAGGATTAGATTGTTATGTCCGAATTAAAGACACTAAAAGTCAAGAAGAAATAAAGGTCATCATAGAAGAAGATGCAAAAATATACAATCTAAATCATGAACTTTCAAGAACATTATCCGGCAAAAAGGAAGGCGATATAATTGTCTTTGTTAATAAAGAATATCAAGTTATGGAAATTAAAAGTAAGTACGTTCATGAATATCATAAAATTTTAAAGGAAGCTGAACAGAAATTTACCTCAAAAACTTTTTTAAAGTCTGCCCATATATCACCAAAAGCTGATGGAAAACAAATTTTACAAACTTTAAAACAAATGGTTCCTAACTTATCAAATCAGGAAGAAGATTTAAATAAGCTATTACAACTTTATAAAGAGGGGGAAGTAACTATTGGTGCTATAGCAAAAAAAACTGGCAAACATCCAATAGATATAATTGGAATATTAATTTATTCCTCAGAAGATAAATTTATATCTGCCATCCCCGACTGGGAAAACTATAAAAAAACGAAGGAACTTCTAGATGGTAAGATTGACATTCTTATTGATCTTTCATCTCTAATTATGATTCATCAGCTAGAAATAGGAAAATATTTGGAAGAAAGTAAGTTCAGTTTTTTTATATGTCAATCCACAATGGATTCTTTGAAAGAGTATATACGAAAAACGACTTTGCACTCCAAAGATGGTCTTTTAACAGTAGGCTTTGATAAGGAGGGTAATTCTGTAAAAAATTTTATTAATGCTCAAAAAATAAAACAAGATTTAAATTTTTGGGCAAAAGTAAAAATATGGATTGAAGAGCATTGCCAAATAAAACCTATATCAGCTGACATTGTTTTAAGTCGGGAAGAAGGAAAGAAGAGAGAAGACATCTTAGGCAAAGAGTTTTTTGATTCTTTATTGGCTCTTGATGACGATGTTATTCTTTTATGTGAGGATGCTATTTTAAGAAAGTATGCTGAAGAAGAATTTTCTGTTTCAGGTATTAGACTATTTGATCTTATTGAGTATTTTGAAAGGCAGATTATCATTGATAATAATCAGGCTGTTAAGTTCAAGGCTCAACTCATTAGACTTAATCAGACTTATATATCTATTGATCATAAAATACTCCTTTTTTTATTAAAAGATGCTAAATGTTCAGTTAATGACATTGGGTTTCAAAGAGGTTTATACTTTTTAAGTTCTGTTTCTAACTTACCTGGAGTTATTAGTGTTATAGCAGATTTTCTGATTGAAATTTTTCAAGATTCATCCCTCTTATTTTACAACAAACAAATAATTACAAAGGAATTATTGGATAAGAGCTTGATTAATAGAAGTGAGACATCTGAGCGAATTGCTCATCAGCTTATTCGAGTCGTTCAAGTGAGGACACGTCTTTTACCTATTCATCAAAATGAAATATGTAGTCATATTATGGAGTGGTTAAAAGGCAGAGTATATTAAACTGTACTAGTTACGATTTGATCTGACAAAGGTTGAAAAGATAAGGGTTACCC
>JAPPLG010000030.1 GCA_028819545.1 Bdellovibrionales bacterium | reverse complement strand
AACGGGTAACCCTTATCTTTTCAACCTTTGTCAGATCAAATCGTAACTAGTACACATAAAAACTTACAAATTATAGGACTTGTTAATGTGTTACTAGAACCCTGCCTTCGCAGGGGTGACAAGAACACATATAAGGATGACATGTAGAAAGAACAACGTGAACAGTTTAAGCGAGAGATTTCACTTTTTCCCAGGTAAATTCTTTTTCAGTTCTGCCAAAATGACCGTACACAGCTGTTTTTCTATATCGAGGTTTTAATAAATCCAAATCCTGAATAACAGCTCCAGGACTTAAGCTCCAATTCTTCAAAACAAGATCACATAAACTTTTTTGATCTAAATTGGAAGTTCCATAGTCTTCCACACAAAGACTGACAGGAGTTTTTTTTCCAATAACATAAGAAATTTGAACCAAGCATTTTTTTACAATATTACCGGCAACCAAACTCTTTGCAATTTGACGTGCAATATAAGCTCCAGAACGATCCACTTTAGATGGATCCTTACCTGAAAAACATCCTCCCCCATGAGAACCATGCCCTCCATAAGTATCGACAATAATTTTTCTGCCCGTCAGACCCGTGTCCGCCTCAGGCCCTCCGACAACAAAACGCCCCCCGGGGTTAATAATATACTCAGTACCCTTCAACCATTTTTTTGGAATTGTTTTTTTAATCAACTCTTCTACAATAAATTCACGAATTTTTTCCACAGAAATGTCCGGCGAGTGTTGAGTGGAAACCACTACACTGCTGACAGAATCCACCTGGCCGTCTTTATATTTAACACTCACCTGACTTTTACTGTCCGGCCACAAAAAATCATTGTCAGGAGATTTGCGTAATACAGAAAGCTCTTTCATCAATTGATGAGATAAAGAAATACTTAAAGGCATACATTCATCCGTTTCATCCACAGCATATCCAAACATAATGCCCTGATCCCCCGCCCCTTGATCATCGCCAAAACCAACTGCCTGAGAAATATCCGGACTTTGATGATTAATGGTGGTTAAAACCGAACAGGATTTGTAATCCATTCCTTTTTTGGCGTGATTATAGCCAATAGAAGATAAAACCCCCTTAACAACTCCGGTAATATCCACATAACACCCGGTGTTTACTTCACCAGACACCACCACTAAACCCGGAGCCACTAAAGTTTCACAAGCCACACGACTTTTAGAGTCTTGTTCTAAAAAAGAATCTAAAATGGCATCACTAATTTGATCCGCCATTTTATCCGGATGCCCTTCAGAAACAGATTCACTTGTAAATATAAAGTCTTTCATTAATTTACCTTTTCTTTCGATGGGCTTCCCTTTCAAGAGCGCTAAGATATCCTAACTCTTCTCTGAAACGGGCCACCTGCCTGCGGCTCAGGTGAATGCCGTCCAACTCCAAAAGCTTTTGGGAAATCTTAGAGTCAGAAAGAGGATTTTTCTCAGACTCAATAATGTCTTTTATCATCAATTTAACAGCAGGAACACCTTTTCTTTCACCTTTTTTATTCAAATAACTAATACCAAAAAAATATTTTAATTCAAAAACCCCTTGAGGGGTGTGTACATATTTATTGGAAGTCACCCGACTGACCGTAGACAAATGTAAATTCAATCTCTCAGAGACTTCTCTTAAGAGCAAAGGATGTAAAAACATTTCACCCTTCTCCAAAAATTCAATTTGCTCTTCTGCAATTAATTGAGTCACCCTTAAAATAGAAGACTTTCGATGATTTAAAGCCCGAATAAAAGATAGAGCCCTTTTCATCTTATCCATCACATATTGTTTTGTATCTGCATCCTGATTGTTGCTTAAACGATCTAAAAAGCGAACATAATGGGAGGCTATTTTAATTTGAGGTATAGAATCTTCATTTAAATGAACTTCATAAACACCTTCTTCTTTTTTCAAAATATAAATATCCGGCACCACATATTCTGTCCGATGAGAAGTAAACTTTTGACCCGGATTAGGGTCCAAAGAAGCAATAATATTTGCAATGTCTTTAACCTCTTCTGTACGAAGGTTCATTGCTGAACCAATCCTTTCATAATTTTTAGTTTGAAGATCCCTCAAATGATTTTTCAACAGATACACTAAGTCATGTGTATCTTCATCAATATGCCGCGCCTGAATCAACAAACACTCTGTTAAATCTCCGGCTCCCACTCCATGAGGATCAAAATCCTGAAGTTTTTTCAACAACACTTGTACATCTTTTTCATTAAATTGATGTTGGCGGGAAATATTTTGAACACTATCTGTTAAATATCCATCTTCATTTATAACATCTATCAAAGCATATAATATTTTTCTTTCTGATTCACTAAAACCGGAAAAATTGACCTGCCATAACAGATGATCCCTTAAACTCTCTTCTGCAGGAGTATGTCTTTCGTAATATTTTTCATCTGCCGTGTTTTTTGAGACATTGATATTGGTGGCCGTGTATTCCGTCCATTCCAAACGTTCTTTTTCAGCCTCCTCTAAAGAGGAGATATCCTCCAAGGTCTCCCCTTTTTCCTCCAAGACTGGATTTTCCTCAAGCTCCTTTCGTATGGCTTGCTCCAATTCCATCACAGACAAATTCATCAAACCAATAGATTGAATCATCTGTGGATTGATATTTAATTTTTGAGCTAATTGGGGGCTAAACTTAAAACTCATGGTCTGTATGAACTACAATAGAGCGATCAACAGATCAAGATGATTTTATATAAACGCATTTTTCTTATGTATATTTTTTAATTTGAATCACAGCAAAGTTAATTTCTTTAATGCCCGCTTCTGTTAAAGTGTACATGATTTTTTTAATGGAAAGCATGTCAATATTCTCATCTGCCTGTAAAGTCATCTTTTCATATGGAAAAATTTTCACTCCCCCTTCTTTACGGGTCACAACAAGATCCTTTTTCTTTTCACTTTTTAAACGAGTCACAGATTCTATCACTTCTTCTTTTAAAGGCTCAATCACCCACTCAGGATTTCTTCTTACTTCATCAAAAGAAACAATATCCTTTCCATTAAAACTTAAAGATTCTTTTGAAAGAGTCACAACTAAAGAGGGAGCCAGCTGAGCTGTACTGGTGGCTTTAGGCAAAGACACTCGATCTGAAATAGGCAGAATTTGATTTGTGGAAGCATAGTTTTGAAGCAAAAATACAACAAGCACAGTAAACATATCCACCATAGCTGTCAGCTGAAGTACAGCCACAACATTTCTTTTGGTCGCAGTGACTTTATTTCTTCTATTTCTGACACCTGGAACATGGATAGGCATTTTATATCACCTCTCCAGGAGCTATAGTCACCTGAGGAAACCCGGCAGATAACAGTAAATCCATAGCCATAATCAAATGCTTATACTGGAGCTTGTCTTCAGAAGTGACAACCACATCCACTTTATCCGGGTACACTTTCTTTACTGCTGACAATTGTTTCGTCAGCTCCTCATGATCATATTGCCCTCCGCCGGATACAGGCACTAATATCACCTGCGAGCCTAAAACGATCTTATACCCTTCTGATAATACATCTATTCGAAAAGGAACTTCCGCGTGCGGAGTGGGAGCTGAAGGAGCAGGTTCATCATCTATCTTCTTGGCGTAAACACTTGTTCCAAGCTGAATCATTGAAATTTGAATCCACACAGCTGTAATAAGAAGAAAGATAATACACACACTCATCAAGTCGATGAATGGAACCAAATTCAGTTCAACAACTGGAGATTCGGAATTATTATCTGATACATGAGCCATAAAACAACCAGATTAAGATTTCTTTAATGCTTTATCCCGATTCGACACCACATGGTTCATTAAATTCATCGTACTCTCAAGCATATCATTGTTGGCGCGTCCAATTCGGATTTGAAAAAATCCATAAGCCGTAATGGCAATAATTGCCACGAGCAAACCAAAAGCTGTACAGTTCAAAGCTTCTGAAATACCTTTGGATAAATGAGCCGCTTTTGTGGCCGCATCTGCTTCAGCCACACCTCCGAAAGCTTTAATCAAACCGATAATAGTTCCAAGAAGTCCAACCAACACACTGACATTTCCAAAGACAGCCAAGAAAGAAGTCCAGCCTTCCAACCGCGGAGTTTCCCGAAGCACCGAAGCATCCATAGCCACCTGCACTTCTTCATCCGGCCTGCGGTTCATGACTTGTACAAGACCGGCTTTCATTGTGTTAGTCAGAGGAGTCGGTGTAGCATCACAAAAAGCAACGGCCTGTTGAATCTGCCCTTGTAATACCATTCCAAAAATAGAGCCGCTGACTGCATTTTTATCTACAGATAATTTTTGCAAAGTAAAAGTTCTCTCCAAAATCAACGCAACAACTAAAAAAGCTACTGCGGCGATAAAGTACATCGCTGTGCCGCCTTCACAAAAGGCTTTAGCAATAAAATTAGTATATTCTGCACATTGATTGACAATTTCTGTTGTGCTGTCCACTCTTCACCCCCTGAGATTTAGTCTCCTTTATTCATTTCAACAAAATTTAAGCTCTCTGACCAATACTTTTCTTCCCTTATTTTTAAAATTTTAAACTGTATAAAATATATTCACTAGCCCCCGGTAAACACAAAAGGAAAGGAAATTTCCCCTGAAGCTCCCCTGGGCACCGCACCTGGAAATCTCCAATTCTTTAAACGACTGACGAGGCACTGAGCCAAAGATTTACTTCCTGATTGATTGCTCATCACTCTTGCAGAGACTACACGATCGTTTTGAATAACCCACTTCACCTTAATTCTTCCCTGAATAGAAGGATTGTTCTGTAAAACCATACTATGGCAACGTTCCAATTGAGCACGATTACTGCGCACCACTCTTAAAATAGCATCTCTATCTACAGAACCTTCCACATCTATCTCAGAAGTTCCAAAAGATAAATTCACAGAACCTCGAGTGCCAAGTCCACCACCTCGGCCAAAGCCTTTAAGACCACCTCCGCGGCCCCGAGTGGATACACCGGAAATCCCAATTAAATTGGAACCTTTACCTCCTACACCTGCATCCTTGAATTTTGTTCCATAACCTTCACCAGAGTACGTCTCTTTTGTGCCTGAAGATCCTGTTGCCTGATCCGCCAGCCCTCCAAGTTCACCTGCTCCCGAATAGGCCTTGTCCAACTGCTTTTGTATTCCTCCTTTTCCAAACACACCAAGCAAGCCTACCTTTGTCGGGTCCGGCTTAGGGCTTCTGGCTCCAGAACCTCCTTTTTTGGATTTAATGGGAGAAGCTCCCTGACGTGCAGAGGTCACAACTTTTTTTGGCCTTTTCTTTTGAACTTTTTTGGATGCAACAGCTCCTATCTTACCTGGTTTTTTTCCGGCTTTCTTAATTTGAACCGGCTTTTTACTTTTTTTCGGAGCCCTCACAGGAATATTTTCTTTTTTCGATCTTTGTTGTTTTTGTACAGCCATACGAGCTAACTTCGGCCGCCTTGGAGGTTTAAACTGAATAGTAGCCATACGTATCACTTTCTCATCCAACTTTTCCTCTTCCACAAGAAAGCGAGGGTAATAAATGCCCACAAAGAAAAAGAGAGCCAACATAAAGCACAAAGCCAAGCCTATTCCCACCAGCTCTGCTTCGTTGAAATCAAACAATAAAGCTTTAGGTGCTTTTGTTGAAAGAGAGGTGTATCGAATATACACCCTAAGAGAAGGATGCAGATCCACTCGAAGAACTTCTTTTTGTCCTAAGGACAATCGGCTGGCCCCGGTTGCAGAAGCCGTCATAACACCTTTCTTTAAGGCCAAATCAAAGTCCACCTGTTTATTCTCACGAATAATTTTTCCGCCCATCCCTTTTCCAATATAAACTTGTGCAATTTGCCCCGCATGAACAAGGGAATAAGGCTGATTGCTAAATAAATTTGGAATTTTAATAACAGCAGAAGGGTGATTTCCTATGGTCACCATTTCATTTTTCTTAGAGTGGTAAACAGAAATAATTCTTTCTTCCCATGCCACCAAAACCTCCACAACACCACCTCTTCCGGGAGGAATTGCCCGATCCAAATCTTTGATCTCACTTGGCGGCGCAAACGTCTGTGTTGCCGGCTTCTTAGGTATAAAATTCTTCCACGGATTAGAGCGAAATGACCTCTTCATTAAATCTTCAGGCGGAATAGCTTGTTCCACATCCTTTTTATCAACAGCCGCAGACACCTTTTCTTCTGAAACTTTCTTCTTCTTTTTTTCAGGTGTTTTCTGTTTCTCAGATACTTTCTTCTTCTCAACAGTTTCTTTTTTAGCCGAAACTGCCTTCTTTTTTACTGGTTTTTTCTTTTTTGGTTTCTTGGCAGTTTTCTTAACCGGTTCTTCATCTGACTCAACAGCCTGAGGCTCTTCAACATCCTGAACAGCAGGCTCCGCAGAAGGAGAAGTTTGTGCAGATTTGACATAAGGAACACCAATAAAAAATTCTATAAGAAAATTATCAATTTGAATACGATCTCCTGTTTGCAAAGGGCTTTCAACAATTTTCTTTTCATTAACAAATGTGCCATTTGCACTGCCTAAATCAGAAATAAAATATTCATCCCCCCTTTTTTCCACCAGGGCATGCCATGGTAAAACATTTTTTCCATCCAAAGAAATTTCCACTTCTGAACTCTGCCCGATAGAAGCTTGGTCCTGTCTGACCTGCTTAACGCCTTTCAGTTTGCCGTCTTTGTATATTTTAAAAAAAATGGCTTGGCTCACTAGATTCCTCTATTCAATCTCTCCTGCCGTTCTTCTCATCTCCGGCAGAAAATCTTCTTTCAAATCAACGAGTTTGTCATACTCCAGCTGTTGTTTATTAAACAAGTGAAAGATCGTAGGATTTTTAATATGACCTTCAATAAACTCATCTTCAAAATCTACGGAATAAACTTTCCCCTTTCTCTTCTGAGCAGCAACAGACAAAGCAAAAAATAATAAAAGAAAAACTATGACATATTTTTTAAACAACATTTTTATTTTCTCCTTTTTTTATATGTGGAAATTTTTTTTCTCAAAGAGGCAATTTGATTATGATCTCTTTTACTTTTAGCTAAAAAATCAGCCTGCTCCAAAACTTCCTCAGCTTCCGAATAATCTTTAAACTGTTCCATTAAAAGTATAGCATAATTGATTAAAGACAGACTTGTCGCTTTATTTTTACGCTGTATCTGCCTGTAAACTTTTCGGGCCTGCTTAAACTCCTTTGCCCAAGCCAGACTCACAGCATAATTATTTGCGATCTTAAACCAACTTCTAGACTCTTCTGCCTGGTTATAGGCCCGCGCCAAAAGAGGAAGCGCTCTTACACTGCGGTTTTCCATATAAAGCGAAGAAAGACTGACTAAAGAGGGAAGATAATTTCTATTGTAATCCAAACTTTTTTCAAAAGCTAAAACAGCCTCTTGTTTGTCTTTTTCTTTCAATGCAACCATTCCCATATTATGGTGAAGCTCAGCTCTCTTGGGATGGAGCTTCAAAGCTCTTTCAAAAATAATTCTTGCTAAAACAATTCGTCCCCTGTCTAAATGATAAACACCTAGTTTATTTAATGCGTTAAAGTTTTTTTCATCTGCAGACAAGACTTGTACGGCCCAACGTGTAAATCCATTACGAGACTTTGTCTTGAAAGCCAAATTCATTTTTTCTTCTTTTTGAGCAAAAGTCATTTCCTCAGAAAATGAAAAATGAAAACCAAAAATCAAAAAAATAATCAATATCGTTTTCATTCCTATGCTCCAGTTAAATATATTGAATAAAAACGTTCACTAAAACCAATTGAAGGCTCTACAAACTGTTGATTTAATTTCTGAACATCTCTCAGTGAAGGAATATAACCCTGAACCTGTTTGGATGTTTCAATTGCTTGATTAAAATACTCCTGAGCACTTTCCTTAAAGGGTTTAGCTGTCTGAGCCAAACCTTCTTTATATTGTTTCCTGCCCTCTCGCCCTAAACCTCTTGGAATAGATGAGTTGAGTATCGCCTTCTCCATATGATGATTGGCCAATCCCATTAAAGTTAAAGAGGACACTATTTCCGGACCATAATTAAAACGAATAACATCCTTAATTGCATTTTTTAACTGCTCCAGCAGTTTTAATTTTCTCTGAACTGCTTGAGCCTGCAAATTGGGATTAGCAGGAATACGGATACGAATAAATTTCTTGTATATTCGCTCTGTGAACCAAAATTGAGATTGAGCCGCAAAAGACACACCTACCTTCAATTTACGCTGAAGGCGCAAAGTGGTCTTGTACCATTTTTCAGCTTCTGAAATTCTTCGTAAATCTTCATTCAACCGGGCAAGCCTGAAAGAAGCATGGACTTGGCTGAATTTATTATTATCCGGCGATTGTAAATAACGATTATAATTTCCGATTGCTCTTGTTTTTTCTCCTCTTCTTTCAGCTATACGAGCAATTAAGAAATATATTTGATTGCGTTCAACACCTTTGCTCTGATTGTAATAATTCAAATAAGCATTAGCAGCTTCTTTGTAAAAATTAAGACCATCAAAAATAATACCTGCATTATACCAATAAGCAGACACTCCCTTAGGATATTTTTGGGCATAGGTTTTAAAAGCATTGGCGGCTTTCAAATACTGACCGCTTTTTTGATAAATATCCGCAATATCCTGCATCACCTGTTTTTGAATTTTAGGATATTGATCTAACCGGGGAGAACGCACCAATGTTTGATAAAGCGCATTTGATTTTGGAAAGTTTTTGACTTTATGATAATTCAAAGCCGCATTGTATAATGCAGAAACTGCTAAATCAGAACCTTGATTCTTTCGGAAAAACTGCTCATAGACTTTTGCACTCTCCGCATATTTTCCGGACTCCGCCAAATCCTGCGCTTCTTTAAATAAAGCTTGTCTTAAAATTTTGAGAATTTCCTTGCCGACAGGCAAAGCTACAATATTTGGTCTTTGCAAAAAAGCCCTAGCTGTTTTTTTCAAAGACTCAAAATCTTTTATCAAATTATAAGTATCTAAAATAGAGTGAATGGATTTTGAAAAGTTAGGATTCTTTGAAGAAGGGTACTTGTTCACAATACGCATCCAATATTGGATAGCTGTCTTATAATGACGATACTCTGAATGAAGCTTTGCCACTGTAAAAAGCATATTAGGGATATTCTTTTCTTTTGGATAAAACTTGGCATATTGATTAACCGCAGTCTCAAAATCTTTTATCACTTTAGGAAAATTGATCTGTTTGCCTGCGTTTCTTTTCTGCATGGCCTGAACTTCTTTTTCAGTGGGCAATATTTTTTCAAGAGCCAAGACACGATTGAATGCCGCCATCTTGTGATTCTTACTCTTAGGATATTTTTGAACTACAACATTATACTGCTCAGCCGCTTTCTCCAACTGATTGACATCAAATAAAACTTCTCCGTAATGAAATCGAATATCCGCATCAAACTTAGATTGTGGAAATGCACGAAGGTAAAGCTGGTATCCCAGCATCGTTTCTCTTCTCTCTCTTTTTCCTTTTGTTTTTAAAAAAGCATGATGCATTCTAAAAGCATAGTTCCTTAAAGTGACTTCCATAAGATCTATAGATTTTGTAATAAGCGCTCTATCAGATCTATTTCTTTTAACCCAAACACTTCCTGGGCCATAGTCTTGTATCCATAAACGAAACTCTTTATCAAAAACCTGCCGATTGCCTGCATAAGAATAAGCCTGAACAATCTGATATTTATAATCGAAAGCTTGGGGGTTATGGGGATCCATCTCAATCAATAAATTAAAAATATATCTCATATTAATAATTTCACCGGCGTCTTTATAGGCAAATCCGACTTTTCGAAGAACAGACAAGACTTCTTTTTCATTTTTTGTTAAAGCATCAAAGTAAGCATAAGCTTCACTGGCCTTTTTGCTGGAATAGATATAAAAACTGGATAAATCGTTTAAGGCCTCTGCAGAAAAACCTAAACCAGAAGATCCTTTCATTTTGCGAACATTTTGAGCCTCTCGAATCACTCGAGCCATAACATTCATAGCTGAATTAAATTTACCTTCATTAAACAAACACCAGGCAATCTTATAGAGAGAAAAAGAATAAAACTTGGACTGAAAGCGAGAAGCGCGGTCATAGTGCCTTCGAGCTGTTTTCCATTTTGCCCGATCAAAATAATATTGTCCCAAATGAAAGTGAGTGTCTTCCAGATAAGGGCTTCTAGGATGTTCACGAATCAACCTTTCATAATATTTTTTTCCTACATTCCCTTTATCAATTTGAAAATAACTATAGCCAAGCTGAAAGTACACTTCAGCTGTCCTTCGGCTCTTTGGATATCTTTGCAAATAGATTTGAAATAAATTAATTGCTTTTTGTGAATATTCACGCACCAAAGACAAATTCAACGAGGGCATTCTCTTAAGGCGCCCTGCTTTATATTGCTCCATATCCACTGTATGTTTTTCATAAATACGGCTTTCAATCAAACGGGACTGTTCCACATAGAGCGAAGCTAAACGCAGTTGAATATCCGGACGCTTGCTGGTTTTTAAAAGTTCGTAAAGCTGATTGATTTCCATTTGAGTGATTTTTTCCAACTCAGCTTCATCTGTTCCCTCATCAAAGTACACACGATTCGCAACAGGAGGTTTAATATATTTTAACATACCTTTTTTTCTGATTCTTTCAAAAGTTTGACGTGCTTTGGGCACCGCTGTACGCCCTCTTTTTAAACGGCTTCGAGCGGCAGGCTCTCTGGATAAGTCTTCTGCATAAACAAGAGAACATAAGCAGAAGCTCACGCCAGTGAAAACAAAAAATCTAACGACAGCTTTGAGTGCCCACATAATGATAGTTCCCCAATTCATCTAACCAGTATTCCCCCCGGAAAGGATAAAACTCAAATCCATTTTGTACAAAGAAGTCACGGCTGGTGCCCTCAATAATTTGTACACTCCCAAGATGTTTAGCTGTGATCTTCTTTTTTAACTGCTCCCTTTTTCCTCTCAAACTTTCATACCTTAGATATTTTTCCTGATTCACAAAATCATTCAATTCCTTTTGAAAAAATGATAAGTGCCTTCTAATCACCTGGTTCACCTGACGTTGAGACTTTCTCAAGTTTTCATCTACTAATCTTAAAGCATATTGCCCTGCTTTGGAAGCTCTCCATGAGTAAGGAAGCCTTTTTATGGTATTTCGTTCAGACTGCAGGGATTCAATGTACATATGAAGCCAGTTAAAATCCCCTTCTCTATAAATTCGTTGAGCAATGACCATAGGAAAATCTCCGCCGTCTCCCTTTAACGACCTTAAAAGTTTAGAATAGTAAAGAGAAGAGGAAGAAGATAATATGCCGCGCACTCTACCGTGAACGGGAGAGTAGGTTCTCTTAAACAAAGTCAGCATTTTCTCCATTTCATCATACTTGCAAATATACATATAGATAATAGCTCTCAATAACAAAGAGCCCGGCTGATAAACATCATCATAATAGTCGGAATGAAGAGTTTGAAATCCATTAAGAGCGGATCGAAACTTTCCCGCTCTCAACAAAGCCCAGCTATTTTCAAAAAGCATATCATGCCAAAATGAAGTATCCCGTGGAATTTGCCGGTAGTATCTAATAGCTAAGTCCCATTTTTTAGCCTGATAATACACACGGGCAGTTCCCATCAACGCCGCTACTCGAACCTGATCCGTAATCTTTTTATTTTTAGAAAGAATTTTGGAAAAAGCTCTGACAGCCTCCCTGTTCTTCCTTTGTTCTGCATAGGATAACCCAAGGTTATACATTGCTTTATCATAGACAGTGCTCGAAAATGAAACTCGATTTAAATAAGAGGCGGCCTTTCTATAACTTCTTTTATTCATTTCATACTTGCCAAATTGAAAATAAAGAGCATCCCGATATTTCCCTTTCACCTTTCGAGCACCCCCCTGCTGAATAGCAAATTGTATAATCTGCTCGTTTCCAACACGAGCGGCAATTTCTGATAAACGCTCCAAACTCAAACGTGTATAATGACGGTTGCCTCTTTTCACCACAGAAAGAAATTGAAAAGAAGCTGAACTGAGCAGACCCATTCTCAATAAAGCCACACCCAGCTGATAGCGAATTTCAGATCTCCTGTTCTTATACCTTGAACTTTGACTGATCGAGAACAGCTGTTTAGAACCCTCTTGATAATCCTGCTTCTTTATTAATTCCAAAGCTCTCAGCAGTTGAATATTAGCTCTGACTTTTTTACGAACTGTACTGGCGCGCTTTGAAGAATACTTATAACTTTTTTTTGACTGAGACACACCCTGCTGAGATGAAAAGAGCAGAAAAAATACAATACAGTATAATTGAAACTTCATGTTATCTCACCTTGCGTTTTGGAAAATAAAAACTAAGACCGCTTGTCATAAGAACATCCCAGTGGTGAAAAGAACCGCTTCCAGCAGACTGTCCTCCTATAAGCTGTCCGTAATACTGCCAGTTTAAATCTATACGAAAAGTCATATTTCTGGAGATGGCATAGGACTGTCCCAGTCCAAATATAACAGTAGGTTCCGTTTTCTGACGGATGAGCCTCCTCCGATTATCGTTACGCAAAGGTTCAACAGCTACTGTAGTGCATTCTCCTATATTTCCTCCCGCCCCAACCAGCTCTGACTCAGGCGAATTGGAAGATACGTCAACATCTCTACACCGAACACGAGTGACCCCTCCCCCTAAAAAGAAAGACATTTCAAAAGGAATGATCTTGTTGTCAAACCAGGCCATCTTCCCGTAAATAGGAATCCACTTATACACCAGCCCTATGAAATAAATAGTGCGGTCTCCCACCACAGAACTGACAATACCAAGTTTTTCTGACATATCAATCCACACACTTCTTCTAAATTCAGTAGTATAGAAACCCCGAACCTCCAGACCATGTTTTTCTAAAGGATAGAAGGCCAAGTTACCTCCTATTCCGGCATTGATAAAAAACTCGTTACTGAAAAGAAGCAAAACTGATGGAGCAATTTCAAATCGTCCCGTTTTCACCAGATAACGTCTTTGAATGACCACAATGTCTGAAAAAGGAGACAAATCATTCACATAAAAAGACAAGCCTTTAACAGACTGCGAGGAGCCTCTAAAAAAATCATCGTCCGAATCTCTTGCATCAGCCCACATGGGCATCACAGCAAAAAGACAAAACAAAAATCTATAATACAAAATAAAACTTTCTCCTTAAAACAATAAAATACCTAAACCGCCGCCGACAACTGTGCGAAATAAAATATCCTTTTCTGATCTTTCATATGACATTCTATCCCTTCGATTCACATAAAAATCACAAGAGTCATCTTGAATATCAGTGTTAGGGCGAGGCCTACTGCACCACACAGGGTTGGGTGCATGATAAACTAGAAAACTCAACGATCCATGAAAATAAAATCTTCGGCCGATAAATATTTTTTGATTAAACTCCACTAAGCCGGCATAGGCCCACCTTGCATCTGATGGGTAATTTATATTATCCACATCTAAAGCCAAAACTCCCAATCCCAAATACACAGATAAATTTAAATTCGTGACCACATTTGTAGCTAAAGATATTTTCCCATAAGTAGGAGATAAAGCATAACTCAAAAAGAAACCATACTGAGGGTGATGAATTTTCTCAGGTGTAAAAGTGGCCTTAATTTGATTATCACCTCCTTCACCCTCCCTTGTAATAGGCACTTGAGCAACCTTTAATCCAATACTAGAAAGACCCGGCCAAAAGTAAATACTGGATAAACGCACTCCATGAGTTTCATTAAAAAAAAACTCCAAGCCTCCAACAAAAGTAAAGGGATGAAAAAAAGGTTCATCCATACGACCTAAAAAAGACCCTCGCAGGCCCAATTTATTTTTTAACTGCACCCTGCGGTTCATAGTGACATTTTTACGATTTTCAAAAACAGGAAGAACAGACTCAGGAGCCAACTCCTCATCTGGAAAACGAATTTCTCTAGCTGACACATAGGGGATGTAGAGAAACAAAAAGAATAAATAAAAATATCTCATGATTTAGCCCACATAAACTTTATTTTAGAAATTTATAGGGAAAATTTGTAGGCTTATTTTTTAGAGATTAAAAACGGAAATTGTTTAAAAGTTAGACACTTAAATATTAATAAGCACAGAAACGAAACCTTGGTGCGACATTTTAGCGCCTTCATCTCGTATAGAATCCATTTTCATAATATATTTGAAATCAAAAGCCATATCTTCGTTAATAAAATAACGAGCGCCTAATTGATGGCCTACATAACCAGTGCCGCCAATATCAGAATCTACAAAATGACTCAACGTTACATCCCTAGGTAATTGGAAGAAGTGATAACCAAAGTTCCAATGCCCGGTCTTATGAACATGACCTAAAACACCTCCGATAACAAAACCGAAGCTCTCCGTATCTGTAAAATTAGACTCAGCCCCAAAATTCTGAGTCAGCTGTACAGAAACAGCAAGAGGAACAGGATAAACCCTAATGCTTTTAATATTCATTTGTAAAAACAGATCAATCATAGAGTAATTGTATTTTAATGTTTTTTGTACAGGCATTTCCTGCTCAAGAACAGAAGCACCCTCTCCTAAGGATTCCTCTTCAACCACTTGGGTGGAATTTCTAGACGTTTCTGAAAGAGCACCTTTAGTTTGCACATTATGATAACTGACCCCAGTCCGCAAATCATAATCATTACTAGACATCAAAGCTTGAGCAGAGGCAGAAAACATACCTTTGTTGTGAGCATCAAACCATTCTTCATCTCTGAGAAGGACCCCTAAAGACTTCTTCTGGCTGTCCCATTTAAACCCCTCGCCCTTTCTTTCCACATCTGATGCCGTCAGCTGAGGCATTATAGGATTAACGAAAAACCATGAAGTCTTTAAATCAAAAGCATAGCGCCCTTGTATAGACTTTCGATAGTGAGCAGAAAAGCCTTCAGGAGCTAAATCTTCATCCCATAATGGATTGTAACGAAAAGAATCCAGGAAAGGACTACGGTCCAATTTCCCAACTTTCAAAACTCCATTTTCGATAGGGGCATAAGAAAGATAAGCACCGCTTAACCAAATAAGTTTCCCATCAAAGCCGCCGACAAATTGATCCTGATCATAATTTAAAATAGGTCGATAGTTATCTCCCTGACCGCCGGAAGCCAGTTTAAAGCCCCAGCCGAACTTAGGGTTAATACGCCCCTCAAAACCAGCTCTCACACGCATTTGAAAAGCATGCGTCAGGCTTTGTCTAAATAAGTTCATATACCGGAATCTCATATCCCCATCAAAACCAAATAAATCATCTGAATTTAAAGAATCTGAGCCCAAAGACTGCACAAGACGATTGTTCTGATTAGCCATGTAGGCATACATCAAAGAAGAGTCCAGGTCTTGATAAGCTACAAGTACGGAAGAGTTCAGGTCTCTATTGACTTCAGCATGCGCCAACAATCCCCACATAAAAAATAAAATAATTAAAAATCTCACTTCATTTCCTCTTAAAAAAGTTTTAAAACGATCAAATAGCTCTTTCTAAATCAAACGGATAAGTACCTTAAATCACTGAATAAATACTAGCAAATTAAGGTTAAGATTTTGTTAAGAGTCCGTCAGGTTTGTGTTAATCTTGCAAAAACCAGGCAAAAACCATATAAAAGGCCCTTCCCGAAGTTGATTATTGATACTGCAATGGGCCAGTATATATATTTTACACAAGCAAATAACACAGCAGGAAGATTAAAAGGAGAAGCAATGGGACAAAAAAGATTGATTGAAAAAATTAGAAATATAGGAATTTCAGCACATATCGATTCTGGAAAAACAACACTTACAGAAAGAATTCTATTTTATACAGGGCGCATTCACGCCATACACGATGTGAAAGGCAAAGACGGTGTTGGAGCCAAAATGGATTCTATGGAATTAGAAAGAGAAAGAGGAATCACTATTAAATCTGCCGCAACATCTGTTCAATGGAAAGACGGTGCTATTAATATCATTGATACTCCAGGACACGTAGACTTCACAATTGAAGTGGAAAGAGCGCTTCGTGTTTTAGATGGAGCCATTTTAGTATTATGTGGAGTGGCCGGAGTTCAATCCCAATCCATTACAGTGGATCGACAAATGCGACGTTATAAAGTTCCCCGCATTGCTTTTATTAATAAATTGGATCGAGCTGGAGCCAACCCTTTTCGCGTCACTGAAATGCTGAGAGAAAAACTAAGCCTCAATGCTGTCCTTATGCAAATTCCTATTGGATTGGAAGATAAACACGAAGGTGTGGTGGATCTGATTCGTGGAAAAGCTGTGCACTTCAAAGGTGAACAGGGTGAAACAATGGAATATGCAGAAATTCCAGATGACCTGAAAGAAGATTATAAAAAATACAGAAATGAAATGATCGAAAAATTAGCAGACTTTGACGATGAGCTTGCTGAAAAATTTCTAAATGAAGAAGAGGTTTCAGAAGATCTTATTCATAAAGTTTGCAGAAAAGCCTGTTTGTCTTTAGACATCACTCCGGTTTTTATGGGCTCTGCTTTTAAAAATAAGGGAGTTCAAGCTTGTTTGGATGCTGTTCTGGCTTACCTGCCGGCACCTGATGAAATTCAAAATTCAGCTTTGGATATGGATCAGGAGGAAAAAGAAATTCCTGTAGCTGTAGATCCGGATAAACCTTTTGTCGGGTTGGCTTTTAAATTGGAAGACGGCCGCTTTGGACAGTTAACTTATATGAGAATTTACCAGGGCACTGTCAAAAAAGGAGATTTTATCACCAACAGCAGAACACAAAAAAAAGTCAAAGTCCCCCGTTTGGTTTATATGCATGCAGATGATATGGAAGATATTGAATCCGCTTCTGCAGGAGATATTGTCGCCTTTTTTGGAATTGACTGCGCTTCAGGAGACACCTTTTGCGACGGCACAATTCGCTACACCATGACTTCGATGTTTGTGCCGGAGCCGGTGATGTCTTTAGCTGTTTCCCCTAAAGAGCGTTCAGGATCCGCAAACTTCACAAAAGCCCTTCAAAAATTTAGAAAAGAAGATCCCACATTTTTTGTTCATAGAGATGAAGAGTCCGCCCAAACTATTATTTCCGGTATGGGTGAACTGCATCTCAATATCTATATTGAAAGAATGAAAAGGGAATTTTCATGTGATGTGGTCACGGGACAGCCTCAAGTGGCTTATCGCGAGACAATTTCCAAACCTATAGATTTTGATTACACCCATAAAAAACAAACAGGAGGAGCGGGGCAGTTTGCCAAAGTAGTGGGAACACTTGAGCCTATAGATCAAAATGCGGCTAAAAATTATGAATTTGCCAGTAAAATCACAGGAGGAAGAATTCCCAAAGAATATATTCCAGCTGTAGATAAAGGCTTTGTGGAACAAATGAAAAAAGGGCCTCTTATTGGTTTCCCTATTGTCGGAATTAAAGCCTCCTTAATTGATGGGGCTTACCATGATGTGGACTCTTCAGAGCTGGCCTTTAAAATCTGTGCTATGGCCGCCTTCCGCGAGGCTTACCTTAAAGCCAAACCTACAGCTTTAGAGCCCATTATGAAATTAGAAGTATCCTGTCCTGAAGAATTTCAAGGCAATGTTATTGGAAACATTAACCAAAGAAGAGGAGTTATTAAAGGCACTCATTCCACAGATCAGTTCACAACTATTGAAGCGGAGACTCCTCTCTCAGAGATGTTTAATTATTCCACAGAGCTAAGATCCTCTACACAAGGAAAAGGAGAGTTTACTATGGAGTTTTCTCATTACAGTAAAGTTCCTCCAGTCATACAGGAACAACTGGCAAAAGCCTATACAGAGAAAAAAGAAGGCTCTTCATGATTTTATCTGACCATTCCATTCGTGACTTATTAAAAACCAAAGAGCTTGAAATCAGCGACTTGTCTTCTTCATCCATACAGTCCGCTTCTGTAGATCTGTGTTTAGGATCGCAATTTGCTATTTTAAAGTATTGGGAAGATATGAACATTCTAAATTTTAATTCAGACCCTCATTATTTTAAAGTGGAGACAGACGAATTCGTAGTGCCCGCTAAATCTTTTGTATTGGGAACCACAAAAGAAACCATTAAACTGCCCCCTAATATTACAGCTTTTTTAGAGGGGCGAAGCTCCATTGGCCGAATGGGGCTGTTTATTCAAAATGCCGGCTGGGTGGCGCCAGGTTTTAAGGGGCAAATTGTACTTGAACTTTTTAATGCCAATACCATGCCTATTCGTTTAAAAGCTAACCATAGAATATGCCAAATTGTGCTGTGCCAGATGGATCAAGCTCCACAAAGCATTTATCAGGGCAAATACCAAAACCAAACAGGGGTAATGGGGAGTAAAATCTCCAAAGATATTGAAAATAAAAAATAATTTGCTTGCAAGCCCCTTTTATTGTTACTCTGTCTTAAAGCTTATGTCTGAAGATCCTTCAAAGTTTGACCCTTTACCCCAGCCATCACTTTTCACGGGACTTAGATGAATTTACTCATCTTTTTCTTTTTACTGGCAGTGGTTGTCTCTTTTATTTGTTCTTTACTGGAAGCCTGTTTTCTTTCTATTAGCGGTGTTTATATTCAATCCCAGCTTAAAAAGGGAAAGCAGTTCGCTGTTGTATTAAGAAAATTTAAACAAAATATGAACCGCCCCATCAGCGCCATTCTCACTTTAAACACAATTGCCAATACAGTAGGAGCGGCAGGAGTGGGGGCTCAAGTGCATTTTTTATTTGGCAGTTCTTATGTGGCAGTCTTTTCAGGAATTTTAACCTTTGTTATTCTTATTTTTGCAGAAATTATCCCCAAAAATTTAGGAGCTTCTCATTGGAGAACCATCGCACCTGTTTGTGCATACACCATTAAATATTTGATCTATCTTACGTATCCGGCTGTTTGGATTTCTGAAAAACTAAATAAACTATTATCCAAGAAAGCAAAAACGGCAGTTACAAAAGAAGAAATTATTGCGGCGGCTGAAATAGGAGCAGAAGCCGGAGTCATTGGACAAAAAGAAAGTCATATTATTGTCAACTCACTCACTATGGACTCTTTAAAAGTTTCTGAAATTATGACTCCAAGGTCTGTGATCTTTGCTTTGGATCAAAACATAACTATTGGAGACGTGATTAAGAAACATAAAAATATTTCTTTTTCCCGTATTCCTGTTTTCAATAATAATTTGGATACTATTGAAGGGATGATTCATCGATATAAAATTTTTGAAGCGCAGTCTTTGGGATTGTCCAATATGAAACTATTAGAATACCGGGTGCCTTTACATGTGATCCCGGAGCATATTTCGGTGGCGGCCACAATGGATCAGTTTATTAAGAGAAAAGAACATATCTTTTTAGTTGTGGACGAATATGGAATGACGACAGGTTTAGTGACTTTAGAAGATGCTGTAGAGACTATTTTGGGTGTTGAAATTGTAGATGAACTGGATTCTGTGGAAGATCTCAGGCAATTGGCTATTGAAAAGTGGAAAGAGCGGAAACAATTTCTTGGAGAAAGAGTCAAATAGTTTACATATAAACATCATTTCAGTGAACACATACAATCCCCATAACACGAATGGATCCCTGCCTGCACAGGAGTGACGTTCTCATCCCCGCGAAATACACGTCATCATTCCCGCAATACAAGTCATTCCCGCGAAGGCGGGAATCCAGTATTATAGAAAGCAATCTTTAACACTTGAATGGCTGAAAAAATTCACATACATATAAATGGAAAGCCTTGGTGGCGGAATGGTAGACGCGCATGACTCAAAATCATGTGGCCGTAAGGCCGTGGGAGTTCAAGTCTCCCCCGAGGCAACAAAAAAAAAGAGAGACTGCAAAGTTCTTCTTTTTTTAGGTTCAAGATAACTTAATTTACCTTGCACCTAATGTTTTTGATATAGATAAAAGTCTAGAAAATCAATCAATCAATCAATCAATCAATCAATCAATCAATCAATCAATCAATCAATCAAAAATATTGTATACTGTTCTCTTATGAAGTTTGTAGAGTTTTTTATTTTATTTTTAACCCTTATTTTAAGTGAGCCTGTATTCTCAAAACAACCTCGTGTTTCCAAAGCCCCTGTTAAACAGATAACTAATCAGAATCAAGTAAATTCTAATTACTGGAATCCACATCGCTCCTATGGAGGTGTCATAATTTATATATCTCCCAATAACACTCGACTGACATTAAAAAATAAAAATTCAAACAACATTCCACCTGACAATATGGTTGAAAAAACTTTGGAAGAAAAAAAGAAAATGCTCTCTCTGATTGGAATTGAGGATTGGACTGTCACAAATAGTGAATTCAAAAAAGAAAATGAAAATACCAATCTCTCCATCAATGGTCATTACACAGACTCTAAAGGCCGAAAAGTGCATTTTGCTGAAAAACATTTCTACTCAAGAAGACAATCTTTACAAATTCTTATGACCCACTTTGACCCAGATAAATTGGATGAAGATCTTAATATGCCTGCCTTAGAGTCTCTGATTCACTCCTACAGGGTTCGATAAGAATGATTTTTAAATCTCTCATTACAATTTCAATAATCTTCAGCACTCAGCTTTCTTATTCTCAAGAGTTTCATTTTGGAGAAAATTTAATACAAGACTTAAAAGACAAGGGAGAGCTTGGCCTTTTAGATGAACCCATGATTTATGCCTTTGAACAGGTTTGTGCAGGCACTGATGCCACTTCCATGGAAATGTCCCTGGAAGGTATTTGTTCAACAATAGTTCAGTCCGATTTTTGTCAAAAAATTGAAAACAAAGAAGATCTGATGGATTGCACTAAGTTAAAACAAGATACTCCATTAGACCCTCTAGAGATGATCATTGATTGTGGTGACAACATTTGGAATTCTATTGTCGATTTTTTTAAATTTATCTGGGATTTTTTAGTCAATGCAGTGGAAATACCGGAACAGTTTATGGAATACGCAGAATCTGTAAAACTGTATTTGGTATCTGAGTACGACAAGGCTTACGACGAAGCCAAGAATTTTAAGAGACTCAATGCGGTTAAAACGGTTGCATCCAAAATAGGTGTTATGATTTGGCAGGGTCTTCAACAAATGCTTTCAGAGCAGTATCAGGAATTTGGCTGTTTAAGCGGTGCGGGGAAGATCAACAAAGTTTGTGCTTTAATTGGAACTTTTGCTGGTCCTTTTGCAATACTGAAAGCTATGAAAATAGGTATTGGAGCGGCGAGAACAATCTCCGGCAGTCAAAAGGCTTCTAGAAAAGTGAGAAGAAAATCCAAAAGGTCTGGAGTTGCAACAAGAAAAGCTGTTAAAGAAAGCAAGGCTCTGCTTAGTCAATATAAAAAAGAAGGAAAAATTAAACAAGGTGTTGTTCAAGTACAGTATATAGATAGAAGGGGTAATAGCTGGACTGCTGATATTATAAATGCAGATCAAAAATACGTTTATGCTAGACGATATTACCATAAAGTGCGTGGTGAGACTTTGTTTTCTACAGGGAACCCAAAACCAAATGTTTACATCAGTTGGTACGACCCGATAAATGTACACGATACTATAAAAATTCCAATAGAACAAGTTTATAGAACATCTATATCTACTAATGCGGAAAAAATAATTAAGGTAAATGAAAAGATTTCAGAATATTTAAAAAAAGGCCCTTTAAAAAAACAAAAGATTAGAGTCACTTTTGAAAGACCAAACAACGGGGGCGAGGGTAGTGGAAAATTAGTGGCTGTAGAAAAACATGATGTTGGAGTCCAAATAAGATACATGTTTGGAGATACTGATGTAGAGCGAGTTCCTAAATCTAGTTTGACAGATATTCAAGAGAAAGGATCGTTCTTGTGGGATGAAGCGTGGAAAAAAGTAAAATACCGGGATTGATGTGAAGTGAAAAGAGGTAAATACCTGTGATACATTGCTCAGCTAAGCTTCAGCAGACCTTTATTTAAATCATACACTATATAATAATTACATTATAAAAAAGAAGGACTTGCAAAGTTCCTCTTTTTTTTTATCATGGGGAGACTTGAAGTGAGCATTGGTCATTGAACTATTCAAAAGAGGTGTTCTTAGATAAAATTTCACCGTTTGAATTTTTAATCAGACTTGCACACTTTGCTATTTCCATACAAATGTCCTTAATTTTAGTAAAATTTTCGTTACTGTTATTCTTGATAGGAAATACAATATGAGCATGTCTAGGATGTTGATCACCTTTAGCATCCGAAACAACAGATAAAGTTGATGAATAAATAGATCTTACGTCTTTTACTAGCAGGGAAGCTATAGCCTTTATTTCAAATTTTAAGTTTGTTCCAATTTCTATCAAAAATTTGTTTGAGCAGTTATCACTTCTAAATACGGATGTAGTTGATGTACCTTTAGGAGGATGAAATGCATGATGTTTAACTCTATTATTAGAAAATTTACTTCCTTGGTCAAGAAACCTAGCTAAAGATTCTGTATCTTCAACTTTATCGTGTAATTTCTTATTAGAATCACTCATACAAACTTTTGATTAGGTCTATTATAGAGTCCAACTCATCATCAACAGGTACTTCTCCATAGAATTTCTTTTCATTAGACTTATAGTTAAAAACGGCTTTATTTTCCCTTATTGAAATCGAAATTTGGTGATCATGATCCAAAAACCAATCAAAAGCTATGTTCCCATAGTTTTCAGGATTAACTTCTACTTGTTCAAGAATATCTTTGTGGAGATCGGATTCAAATAACTTGCTCATAAATTCCATTGCAAAGTTAAAGTGATCATGATTTATTCCAATAGCTTTATAACCATCCCAATTATCTTGTTTATTTTCGTTGAACACTTGCCTCATGTCCTCGTAAATAAGGAGTTTTATTTTTGCTCTTTCAATACTATCAATTTCATAAGCAGATGAAACTGCTGTTCTAAAACGACTGTCTCCTTGTAACCTAGAGTGAAAACTTGAAAAAAGAGTTCTAACAAGTTTTTCATGTGAAAGACTGTCTCCTCGTAATTTATGGTAGGAACCTAAAGAAAAAGCCCTCTCATCAAATCCTTCATATAAAGTATCCTCTATTGAATATTCATCTGCAGTTTCGTTGGCTGATGGCAGGCTGAAGACTACTCCGCTTTTACCTATTAAAGGCAATTGTCCAAATAAGTTTTCTGCAAAAGAAGGTGGTATTTTAATTTCTCGTTGAAGATTGTAAGATGTTGAACTCATTAGATCCCTCCTATAAATGAGCTGACTTGGTTATAAAGCTTCTCTATGCTAGCGATAATTTTTTGTATATTGTCTTCACTAAAATTATTTAAATTGTAATGAGCATTTATATCAAAAACAGGGATGGGTTTTTGCACTCTGTTTGTATCTTCTGCTTTTTGTATTATAATATTAATTGTCTCATTTTCAGAAACTTTGTATTGAAATGAAATATTTTGAAAACTGGGAGTTTTATCTTTAAATCTAGGTGATTTTTCTGATTCTATGTTAAATTTTTTATAAATAGCTTCATATTCAACCTTGTGTTTTGCTATCAGAAAATTAATTCCAATGGCTTGTAGTTTTGAATAAACACCATTCTTCCCACAATAGTCAGTTACTTGTTGTTTTAGATGAATTAACAATTCAGATTGTCCTTGCACTTGAAATATTAATTTATTTGGATTAAAAGTAAGAATAACATTGTTAGGGTATTTTTTTTGAGTAACGCCTTCTACATCTGGATTATCAAAAGACTCACCAGGTTTTGCTAAAAGAACCATTGAACTATTTAAAAAAATCATAATCAACCTTATCAAAGACAACTGAATGTTGTCATTTTATATCAAAAATTTCAGTCTTTCAATTTGTATCACACATATTATCAACTACCATAGAGAATCTAATATTTTGACCCATTATTCCGAAAACTAAGGACTTTCATCTTCTCATCTACTAAGAAATCAAGACCTACAGAGAGCATGACTCAAAATCATGTGGCCGTAAGGCCGTGGGAGTTCAAGTCTCCCCCGAGGCATTAAAAAAGAGGGACTGCAAAGTTTCTCTTTTTTTTATCGTTGGGAGACTTGAAGTGAGCGAACGCTTTGTATTGAATGCAAAAGCATTCAATACAAAGCAGAAAGTCCGGATGACTTTCTGAGTGAGCGAAGGGAGCCTACGCAGGAAGTGAGCGTGACTGCGAACGACCACAGGAGGCAAGTTTCCCCCGAGGCATTATTCACAAATCTCATTCCCGCAAACAAAACTGAATCCCTGCCTTCGCAGGGGTGAAGTGGTGAGATGCCAACCGAAACTGCTGAGCGAAGACTTGCAGGTACAACTAAATTCATGCCTTTGAGGTTTCAATAAATGGACCAAAAAATATAATTATTACTTTTCTCTACCATCTTTGAAATAACGCACTCAGTTGCCGGCGCCGGAAGAGAATGTAAACACCCGCCAACTTCGTCAAGACAAGTCCTGTGAATCGTTAATGAGTCAATAAATTTATTTAGATGTCAAATCCAGAAGTTCATATCTTTTGATTTGATCACGAAGACGAACAGCCTCTTCAAAGTCCAAACGGTCTGAAGCCTCTTTCATTTGCTTTTTTAAATCAGCAATTCTTTTTGGAAAATTGGTTTTTACCTCTCCCCCTTTCTTAAGATTTTCTTTATCAAAACCATAAATTTCCATCAATTCTTTCGGCACAGATTTTTGAACTGTACGAGGTGTAATATTATTTTCCTGATTAAATTTTTCCTGAATTTCTCTTCTTCTGTTTGTTTCATCTATCGCCTCCTGCATAGACATGGTCACATGATTGGCATAAAGAATAACCTGGCCCTCTACGTTTCTAGCGGCTCTCCCCATAGTTTGAATTAAAGAACGTGTCGAACGAAGAAAACCTTCTTTATCTGCATCCATAATTGCCACCAAACCCACTTCCGGCAAATCCAAACCCTCTCTCAATAAATTAATTCCTACAAGCACGTCAAAAACACCTAAACGTAAATCCTTCAAAATAGACGTTCTTTCTATTGTTTTAATCTCACTATGCAAATAACGGGCTTTCACACCTAATTTTTGGAAATAAGATGTTAAGTCTTCCGACATTTTTTTTGTCAAAGTGGTCACTAGACAACGATTTCCCCTTTGAGTTTGATTTTGAATTTCCGCCAAAAGATCATCCACTTGATTGCGCACAGGACGTATTTTAATTTCAGGATCCAGTAATCCCGTCGGGCGGATGATTTGCTCCACCACTGTTTGACCGCTTTTCTCCAATTCATAGGGACCTGGAGTGGCTGATACGTAAACCACACGATCCAAAAAATTTTCAAATTCACCAAAATTCAAAGGACGGTTGTCCAAAGCAGAAGGCAGTCGAAACCCATACTCCACCAATGTTGATTTTCTTCTTCGATCCCCCGCATACATCCCTCCCACTTGAGGAACAGTAATATGGCTCTCATCAATCACCATTAGAAATTTCTCAGGAAAATACTCCAATAAAGTAGGAGGAGGCTCCCCGGTTTTTCGACCTGATAAATGTCTGGAATAATTTTCTATACCAGGACAAACTCCCATCTCACGAATAATTTCCAAGTCATATAAAGTTCTTTTTTTCAGACGATCCATTTCTAAAACTTTCTTTTGTGATCTTAAAACTTTTAAATGCTCTGTCAGTTCTCTTTTAATCTCCACTAAAGCTCTTTTATGTTTTTCTTGAGTGCTGACATAATGGCTGACCGGATAAAAAGAAACTTTTTGACATTCAAACAGGGTCTCCCCTGTAATGGGATCTATACAACTCATACGATCAATATAATCTCCAAAAAACTCTATTCGAAAAGCTTTTTGATCTTCATGAGGTGGAAATACATCCACTGTATCTCCCCTGACCCGGAATACTCCCCGGTGAAAATCTTCATCATTTCTCATAAACTGAATAGCCACTAGTTTTTTCAAAAGCTCATCACGATCAATTTGTTGATTAAAAAACAAATGAACAGCCAGTTCTTCATAGTCAGAGGGGCTTCCCAATCCATAAATACAGGAAACACTGCTGACAATAATCACATCTTTTCTGCTCATCAGTGCGTGAGTCGCAGAGTGCCTCATACGGTCAATCTGATCGTTGATAGAAGAATCTTTTTCAATGTAAGTATCCGATACCGGAATATAGGCTTCAGGCTGATAGTAATCATAGTAACTCACAAAATACTCCACAGCATTTTTTGGAAATAACTCTTTAAATTCAGAAAAAAGCTGAGCGGCCAAAGTTTTATTTGGAGCAAGCACCAAAGCCGGTATATTCATCCTCTGTATCACATGAGCAATGCTAAAAGTTTTTCCGGAACCCGTGACTCCTAAGAGCACCTGATGATTTTTATTTTTTTCAAAATTAGAACATAAAGAATCCACTGCCGGCCCTTGAGAGCCCGCCAAAGTAAATGAAGATTTCAGCTGAAACATATTTTCTTTCATAATATTTTACTGCAAATCATTAAGAATAACTGTAACCACCCTGTCTTGAGGTAAAGACTCTCCAGAAAAAGGAATAGAAGAGCGCACCAAACCTGAGCCTTTAACTTTTAATTTTACATTAAACTTATTTGCTGTCTGAAAAGCTTCCCTTAAACTCAAACCGACAAAGTTAGGGGTTTTTTCTTTGGAAACTTTTTCGTTGATTACAGGTTTTACCGGAGTCTCTGCAGACGTCAAAATATTAGGCTCCTCTACAAAAGACGGTGGAATTCCCGCTCTCCTGACCGCATAAGAGCCGACCGCAGAAAAAACAGGTGCGGCAACAGTAGAACCATAAAATTTTGTAGTAGGTTCATCTACAGCAATATAAATAACAAAATGCGGATGATCTGCAGGCACAAACCCAATAAAGCTGGAAATATATTTACCCTGTGCATACCCTCTTTTTTTAGGATCTGTTTTTTGAGCTGTACCTGTCTTTCCCGCTGTTAAAAAACCTTCTATTCTTGCACGAAAGCCTGTCCCTTCCTGGGAAACCGCTTGAGTCAGCATAAATGTTAAAAGCTCAGACTGTTCTTTGGTAAAAATCTTTCTTATCACAGAAGATTCTTTTGCCTTTTTTTTTTGCCCCCCCAAATGAATAGTGGAATGCAATATATAAGGTTTTTTCAATAAACCTCCATTGGCTATAGCTGTATATACTGCGGACATTTGCAGAGGGGTTGCAGACACTCCCTGACCAAAACCCACATTGGCTGTTAAAATATCCCTCCAAGGCAGTTCCTGCAAAGCTCCTTTTCCTTCAAGAGGAAAATCCACTTCCAACTTTTCTCCAAAACCCATTTCTGTAAGAGAAGGATAAAGCACTTGATCTGTCAGCTTTAAAGCTAAAACAGCCGCACCCACATTGGAAGAAACTGCCAGCATTTTAGAAACAGAAATTTTCTTATACTTATGATCCGCCTCTGCTTCACGAATAGTGTGCTTTCCAATTTTTAATTGTCCATCACCGCCATCAAACATCGTATGAGGCAAAATATTTTCCTTCAAAGCTACAGCGGCAATAAATGTTTTAAACGTACTGCCCGGCTCAAAAGAGTCCGCCGCAATACGATTGCGGTACACCTCAGAAGAGTAACGAAAGGGTTTGTTAGGATTAAAATTTGGAGAATGAGCCAATGCTAAAATTTCTGAAGTTTGTGCATTTAAAATAAGCCCCATAGCGGAACGTGCTTTAAAAGACTTTATAGCTGTGTCCAACTCACGCTCTAAGACAAACTGTAAATCACTATCAATCGTTAAATAAATATCCGAGCCTCTGGATTTATTTATAAAAACTCCGCCGTCAATAAAAAGAGGACGCCCTCTGGCATCTCTTGGAGTAACAATTTTTTGTTCTGTACCACTCAACAATTCATCATAAAAAAGTTCAAGACCCTCCAAGCCGCGGCCGTCTGCACCAGTAAAACCAAGAACCTGAGACATTAGAGTTTCATTGGGGTAAACTCTTTTTGGCTCTTCAATAAAACCCAAACCATGAATGTCCCAAGATAAAACCCTTTCCTTTTCTTTGTCCGACACATGTCTTTTAATCCACACAAAACGCCTCTTCTTATTTCTTATTTTTTTTAAAATTCTACTTCGAGGAATTTTCATTAACCGAGACAGCTTGTCCGCTGTTTCAAAAGAATTTTTAATTAAAGAAGGGTCTGCAAATAAAGAGTGCGAAGAAACAGATAATGCCAGTTCTCTCCCATAACGGTCATAAATAATTCCCCGGCGGGGTTTAATAGTCACTACTTTTTCAAATAGATTTTTCTTTGTTCTGATAACTTGATCGTCAGGAAACAGCTGAAGCCGAGCCCCCTTAAACCAAAGAAGCAAAGCAAATAGAGCCATTAATACACATAAAATAAAAACTCTTTTATTTTTATCTGCTCTGCTAAAAAAAACTGAATCCCACTGAACAGAAGTACTAGGCAGTCTCCTGGCAAATTTACGCAGTCTATTGAGGAATGGCAATTTTTCCTCCAACAAGTAAAATCACCTGACCTTTACGCGCTCGATCCAAAGTCAGTTGAGAGCGGGCAATATCATTAAGCCTTGAACCCTGAGTTAATGTTAAATAGCTCATTAAATTTCTGTAATATCTGTCTGACAAAACTTGATGCTGACGGCTTTGCCTGAGAATAGAGTAATTAATGCGGCGAGCCTCCATTTTAACAAAAACTATTAAAAACAAAGAGACGATAATCATCATAATACTAAAAAAAGGACGAAGAGAATCAGACATTTAAACTCCTTTGAAAAATTCTCAACTGTGCGCTTCGACTTCTTGGATTAGACAAAACTTCCTCCCTGCAAGGCTGAATCACTTTCTTATTAACTAAAACACCCTCTTTTTTCAAACAAGATTGTTTAAATATATGTTTTACAATGCGGGCTTCTAAAGAATGAAATGTAATGACAAAAATACGGCCTTGATCCCGTAAAGACTGCATTAAAAAGGGTAAAGACTCTCTTAACCCCTCTAATTCATTATTTACTTTTAATCTTAAGGCCAGAAAATAAGGTGTCGCAGGGTGCTTATTTCTCCAAGACACTGTTTTTTCAATCAGACGCGATAATTGTACAGTAGATTCAATTTTTTTCTTTTTTCTTTCTCTTAAAATAGACCGAACAACAGGCCTTGGATTTCTGACCTCCCCTAGTTCCTTAAATATTTGAATCAGCTCTTCTTCTGCAAATCGATTTACAATATCTCCTGCTGTTTGCTGAATCTCCTGATTCATCCTCATATCCAAAGGACCGTCTTTATAAAAACTAAAACCTCTTTCCGGTTCATCCAATTGGGGAGAGCTTGGCCCCAGATCCAATAAAATCATGTCAAATCCATTTTGAATAGAATGTGTTTGAAAAAAATCCTCTCGTTTTTGATGAAAGTTATGAAAGTTTAAATGATACACAAATACATCTGAAAGTTGACAATGTTTTTTCCCCCAATCCACAGCCTGATGATCCTGATCCAAAGCTATAATCTTCAAATGCGGCCATCTTCTTTTTAGAGCCAAACTATGCCCTCCTCTTCCAAACGTCGCATCTAACACCCAAGTATAACTCTCTTGACCGTACGTTAAAACTTCATTGACCAATACAGACTTATGATTCATATTCTATTCCACCATGGAAAATATAAAAACATCTATCGTTTACGATCAAGACCAAATTCAAAAGCGTGTAAAAGAAATTGCGCAAGTGCTCACACAATCCTTTAAAGGCAAAAGAGTGGTTGCAATAGGAATGTTAAAAGGCTCTTTTCGTTTTTACTGCGATTTAGTATCCGCCATGGATTTAGACATTTTATGTGATTTTTATTCTGCATCCAGTTACGGCTTAAGAAATAAACCTTCTACGGAAGTGCGTCTCAGCTTGGATGTGCAAGTTGATCTTCAAGATAAACATGTAATTTTAATAGAAGATATCGTAGATCGCGGAATTACCTTAAATAGTGTGCTTTCTCATTTGAAAGCCAGAAAACCTCAAAGTATTACAAC
Source organism: Bdellovibrionales bacterium (assembly GCA_028819545.1). Classification (GTDB taxonomy): domain Bacteria; phylum Bdellovibrionota; class Bdellovibrionia; order Bdellovibrionales; family UBA1609; genus JAPPLG01. The sequence continues at coordinate 58,578 of JAPPLG010000030.1, read as the reverse complement.
AGTGACTTTAATTGCCAAACCGGATCAAATGCAAAAAAATGTTAAAATGGACTATGTAGGATTTGAAATTTCGGGGGATCCTTTTCTTATTGGATACGGGCTGGACTACCGTGAGGAGTTTAGAAATTTACCCTACATTGCCCGCATAGAAACATAAAAACATTAACTTCACTTTTGTGGAAAACAGAAAATTAGTTAACCAAGCTGTCTAGTTGAAACGAAGGGCGCACCAACTACACTTTTTCCGGCGCCGGCAACTGAGTGCATTATATGTCGCGGCTCCCGTTTCAACTAGACAGCCTGATTAGTTATTTTTCCACATGGAATAAAGGAAACTGACTGCATAACTTTTTGACTTCACCTTTAATGTTCAAAATCTTTTTCTCATTGTTTCGATTCTCAATAACCTGACTCATCCACTCTGCAATTCTACCCATTTCTTTTTCTTTCATCCCTCTTGTGGTTAAAGCAGGAGTTCCAATACGAATACCACTGGTGACAAAAGGAGATCTGGTTTCTCCCGGAACTGTGTTTTTATTAACAGTGATGCCCGCCTGATGCAAAATATCCTCAGCTTCTTTGCCATTCAAGTTTTTATTATTGAGGTTAATCAATATAAGGTGATTATCTGTTCCTCCTGTCACCAAATTAAAACCTCTTTGAATCAGCTGTTCTGACAAATATTTCGCATTTTTAACTATTTGTTGAGCATAAATTTTATATGAAGGCTCCAAAGCTTCCTTAAATGCCACAGCTTTAGCCATCATTACATGGGGAAGAGGCCCCCCTTGCATCCCGGGGAAAACTTTAGAGTCCACTTTCTTAGCCCACTCTTTTTTACACAAAATAAATCCTCCACGAGGTCCTCTTAATGTTTTATGTGTGGTGGAAGTCACTAAATCCGCATAAGGAATAGGAGATGGATGTACAACTCCAGCCACCAGCCCGCTAAAGTGAGCCATATCCACCATTAATGGACAGCCTACTTGATCTGCTATAGTTTTAAATTTTTCAAAATCCAAAAAGCGAGGATAAGCGCTGTGACCCGCAATCAATAATTTAGGTTTATACTGTTTTGCTAAATCTTCCAATTTATTATAGTCAATCAAATTTGTTTTTTCATCCACACCATAAAACTTGGATTGAAAAATAAAACCACTAAAATTGACAGGCGAGCCATGTGTTAAATGCCCTCCTTGGGACAAATCCATTCCTAAAATAGTATCCTGAGGTTTAAGAACAGCAAAATACACAGCCATATTTGCAGAAGAGCCTGAATGAGGCTGAATATTTGCATGGTCACAGGAAAAAAGCTCTTTCAATCTATCTCTTCCAACATTTTCAATAGTATCCACATTTGTACATCCTCCGTAATAACGTTTTCCCGGATATCCTTCAGCATACTTATTGGTAAAAATAGAACCCTGAGCTTCCAACACTTCAGAAGACACATAATTTTCTGAAGCAATCATCTCCAAGCCTAACTTTTGCCTTTGCATCTCTTCCTGCAAAGCAGAGAAGATTATTGAATCTTTTTGTTCTAAACTCATAATTTTTGAATACGCCTGAGGTGACGCCCTTCTTCAAAACTTGTCTCATTAAAAATTTTAAAAATTTTTTCACACAAATCAAATGAAATTAAAGTCCCCGGCAGACAAAGCACATTGGCATTATTATGTTTTCGAGCCAACAACACACTTTGCTCATTCCAACAAAGAGCCGCACGAATATGTTTATACCGATTAGCTTTAATAACCATCCCCTGCCCTGTACCACACACAAGAACCCCCTGATCCAAATCTTTCACTTGCTCACATAACTTTTCAGCATAATCAGGATAATCCACAGGCGCTGAAGAAAAAGGACCTAAATCCTGCCAATCTTTTTGAGGAAATTTACTTTTTAAATTTTCTTTTAAAGCAAGCCCTCTATGATCTGAAGCAATCCATATTTTCATAGTAAAATGACTTTATTTTTTTTCAAAATCACAGTCAAGCCCCTTACCAGGTATAAGGAGAGGAGGCTTGAGATTTAATATTGCTAAAAGCTGAAAATTGAACATCAAAGCCGCAGTTCAACCTCTTTTTGCTAAAAACATTTTTAACAAAGCCATCCAGTTCACATTGAAAATCTTCTCCATAAGAAAATGGAAAAAACGTAATCACATCCAACCGTAAAGGACGAAATAAACGAATAACTTTATTTAAAACCTCCGAAGGGTTTTCCATATTGGTTTCAAAACTCACATAATAACCAGGTTCTTGCGGGGTCACATGAATAGTGTAATACTCCTCTCCCCTCAAAGCATTTAGAGAATACCCTTGCGGCTGGAAGGCATGATCCTGCAAAGTAAAACCTGGAAAACTGGATTCTAAATTTAACGCAGATCTAATCTGTTCTGCTGGAGCTGAGGACTTAAAAAGAGAATTTAATTCACCTTGAATATCATACATTAAAATTTCTATGGTATGATCCTTAGGATGAGGCAAATAAGATTGCTCTAAGTGAAACAAAAAAAAGTGATGTTCATCCAAGTGACCAAACCTTAAGGCCTTCCCCTCAAACTTTTTTCTTAATTGAATAACATCATATTCAAAACTGGTTTTTTGGCCGAGAGGAAACAACTCATTTTTTCTCTGAAAAAACAAAGCCTGAATAGCCTCTTTATCGAGATGTTTAACCAAATACAACACAGCCGAAGATAAAGTGGTTTTCCCGCAAGTAATAAGCGTCAGTCTATGCTCCCATACAAACAAGCTGGATTCGGAGAGAATATAAGCGTCACAATGGGAGTTTGAAAATTGATTGACCACTTTGGTTTTGGCCTTCTTCAACAAGGAGGGATAGAAAGAATACTTTCGCAAACTTTCAGACTGAGGGTTAATTATAATTTCGAATTTTTTTTCCGAACCTTCAAAAGACATCAGTTTTCCTCTTGGAGTTTTTCGCAGTTCATTTCAATTTGTGTATATTCAACACAACCTAAACTTATACCTACTTAAATACAAGAGGAAATTAAAATTTTTCCTCACCTAGAGGACAGATAAAAAATGTTTGCAGGTGAATGAATATTTGTTTTTGTAAATTATTCAGCAATGTAACCAGCACCTTGAAGCATCGGCCCTTTTCCAAATGCTTCTTGGACATACCCTGATTGGGAATCAGAATAAAATTTCACACAAGATTCCATTTGTTTTCTGTCACAAATTCCATTTAATTCACAATTATTTTTATGATAAGCACAGATTCTAATTTCATATTCTGTATCTTCACTAAAACCTTCATTGGATGCAAAAGCCAAAGAATATGAACCCCACTCATAAAACGTCTCCTCATCACAAACCATGCCATCGCAACAGAACTGCACAGTAATGACCGTCAAAAGGTTCTGTTAATTTAATACCCCCTCTCTCTGTACAGGACGGAAAGTAAAAAAGAGATTGCAAATCTCCAACAAGGAATGAGAATGGAGTGGCATTTACTGTTGAAGCAAAAAAAGATACAAACATAAGAATAAATATAAATTTCACAAAACCTCCTTTATCGTTTCGTAATAAAATTCAATAGACTTATATCTTTAATTAAAACAGCGATTGAGGATATCTCAAAAATACACCTTTAAAATTGTATCATTTTGATAAATTCAAAATAAACACAGAATGCCTATGTGTTTACATATCACATATCTGCCCTGTCATACGAAAGAAAGTACAGAAGGTATTTCTAACAATTTGTTCTCAAACAAGATTACATTTTTGGAACAAAAACCCTACACTCTAAAAGATGAGTTTAAACACACCTAGTGAATGCAAAAATATAATGACAATACTCAAGGGTGCTATGACTCCAATAAGAGCTTTCCACACATGAGTATGTTTTTTTGCAAGATCCAAATTCTCTATTACTGCTTGTACAGGCATTTTATAGGCCACATAAAGAGCAATTAAAAATCCTCCAAACGGCAATAAAATTTTCTGGGAAACAGAATCTACAAAGTCAAAAATTGTCATAGACTGAACAATATGAAAATCAGACCAAATGTTAAATGAAAATACAGTGCCTATCCCAAGAACCCAACACGTAAAACCAATAATAATAGCGGCGTAAAGTCTCTTCATTTTATATTTTTCAACAAAAAAGGCCAAAGCCGGTTCCACCAAAGAAATCGCAGAGGTTAAAGCGGCAAAACTCACAAGTAAGAAAAACAAAGCTCCAAACAAAGATCCAGCAGGTAAATTTCCAAAAGCTAAAGGAATAGCTTGAAACAACAAACCTGGCCCCGCATCCGGCTGTAGTCCATTTGTAAATACGATAGGAAAAATAGCCAATCCGGCAATAAGAGCAACTAGCGTATCAAGAACAGCAATAACACCCACTGTAGATACAATAGAAACTTTTCTGGGCAGATAAGAGCCGTAAGCCATAATTGCTCCCATACCAATCGATAAAGTAAAGAAGGCATGTCCCATGGCAGATAGAACAGCTTCAGAACTTAAGTCTGCAATGTTAAAAGAAAATAAGAAAGTCACCCCTCTTGCAAAGTCCCCAGACACCATAGAATAGCCAAGCAGAACAAACATTAATAAAAATAATAATGGCATAGCCCATTTAACAAAAAGCTCTAACCCACGCTTCACCCCACGGGAAATGATAGTCACAGTAATGATCATAAATAAAGTAAACCAAAACATCATTAAAGAAACATCAGCAGTAAAATCGGAGAATGTGTTGCTGACAAACTCACCGTCCGCCCCTGTAAAATGACCTTGAGCAATCAGAAACATATAATGCAGAATCCATCCGGCAATAACTGCATAATAGGATAAAATAATAAAACCAGCCGCTACACCCATCCAGCCAATAGAAGACCATGCAGATGATCTTCCATATGTTTTGCTGAGGGAAAGCATTGTGTTAATAGGGCTTTGACGTCCCATACGACCCAGCATAACTTCAGCAATCATAATAGGAATACCAATACACGCAATACATAAAAGATAGATGATTACAAAAGCTCCCCCTCCGTTTTCACCTGTCATATAAGGGAACTTCCATATATTACCTAAGCCTACAGCAGAACCCGTAGCCGCAAAAATAAAAGCCAACCGGTTGGACCATGTCCCATGTTGTGATTCCATAATTTTCTCCTTACTCAAAAATATAAGGGTGGTGCTTTACAAATCGTTTTTGGAAAACAATTTAAATCGTATATATAGGTATCAACTTGATTGTCAAACAATATAGGTCATTTAGATCTATTTTCTATCACCTTACCATTGTATGATTCACGAATAGGGTTCACACCTTTTTGCGATTCCTCAGAAATCAGATTCAAAGAAGAACTTGTATGAAGCTGATGAAAGTCATCTAAAAATTGGAGAATCTCATAAGGAGTCATCCTTCGGCAATTTTGTAAATACTCCAAAGAAAATGTTTGGACACACTTAAATTTCATCGAGCTGTTCCAAAGCCTGAATATCAATTAAATCTTGTTTTCTTCCACTAGATCTTTTCACTTCTATTTGAACAAACATACAAGCCTTTTCGCTTTTTCTTCCAAAAGAAGAAAAATGGGCGATCGACGGGACTCGCCCACTACAGTTGTTCGCATCACGCTCACAACTTGCGTAGGCTCCCTTCAGGTACTCAGAAAATCATCCAGATTTTCTGCCTTGTGTTCAACGCTTCCGCATTCAACACAAGTCGTACCTTCACTTCGAGTCCCTTCACAGATAAAAAATAAGAGGGCTTACAACCCTCTTATTTTTTAACGGGCGATCGACGGGACTCGCCCACTACAGTTGTTCGCATCACGCTCACAACTTGCGTAGGCTCCCTTCAGGTACTCAGAAAATCATCCAGATTTTCTGCCTTGTGTTCAACGCTTCCGCATTCAACACAAGTCGTACCTTCACTTCGAGTCCCTTCACAGATAAAAAATAAGAGGGCTTACAACCCTCTTATTTTTTAACGGGCGATCGACGGGACTCGAACCCGCAACAACCAGAACCACAATCTGGCGCTCTACCATTGAACTACGACCGCCATTTATAAAAACACTACACCCAATGAAATAAAATAATCAATTGATTATTTTTTCCAAACATCTATAATTATAAATTATGACAAACCTTCAACCAAAGCATCTCCATACTCTCCCGGATAAACTTATCTGGAGGCGCAAAACCTATTTCACTTTTTAAAAGACTTAAAGATGATCCAAGTCCAGAATATACAAAAAAATTTTAAACAAGCCTTTCGCACCATAGAAGTGCTAAAAAATATTAGTTTCAAAGTAGATTCCGTCAAAAGCCTGGCCATTGTGGGGCCTTCAGGTAGCGGCAAGACCACCCTCCTCTCCTTATTGGCAGGCTTGGAAAAACCCGATTCCGGAAATATACAAATAGCAGATCATAATATTACAAAGATGAATGAAGAAGAGTTGGTCACATTTCGAGCACGCCATATTGGTATTGTGTTTCAACAATACCACCTCATGCCCCATTTGACTGCACTGGAAAACGTCAGTCTGCCTTTAGAAATTGCCCGCAAAAAAGATTATCTTCAAAAAGCCAAAGAACAATTAGCTAAAGTAGGCATGGACCATCGCTTTAATCACCTGCCAAGCCAAATGAGTGGAGGAGAATGCCAGAGAGTGGCTATTGCCAGAGCTAGCATTACACATCCAAGTGTGCTCTTGGCAGATGAACCCAGCGGTAACCTGGATGCTCTTTCCGGACAAAAAGCCATGGACACGCTTTTTGCTCTGGCAAAAGAAACCACCTTAATTTTAGTCACCCATAATATGGATCTTGCAAACAGATGTGATGAAAAAATGCAAATTTCAAATGGCTGTATCCAACCCTTTTAAAAGGCGCCTATGATTTTTTCTTTAACATTCAAAGAATTAAAAAATCGCTTTGCTTTTCTCTTTGTTCTGACAGGAGCTATCGGACTCACCGGTTGGATTACACTCGATGTTTTTAAAAACTCTATAGATCAAGCTATAAAGTCCAGATCTAAAATCATGCTTGGCGCAGATCTCATCATCTCCTCCAGAAAACCCATTCCGGATCAAGCCAAAAACACTGTCTTCCAGCTTGGAGGGCCAAATATTAAAGAGTCCAAAATCACACAAACATTTTCCATGATTACAAATTCCCAAGGTAAAGGCAGGTTGGTTCTTATCAAAGCCATTCAAGAAAATTACCCCTTCTATGGCTCATTAAAAGAAAATCAAGTCCTAAGGGAAAAAGAAGCCTGGGTGTATCCCGAAATTATTGAACAATTGGGCTATAAAATAGGAGACTTTATTTCTGTAGGAAAGACCCAGTTTCGAATCTCCGGTATTATTGAAGACGACCCCTCCCATTCTGTCACAGACAACCTGGCCCCGCGTATTTATATCCCACATCAGTCTTTAGATGACACTCAATTAATTAAAAGTGCACAAAGCATTGCTTTCTATTCTTATATTTATAAGATTCCAGGCACCAAAGATTTATCCACACTCAAACAAAATATTTTTAAACAAATTAATGATCCAGCAATCACTGTAAACACTCACATCAGCCATAGTGAAACCCTCACCCGACTCATGGGTTACCTCAACGACTTCTTATCTCTCTGCTCTTTATGCGCATTGATCCTTACATGTGTCGGCATAGGGTTTTTGTTTCGCTCCTATTTTAAAAAGAAAATTTTGGAAATGGCTATTTTAATCAGCCTCGGCCTTCGGCGCACACACACCTTCTCTATCTATCTTTTTCAAATTATTATTTTAGGCCTTATCAGTTTTTTAGTGGCTATGATATTTTCTTCCGCTCTTCTTCCTATTTTAAAAATTGCTACAAAAGACATCCTGCCTTTTGAAATTCAAATTCAATGGCATACGTTTGTATCCAGCTTATTTGCTGTTTTAATCCCCGTCTCCATCACCCTGCCTATCTTAGCCAGGATTAGAAAAATTAAAACATCTTTACTGCTCAACCAAAGAGTGGATTTTAAATTCGACCCTTTAAGCCTGGTTTTTTACATCTTAGGTATTTTTATTTTATGGGGGATGGCTGTTTGGCAGTCTCATTCTTTTCTTATTGGCAGTCTTTTTACCCTCATCTTTGTTGCCTCCGCCATCATCTTGACAGGATTAGGGTGGCTCTTTCTTCGAATAAGCTCTTATATCAAATCTTCATCTCTTTCATGGCGCCTGGCTCTTCGCGACCTGGGCCGACACCCCTTCAGCTCACTCTCTTGCTTTGTATCGCTCAGTTTAGGTATTTTACTTTTAAATGTAGTTCCTCAAATGGAAAAAACCTTATCCGATGAAATATACAACCCCACTCAAACACTGCCCTCGATTTTTCTCTTTGACATTCAAGAAGATCAAAAACAGTGGATCTCTGACAATTTAAAGATAGATAAAATGATTCCAATGATCCGCTCCCGACTGACTGCTGTTAATGGAGAGACTTTTCATAAAGGAAGCGGTCAAGCCGAGTGGAGCCGGGAAAGAACTAGAGAAATGCAATTTAGAAACCGCAGTTTTAACCTCTCTTATCAAACTCAATTAAGTCACTCAGAAAAAGTGGTGGAAGGTCAAATGTGGTCTTCAGGTGTATCTTCCAATATCCCTGACATTTCACTGGAGAGACGTTTTGCCAAAAGGTTAGGTCTGAAAATGAAAGATCAGTTGACCTTTGAAATACAAGGACAAGAAGTGGAAGGGATCGTTCAAAGCATTCGAGAAGTGCAGTGGCTTTCCTTTCAGCCCAACTTTTTCATTCTATTCCAACCAGGGGTCTTAGAAAATTTTTCCAAAACTTATCTGGCCAGCCTTCAGCCTCTTTCTCCAGAAGAAAAACAACAAACACAAAGTATCCTAGCTCAAAAATTTCCTAATGTGTCTGCTATAGACATTTCCCGGCTCACAAAGAAATTTTTGAGCTTAGCTCAAAATATTGTACTGGCTCTAAAGATGATGACTGCTCTTTGTTTATTGGCTTCATTAGCCGTTCTTTATTCCATCATTTCTCATCAGGTGCACAGTCGAATTAGAGATATTGGACTTTTAAAAATATTAGGAGCCAGATTTATTGATATAAAGAAATTATTCCTTTACCAATTTGGGCTTATTGCTTTAACGGCTCATTTGGTGGGGTTGATTGGCTCCCTGACAGCTTCCTACTTGGTCTCCATCTTTTTATTTGAAACAAACTGGCAAATCTCAATTATTCCATTTATTTCAATCACAATCACCTGGCTGTTATCCTGTATCATTATTTATATCTCTTCAAAAACAGCTCTCAACACCCCGGCACAAAGGCTTTTACAAATCTAAATATAAGATTTTTGAAGGCTTAACTATATCTAACTTATTGTTTTTACTCATAAAATAAACAACAGACAAAAATATGTTGTGTAAGAATTGACATATTAGTACACTGCATTAAAATAGATATAAAGCATTTTAATGATTCACAAGGTACGAATTATCTAATAGTTCAAACTTTATTTCTTCAAACACAAAGGGCAAAGGTATGCACATTTTATCTTATACATTGATACTGTTTATAGTGGCGTGTGCTCCTCAAGAGGAAAATAAAAACCCTGCTCAAACAAATCAAAATAAAAACCAAGCGGACAATCCGGAACCTGATGATTCTACAAGCACTCCGGAAATACCTATTGCCAACACCCCTGCAGTAGTAGAAAATCCAGTGCAACAAAACGCCCTTGAAGAAGAACCCCCACTCCCGCCTGAAGAAGAAAAACCTGTCATAACAGAAATACAATATATATTGAATCAACTGCACGGCTCTTATCAATTCGATCTGGATGTGTATCAAAAATGGACCAGCTTTCAAACTTTTTGGACAATATTCTATGCTAATGTCCCTGTCTCACTGAATCTGGTACAAAATCCAAGAATGCATGTTGAACAGCTTCTTATAGAAGTTGTTTCTTCCACTGAAGACCCCGGCGGCAAATTTTGTGCCATTCAATCCAGCTTTGAGTTACAAAAAGAAGAAAGTTCCGACACAGAAACACCTGAAAAAGCCGCTTTAAAAGCCATATCAGCTCAACAATATACAGCTAATGAGGGCGGCATTGTAGATATAAATAATGTAAAAAACACAATAGAAATAAATACTTATGAGCCACTTGAGTTCACACTGGAGTTTTACGGAAACCACGGCAGTGAATCGATAAGCCTGGATGTTGAAGACAAAATCAATGAAAATATTACACACGACTTTGACTCATTATGCCAGTTTTGTGGGTTTGAAATAGGACAAAACGGTTTATGCCAATAAAAAACATATTGGATTTAACAAAGGAGCCATCTTTAAAATGTTATTTTATTTATTAGACAATTTTAAAAATAATTACTTGTCTGATAAAAAAAAATAGGGCATAACCTTAAAAATTGATAGTTCAGGTGAACTAATGTTTTAGTTTTTGATTAACTTGTAGGAGGGTTAAAAAGATGAAGAATGTACGGACTGTATTAGCATTAATGGCTTCAGTATTTTTCCTAAGTCATTGTGGAGGAGATCAAGCTCCAGGAGAAGGAGTGGCAGTAGACTTAGCGGGTAATGACTGCGTTGCCGGAGTCTATCAAGGAGAAGGCGACATCCGATGGAATTCTGTGCCGATTGATCAAGATTTAGTTGTTTCAGTAGCTTTCCAAGGGGACTCTGCTTTAGTTAAAGTACAAGGAGACGATGGAGATTTACTTTGTACACAATATGCAGGACTTGAAGTGACAGAAAATGAAGAAGATGGTTCAAGTGTTTTGGGTGCCGTTCAAATCCTCAGCAGTAGAACAGAAGGAAATGCATTTTACAGTGACACACTTGCTGACAGCCTTCTTGATATTCAAGTTTCTGTCTCTGATGAAAATTGCAACTTCAACATTGGTAGCATTGATCTTGAACGTGATAATGATGAAAACGATACTCTTAACAGTGCAAATCTAGAAAGAGTAGCAGATCAACAAGCAGACTTTAATACACTTCTAGCTGAGTGCGGCGGACCAGAAGCTTTTAACATCCCACTGCCTCAAGAAGAGGAAGAAGAGGAAGTTGAAGAAGAAACTGCTGAAGAAGCACAAGCATAATTTAAATTTACAACATTAAATAAAAAGGCAAACATTAAAATGTTTGCCTTTTTTATGTGTAAACCACTGATAAATTTAAATATAAAACATTGAAAACAAAAATAAATGAAAACCTGATGAAAAGTGTTGATTGCAAATTAATATTTAATATACCCTGTTAAAATATAAAAAAGGAGAAACAAGATGAAAAAAACAACAATACTTCTTACTCTATTATTAGTGTTAGTTCATTGTAATGAACCCCCCTCTTCTGACCCTTCTGCTCCTGACAAAAAAGGTGATCCAACAGCTGAAAATCAACAACAAGGACAACCAGTATCTCAAAATCAAGGTACACAGCCGGATGTATCTTCACCCCAAGAAGGCACTCCTCCACCCCAAAATACAGCCCCACTCCAAGAGATAACACCACCTCAAACTATAGATACAACTTGCATTGCCGGCGCATATTCCGGGACAGGTGATATCCGATGGAATTTTCTGAGTTTTGATCAAAACTTAGTTGTTTCAATTGCCTTTCAAGGAAACTCTGCTTTAGTTAAAGTCAATGGAGCAGACAACGACTTGCTCTGTACACTATATGAAAACCTTTCAGCGACAACAAAAGCAAATGGCATAACTGTTTTGAGTGCTGATAGAATTGTCAGCAGTAGAACAGAAGGAAATGCATTTTACAGTGACACACTTGCTCACAGCCTGCTTGATATTCAAATCTCTAGTGAAAATTGCGACTTCAACATTGGTTCTACCACCTTTAAAAGAATAAATCGAAACCGTGAGGATGATACTCTTAACAGTGAAAACCTAAAAAGAGCAACAGATCAGCTCCCAGACTTTAATACACTTCTAGCTGAATGCGGCGGACTGGAGTATTTCACTATTTCACCACTCTAAGAAGAAGCACAAGAGTAATTTAAATTTACAACTTTAAATAAAAAGGCAAACATTAAAATGTTTGCCTTTTTTATGTGCAAACCACTTATAGATTTAAATATAAAATATTGAAAAGAGAAATAAAATGAAAAAAACAACAATACCTATTACTCTATTATTAATGTTAGTTCATTGTGCTGAAAATCAACAAAAACAAAGAGTAAAACCCATAAAAATCCTATAATTTTCAAGCCAGCAGTGTGAAATTATTACATTCTGACAAGAAAAATTAGATTTTATTCTTCAATTCTGCTAAAGTGGCCTCAAAACTAGGTAAGAGAGTTAAAATGAAAAAATGGATTTTTATAATAGCTTTATTTACTTCACCCCATGCTTTTGGGTGGCTACCTGCTTACACTCCCGGCTATTATCAAACTGTTTGTGATTATTATTATGGGTGCCGAACTGTCTATAATGGCCCCTATCCCATGAACATATTCACCCCTGCGCTTCCTATGTGGTTTAACGCTCAAGCACGTCTATTTGGAGCATGTGCGTATCAGCACCAAATATGTCTTTGGAATGCTTACCACCCAAGTGTTTGTACACATAACTACTATGTGTGCATGGGTTATGTGCCTTATTAATTCTGAAAGCCGTATCCTCTAAAAAAATTCAGGCATTTGGGGCTTCTATTATATACAGACCATTTTGACTCAGTTAGTGACCATTTTTGGTCATTTAAGAAAAAAACAGCATATTTTCTCAGTCATTTTTAAAATATCAGCAGGCACAAAAGTTGCAGATGACTGTATATGGAATGGAAGAAGTATTTTGCTCTTTTGAGCTGGCAAAAACAAACAGTCTTAATTGATGATTTTCAACAGCTCAACAAACAATATGAAACAATTCAGTCCCCTGAAGATTTGTACTCCTTTTCCAGCACCCCCTCCACTAGACAATATTTATTAGAAAACAAAGGCTGGTGGAAACAGGCGGAAAAGCACATAAAAGTATGTGAAAGGCAAAAGATTCAACTCACATGGCCCGGACAACAAGATTACCCTCCCCTTTTATACTATTATAAAAACTCACCTGTATTGCTCAGCTATAGAGGCGCTCCAGCCTGGCTGAAACACTTTCAGTTTTGTGTTGTGGGAAGCAGAAAAATTCACCCCTCCACCTGTCAATGGATGGATCACTTTTTAAGTGTGTTCTTAAAAAAATACCCATTATGTCTGCTCAGTGGCGGAGCTAGAGGAGTGGATCAAAAAGGGCACGCCCTGGCTATACGATCTCAAACACCCACAGTTTGTTTTCTACCCTGCGGCCTCTCCAACATCTATCCTGCAAATCTCAAAGCATGGGAAAAACCTATCTTACACACAGGGGGAGCTTTCCTCAGTCCTTTTCCACCTGAATTTCAAATTCAAAAGTCTTTTTTCCATTACAGAAATACCATTATGTCTAAAATGTCCCACTTGGTTTTTATATTACAGGCAGAAAAAAGAAGTGGCTCTATGATGACAGCTCAAAAAGCAGGGCACTTGGGAGTCACTTTATGCACTCTTCCCGGACCTGTCATGAATCCTCTTTTTGCAGGAAATTTAAAACTTATCAATGAAGGAACTCTTATGATTCGAGATGATCAAGACTTAGAAACCTTATATCAAGCTCAAACTTTATTTCATCAGAGTGCAGACAACTCTACAAACTTGCCCCTAGTTAACTTGCTTTGAACAAATTTTTGAAAAATCCACCCTGTTTTAAAGACTGCTCCACTTCCACCAAATCAATTTTAGCATGAATAAACTCTGGTTCTAAATTTAAACATCTCTTCAACAATTGTCTTGCAAGATGAGACTCCCCTTTTTTCATCATAAAAAGTGCCTTACAGTAATAATAAAGATACGAATATTTATCTTCCACACTAGTTCGCTCTATCTGATATAAAATTCTATCTTTATCCTCACTACTTTTAAAGCTGTCAGAAACCTTCATATACATCCAACAATAATAAAGATGAATGACAGGAGGAGAGCCTTTCTGGTTTTGCAAAGGCTCCAACACAGATAAAGCTTTTGGAAACTCCTTTTTTTGTATAAAACTTTTAGCCTTGCTAAACTGTACAAGCCCTTCCACGACATCTTCCTGAAAGCCTGACTCAATTCCTTTAATATACTCTTCCCTCTTATGATCATCCATCAAGATCTGTTTGATTTTATTGATATGCAAAATCACTTCATGACACTGTTGCGCCACCAGTTCAGAAATTCTCCCCTGGTATTGGTCCGGATGAAAGAGACTCAAAACCTCCACAATTCGTTCTTTAATTTTATTTACAGAATCATTAGTATGCAGATTTAATAACTCATAGTAATTTTGAACCTTCATTCTTCTTTGAAAATCAATCAGCTTTTCTTCAATATGTTTAACACTATGTTCTTCATTAAAATTTTTCTTTAAATAAATCCACTTTGTAATCAACATATAATACAAACAAAACTGCACTTCTTCTTTTTTAAGAGACAAGGTATTGACAGCACTGTTTACAATACGAGAAACAGGATCTCCATCTCGAATAAGAGACATAATATCTTTAGATTTTTTGATCCACCCTGTTTGATCCTCTTCTTTACCCGCCTTTGTTACTTCAGACCGGTGAACCAGCTCAAATCCCTTTAATTCAAAAAAGTCATGAATCCACTCTGCAGAGACTTTAGACCATAAGGTTTCCGCCAGCATGACTCCCATATCACTGAAATTAAAAGATTCTGACATTGTATTTAAACTAAGTTTTTGAACCTCAATAGAGTAAGAAATATCTTTTTGAATCAACTCACTTAACCTGATTTTAGTTTGCTCTTTAAGAATAAAGTCAAGAGAATGAGGACTGATAAAACCGTATCTAATCAGTTTTTCCCCAGTCAACCCCGGCTTAGAACTTTGAAGAACTTTCTTAATATCTTGAGCTGAAGCAAAACCATAAGCCGCCATGAGCACTCCTAAATAAGACTTCCTATGAGGGGACACAATACGAATCAAACTTCCTTCAGAGAAAAACAAAGTTGCAGATGTTTGTTTATTTTTCAAAAGAACATTTCCGGAAAAACGAGACAAAGCACATAGAGAGTAAAGAACAGCCAACTGATGATCTGTTATAAACTTTTGCTCTTTTAATATTTTTAATACATCACCTGCAGAATGCTTTTCTTCATAAAAAGAAGAAAGAAACCCTTCAGATTTTTTTTCTTTTTCTCCTAACTTTTTAAACTCTGAGATGACTAAAGACTCATTAATAGGTTTGCTCAAAAATAAACTCATCTTAGAACGTATAGAGTCCGGAAAACTATTCTCATTTACAACACCACTGACAAACCAAATAGCTGTTCGAGAGGTGTCAATACCGCACCTTTCAACGATCTCTACCCCATTACTGCTTCCAGGGAGCAAAACATCCAAAACACAAAGATCAAAATTTTTTAAAGATAATTGAAACTGAAAATCTTCAACATCCTGAACAGTATGCACCTCTGTAGCGCCTAAACGAATAAAGAGATCTTTAAGCCATTTAAGAGTCAATTCATCATCATCTAAAATAAGAATCTTCATACTATGAGTTATCGGATGAAAAGAGAAATTTCTTTTGTTATTCTTCGGCCCATTCCAGCTCTTCATCTTCAAAATCATCTAAAAAGCTTTCTTCTTCACCCACTGACGAGTTTGATGGTATTTCTTCCTCAATAACAGGCTCTTCTCCATCATCTACAGCAGATTCAAAATCATCTGTTGCCGGCTCTTCATCCAAAATAGATTCGCTGTCTGCATCACTTGCTTCCTCAATACTTTCTGAAACAGGCTCTTCATCAAACCCTACACTCTCATCACTGCCAAATTCTTCTTCAGCCGGTTCTTCGCCCTCCTCTTCATATTCTTTAAATTCATCTTCAGTCGGCTCTCCATCCTCTTCTTCATATCCTTCAAGCTCCCCGCCCGCAAACTCTGCTTCTTCATCATCATAGCCAGCAGATGACTTATCCTCTGGATACACATCATCCACCTCTGCATCAGGAACATAGCCTGTGGATTCTAAAGGATCTAAATAATCTCCAGGGTAAGCCACTTCTCTTAAGTGTGTTACAAATCCTGTTGAAAAATCTCCTGATGTATGAACAATAATTACACGACCTAATGATTTTCCAAAAGTACGCTCGTGAAATCTAGGATTGGCCTGAATACTAAATATATCTCCCACATTGACATTATCGTTTCTGCCCCTATTGATATAAATAAAAGAATGAACCGTTAGAGCAATAACAGATTGATCTGCAGGAATAGCAGTGACTTGTGCTCTCACTTGTCCAGATCGAACGCCCTGTAAATCAAAAACAGAAGGGGCCTCTCTAATAAGCTTCGAGTCTGTATTTATATCATTATACATATTTACGACTTCAATAAAATAAAGCCCTTCTCTATTAGGAACGGCGCCTGTTACCCTAACCCGGCCTTGAAAAATAACCTCATGACCAACAGGGCCTGGAATAAAAATGGATGGAGTTCTCACCTTACGAAGAGGATGAATGACACTAAATATATCTCCCACATTTGCCGGAACATCCAATTCAGCAATAATTTCAGAGGTCGGAACAGATACGCCATCCGGCACATCAAAAACATTTCCAATAATATCAATATCATCACTATCTACCTGATAGTTCACCACCACATTTTTCTGAGATGTTGATAAATCTCTCCCAAGCCCTACAATATCAATTCCTTGTTCAGGAGTAAGTTTAATAGGAGGTAAACTATCAGGAATAACACCCAGTTTTCCAGGAGGAATAAAAGGCTTCATACCTATTTCTCCATCCTCTTCCTTTTGTGCAAGATAATAACTATTTAATCGATCTACATCCTTTACCTTACGCTCTGATAATCTTCTTTTCATAACTTTACACTTAACTTCACTATCATATACACTGGTGGATCCTGATTTATGCAAAATAAGCCCCAGATCTGTGACACAGTTGCCGCTACTTTCTGTATACTCTGCAGTTAAAGCAGTGTTGCCAGTCAATGCCGCACCACTTTGCCGTTGAAGTAAACTGGTAGTCCCCCCAGCTCCAGGAGAGGAAATTCCTTGATTTACAGTTTGACCATTGATCACAGCTCTTGGCACCTGTCCTTCACTTCCCATAATGACCTGAACTTGATAACCAACAGCAACCCGATGCGGGTTTGAAAGGTCTGCATTGACAGACCACAGTTTAGGCCAATGATTGGAATTGCCGAAAAGCATACGGCTGATATCCCATAAGTTGTCTCCCTGTTGCATGGTGTATGTATTGACATTTTTTTGATTAATCAAAGTTTCCCATTCACTTATGGACATCTGTTGACTGTGGTAGTTTTGATATATGGAATAAAACCTGCTCTCATAGTCAGGATCGAAAGGTGCAATACCCAAGTTCTCTGCATGAACAAACCAGCAAAAGAATAAAAAAAATGAAATCCATTTCATCTTATTATTAAAACCTAATTTACTCTAAAATTCACTAGGAAAACTTCCATATTTATAATAGATCAAACAGTCTTTTTTTTATTGGAATAAAAAAATATTTTTTCAAAAACTGTTTAAAAAGTTGTCAGGACTTTTATCCTGAACCTTTACTCAAAAACCCCACCAACCACAATGCGAACAGATTTACAAAGACCTACAGAACATTAAGTAAAAACCATAGCATCAGTCTTTCAAAAAACACATCTCAAATCTATTCAAATATTTATGCCTTTTACAACACCACAAAATTTTTATTTTATGTACTCATATAATTTATTATTGACAAATAAATTATTCTTTTTTATAAAAGAAAAATCATGAAAATAAAAGAACAAGCGCCTTTTTCCACTACTTTAAATAAAAAAACAATAAAAGTATTGGAACAATTTTGCAAAGCCCGAGGATTGAAAATCAACCATGCCGTGGATACCGCTTTGATTAATTTCCTGGAAGATGAGATGGATAAGATAATTATTGCACAAAGGCAAGATGAAGAAGTCATCAAATGGAAAAAGAATGGCTCGTAAGAAATGGGTAATTGTTTTCAAAAAATCGGCTTTCAAAGAATATAAAAAATTACCAAAACAATATAAACAGAAAATTAATGACGTATTAGAAATACTTCAGATTAATCCTCTAAGTGAAATTCTCAATACAAGAAAAATTCAAAATACGAAAAATCATTACAGAGTAAGATTGGGGCACTATAGAATCATTTATTTTATCCAAAACAGACAGCTTATTATTGAAATTATCCGGGTAGGACATCGTCAGGATGTGTATAAGTTTTTCTAATAAGGAAAATCAACATTAACTCCCTGACATTCAGAAGCTTTAATGTAATAAATTCTCCATTCCTTTTTTTCATATTTCCAGTCCATCTGAACCTGACAACTCATACTGGAATTCCCTGCCTGACCAGTAATTAAAAAAGAAACATCCCCTGTTTTCTTATCATTACTTTCTTTTAAAACCTGAGCAGTTAAATTTTCTTCTTTGACAGAGTCTAACGTTAGTCTTTCTTTAGCCCCAAAATAAGAACCCACCATGGAACGTATAGAAGAAGCAGATTCTCGTTTAAAAATAACTCGATCATTTTGAGAAATTTCAAACTTTACTGAAAAGTGCATGGGTTCAGTCACCTGACGCACCCGACCCACTACAGACGCCATATTGGAAGACTCTAGAGGAGCAACCAATAAATCAATCATTTTTAATGTTGTTTTTTTTAAATATTCTTCGTCGTTTTCCGGCCAAAAGAAAAAGACAGCCCCGGCAATCCCTGCCAGCAACACCAATAATTTAAGGTTTTGAGCCATACTTTTGATATTTTACTATGTTTTACACATAAAAGAAAATACTTTTAAAGCACCCTTCTATCAAATAACATTTTATATGCTTAATGATTTAGATGCATCCCGTACAAGTACTCCTACATCCCTAAGTTGAAGAACTACAGGACTCGCAAAGGTAACTACATTGCCCCAACAAGGGAAAAATACAACAGTTTCAGCGTTAACAACACGCAATTCACAATGTATATGATCTTCAAATCCCTCTGTGACCACCTGGAAATGTATTTCTATTGGTGAAGAACTGCCTTCTTCATCCCGCTCATATTCTTCCACACTATGAACTTCTGTGAAAATACCATTCAACTCGTTTATTAAAGCAGAAGAAAATTTATCTGGATTGAAACTTATTGTAAAATCTTCATCTTCAAATAGCAGATTTCCTCCCTGAGCCTCTGCAACAACAGAAACGAAAGTTATACGATTGTTATCAACATAAATACCAAAGGCGCATCCGAAATATAAAGCAATTACGACCAGAATACTTCTCATCTTACTCTCCTCATTTCTTAAAAATAAGAGAGACCACCAAGAGCCCCCCTTCTTTATACAAATCACTTCAACCCTTAAGTAAAGCACTCTATTTTAGATGTCTCTATATTACAACCACATAACATCTCCTATTACTTAAAAAATCTTAAATTGCTTTCTGGATAAGGATAAAAAGCTTCAACAAAATTTGTAAACGTGAAAAATTTTCATTATTATCTATGCATCCAATCACAGTACACTCAGATGGATTCCCGCCTTCGCGGGGATTCCTTGTTGTTACAGAGATAACAAAGTGCATGTCATTCTTGGTATACGTCATTCCTGAAGTACGTCATTCCTGCGAGTACGTCATTCCTACAAGTACGTCATTCCTGCGAGTACGTCATTCCTGCAAGTACGTCATTCCTGCGAGTACGTCATTCCTGCGAGTACGTCATTCCTGCGAAGGCAGGAATCCAGTTTATATATCGCAATAACAAAATAATTTTTTATAAAAAAACTTGACCAGATTTTTGTCTCTTTTATTTGCTCATATACTTATTTCTAAATACTTTCGAATCTCTTTTTTTATTTTAAATAAAGATAATCGTTCTATAAGCTTTACTTCTTTAATAACAAGCACTTTAAAACTCATCTCTGCTGTTGCTGAAATTTCATTTTAAAAACCCATGATATAGTGATTTTAAATTAACAAAAGGAGATAAAATGTTAAGTAATAAAACAGAAGATAGTATTCAAAGTAAAAAAACAAATGTAAAAAACTCTCACTTGGAGTTTAAAAGTTTAAGTGATCAAAAACTACTTTCTCAAACTAAACTCTTAGCTCAAAAAGAAAGAAATATAACTATTCAAGTTATTAGGCATTTATCTGAAATAGAATATAGAAAACTTCACCTTAAAAGAGGTTTTTCCAGTTTATTTGACTATACAGTTAAAGAGCTGGGATATAGCCACAGTTCAGCCTATCGAAGGATTAAAGCAATGAAACTTTGCCGCGAGATGCCAGAAACAACTGTTAAAATTAAAACAGGAGACCTTAACTTAACTACAGTCTCACAACTTCAAACTTTCTTTGAAAAGCAAAATAAGAAAGTTAGAAAACACCAATCTGACTTAAATTTAAAAAACACTAAACAACAGGACTATCAAACAAGCCTATTAGAGTTACAAAGCAGTGAATTTACTTCGGCGCCGGCAACCAAGTGCGTTAAGTCTGAGTCAGAAGAGAAAACCAACAAAGTAGAATCAGAAAGTAGTGATTCTTCTTCGGCACTGGCAACCAAGTGTGTTAAGCCTGAATCAAAAGAGAGCATAAAAATTTATAAATTAAACCATAATCAAAAACTGGATTTGTTAAAGAAAATTGAAGGTAAGTCCAGTCGTCAAACTGAAAAACTGCTTTGTGAGATAAATCCAGAATTGTATCAATCAAAAGAAAATATTCGTTATCTGAAAGATCAAATAGAGATTAAATTTACCCTAAACAAAAATGCTTATGAAAATATTGAAAAATTAAAACACCTTCTCTCACATAAAAATCCCAATATGTCCTATAGTGAATTATTTACTTTACTTACAGAATTAGGACTAAAGAAATATGATCCAAGACAAAAGCTCAAAAAGAAGGAAAAATCCAACCAAACTGATCAAATCAAGAAAAATCCATCTGTTCAAAAAGTTCAAGTTAAGAATAACAAGCAATCAGAAATGAAGAACACAGCTACTTCAAAACAATTTATTTTTAAAGATAAGAGTATTCAAACAAAAATAAAGCATCCACCAAATTATGAAAATACAGATATTCCTTTTAACAAACAATCCAGATATATCCCAGCTGGAATCAGACGCTTCATTTGGACAAGAGATCATGGAGAGTGCAGTTATATTTGCCCTGAAACCAAGAGAAAATGCGGCTCAAAACATTTACTTCAAATAGATCATATTCATCCCTATTCTTTAGGTGGAAGTTCTAAGCTGAATAATCTCAGACTGCTTTGTGCTGGTCATAATCAGTATAGAAACAAACATTTATGATTATATTTTCTGGATCCCCGCCTTCGCGGGGATGACGTGTTTTTACGGGGATGATGTGTTTCTGCGGGGATGACAGAAGAACGTCATTCCTGCGAAGGCAGGAATCCAATTGTTTTTACGAGGATGACTTCGTACATTCAGTCAAATTCTGCCCGGATAAAAAAAAGAGAGGGCCTACAGCCCTCTCTTTTTTTATTGGATCGTGACAGAATTTGAGGTGGCGACCGGAGTTGAACCGATGTACGTGGATTTGCAGTCCACTGCCTAACCACTCGGCCACGCCACCCACACTTTTTAAGACGAAGCCTGCTTCACCCCTGCTTTACCCTCTCCACATAAGAACCATCACTCGTATTCACCTTCAATTCATCCCCTTCATTAATATGCAAAGGCACCTGAATAGAAAAACCCGTCTCCAACTCCGCCGGCTTAAAAGTATTCGAAACCGTATTCCCTTTAAACCCAGGATCCGTTTTCTTCACCTTCAACACCACCGACTTCGGAAGCTCAATACTAATCACATTCTCATTATACAAACAAACCGAAACCTGCATATCCGCTTTTAAAAAATGAACAGCATAATCCACAATATCCCGATGAACAGACACCTGCTCGTAATTGGAAACATCCATAAAATGAAAAAGATCCCCCTCCCTATACAAAAAAGACATATCCTTATAAGTAATATTCGGAATCTTAAACTTTTCCCCCGACCGCACAGTCAAATCCAAATTAGAGCCAGTAAGCAAATTTTTCAATTTAGTGCGTGTAAACTGATTCCCCTTCCCCGGCTTCACATGCTGAAAATCAATAATTACACAAGGCTGATCCTTCACCAAAATCTTCAAACCCTTTTTAAAATCACTCGTACCATGCATCCAAACACCTCATTAATTAAGACGATTCATCAAATCTGTTAATACCCTCAACTTTCGATCCCTTTCAGCTTTGCCTTTGGAAAAACGCTCCTGCTGAGAAGTACGGGGAGCCGGAGCCAACATCTCATCCAATAAATCTTTTTTTGAAGGCTCAACTTCCCCTCCACACTTTAATGGTCGAATAGCCGGCTGTTGATTCAACTCCACCCTAGACAAATCCTCTGCCACCTTTTCCAAAGGCTTTTCAGAAAAATAATCGTAATCATTCAAATGAGCAGAATGAATTTTATTTACAATATTTTGTATCTGCACATCCTTCGGATTATAAAGCAACAACATTTCATAAACACATAAAGCCTTCTTCACATCCTTAAATTT
This sequence comes from Bdellovibrionales bacterium, assembly GCA_028819545.1. Taxonomy (GTDB): domain Bacteria; phylum Bdellovibrionota; class Bdellovibrionia; order Bdellovibrionales; family UBA1609; genus JAPPLG01. The sequence goes on along the minus strand of JAPPLG010000030.1, from coordinate 35,892 downwards.
AATATACAACTCACTAAGATAACGAAGCGAAAGCAAATGCCCAGGCTCTAAATCCAAAGCCTTTTCAAAATATTCCATAGCCTTTTTATATTTTTTAAGATCAAAATAAGTGCGACCTAAAACCGCATAACCTGGAGCATACTCTGCATGCTTTTTAATCCCTGACTCACAAATCTGAATAGCCTTTTTAAATGCTCCCTGTTTGCGATACGCATCCGCCAAAGGAGCAAAAACCAAAGAATCAGGATTTTTATACAAAACCTTCAAACTCTTATTAATAAATTTTACTGCAGAATCCATATCACTTTCCAAAAACACTTTTTTACTTTAAATCGATTTTAAATTCATTATTATTTTACAAAGTATCCACAAAACTAAAAACATCTCTTAAAACAAATCATAAAAATCAGCCTCATATATCAGGTTGACACACTGCTCTTATCAAAAACTCATTCCAAATTCCCTCTGTAGCACTGAATAACCCCCGATTAACAAGGCCCTTCAGTAGGGAAGAGCTTTCTTTATCCCCATTAAATAATGTCAACTTTTAGAATTACTGATATATTTTTTTGAAATGGAAATAAAAATCATAGGACTGGACCCAGGCACTTTAAACATGGGCTACGGCGTTTTATCTGTTCATCCACATTCAATCACATGGATAGATTCAGGAGTTTTAACTTCATCTAAAAAATCCATAGGTGAAAGAATATTTGAACTGAACTACAGCTTACAAAAAATATTTCAAAAACATAAACCTGATCACTGTGCAATAGAAAAAGTTTTTCTCGGAAAAAATCCAAAAAGCGCTTTTGCTCTTGGCCAGGCCTTCAGCATCAGTCTGCTAAATGCTTATCAACACTCCTGTAAAGTTTTTGAATATGAAACAAGAGTGGTTAAAAAATCTGTCACAGGCACAGGCTCCGCCTCTAAAGAAAGCGTAGCCTTTATGATAAAAAACATTTTGAAAATAAAAAAAGACCTCACTCCTATGGATCAATCCGATGCTCTCGCCGTAGCTTTATGTCATTCTTATGCTTGCCAAACTCAACATCTGCAACCTCCCATTCTTTCATCCATAGGATAACCCATGCTGGCTTATTTAAAAGGAACTGTAATGAGTGTATATCCCGGAGGCCGGCTGATCTTAGACGTTCAAAATGTAGGCTATGAAATTTTCACTCCAACTGTACCTCAAATAGGAGAAAACCTCGAGTTTTGGATATACACTTACGTCCGCGAAGACACTTTTTCCCTTTATGGATTTTTAGATGAAAAAGAAAAAGAAGTTTTTGTCTCTCTTATTGGAATCAATGGAGTAGGCCCCAAGTCAGCTCTAGGTATTTTATCGGCTGTCCCCTACACCCAACTGATGGAGCAAATCGAATCTGAAGATATAACAGCCTTATGCCAACTGCCAAAAATTGGAAAGAAAACTGCCGGACAAATGATTCTGTCTCTAAAAGGCAAATGGCCTGCTCTAAAAACAGCAGAAAAAGACCCCGCTCATCAAAATATAAAAGACGAAGTTTCTACAGCACTTTTAAGACTGGGTTTTCGATCTGCTGAAGTGAAATCTGTATTAGATAAAATTGACGTCAAACAAGGAACAAAAGAAAGTCTTAGACAGGCTCTCTCCATTTTGCAAAACTTATAAGGATATGATGTTAAATAATAAAGAAAATCTCCGTCCTTTGGATTTTAAAGATTTCCCCGGACAGGAAAAAATAAAAGAACGATTGAAAATTTTTCTCTCAGCTTCCAAAAAAAGAGGAGAGTCATTAGATCACTGTCTTTTTTCAGGCCCGCCCGGCCTGGGTAAAACCACCTTAGCTCAAATTATTGCTCATCACCAGGGCGTAGGCTTTCGCGCTACAACAGGCCCCGCCATCCGCAGAAAAGGAGACCTGGCCGCTTTGATCACCACCATTCAAAAAGGCACTGTTCTCTTCATTGATGAAATTCACCGCCTGCTTAAAGATGTTGAAGAGTATTTATATACAGCTATGGAGGATTTTTACATTGATGTTATGACCGGAGAAGGGCTCGGAGCTAAAAGTGTTCGCTTCAAACTGCCTCCTTTTACCCTCATTGGGGCCACCACCAGAATCGGCCTTTTAAATGCTCCCTTTAGAGACCGGTTTGGAATTGTTGAGCGTTTGTCTTACTATGATGAAGAATCTTTAAAAATGATTATCAAAAGATCCTCCCTATTCTTAAAAGTCAACATTGACGAAGCCGGAGCTTTGGAAATTGCAAAAAGATCCAGAGGCACCCCGCGTGTGGCTAACCGTTTGTTAAAAAGAATACGTGACTATATGGAAGTCAAAAATCACAAAACCCTAAATCAAAAACTCGTTAGCGACGGACTCAGCCAATTAGGGATAGATGAAAAAGGCCTGACCTATATGGACAAAAAAATTCTTCAGCTGATGCAAAGAGAATTTAACTCAGGCCCAGTCGGAATTGATGCTTTGGCCTCATCCCTTAATGAAGACACCGGAACTATAGAGGATGTCTATGAACCCTTTTTAGTGCAACAGGGTTTTATACAAAGAAGTCCAAAAGGCAGGATTCTAACCCCGGAAGGAAAATCTTATATTAAAAATTAAAAAGGACGTGCTGTAAGTTTTTTTCCCTCTCTTAAAGGAATACGAATATGATGGAAATCTTCAGTGCTGTGTAAAGGCACTCCTCTGTTCTTTAGCATTTTAACAGTTTGAATATGAGGGTGTCCGTAACGTTTCCTGCGAGCACTTACAACAGCCAAGTTCAAATGAGGCAGACTGTTTAACAAAAAATTGGAAGTGGATGAACGGCTCCCATGGTGCCCGACAACAAGCACTTGAATGGGATCTTCAATTAAAGAACTCCAATATCTTTCCATTCGGTTATTGGAGTCTCCCGGAATAAGCACTCTGTTTTTAATAATAAAAATTCGGCTGGATTCATTGGAATTTCTTGGTTGAACAGTTTTCGGCCAAAGAAGTTCTTTAATGCTGGGATAATTTTGAGCAACACAAGGAGGAATTTTTTGAATCACTCTGCGCTTATTTCGTTTTTTAGGAAGCCCCTGCCCTGGTAAAACCACCCGGCAAAGAGAGGGGAATATACGTTTAGCCTGAGAGGAAAACCCAATATGATCCCAATCCCAATGTGTATAGCGCACCCTATTTTTCTTTTTTTTGCAAAGTTTAAAAATTTTCTTTTTAGGAAACTTTCCTTTTTCTCCTCCCATATCAAAATGGTGACAATACCGATCAGACAAATAAGTCACCATCTGCCCTTGCCCGACATTCCATACAATTAACTGATCCTCTTTAAAATTCGAAGGCTTATTAAATAAAAAAGAGAAAAATAAAGGCAGTACAGGAATAAATAAAATAAATTTTAATTTTTTCGCAAGCACACCAAAGCCCCCTGGCTAATGAAAAAAACTAAGGCAATATAAAACCAAACCCAATACCCAGATATAGGATAAATATAAAAAGGTATTTGTTCCAAAAAAGGCTGTAACAATTTTAAAAATTGAATCAATTTCAGCCAAAAGTATGAAGTAATATGATAACAAAAAGGAAAAATAAAACTCAAAACAGAAAGAGGAAATAAAGTTATAGAAATAAGAGGATAAAAAATCCAGTTCACTCCTGCCGTTAAAGGGTGAAGAGAAGTCCACTGGCTAAGAACAGGAAGAAGGAGCATGTAGCAGAGAATACAGGAAAACAACTTGGAATAACGGGAAGAAACAAAACCTATCGCTCCAAGAAGACTCAACTGAAGACTTATGGAGCTGACCCACTTTGGATTAAATATCAAACTTAAAACACCGCTCAACATAATGATCCAGTAAGAACTCCAAAATAGCTGAAATCTTTTTACAAAGCGATGAAGAAAAAAAGAAATTAAAGCTCGAAAAACAGGAGGATGAAGCCCCGCCATTAGAGTATAAAGCACCAAACTCAGCGAAATAAATATATTTTTAAAAGGCCAATGAGGAAGCTTTAACCACATCTTTTCCAGAAAAATTAAATGGGCTCCGGAAACCACCATCAGGTGAACCAAGCCCACTTGAGTAAAAATATCCCTGATTTCTCCTGAAGGAAGTCTTTTTCCGCATAATAAAGCCAAATAAATCTCTATTTGATCGGGATTGTTTTGATAGATACGCTGAATACACCAAGCGTGAATTTTTTCAGATAGAGGGAATAATATTTCTAAATCAAAAGGGCTAACGGCAATTAAAACATTAAATATGCTTAACATGATCTCAAAAACTCATTAACAAAACCTTAATTGATGAAAAGGTTTTAGTGTCAGTAGAGTGGATTTTTCAATATCCTGAGGGGTCACCTCCTCCCTCCCCTCTAAATCCGCCAAAGTGCGGGCTACACGAAGCACAGCCACTTTTCGTCTATAAGAAGACACCGAAGAGGGAAGAACATTTTTTAAAATAAAAGGACTGATTTGATTTTTCAAATCATCCCAACCGAGACGTCCATTGACTTTTGTTTGATGTCTTTTTTGCCTCATAAAGATAGCTTTATCCACCCGATCCCTTACGCTTTCCAAAGAGACTTTTAAAGGCCCCCTCCAAAATGAAGAAAGAGCTAAAATATCAAAGCGATCCAGCATAGGCCCGCTCAAACGATCCAAACAAGATCGGCATCTCCTAAGAGAATAAGAGCAGGAAAAATTTTCTCCAGGTATATAAGAACCGCAAGGACATAAATTGGTTGCGGCGACAAGCATAAACCGAGCTGGAAAAAACATTCCTTTTCCCTTTCTTGAAATACAAATCTCCCCTCTTTCAATAGGCTCTCTTAAAGCCTCCTGAACTTTATGTTGAAACTCCAAATACTCATCCAAAAATAAAATTCCTGAATGAGCTTTTGAAATCTCCCCCATAAAAAGAGGAGACCCTCCGCCAATCATCGATAGAGGTGGCGTGCTATGATGAGGGGCTACAAAGGGCCTCCAGTTTAACGGCCGTCCAAAATACTTTGAGATTTTTTTAGCTGTTTTAAAATCTTCTTCATTTGGACCGCCAAGAAGATAAGGAAGATGTAAAGCAAGAGTGGTTTTTCCGGAGCCTGCTGAGCCTCCAAGCAAAACAGAATGCTCGCCGGCAGAAGTGACCTCAAGTAAGAATGCTGAATTTTTTGAAAATTGAGTAGCGGGCAAATCCGGCCTTTTTATCCAGTGTGATAGAGGTTTGGCCTCTACATATTGAGGGTTGGACAACTCTTTTAAATTTTCTACAAAATATAGATCATTAAAAAATTCTTTATCCTCAACCCTTCCTGTCAGTATAGGATGCTCCTCAATATGCACCCAATCAGGAGGTGCTGACACCTGGCCGTCCAAAGTCACTTCCCCATAAATAAATTGGTCTTTACTCAGAGAAATAGGCGGATCAATTTGTTGAGTTTTCCAAAGCAAAGCGCAAGCAATAGCCAGATCCAAACCCTGACTGGTCTTTTTAATATATGCCGGACGAAGATTAATAGTAATTTGCTTTTTATTAGGCCATTTAAAATTTTGAGCATGAAAAGCTGTTTTAATGCGCGAAATACACTCCCTAATGGAAGGATCTGCCAAACCAATAATTTCCACCTTTGGAATCCCCGGGGTTAAAGACAGCTCAACCTCGCATGGGATCATGCGATATCCTTCTTTAGCAAAAGAAATAATTCTCATGCCTGAAAGGTATGCAAGTCTTCTGCCAGTCTAAAATGATCAATTATTCAAAAATGAACAGATGAAATGTCCATTTTTGGTCAGTAGCAAACCATTTTTGGTCAATCCAGTTCTTCCGGAGGCTTCCATCGAACTTCAACACTTCCAAGATCTTCCTGAACTTCTACATCACTCAGGGACAAGCCCTCCTGATCTTCAACATAGACATCCAAATCTCTTCTGGCGTGCTCCCGCTGAAAAACAGACTCATGAATCAAGGATTTCAAATTACCATCATTCGTCATCACTCCCTGTCCAATTTCTTCTGCTTCAGACTCAGCAGGCTCAGACTCTTTTGGCTCAGAAGCAGATTTCGGCATTTGAGCCAATTTTCGAACATCAACACTGGGTGTGTCTTTGAGCTGAAGGCTTCCCTGTTCTTCACTGGCAACAGACCTTTCAGTATTTTCCAATTCTTCAACAACTTCCAATAAATCTTGAGTAGGCTGACTTTTTTTTAACAAATTATTTTCAAGTAAATTTTTGCCGTCTGTTTTCTGATTAGAAAATACAAAATTCAAAGAACACAAAATGAGTATAATAATAAGTAGCTTCATATACTCCCTTTTCGGTTTTTTGCTTAACACTCTTAAAAGAGATACTTCCTCTTCATCTCTTTAAATCCATAACTTAGAGTATAACAGTTTGTAGGACAAAAGACCAGGTGTCGCTATAAAGACTGTATTTGATCGATTTTTGTAAAATTTATCAGCTATTTCTTAAAGAAACTGGATATTTTTCTCCAGAGATTTAAAACCGGCGTATCAGGAAGTGAATCAAAATCATCTTGTTCTTTAAACTGAGATAACTCTGTTTTTAGCTCATCTATATTTAAAAATTGAGAAAAATGACCTTGCACTTTTTTTAAAAAACTCTCTTCCTCAGCAGTTAATATTTTGTCTTTCCAGAACAACAGTCGAACAAAATACGCACTTTGACTGCGATCTCCCGGATCTGTGATAGCAGGTAAAATTTCATCTAAATTTGCCGGCTGGTGAAGTTCTTTTTTCAAAATATTTAAATGCTCTTCATCAAAATTCAACTCTGAAAGGTAGTGTTCAACCATTTCAAGTTCTGCCGGATCCACTCTATCATCCGCATGCACAGCACTGACCACGAGCCTCCACATATTAAAATGGCTTTTTGTCATTTCTTTTTTATTCTTATCCATATCTTTTCCTCAAAAAAAAAGGTTCATTATATGATCGGACACAACTTCAAAGTTGTTAAATCATTAAGAGTTTTTTTAAATACTTTTGATCTAAACTTGTTTTAATTCGATATGGGCACACACCACTGTAAAGAATCAATGCACCTGAGCATCTCCTTTTGGGTGCCTGCCGGACAACTTGTAGGGCCGCGACAAATCATAAAAATTCTATTTTTTAATGATATATTGTGGATCTATAGCTTCCATATTATCCAAAGCCTGCTCAGCTGATTTTCGAATTTTATTAAAAATACTTTTATCATCACGGATATCTTCCAATAACACTCTTGCTTCATGACTAAATATTTCAATTTTACCTAAAAAATCAATACATTTAACAATCAAAGTGTAGTTAATCTCAGACTCACTTTGTATAACATCAACTAAAGTTTTCTGAATTTCACGAATAACTTTTTCAGCTCTTTGTTGAACTTTATCCATATCTTTAGACATTTGTTCTATATCTGCGTCAGAAAAAAACTGATCCTCTACCACTTCAGCCCTTTCAACCTCCTCTTGCATTTTATCTACACTCTCAAGCACAGGCTCTGCATCTTCCTCAGAAAAAAAATTATCTTCTACCATCTCTATAAAAGACAATTTCATTAATTCTATCTCATAAATAGTATTTAAAAACTCCAAAGCAATCATATGCACTGATCTTATAGAACTCTTTTTGAGAATACGAGATAAATGCCTATGCAAAGAAGAACTGTACTGAACATCCTCATCAGCTAAAACAGACACTAATGGAGGTATAGAATCAAAACCCTGATTTACACCTTCCTCAAACATCTTAACTTGTTCCCAGTATATATTAAGAATTGATGTTAAGTGCTCTTCCACAGCTGACCTTATTTTTAAATGAGGATGACTTAAAAGTTGTGCTAAATATTTCTGTGCTTTATGGTCCATGACATAATATGTGTTTTCAATCATAAAAAGACGCATATCTATAGAGGGATCATACCTCAAGACTCCATGTAAACCTTGTTCAATTTGAGACATCATAACTTTAATGTACCATTTTTTTAAACGACTCGTTTCATATTCAAATACACTCGCTAATGCCTCTCCTCTCTCTGTTAAAGTATTTACCACAGACTGGCGTAAACCTGCTGGAAGTTTTCTATATAAGAGATTAAGCAAAAAGACATGAACTCTAAAATCTGTTACATTGTGGTGTTCAAAAAATTTGAGAGCCTGCTCTTTATTTTCTAAAGAATTTTCAGACTGCAACATACGAATCATCTGACTTACAGTGGGTCTTTTTAAGAAAGAACTTTGACAACTTTTAGGAGCTGTCTGACCTGCATGTATATAACAAGAAATGATAAGAAATAAGAAAGTTTTTAAATATCCCTTTATATAAAACATCCCTGAACGCCTTTTAAAAGCGCCACTGTACTCTGCCTAAAAACCTATGGCAAGATTAAGAACAATTTATGTACATAAGAGTCTGAAAGCATCATAAAGGATTCAGTTCGAAGCAGGTAAAATTTACACTATTTATTAACAATTTGCCCCAAGTACTGTTAAAAACTCTGTGGTTTAAAATCTTTTGCATTTGTGATGCTGGCACTGCTCCCTACAGCTCTTATAACAAACAGCTTTTTCTTTTCAGCATAGCGGTCTGAACCCTCATTAGCCTTCAAGTACGCAACTGCTCCGTAGATTGTTTTTGATTTGTAATCAGGTCTTAACTTTTTAAAAATTTCCAATTTCTTTATAAAGTGATCGACATCATTTTTTCTCATAGTTGTTTTCATATTTTGAGTTGCCATAATAAAACCTCCTTTACAGTTTATCTGAAATAAAGTTCATTTTCAAAGAACCTAACGAACCACTAGCAAATTTATGACCAGCTTTTTCTAAATGCTTGAAAATGCAGAGTTATCACTCCAAATCCAGTTTTATTTTTTATAAAATTATTGACCTTATCCAATATTTTTCGTATATATATTGAGTATGGTCAATAGATTAATTCGGTTATCCCGTTCTAATAGCTTCTTTATTTTAGGTCCTCGTGGAGTAGGAAAATCAACTTTAATACGAAACTGTTATAATCTTCAAAAAGAATCATTTCTTTATATAGATTTACTTAATCCTAACATAGAGGATCAATATAGGCTCAATCCCAATGTTTTAAAACAACAAGTTTCCGCTCACTCTCGTTTGAGATGGGTTGTTATTGATGAAGTCCAGAAACTTCCTCGGTTATTGGATATCGTCCATGAACTCATTGAAAATACGTCCCTTAAATTTATTTTAAGTGGGTCTTCAGCTCGAAAATTAAAAAGAGGAGGATCTAATTTATTAGCTGGAAGGGCTTTTATGTTTTATCTTTACCCCTTTACTTCTATTGAACTAAAAGAAAAATTCAATTTAAAAAAATCACTTCAATGGGGTATGTTACCGCAAATATTCAAATTTAAGTCTAATCAAGACAGAAAAGAATATTTAAAATCCTATACATTAACTTATTTAAGAGAAGAAATTCAAATAGAACAAATTGTAAGAAAATTAACTCCCTTTAGAAAATTTTTAGAAATAGCGGCTCAAATGAATGGAAAAATCATTAATTTTTCAAAAATCGGTTCAGATATAGGTGTGGATACAACAACTGTCCAAAATTATTATTCTATTTTAGAGGATACTTTAATAGGTTTTCATTTACAGGCTTATCACACATCTATACGAAAAAGTCAGAGATTATCTCCTAAATTCTATTTATTTGATACGGGAGTGTGTCGCGCTTTAAAAAGAACTTTGGATCTACCTCTTTTACCCCAAACCTATGATTTTGGGGAAGCCTTTGAGCATTTTATTATCTTAGAATTTATTAAGTTATCTGAGTATTACAGGAAAGATTGGAAGTTTTTTTATCTTCGTACTAAAGATGGGGCAGAGATCGATTTAATTGTGGAGCGTCCAGGTCAAAAAACAATATGTATAGAAATTAAATCTTCTGATAGGATTACTCAACATGACGTAAAAGTATTAAACACTTTAGGACAAAGCATTCCTAACTCTATTCTTTATTGTCTTTCCAGAGATGTACAAAAAAAGAAAATTCAAAACACTTATTGTTTAGAATGGCAGGAGGGTTTGAAAAAGATTTTCAGATGATCTTCACCGTCAATCAATTCTGTCAGAGAGCGAAGTGGCAACCGAAACCACCAAGCAATGAATATTTACAACCCCTGCGAAAGAACGTCACCCCTGCGCAGGCAGGGATCCAGTTATAAAAAAGGGAGAACTTTCGTTCTCCCTTTTTGTTTTCATATATATTTTTAGGTAAAAAAGCTGAGACAACCCAAAGCTTTCTTAACCCATCAAATTACACACATCCAGTTAAAACAGCTGATGCAGAATCTTCATCTTCACTTGAAACAACTCCTTCATTATTGACTGAAACACCATACCAAGTAGCTCCAGAAATATGCCCCACAACTCCTAATTCATATCTTACTATACCCATATCACACTTTTGTGTTTCAGTTGTAGGATTAGCATCTGATACATAATGTAAATTTTCAGATATTGCAGTACCACATCCATTAGTTGTCGCATCTGCACCAAAACCTATAAAATTTTCTTTTCCTGGAGCATTCGATCTTGCAGCTAGATATGGAGTAAAAGCGCCTGCAGAACAAGAGGTACACGCACCTTGAGTAGATGCAGAACAACCACTAGGCCGAAGATTTGCAGGAGTCGATGTACCACTAACATCACAATCGGCATCGATTGCAGTAGTTCTATTCTGTCCATATAGTTTACTGTTAAGTAATGACTTCATTCCAATATTTGCTATAGAAAACTCCTGAGGGAGCGTTTCCCTTTCACAAAAAGAGTCCAGCTCCACACCGAAAGCTAAAACCCCTTTATGGAGTCCAAGTATATCACTTCTATAAGCTGTCTTTTTAGCGGATTTTCGGTACTCATTGTATGCAGATAGGAGTATGACCCGTTGCTCGTTAAAAAAAACTTCATTTTTTTGTTTGTTTTACATAGTTTTTGCGGTGATTCCGCTGTGAAAAAATGGCAAAATCACCGCACATAAAAACAACAGATTATAAGAATAATTTGAGATCTAATCCAGATTGTCTAATGATAGCTCTGAGTGTACCCCTATCAAGTTCTTTATGATTAGGAACTGTTACAATAGTTTTAGTAGAGTTCTGTCGTAAAATAATATGACTGCCTTTTTGTCTTCGAAGTTCAAATCCATTGTTCTGTAATATTTGAACACATTGTTTACCAGAAAGAACGGGCAGTTTACTCATACTGCTACAATAATGGATTCCATATTGTCATCCGGCACAGGGTCTCCATCTTCCTGAAGGACTTCAAGATACCCCTCTATAGCTTCTTGAATGTTTTTGATAGCTTCTTTTTTAGATGAACCCTGACTCATACAACCAGGCAAACTTGGGCATTCAGCAATCCAAAAATTATCTTCTCCAGGTTTAATAATAATTTGCCTCATAGTAATCACCTTTCGCACAATATACTACAAAAACCTAATAAATCCAATCTAAAATAAAAGTATACAGCATGAAATGTAAGTTTTCGTGATTAAAGTTTACTTTTTATCTTGTGCAGTGATTTTGCCATAAATAACAAAATCACCGCACATAAAAAATCTAAATTGTTCAAAAATTTCTTTAAAGATTTAATACATTATAATTTGGTACAGATTTTTTTCCCAATACACCAAACACCTGACTGGTTTTTTGTGCTGTATCCTTCGTCAACAAAGCCACAGCTTTGGCATATCTTTCTGTCATTCGACTGGATTTATGACCTAAACTTGCCTGAACAGAAACGAGATCCTTTGTTGCAAGCAAAGCCATAGTGGCATAAGAATGCCTTAAAATATGAGTGGATCTCCAAGGTAAACTTAAAGCCTCAAAACCCTTGTTAAAAACTCTTTGAACAGTGACATAGTTTAAAGGCTTTCCTGTATCTTTTTTAAAAAGCAGACAGTTTTCTGAATCTTCTGCTTTCATCTGTCTTAAAATTTTTACTAAATCATCCGGCAAAACCAACAAGCGTGCAGAGTTTGTAGTTTTTGTTGTTTCCACCAATTCAGGTTTTCTGGTATGAAAGTCCCACCTGATAATTCTCATTACTCTGGCTGTTCCTTCCTCTAAATTAATAGCATCCCATTTCATTGCACACACTTCACAAATTCGAGCCCCGGTCAGCAGCATAAATACAGCAATTCTCCAGTAAACAGGGTTTTCTCTGTTTCTTTTAATCCAGTTCAGCCAGTTTTTAGCATCCATAGGCCTCATAAAATAATCAGGGCATCTTGGGCGAATAATTTTGTAGTAACAGGATTGTTTATGTTGTTTTGTCACCGGATTATTAAAACTTTCATCCACAAAATGTTTATACCAGTTCAAAATAGTAGTTAGAAGTTTTAGCTCAAAATGAAAACTCTTTCTGGAATTTGTATAAACTGTAGGATGTTTTTTCAGCCAATCGATCCAATGGTGAATGTGCCTTGAGTTTAGGTGATTCATCTCTACATTACGAAGAGGGCTTTCCAAAAGATACTTCAATCCGTTTAAGTAGGATTGTCTGGTGGGTTTTTGCAAGAAAGGAACAGCTCTGTTTTGAAAACCTTCAACACAATCAGAAAGTAAATAAGAATTTTTTTCTCTTATTAAAGGCCCTCCTTTTAAAAATTGTCTTTTTTCTTGATGCCATTGAACAGCCTCCCGCTTTGAATCAAATGTTCTGTAATCTACACGTTTTCCTTTGACGTACACTTGCGCCTGATATCGAATTTTTTTTGCTCCATTTTTTTTATAAAATCTCTTAACGACTGCCATAATAAAAACCTCCTGTTAATGTGACAAAAGTTCTAAGACTTAAGTAGAAGGTTCAAACTAATGAGAAGGCTTATGTGTGAAAGCAAATAGTGACGTCGTCATGTCACATTAGGGATTTAGTCCAGATATACCATACTCAAAAGAATAATCCAGACTCTGTTGTTTCACAATGAGACAAAATATTATTTTTTTATAAGAATGCTTAACATGGCCTAAACTTATGTTTATATTTTAGAATGAAGGAGGTAAGAGTATTCAAAAAAATTAAGGTTTTACAAGTGTAAAACCGTAAATAGAAAAAGTAATAAAAAATTGGTTTTTATTACAAATGAAATTAACACATAAATTTGCTACGCAAATGTAGCATTTTTATTATAAGGAGGAACAAATGAAATTAACGAACAAACGAGGATTTTCGCTCGTTGAGCTGATGGTTGTGGTCGCCATTATGGGAACATTGGCGGCGATAGCAATTCCTGCATATAATGAGTACCGAAAATCCGCTAAAAAGACAGCTTACAGAACAGATGTATTAGCTGTACATAAAGGTTGGCTGGCATTTGGTGTTGAGCTGGACTCTTTTTGTGAAAGAGAAACTATACCTAAATCTGCTTCAATAAGAAACATCGGTATGATCTCTTTGCGTTCAAGTAAACTTTATGGAACTAATACACCGGCCCCCGTTTCTTGTGACTCAACAACGTATGGTGCTGGTTGTTCAGGTTGTTCAGTTTCTGGTACTACTTGTACGGGTAATACATCAGGTTGCGCCAGCAGTTCGGATGATGGTCAAACTTGTGGCCAATCTGCTTATTCTCCTGCAGACCCTGGGAATGGGCCCGGCAAAGATAACTTCATAGGTTTTGGAACAGATAACTGTACAACTGCAAACTTAGCGTCTCGCCAAATTAAAGACGCTGGTACAACCAATGAAACAAGATGTCAGCTTGGTGTGACCACATACAGGCTTGGCGTTGGAGGACATCTTTCTGGTGACACATTCATAGGTATTAACGTTACTAATGATGGTGTCGTTACAGAACAGGGTGAAGATGTCTCTGGTAACGTATTTAGTACATCTCATGCTAATGGTGTTTGTGCTTAATTCGATTTAACCATTACTGTGATAGCGTAAAACAAAAAGGGAGAACGAAAGTTCTCCCTTTTTTCTAGTTTCTAACAGCTCGTCGTATTAAGTATCTTGCTTATTCCATTAATGGAATGTTCAATATCTTTAAAATCAAATTTTTCTGAATTGAAAAGTAAACTTTTAAAGTTATTACTTTTTTTAGTAGGTTGGGGTATATTTTCCAAATGCGTACAAAAATCTTTTTTGTCAAATTTATTCCCGCCCCCTTCTTCTTGCTCGTAAAGCATTGTCAAATCTTTTAAAAAACCTCCTTTTAAATACTCTTGAATAGAGTTTTGTTTATACAGCTGAGAAATGTCATAAAAATGTCTATCTTTGTTTCGAATATCTTCTTTTTTTCTGCTAAACTTATAAAGACATATTAGTTTTTCTGAAAAAGTTAATTCTAAAGACTGAACAGGAATTTTAAAAGAGTGGAGTTTATAACGGCTGATAAGGTCTGAATTTTGAAATTCCAAAAGACCTTCTGCAATATAATAACCGATCTCTTTTTCACGTATCTGTTTTACTGGAATCTTATAAAATGATGAGGTTTCTAAAATAACTGTATTAGATGACAGAGTAGAATCGTTTGAACTAATATATGTTTTGTACCTATAAGGAATCCTTCTTCTGCGGGAGTCTTTTGTTTTTCTACTTTCTTTTTGGTCTTCAACTAAAGGGAGGTTCTTCTTAATCTTTTCTTCTATTTCTTTAGAAATCTTTCTATTTCGATTAAGCGAGCCAATTTCAATAAGGGAGATATCAATATCTTCTGAAAATCTTTCAATGACTTTATAAGCCTTGGATAAAGAGGTTCCTCCTTTAAACACAAATTTACCTTTGTTGAATTTCACTAGGTTTTTAAGCATACAAGTGACCCAGTAGTCTTTTTCAACAAGACTTTCAGGTATTGCAAGTTTATTGCTTGCCATCTGGATAGCATCTATAAATAGTCTTTTTTCTTTATGAAGAATCATTAGGATGCAATAATATTCCAGTCTTTTGCACCAGGCAAGCTCGTTAATTTTATAGGAATTTTGTATATTGATCCTGTGCATGTAAATTCTTTCTTAAAGGACTGAATATCAATATTTTTATAATTTTCTTCTATTATTGCTCCTAGGAGAGCGTTCACTCTCGGCGGATAGTATTTTCTACTGATTTTCATAAGTTTTGTTTTACTTAAATTTTTGATCTTCTTTTTTAATATGCTTAGTATTTGGGGGTCAGGATTTGGGATTTTTGTGATGTTCAGTGCATCCAGATACTGCAGATATTTTATATCTTCTCTTCTCAAAGATTTAGATCGTACCTTCGAAGGAACCAACTTGACACACAAACCAGAAAGTTGTCGTTTTTTAGAGTAATTCACTGATATTGAAACACATATGATTTCCGTTGGCATCTGAGTTGTCAAATTCCACTTATTGTATAGAGCAACACCAGAAATATAAGCTTTATATGCTTTTAAAAGCGTTTCTATTGTGTATTTTTCTCTTGGAGGTAATAAACCTAATGAGGTTTGTCTCGGAACGTAGTAAAGCCCCTTTTTTCTCCATTTTACTAATTGAATAACACCATCTTCTTTAAGCTTTTTAAAAATTCTAGTTACTGTTATTCGGCTCATATTTTTTGAGATATTTGATAAATCCTGAATAATATCCTTAGGTGAAAAGAGCTTATTTTTATATTTGTCTTTTATAATTTTTTTAATAAAACTCAGGTTTTTCATATTTTCCTCTCTTTAAGAAATAATATATAACATTTTTCCATAAAATGATACATTTTTACTAAAAAAAATATATCTTAATTTAAAAATACAGAGTTCAATCCAACAGTTTGATAAAAATATCATCTATCGTAGTTGTAAGAAATCATTTGCCGAGATTACAATTCCTGCATACAATGAGTACCGAAAGTCCGCTAAAAAGACAGCTTACAGAACAGATGTATTAGCTGTACATAAAGGTTGGCTGGCATTTGGTGTTGAGCTGGACTCTTTTTGTGAAAGAGAAACTATACCTAAATCTGCTTCAATAAGAAACATCGGTATGATCTCTTTGCGTTCAAGTAAACTTTATGGAACTAATACACCGGCCCCCGTTTCTTGTGACTCAACAACGTATGGTGCTGGTTGTTCAGGTTGTTCAGTTTCTGGTACTACTTGTACGGGTAATACATCAGGTTGCGCCAGCAGTTCGGATGATGGTCAAACTTGTGGCCAATCTGCTTATTCTCCTGCAGACCCTGGGAATGGGCCCGGCAAAGATAACTTCATAGGTTTTGGAACAGATAACTGTACAACTGCAAACTTAGCGTCTCGCCAAATTAAAGACGCTGGTACAACCAATGAAACAAGATGTCAGCTTGGTGTGACCACATACAGGCTTGGCGTTGGAGGACATCTTTCTGGTGACACATTCATAGGTATTAACGTTACTAATGATGGTGTCGTTACAGAACAGGGTGAAGATGTCTCTGGTAACGTATTTAGTACATCTCATGCTAATGGTGTTTGTGCTTAATTCGATTTAACCATTACTGTGATAGCGTAAAACAAAAAGGGAGAACGAAAGTTCTCCCTTTTTTATTTATATTGATTTTTTATAGTTTTTTATCAATACAAAATTTCCAAAAAGGCAATATTGTAATACCCTTATCTACTTCAATATGCTTAGAGCCCAAGTGAACCTGATAAAAATTAGGAATTCCTGTTTTCCTTTTAAAATAATGAATATGAGGAGATACACTTCTCTCTCCTGTCTTACATTCCACAGCAAATACAGGTTTCTTATTTTTAATAACTACAAAGTCAATTTCTCTCTTATCTACATCTCTTAAAAACCTAAGCTCCATCTTTTCTCCTTGTTTTATCTGGATAACAGGACTCTATTCTCTTTCTCTTTTTGAACAAAATCCACCGGAATAGGGCTCATCACAATGTTCTAAACCAAAAACTTTCACTGTTGTCGAACCAAAGCGCTCCACTGCAGTCACCTCCTCACTGATAAAATCACCCACATAGGTTTCATCTCCTTCACCGCTGATGACCTGAGCAGATATACGAAGTGTTGAAAAATCCACACCCCCACCTACAGAAATAGAAAATGGAACAGGAAACTCCGTAATATTATCAATTGTATGCTCTTTAATTGTTCGATTTGTCTCTGAATCCTCTTCCAAGTAAAGACGAATAATAGCATGAGACTCAGAAGTAAATTTAAAATCACCCTTGTAAGAATATTGACTCTGAACTGCTACAATTTCTCCAGATATAACACCAAACACACCACAAGCAGATAAATTAACAATAACAAATAAGAGAAATACCCAGTGAGCCACCGTCAATAAGCATCTCGAAATACTCATACTAAAACTATACCATGATTTTTAAATCTTCTAAACTTTTCATTTTTTAGAATTGAATCGTACATGAATCACTTTCATTTCTTAAAAAGACAGGTACATAATCCAGGAAAAAATGAGAAATAAATACACGATCAATAGAACCCCTTGAGTTTATCAACAAATGCCCCTAGAATTAACTTATGAAGTGGTTTACCCTCCCCTTTCTTTTTGTATGCATTCATACTGTATCAGCTAAAAAGATCAAAGCTGACACAGTTGTAAAAAAGCAAAAACCTGTTGCTAATATCAACCAACGGCGTATCAATCAATTATCAGACTCTAAGTTAAATCAAGCCGTTGACTCTGTATTTAAGAGTTTTGATGAACTGGCTCTGTTATGCCAAAATGAAAACCCTCTAAACCAAAGAGTTGAAGAATTTCAGCAAAAACTTATTGCAATCAAAGCACAAGTCCGTCAAATAAAAGAAGATTTTCTTATCAGTGATCCTTCCATACATTCTTATATAAACACATTGAATGTCTATTTAAACTCTGAAGAGTTTAATTACGAACAAGAAATTCCAAAAAATATAGATAAACTTAAAGAGTATGTGTCCGGCCTGACTCTTTCTTTCCAGCATATGTATCAACTAGCATTTAACATTCCAGAAGACACCTCTCCTGATCAATTTCCGGAAGGTTGGGGGCAGTCTATTGGCAAAGCCTTAACCTGTTTAAAAAATAATCAATAGTATGTTAAAAAATATATTTCTATTTAGTTTACTTTGTGTCTCACATTTTTCTTATTCTGCCATTTACCAAACATGTAAATGGAGCAATCAGCCCTTAACAGATAGGTTTATACAGTCTAATCAAGAGTTTTTAAATGCAGATGCATTAGAAGGTAATTTCTTGTGCAATCAAACTACTTACAACACACACAGTGCCTTGCAACCTGTCTCTGACATATTAAGTACGTCAGATCCATTTTTGATAGGACCTATTCCTCCTATTTGTTTTTTGTCCAGTATGACAAAACACTCAGCAAATTATCCTCCATCCAGAAGAAGTCACAGATATTATTATCACTGTAATTCTCCTGATGATATTAATCCCAGAAACAGAATTGCTGTAGACAACCCAAGTACAGGGCAAACACACCAGATTTACCCAAGATCTCCTTGTATCTCTGAAGATTATCATCTCTCTTCAGTCAAGGTTTTTAATAAAATGGCTCATTGTTTTGGTTTATCAGAAAGAGAAACAAAAAACTTATTTGCAATCATTAATCATGAATCTCGCTTTGCACCTAATGCCAAAAGTCCTACTGGAGCACGTTGCGCCGGACAACTGACAAAACCCACCGTTATTACTTTAGGTATGAATATTCTACAAGAAAGCTATCCGACATTTCATCTCTATAACTCAGCAATCAACAGATGCCCTTCTCTTATAGACAAAACTATCCCCAATGACATCAGTGATATCCGATGTACAACAAAACCATGTGCTCACAGTCATCTGCAAACAGGAAGCTATGAATCAAAAAAAGAAAAACTAAATAAGTACCCTGTAACTTGTAAATTGACTTCAGATTTTTCTCAGTGTCTCTTCTACACATTTTTAAATTTTAAAACTGCTCTGGATAAATTTAATCAAAACTTTGATTATGAAAATGAATTTGAAGATCAAGAAATATCTGAAGGTTTTATTGAAAAATATGGAGTTGGTGTAAATGCAAACGAAGTAATTATTGCAAAAAAAGAAAGCAGTTCAGACACAGGAGATCAATATCTATTTACAAACGCCCAGTCTGCTTATGACGAAGTTCAAAAATATGGACACCAAGATAATAACCCTATGTACAACCTTGATACAAAAACTGTTTCTTTAATTTCTATTGAGGATATAGAAGACTTCAAATTTTTTGCAACTCAACTGTCTTATAATGGAGGAAACAGCATCGTAAGAACACAAATAAAAAACTTTCTTACATTTCTGAAAGAGCAAATAGGTCAAACAGACTGCTCATCTCCGAATAATAAATACTGCAAATATAGAAGACAGCTCTTTGCAGGAAACTCTTTGGATTTAAATGCAATCAAAGAAGATTTTAAATCCTATTTAAGGCAAGCTACACATGCTAAAAGCGGAAACAGAATGTACCCCAGAGAAGAAACTTTTATTTACCCTGATAAGATACAGGAGAGTATTGATCATTTCCAAAATGTCGACAACTTATCTCGATCGTATCTGCAAAAACTTGCTACAAATCACCTTTCAACCCGTAAAGTCAGTCCGGAGACAGCTCAACAAATCCAAAACACTGTAGAGGATATTAAGAATCAGTGCCAAATACAAATCCCATAATGTTTAATGAATGTATTAAAGTTGTTAAGTATTACAATCTGAATATTTGAAATACTATTCTTGAGATCTACCAAAAAGCTTCTGACAACTATTCTTTACTCTTCTTAAAAAGTGAAGAGCATTTATTTTTAACTCTTTGAATCATCCTCTGAGACCTGTCTGACATACTTTCACGCTCTACATTTGGGTTTTTAATAGAAACAATATGCCTGATTTTATCAGTTGCTTCTTTAGAAATCCACAATGCATATGAAAGAATCATACTATCCAGTAAATCCAAATCTGTAATATCATAAGGGGCATAAAAAGGGCTTGCAACACCTGCAAAAGCCACTAATAGTAACATCTTTTCTCTTAAAGAGATATTTTTAAATTTCTCCTTCCATTTTTTCAAGCCATGCTTATAAACTGTGTTACCCGTAAACATCAAACCTAATGTCACTCCTAAAAATGCAAGTATGTTTTCCATAGTGTTATAAGAATAACTATCACTGGATAAATATACAAAAGCAACATTACTAAATATACCTAAAGCCGCCAAAGCCGCCAAAATATCTCCAGTATTATTTCTATCTGTAGGTATGCGTGGGTTATGTAATAAGTTCTGCTCTAATACTCCTGATCTTAACTGAGATAAAAGAACTTGATAGTCCGATGTAGATATTAAGCTGGAACCGCCAAAGCTATCTTCTATTGAATCAAAAATTCTACTGGCTCTCCCATTAAAGCTATTTGCAGAAAGATCTCTTTGTGCACGTATTTCCATCAAGAAAATCTTTTTCAATGAATCATTGTCTACATCTTTAAGATATTCTAATAAATCAATAATATTTCTATTTCTAAAATACACTTCCACAATTTTTGTAACAACACCACTCAACTTGTTTAACTCTACTGTTTCTGAAGCAAACACTCCTCTGTTTAAGTTAGCAATATCTTGGGTGATCAAAAGTAAATCATTCCTATTCGCAACAAGCTTTCTACCTAAATACTGATTGTTATACAACATCTGAATTAACTGAGGAAGAGCGAAAACAAGCACCCCTCCAAAAAGAAAAAACATAGAGCCTGATATGGAACCTACTATACCATCATCTGTAATAAGATACCTTGATGCTATCATGATCATCAGGGGCACTTGTATAAATTGATAGTACTTCATCATGAAGTTATAAAATTGATATCCAAAATCTATACGTGTTTCATCACCTCGTAAAGAACTGTCTGGTATATCCGGCCTTGTTTCTCCACCACTTGCAAAAACAAATTGAATCATTTGTCTGATATAATTGACAAAGGATTGCTCATTAAGCACATCTGGTGCACTGATATATGGATTTGGATTGTTTCTACTGTGTATAGGCGGATAGCGTTCTAATAGTGCATGTATATTCAACAATTGACTTCTTCCCGATATAACCGTATGTGCTATAACATTCATAAAAACTTCAAGAAAATGAGCATCACTGGAAAAGCCAAAAAGAAGTTGTTCAAAACCACCAGGGACTACCCCCATAGTTTGTATAGAAGCTATAGATAAATCACCCCTAGGAGTAGCTCCATAAACAAAAGGAATAGTTGTTATAGTAAAGTGATCCATCAACAAATGTACAACAAATGTTTTCACTACGTCCTCTGTAGGTACAGAGTGTCTCAGAATGGCTGATTCCTCCTCATTCCAATGCAGTACATTGTCCCAAAGAGAACGCATTTTTTGCAACATTCTCTCTTTTATATCTGCTAATACAGAAGACTCCAAAGATAAAGATTGTTGTGAAAGCTCCAAGGCCTTCGCATAATAAGATTGCATAGTTGCTGAAGTCCACGAGACACTCCCGCCTGTTTCTTCTATATGCTTTATCAATTGATGAGAAACCCATGAAAAACGCAACTGAAAATTTTCATCTTTTAGTTCATCTAAAAGCTCCCCTTCAGGAATTCTAAAATCACTTTGACTGGTAAGAGGCTTATTGATCAAAGCACGAATACTAATCATTCTGGACAAAGACTCAATCTCCTTCTTCTTGAGATGTAAAATATTTATTGCTTGTACTTGTTGATTATGCCTTCTTCTTCCTGTCGGAGTGAGGTACTGAAATACCCCCCCTTGGACACTAATAGATTCACTTAAATCCAGCTGTCTTCCTATTTCAGACTCTGGAGATATCCGTGTAAGTGGGTTTATACCCTTTCCTAAAGCACGAAAAAAATTAGAATATCCAAACATCTGTGCCACCCTCTTGTAAAAAGGGATAAGTAATTTACTATAAACAAGAAAACCTGCACCCGTAGCTTTCTCACTAACTGATTTATCACCCCACTTTTCAATAATTTGATGCAGAACAATTTCCGTTTTATTTGATAATAGTAATGTACCTATACTTCCCGGCTCCCTGTGGCCATTACTCTTTAGAAAACCTCTCAACTGCTTCAGTACTGCAGACAGCTCCTGTTCATGCGTGTACTGGTTATTATGTTGTTCTTCATAGAATATTTCCAGCTTATATATATACTCATTCAAACTTTCCCTTGCTTGTAAATTGAGTGATTCGTTTTCCACCCTCTGCTTTAGAGTTGAAATTAAATGTTTAAGATTTATTTCAATAACAAAATGATTATTTAAATAGGCAAAAATTCTAAATATAGGTATAGATATTTTAATCCCCACATACCCTGCCAACATCAAACCTATTCCTAAAATAAGACCATGATCAAATGCCATAGCTCCATAAGATAAGCCTACACCTCCCTCTCCATTAAAATAGGAAAGTATTAAAGCAAAAGACAACAAGACAACGCCCATATCTGGTCCATAGCTTTTTACAAACTTCCTTATCTTTTTCCATACTGTCTCTTTTTCTCCCCCTTTCTTCTTGGAAGACGCACTTATATCCTCCACTTGAAACATATCATGATCATTATTTTCAACAGGAAGTTGGCTTATGTACAAAAATTCATTCAAAAAAGGCTTAAAATAAGAAACAGATGCAGTTGGTATCACCATTCGTAATATTACATCAGAAAGATCTACAATACTCATATCTTTTAAATCAAGATCTTCATTTTTTACTAACAACTCCCGTAATATCACACGAGTCACAATTTTATCGTACATATTAGATAAACGTTCTTTTACATCTACCCTGGAATAGTTTTTCTGAACAACACCATCTATAGTAACAATAAGATCTCCTGATACAAATATAAATTCTCCATCTTTGTTTATGGAAACCGAATCCACCTCAGGAGACACTTCTATTCTTTCATTATAGTTTTTATAAGGAGGGACAAACTGAACTTCTACTTCTACTGTCTCTAATTTTTTTAATCTTTCATCATGCAATATCTCCCCATCCAATACAACGGACGGTATAGGCATCTCTCCCAAGCGTGTCACAACAAGCCTCATATCATAAACAACAAGACCTCTTTCTCTATGTAAAAGAACCAGAAAATCTCTATCTCTATCCCAGCTTATAACATCTTTTTTGAGCACCTCCTCAAACACATAAGTCATACCAACTTTCCTCATTGTACCCTTGTCTTCATCTCCTTTAACCAGTAATCCTTCAAAAGTCATTTGATTAAATCTATTAAACTTCATTTCAACATCCACAATGGAAATTGGATGTGTGTATGTATTTACTTCATTAAAATCTATAACTCTATTACTATCTGTGATCACCGCTTTTTGATTAAGTAACTGGTGATAGTCCAACTCACTGACAACATCACTATGACCTCTTAAATACTCCTCAGCTTCTCCTCTATCCACAGCAGAAGTCAGCTCTTTAAATACTGAATATACATCACTCAGTGATTTTCTTTCCGTGACAGATAAGCTCTCTAAAAAATTTTCCCTTTCTTCAGAAGAGTCCGATTTGAAAAAGGATATTAAGCCTCGCAAATTAGAGTTTGTGTTTTGAGGAGAATCCTCTTCATGAGAATATGCATAAGAAGAAGATAAAATAATAGATAAAGATAAAAGTAATTTAAAATATAGATGCAGATAGGTTTTAATTTTAAAAAATGTCATTTCTATATCCTTAGTTGTTTATTAATTTATTAATTTTTTCCAATAAAGACCAATCATTGATTTCCGTTTTAATTGGCTCCACATGCTCTTCAAAATCCGGAATATGTGAACAATGAGGAACCCACCAATTCTCATCATATATTCCCCAATACTCTTGCAATAGATTTCGCATCCAAACAGAAAACCCTATTCTTACAAATCTCTCAGGAAAGACTTCCAAAGACCAAAAAGGAAGCTTTGTTCTATCTTCTGCTATAAAATCCAACCCGCAAGCACTATCACCAGCCATTCCTAATGTAAAAATAGATGTAAGGAAATCCAGAGTAATACTACTCCTATCCCACTCAAACCAGATATCATGGATATAACGAAGCTCTCTAATAGTTCTTCCACCTATTGTTTTTCCCAACATATGGGACGACTGACCTTCGTAATCCATGCCTCCCAGCCACATGATATAACACTGATCTGTTAATAAAAGGCGAGGGTTATCAGGAGAATTAAGTTTTTCATCAACTAAATCAGAATTATTAGGATCTTCAAAAACCTCTAAAGAAAAACCCGCCATATCCGCATATATTTTCCTAAAAGATCCATCTCCTCTTTCAAAAGGAATCTCTGCATGATATTCACATCGAATATCATCCAACAATGATTCTCTACAATCTTCTTTATTCTCTTCTGGAAAATTCTCGCAACTATACAAAGATGTCAGCTTAGAATTCAGAGAGAGGTAACTTCTCAGATCCACCTTTTCAAGATGACGGAGCTCGTATAACATCAAAGGCAAAGCAGACAACTGATGATTCCTTAAAAGCAACTCTCTCAATTTCGTCAATTTTCCAATATATTCATCAACATACCAGATATAGCTGTATGATAGATCAAGAACTTGTAAATTTTCCAAACAAAAAGTGTGAAAAGGAATTTCATTATCTGCATACAAATTCTTTGCCCCAATAAGTTTTTCTAGCTTTTTTAGCTGACATATTTCACTTCCCCAATCAGAAATACCTGTATTGGAAATATCCAGCTGAACAAGGTTTGGAAGATCAAAAATAAATGCAGGAAGAGCTGTTAACCTCGGATTATCGGAAAGATCTACTTCTGCAATAGATTCATCAGGATGAAAGCGAACGGAAGAAATAGAATCTATATTTTGTGTTCTAATTTTTGCTCTAAGATCTATTTTAATGGCTGTTGAATCTTCTCCAGAAGATATGCACACCAAACGACTTTTAGTTTGATCTTGTAAATAAGAACAAGGAGACATCTCTTGAGCTTGTAGAAATCCGAAACTCCACAATCCAACAAAAATAGGGAGAGCCCATTGAATGATCTTAAAGAAGTACATAGAAAAACCTTTTGATAAACCGCGCCGCTATTATAAAGCTGACTAGGTTTTAACTATTTTTGTATAAAAAATAAATAAAAATTATATTTCGTGAAAAAATTACATATTTTCCTCTCTAATACCAGTGAAGGCTCAAATTTCTATTTTATAAGAGCCTTTAAGAACAATAATCCTGTAAGTTTTTTTAAGAAAACAATAAATTGTTTATAATAGAAGAAGAATTCGTTTTAAATGTAAAACACGAAAAATAACCTGTTTTGCTCCATTCAAAACTACAAATAAAACCACTCCCCATAAACGAAACAAATTGTGTATTAAAATTGATAGAAAAAAATCAACATTTAGGTTAATATAAACAGTACTTTTTCCTAATAGCTTTATTTTAACCCTAAAAAATATAACTTTATGAGAATATGTAAAAATATTTTAATCAGCACATTTATACTCTACAGCTCTGTAAGCTACAGCAGTATTTATGAAACCTGCGACTGGACAAACTCATCACTCACCTCACAAATCATTGAACACACAAATTCTTTGGAGCCTATATGCGAAAACTTACATTCTTCCGAAATATGCACCACCCCTTCCCAAGAAGAAGATGCATACACATTGCCAGTATTTAAAAGTATAAATAACTCCATTCAAGAAATATGGTTTAATATATTCCACGATATAGAAGACATTTGTTTTCTTGCCAGCTCTATCAAGGGTAAAAATAACTTTAAAGTAAGAGGGTCCCAGTATTCCTGTGATGACAGCCGCACCAGCCGAAATCAAAGATTTTATTACTGTAATGGTTTACAAGAGGTCAACTCATGCCAAACAGTCATGCCTGCAATAGATGATGATGGAAATCTCAGACATATCTACCCACGCCCCCCTTGTCTCTCTGAAGATTATATCCAAACTCTATCAACTGGTTTTAATAATATGGGCTATTGTTTTGATTTATCCAGTAGAGAACTCAATGATTTATTTGCCATTATTCATCATGAATCAGCTTTTATACCTAACAGCCGAAGTCATACTGGAGCAAAATGTGCAGGCCAACTCACCACTCAAGCGCTGGTTAACTTAAATATAGATATATTACTTGAAAAAGATCCTGCCTATCCGATTTATATGCAGGCAATAGAAAAATGTCCTTATATACAAGATGTACTTATACCTACAGATCTTCTGACTAATGATTATTACAAAGACAAATCTTATGCCTTTCTAAACCGTGAATTGGAAACTATGAATTTTACCTGCACATTAATTTCTGACATGTCTCGATGTTTCTTTTATTCTTTTGTATTTCACAAAAAAACGATTGCACTAATGGAACAAAACATCTCTCGTCTTTCAACATTCGTAAAACCTGAAGATCTTGAATCATTCAAATCTTTTGTCTCTTACTTGACTTATAGCGGAGGGTTTTCAGTTGTTCGTACACAGCTTAAAAAGTTTATAGATCAACTAAACTGCACAAACAAAGAAAAGTGTTTTTCTGATATTAATGATTTAAAAAGTAGGTTTATTGATCACCTGGAAAATGCCAGAAATAAACATGGATCAAAAATATATTCAAAAGAAACTTTAAACTATCCGTATGCTGTCCAAAGAGATTTGGATTACTTTCAAAGCAATTTCTTTTTCCAACATCTATCCAATTTTTCAGCAGATTTGGTATTTAACGAAGAAGAGGTTCTCGACTTCTCTCTTGAAGTTCAGGAAACCTGTCTGTTTAATCATTAAAACTCCTGAAATAATAACATGCACTAAAGATATGAAATTAAAGTCATAGAGCAGGATTGACTATCGTTTGTATTTTAATTTATAAGAACTCATACCATGAAACATGACTCTTTTAAACCTCATCATATACCTAGCTTTTCACTGCTTTTAATTAAATCTTTAAAAACACCTATTCTGATTTTCTTTATGACAGCAGGCAATGTTATTATGTTTTCTTCTGCATACGTTTTCCTGCATTTTGAAAAAAACGTTAATCCAGAAGTACAAAATTACGGTGATGCTCTTTGGTGGGCTTTATGTACGATCTCCACTGTGGGTTATGGAGACATTGTACCTGTTACTGGCATAGGAAGACTCACCGGAGCTTTTCTTATCATTGTTGGAATTATTTTCTTTCTTGGTTTTAGCGCTTCTATTGTGTCTATTATTTTATCTTCTCTTTCTTCCGAGAAAACAGCTTCCTAAGCATTAATTGAGTGTCAAAACCTGTTCATTGGGCTGTCTGGCAATATGAAAATCAACAACATATATGTTGAAAATCATGAAAATCAACAACATATATGTTGAAAATCATAGAAAATCAGTTAAAATAAACAATTATGCTATATACAAGAAAACTCAATCTAGCTCAGCTGATAAAGAAGAAATCCTTTTTTCTATTCGGCCCTCGATCTACCGGCAAAACAACTTTGATTCATCAGAGTTTCCCAAATGCTAAAATTTACAATCTCCTAGATTCAAGAGTGTATAAAAAACTACTAAAAAGACCTGAACTTTTGGAAGAAGAAAACAAAGATAATTCCAATCAATTAATCATCATAGACGAAATACAAAAAATTCCATCTCTACTGGATGAAATCCACCGCCTCATTTATAAAAAAAGACAAAAATTCCTACTCACAGGAAGTAGTGCCAGAAAATTAAAAAAAAGAGGTGTTAATCTACTGGCTGGACGGGCCTGGTCAGCTTCACTTTTCCCCCTCACATGGTCAGAGATTCCAAAATTTAACCTTATACAATATTTGAATCGGGGAGGATTGCCTGATATCTACAACAACCCTCACTATAAAGAAGAACTGGAAGCATATGTCAGCCTTTATTTGAAAGAAGAAATTAAAAATGAAGCTCTCACAAGAAATGTACAGGCTTTCTCAGAATTTCTAGACTTAATAGCTTTATCCAGCGGTCAGGAGATTAATTATGAAGGGTTTTCTAAAGACCTTCAAATTTCACCTTCAACGTTAAAAAACTATATCGAAATACTGGACGATACTCTATTGGGATTCAAACTCCCAGGCTACACTAAAACAAAAAAACGGAAATCTATTTCAAGGTACAAATATTATTTATTTGATATTGGTATTACAAATACCCTCTGCCACCGAGGGTCTATTAGACAAAAAAGTGAATTGTTTGGAAAATCTTTTGAACATTTTATAATACTGGAAATACGTGCCTTCCTAAGCTATTTCAGAAAAAATCTCAGTATGCATTATTGGAGATCCACATCTCAAATGGAAGTAGATTTAATTATTGGAGGAAAAACAGCTATTGAAATCAAAGCAACCAGTTTAGTACAGGACAAACATTTACGAGGCATTAGAGCTTTAAAAGAAGAAGGACTTATAGAAAAGTATCTCGTGGTTTCTTTGGATGACAGTATTCGTAAAACAAAAGACAATATTAAAATCTTACCTTGGAATCAATTTCTCACTCAACTTTGGAAGGGAAAATTAATCTAAAGAAACTAAATACCAAGATTTAGAGCTTATCTAACACCTTAAATTAGTTCTGTAAATTGAGAGATAAAAGCAAAAAACACTAATATTTTTGACACCTGTCCAAAATATTAGTGCCATAAAAATCTAAGGTGTAGCACTTTGTTGAACAGACTTATCTAAACGCTTTTTAGATTTTAATCTTTTAGGGCAATATCAACATACTCTTTATTTAACTCCACTCCTATAAAATATCTAAATGAGTGACCAAACTATATACCCCCTCATATTTAAACCTACTTTATAAATATTTTCAAAAATAATACTAAAGTCTAACTATGCCAATTTCGATAAGTGTATAAAGAAAACAGACTTCTGTTAAGAAATTTATAAACACTCTAAACTAATTACGAAAGAGAATGTTAAAACTAAGTTTATGAACTTAATCCAGTCCAACTTTTAACCAAAGGTTTCAAGATGTTTCATAATGTCATAGATGCTACTGATTGTAGAAAAGCTATGGATAATATACCTGAAAATGTTGTTTCAATGATATTAACAGATCCTCCTTACTTTATAGATGGAATGGATAATAACTGGGATCATAGTGTGTTAAAAAAAAGAGCTAGAAATGCTGGTGTTGTAGGCTCCTTGCCTATTGGGATGAAATTCGATTATATGCAAGCAAGAAAATTATATGAATTTTTATTACCTATATGCAAACAATGGGTTAGAATTCTTAAGCCTGGAGGTTTTGCTCTCTGTTTTTCACAAAATAGAATGGTTCATAGAACAGCACTAGCTATGGAAGAAGCAGGTTTTGAAATTCGTGATGTATTAGCATGGAAATATGAAGGGCAAGCTAAAGCATTTTCTCAAGATCATTTTATAAGGAAAAGAAAAATATCAAATCGAGAGAAAAAAAGATTGCTCAAAAAACTAGGCGGTAGAAAAACTCCTCAATTGAAACCACAGTGTGAATTGATAGTTCTCGGCCAAGTACCAAAAGAAAGTACTTTCGTAGATAACTGGGATAAATGGGAAACCGGCCTTATAGATATAAATAATCCACTTATTCAACCTGATAAATTTCCAGGCACAATAATACCTGCTAAAAAACCAAAAGAAAGATATGATCACATGACAGCAAAACCTGTGGATCTACTAAGACATTTAATAAGAATATTTAGTGTTGAGAATTCTTTAATTTTTGATCCATTTGCAGGTTCAGGATCAACAGGAGTAGCAGCTATAGTGGAAAGAAGACGTTTTTATGGTACAGAAATAGACAAGTCAATGGCTACAAAGGCTCGGCAAAGAATAAAGGTTTTAGAAAATGATAGAATTACCGCCTAAAGAACAACTACAAAAAGCATGGGAAGACTTAAAAAAACTACATAAGATCTATTTGAACAAGTATGGAGTAAAAATTCCCATTGGTAAAGAGTTCAACTCTTCTGGGAAGGCCGTCTGGCTTTCTGTATTACATTACAATAAAGAAAAAGAAGTGCACAAAGATGACATATCAAAAATTACACAAGTACACATTCCTAAAGCTGGTTCAGATCAACAAGTTAGACATTTGAAACGTGACGGATGGGACATAGGTTCCAAACGTGGTGTTCATAAATTAAACCCATATTATCCTTCTTTAGAGTTTATGAATATGTCAAATACTAAAAACAAAAGACTAAAATCTAATGATTTTGAAGAGATAAAAGCAGATTTTGGTGGTAGATGTGCAACATGTGGAGCAGATGAAGGAAAGCCTAACCCCAGATATGGTAGTAATGTAGTAAAATTGCAACAAGGACATCAAGACCCTCTTGAGTCTGGAAATGAACCTAAAAACATCATTCCTCAGTGTCAATTTTGCAATCAGACGTATAAAAAAGATTTTGTTTTTGATGAAAAAGGAAGAGTAAAGGCCGTTGCATCCATAGCACCTGTTAAAAGGGCTAGAAGAATAGTCCAAGAACAAGTATTCGATTGGTTAAAAAACAAAAATTTTAAACAAGCATCATAAAACAATCTCTAATCTCAAAACCAGCATCATCCATGGCACAAGCCATTTTGTGGTAAAGCCTGGGGCTGGAAAACGAAAAGAAAAAGCCCCCTGGTTTTAAAACCCTGAAAATCTCTTTGGAAACTTTTAAATACCACTCGTAAAAGGCACGGCCTTGTTTTTTGTCAAACTTCATACCGGCAGGTAAAGAAGTCACCACCTGCATATTGTTTTTATTATGAACTTTGGAAGTCTGCCATTTATGATCCAGCTTATCCAAGAAGTAAGGTGGATCAGTTAGAGCCATATCTATAGAACTTTCCTTTAATTTTGGTAAAAAACAAAGAGCTTCATCATGGATGATTTTATTAAGATATTTCTGCATTTGTAGCCTAGCTCCCTCTCACCAAAGGTCTGTACCTTTATCATTAGTATTGACAATAAAAATGTCAATAAGCTAAACACTGTTTTTCGAGATACACTTTGTCTATAATGGATCAACTATGAACTCATATAAATTGGGGCTTTTATTTGCCGCCGGCACTTCTCTTTGTTGGGCGATCTTAGCTATCGCTTTGAAGTATGCCTTAAACTTTGCAGACTCAGGCAGTATTGCATGGTTTAGGATGCTTACAGCCGCCGTTTCTGTCAGCGTCTTTTTTGCTTTTAAAAATCCTAAAAAACTTAAAATACTGTGGAGCCCTCCAAAACTGGCTGTTGTTGCAGGTGTATTATTAGCCATCAATTATTTCTCGTATATGAAAGGCTTGGAGTTAACTGGTGTGATCAATGCGCAGGTCATGATTCAACTGGCAACAATTTTTCTAATTCTTGCAGGC
Organism: Bdellovibrionales bacterium; assembly: GCA_028819545.1. Taxonomy (GTDB): domain Bacteria; phylum Bdellovibrionota; class Bdellovibrionia; order Bdellovibrionales; family UBA1609; genus JAPPLG01. The sequence goes on along the minus strand of JAPPLG010000030.1, from coordinate 4,558 downwards.
ATTTTTTACTTTAAAGAATTTTTATCTCTTCTCCAATGGCTAGGAGTCTTTATTGCCGGCTGTGGCTTTGTGTTATTTTACTGGGACCAACTGTTGCACTTTGCCGATAATCTAGAAATATATTTCTATGGAAATCTATGGCTTCTTCTTGGCTCCCTACTGTGGGCCGCTTTTGCAGTTTCACAAAAAAAATTAGCGCAAAAAATAAACCCTCAACAATCAAACATGCTTATTTACGTCATTGCCGCTATATTTCTTATTGTTTTGGCGGATTTTACATCCCTGGCAAATCTGAACTTCCAACAATGGTTGATTCTTTTTATCCTTGGATTGAACACTGTTATTGCCTATGGATGCCTTGGAGAAGCTTTAAAAAGAGCACCCGCCTCTCATGTAGGATTCATAATTGCATTAGATCCTTTAGGCACTTTCTTAATTCTCCAAATTATGAATGTTTATAATATTAGTATTATTGAAAATGAACCTATAAGTTTGTATGACTGGATTGGAGCTTTATTGGTTGCAGTAGGAATCGGCTGTGCCCTACTGACAACAAAGTCAAATCATAATCAGGCTGTAAATAAAAATAAATAATTTTTTAAATGCTTGAGTAGATCATCTTAATAATCAAAAGTGTTTGAGGGTGTATTTCTATATTTTGATCAGTCCACCTTTGATAATGTACAAAAAATTTCAAAAACTCAGAACTATTTTTAAAAGGAAGAGTTCTAATCATATCTCGAAAATCATCTTCAATAGCAGATATTTCAAGATATATCTCCAAAGCCAGTTCATCCATTATTTCATGCGTTTCAGGCTCCGTTATGCGGGCATTTTGTGTGATCTCTACCCAATCCATATACCCAATTCTCAATTTTCTTACCAGATGATCTGCCCTTTGAATACTGAAGTTCAAAAGACGAAGATGGTTTCGAATTTTATTCCCTATGACGGTGACTTGCTCCAAATGTCTTCGATGAATGGTTGTCAGAGCTGAATCAATAGTTTGAGCGACCTGTGAGTCTTTCTCTCTTTGTAATTGCCTGTGTAAGGCATAAATAGTATCTACATGAATAGAGTCTTGCTGTTCGAGAACCTTAGCCGTCTCCATTCTAACCAGTGGATGTGAGTCTTCAAGTAAAGGAATGATTTCTAAGTAAGTGTGCATTCCATCAGGGTTAATCTCTTTTAAAGAACGCAGTCCCTGCAAACGTTTTGTAAAATATGGAGAGCTTAGATTTTCTTTAATATTTTTAACTAAATTTTCACTGCTGTTAACCAATGCAGACAGAACATTTTCACAACCATCACTACTGTAAACATATTTTGGAAATATTGATAAACAGACAAGTACAAAACAGAACCACTTCATAACGCTATATATTCAACTATTTAATCAGACTGATTTATGATATTTTAATTCTTTAGACAATCAATAACTACGTGCGTTTTAATTAAATCAAAAAATAACAGACATTCAGTGTGGATACTTTGCACATTTGTCCAACACATGTGTATATTTTTCATACCTATTATAAATAATTCTATGACCCCAACTGGTTGACATTAAACCTGATGTTTAGAGCAATATCTTATTTGAATGCAAAGACGACAAAAACGTTTTATTTCTTTTTCTGAGTTTGGTTAGAGGCTTGTTGTTTTTCTTTTTGCTGACGAAGCTTTTCCATAATCTCATTTGAAGTAAAGATAATTGTTGCCGGCTGACCTGTTTGAAGATTTTTTATTCCGTCTTTAATATGTTTTTTTGATACAGTAATACGTTTTTTCAAACCATATTTAATCGTTACTGTTTTTTTATCATATTTTAATACTGTTCCAGTTATTTCCACATTCCCCATAATGCCAGCAAAAACACTGTGAACACCTAATAAAAGTACAAGTAATAGCCGTTTCATAAATCAACGCACTCCCCTGCCTGACCCTCTTTTGCTCCTCTCCATCTCCATCGCCCGCCTCCACATATTTCTTCTACTTCGCTCGTTCTCTTCCACACCCCTCTGATACTCCTCCGGCGTAGGTGCATTGGGGGACTTTATTCTTCCCGCATTATAATCTTCTTGATATTCCAATGGCGTAGGGTACAACGCTCTTCTTATATCATCTTCACTTGGCTCTACAGGATACCTTCTGGCTGTTGCTTTATCTTCCATTATAGAAGAATCTAACACACAATCTAAAGCGGATGATGGGCATTCACCACTACCTGTTGCTTTACAAATAGACTGAAACAATACTGGAACAATGGCAGGTTCTTCATTATCCTCTTCACCCCCGAAAGATATGCTGCATGTTACTTCGGACACACATATTAAATGACTACCGCAAATAGAACCACCTGCTACCTTCCTTTCATTAGTGTAATGACATTGATTCATTATTTCATTAATACCGACCCCTGCTTCCACCAAAGTTTCTATTAAACCTTCTACAACTGACTTATTTGGTTCATCAGCTAATACCCTTAAAGTTGAAACATACGCAGGCTGTCCCTGTTGATTTGTACTCTGTGCCCTTGACATTTGTTGCCTTGCCTCTTCCAGAACAGGGCGAACAGGCAATTGCCCAAAATCATCTCTCAAGTGAGGATTTGCTCCTGCTTCAAGCAAAGCTTTTGCCACTTCAGGATAAAGAGCTTCATGAAGAGGAGTCGAACCATACCGATCTCTTGCATCCACATCTGCTCCTGCATCAGACAAAACTTTTACTACTCCTGGAGATCTAGTAATATGAAGAGTGCTTTCACGAAGACTATTCCTCTTATGCACATTTGCTCCTTGTTGTATTAACTCCTGCACCCTCGTAACATCTCCTTCACAGGCCGCCCTAAATAATTCGTTTGGCAAGTCGATTTCGTCACATTGTATTGGACGAACATATACACCATTTATAAAAACTGCATTTACATAACATGATAAAAAAACAGCTAAAAATAACATCAATTTGTTTAACATACGATTGACTCCCATGTTGCAATCTTCATTTCAACTGTAACCTCCAGAGGAAGTGTAATTTAATACATCAGCCTAGGTTAAAATAAAAAAAAAAAACAAGTGTTTTTCTAAACAATGAAAGAAAACCCAGACCTTATTAAAATAAAAAGTTTACTTTTTTACGTGAAGAGAGGATTTTTTCAGACTGCGATAAAAATTTTCATGAGAGTCAAAAGCCAGCAAAGTAAGAGTACCTTTTTTATATGTATAAGCTAGAAGAGCCTGCTGTTTTATCATAGAAAATTTATAAACATATACACCTTTCAGATCTCCAACTTTTCTTTCTCCAATAAGAGGCTTATCCACAATACATCGGACAGCTTCATCTAGTATTTTCTTTTGATTCTTTTTTAACTTTTTAACAGCTTTGTAAAAAGTATTGGTTTGCAGAATTTTCATAATTTACTAACTAAATTTATATGGCTTAAGCTTTTTTTCACCCACTTCTTTTTTAGCTAATAAAATATCTTTAATAAAACTATAGGGTAAATCAGGATTTTCCTCAGCAATTTTTCCAATTCGAGACCAATATTCAATTTGTTTTGGAATAGAACGTTTTAGTACAGAGCCGTGATGACGAGCTTCTTCAATAAGATCATCCGATAATTTTACTGTAACACCCATAAAAACCTCCAGAAAAAGAGAAGTTTCATTATAGGTAGAAATAGGTAAAAAAGCAACCTTTTTTTGTCTCTGGATCCCCGCCTTCGCGGGGATGACTTTTTCTTCGCGTGGATGACGTTGTTTTGCTGGGATGAAGTGGTGAGGTGCCAACCGAAACCGGCGAGCACACAAAAGACAAAGAGTGCTGGCACCAACTGACATCACTAAGTACAGAATGATATTCAAAAAAAGTTTTATTTCTTTTGCTGAGTTTGGTTAGAGGCTTGTTGTTTTTCTTTTTTCTTCACAGGGATGATGTTGTTTTGCGGAGATGACGTTAGAAAAAAATGACGTTCAAAAAAAGGCGGAGAAAAAATTCCTCCGCCTTTTTAATTGAAAGCTGGCATCGTGCTACTCTCCCATGAAATACATCATAGTACCATCGCCGCTGACGGACTTAACTTCTGTGTTCGGAATGGGAACAGGTGTGGCCCCATCGCTATTGACACCAGCAAAGATGTTTTTCTGTGCTTTTTACGCCTGGATTCCGGCTTTCGCCGGAATGACTGACGTAAATAAAAAATAGAGTATGATTTAAAGAAGCCTCACGACCAATTAGTACGGATCAGCTGAACACATTGCTGTGCTTACACTTTCCGCCTATCAACCTCCTAGTCTCGAAGGGGTCTTCAGGATTCCGAAGAATCAGGGAAAACTTATCTTGAGGTCGGCTTCCCGCTTAGATGCTTTCAGCGGTTATCCATTCCGAATTTAGCTACCCTGCCGTGCCACTGGCGTGACAACAGGTACACCAGAGATTCGTCCATCCCGGTCCTCTCGTACTAAGGACAGCTCCTCTCAATTTTCCTGCGCCCACGGAAGATAGGGGCCAAACTGTCTCACGACGTTCTGAACCCAGCTCGCGTACCTCTTTAATTGGCGAA
>JAPPLG010000024.1 GCA_028819545.1 Bdellovibrionales bacterium | reverse complement strand
TGTAACCCATGTCTCCGGTATATTCTGTTACCTATCTCTCGGGAAGGACAAAAGGGTCCATACCGGAGACATGGGTTACACTATTACTCTAAAAGAATATCATTCCGGCTTGATCCGGAATCCAATCATACTTGAAAGCCTTCGCTCAGCAGTTTCGGTTGGCACCTACACTGCTTCGTCCCCTGCGCAGGCAGGGGTCCAGCATATATAAAGATCATTTAAAATAAACAATATTACATAAAAAGCCAATATTGGCATTGCCTATTTTGGCATATTGTAGTATACATGTTAGATGACTTAATAAAAACTTTTATGTATAAATCAATGTGTGAGTTGGCAAGTTGAGTATACATCAAAAGCAGTAAGACAACTAAAGAAGTTACCAGTATCCATAAAAGATACTATATTAGCTTTAGTGATGGACATTGAAAACACAGGACCCATAAGAGGAGATTGGCCTAATTTTTCAAAACTTGGACTGATAAATTATCACTGCCACTTGAAAAAAGGAAAACCCACTTATGTTGCCTGTTGGAGAGTATTAGATAAAAAGAACAAAATTATTGAGGTGTACTATGTCGGCACGCATGAAAAAGCCCCTTATTAAAGTCTCTGTTGGAAAAGAAAAATTTCAACTCCCCTACAAAGAAGCAACAGCTGTATTAGCACTTTTAAAAAGTATTGATAATTCGCATTTTCAAAATAAATCCTCTGAAATTGTGTACAAAGAAATTGCTAAAAATCGCCCTAAAGGAGCTGTTTATCTTAGAGGAATACGTACAAGGGAAAATATAAGTCAAAAAACCCTAAGCAAAATAACTGGAATCCCTGTAAGTAATATTTCTAAATATGAAAGCGGATCTAGAAAAATTACTATATTTATAGCTAAAAAACTAGCTAAAGCATTGAATGTTACTGAAACAAAGCTATTGCAGAAATAATCCCTCTCTCCGCATGATAAAAAAGGGTCCTTCCTGAGAAGATGTGGTGAAAGAACGTCACCCCTGCGCAGGCAGGGGTCCAAAAATCTAAAGTATCTTATGAGCCTGTCCATTTCATGGATAGTTTTTTTTGCTTTTTTACACAATCAAGCAAATAGAAGTTAATAAGCTGTTGATAAGGCACCCCTGTTTCTTTACTAAGAAATTTAAAATAATCAATAACCTCATGATTGAGATTAATACCTATGTTTTTTTTACCCCTCAAAGGACTTTTCACTTCCTTTAATTTTGAGAAATTATATTCCTTCTTCATAAAACCACCTCTCTTTTTTTGTTGCTTTACAAGCTGATATAATTCTTATAACAGACTCATCTTTTCTATAACAAAAAATTAATCCAATATCCTTTCCACCCCACTATATCCTATACCAATGTAACGGTTTTCAGCCTGATTTGAACTTAAAAAAACACGATGATAAGGATCAGAAAAAACCATTTTAGCTTCTTCAAACCACACTCCATGTTTTTACGGTTTTTCTCATTCTTCAATTCATCCCACTCAAATTTCATATATACATATTATCTATATTAAATATAGATAAGTCAATACTATTGAAAAATACATGTTTGAGTTTTTTGCTCACTCCTCACTTTACTTAGACAAGTTTATCTCTTACACATTGGATTCCGGGTCACACCCGGAATGACTTTTTGAGTACTTGAAGTGAGCCACGAAGCAGTGCAGGTGCTAACCGAAACTGCTGAGCGAAGGCTTACAAAAAAACAATAGATTGTTTGAGCAGAAAGAGTCAGTGATAAAACGCAGGAAATGAGCTGGAAGCAAATGAACGTGGGCAAATCCCTCTCTCCAAAGGAAGAGCCATACTAACATAAATGATCTCAATGCCTTCAGATCAAAGGTCTATATTCCGATAAATACACTATGAAACTCCATATTTTTATACTCTGTATACTGTTTACTGCATCCGTACCTTTATACGCAGATAATGACACTATTGAAACTGCTGATAAAACACTTAAAGCATTCTCCGCCGGACACAATCATGGTGCAGACTGTGATCATACACATATCGCTGAAGTTGCTGAAGGTATAAGAAATGAAGTTTGCCCCAATTTCCTAGCCACTCAAATGATAGAAAGAGACAGCAGTTTATTTGGTTTTCTATCTGCTGATAACACCTGTGATGAGTATTTATCTAAATCAAAAAACACCACATCTACAAATCCTCAAGAACTTGAACACTATTTACAGAACAAACCCCCTTTTTCCAAACTCAACACAACATCTATATCTGACTGTCTCTCTCACCCTGTTCATATACCAATCAATAAAACAAGCTCGACAGCAAAAGAAAAAATATTACCTGAAAATAAACATAACGCTCTTATTGCTGAGTACTATTTAACACAACATCAACTTGAATCAGGCATGAGTAATACTCTTCAAGAAATAACAGCTATTGATCAACTCATTGGAAATCCTAATCTAAGTGGAATAGACTGTGATAAGTTTCAGCACTCCACAAATACTTTAAATGAATGCAAATCTTTACAACAATGCTCCCCTCCTAGAGCTAATCTTGATCAATTAACAAAAGAAACTATGGATACTATGAAAGCTATTACAGCTATTGATCAAGAAATAAATAGGCTAAACAGTGAAATAAATAGATTAAACAGTATGAGACAAAACAAAGCTATAAACAAAGTCAAAATAAAAGATCTTCAAGCCGAAATAAAAAATTTTAAAGAAAGAAAAGCTGGTTTACAAAGCCTATATCCCTGGACTACAGGAAGAGTCTTTCTAAAGGGAGAAGGATGGTTTGGAAAAGGATACAGTGAAAATTCAACTAAAGAAGAAGTAAAAGAACTGATTAAAAAACAAATGTCTTATACAAAAACAAGATTAGAAAAAAATATGAATGAGATGCAGCAAGCTTTCTCCTGTATTAGATATAATAAAGAATGTAAAGATTTAGACTTTGATCAAGTCATGGCTAAAACCCCAGCCATAGATACAGAAAATATATTTGGAAATTCCTCACTAGATGAAATGAGCCCTGAAGAAATCCGATCTATGAGCGCTGATCAAAAAACAAGCCATTTAAAGAATACAATTGCAACTAATTATTTTAATCTAGCTCAGTGCCGGCAAGGGGTTCGAGAAGATGCCTCAAAATTTAAAACAGATTTGGGTTTTTTCGCTTTGGATGTAGGGCTCACAATAGCCACAGTAGGGCTCGGGGCGGCGGCTATTGCAGGCAGACTGGCTGTAAGAGCTGGAAGCAATATTTCCAAAGCACAAAGGTTACAAAATTTGGGATTGATGGGAATAGATGTGGCTTTCTCGGCTCCTCATATCAATAGAGCTATTGATAAATGTGATGGATATATGAATCAATTGGAGCGTCTTGCCGGAGAAAAGGCAGATAATGTTTGTAGTAAATTACCTGTGCGGTCCAAACTGACAAGTGACTTAAAAAGTTGTTTGCTAACTGCCAGTTTAGCTTCTTTGCCTATAGTTGTTCCAGGGGTTGCTGTCGCAGGCAGAGCCCTTGCAAAAAAAGCGGGTATAGTAAAAGGAGGAGGCCCTTCTTCGCCTGCACCTAAAGATCCTGCACCAACTTCACCATCCGGCGGTTTATCCAATTCTCCAGCCCTACCCGCTCCATCTGCACTGCCAAAATCCACATCTCCTGCCACAGCAGAGTCTAAAGCTTTAGCGCTAAAAACAGATAGTCCTCCTGTTGGTGCTGTGAAAAACCCATCTTCTTCCCGAACTCCTGAAACAAAAGCTTTACCTGCACCAAGACAACAGAGGAGTCAGACAACAAATGGAAGTACACGTGCCACAGACTCAGCAAAAACTGAAGTAAAAGCTTTACCCGCTCCATCACAAAGAAGCTCTTCATCCAGTCGAACAGCAAGGCGAGGAACAGACACAACTTCCTCTGGAGCAGGTTCTTCTACTCGGCGCCAGGGAGACGCACAAACAGGACAAAGCAGATCAAATTCATTAGAAAGAGGGGTGCAAGCGAGACAAACTCAAAGAACACGCTCCTCTCAAAGAGCTAATAATCGTTTTCACAATTTAAAAGATTCTGAAAATCGAGCTCGAGGATTATCTAAACGCATTATGCAAATTATTAAAAGAAATGATGTTACTAAACCAGGAAAAAATTCTATAGGAAATTATTTAGCTCAAGCTCGAGCACACCTTAAACAAGAAAACCCCCGTTTAAGTGACGATAGAATCTCTCAAATTATAGTACAAGAGTTAAAACAGCAAGGAGCTAATATCAGATATACAAAAGGCAACTATAGAGTTCAAAATAATGAAGGAGTCTTTATTGTAAATGCAAATAGCGGAAAAATCAGTAGAGTTGCAAATAAAGGGCAAGCCCGCTCATCCACACCACGTCAAGCGAATAGACAAGATTTACAACCAGCAGGTTCAGCAGGCAGAACTCAAAATACCAGCAGATCTACAGCTGTTGTTTTAAGATCAAATAATAACCGCAATGTAGTTCCAAAAAGAGTAAATACACCTCAAACCAGAAGCCAAAAGCCCAATACCCGACAGCATATTGCCTCCACAGGAGCACGCACTGCACGTCAAATAGATTCTCCCCCTGGAACTAAACCAGACAGACTTGTCCCCCGCTCTATTCGAGCTGGTGTTGCGGCAAGAAATGTAGCCGCTGGAGTAGCCGGAGCTGGAGTCGTAGGCTCTACTGCAACAGACATTGGTGAAGAAGACTCCTCTTCTGATACAGGAGATAGCAGTAATAATGGAGATACAAACAACGATCAAAATAGCGGCAGAGATAATAGCAATGACAATAGCGATAACAATGAAGACAGTGATAAAGAAAAAAAGAAAAAAGAAGAGGACTGGGATTGCTCAAAATACAAAGGAGGAAATCCTCAAAACCGTAGAGAAACGATTTGTTATTATTATATGAAAACGGCTCAACTAGAAGCAGAAACAAAACAAATCCGTCAAAACACTCAAGCACTGAATCAGTTTAAAAGCCAGGTCTGGCTTGGAGTAAAAGAAAATCAAGTTCCCCCAAGTTTTTTCACAAATATCCAAAAAAATATTCAACAAAATAAAGGGTTTACAGCAGATTATTTAAGTTCTTTCCGTCTTATGTACGACATTTCGCGTATCCAAGATCAATATCTCGCGCCAAATGATAGAAATAGATTAAGACAAATTCTTCAGGACACAGGTCAGTATATGAACTCTCCAAATTTAGACGGCTACTCTCATATTCAAGAGTCTATAAATATACTGCTTAATAGACTCCAGCTTCCAATAAATGACAGGTACTTCAGGCTCTAAAAAGAAATAATTGCTTCTGTTTTAATTCCAAAGTCACTCACACTAGCACCTTGAAGTACAGCACCAAATTTATTGTACCATGAAAAACCATCAGCAATTTTATGTCCGGTAATTAAAGACAGTTCATGACTTTTAAAGTTTAAAGCATCCTGATCAGCAATCCATGCATGATAAAGAGAAATCGTATGCTTATCTGTAAGATTAGTCGTAATGTAAGGGGCTAATACAAAACAGTGCTGAGGACCAATGCGCTCCGCCTGTTCTATACCGCTCACATAATAGAAATATCCCCAAAGAGTAAAGGTTGGATCATAGTTTAAATTCACATCATAGCCATTTGAAATATATCCCCCTATAAGATTAAGACTGGTATTATAAAAAGCAGTCTGCCAGCTGACATGTCCAAACCCGGCTGACTTGTCCACATTGTCCATAAACCCCCACTCAGCAGAAACACTGAGAGGGCCTTCTTTATATTCTCCATAAAGGTTTAACGTCTCTGCTTCAATCAAAGGCTTGGGTTGAAAACCCACTCTTTCATTTTGTGGTGTTTGAAGAACATAATTTTTAGATTTGTATAAAAACTCCGCAGTTATTTTATCTGCTCCATAGCCGCCGGCAACTGCAAAGGAAGCTCCAGTTCCGTTAATCTCGTTTTGATTGTAGATAATAGCATAGGGTTTTAAGTAAAAAGATTCATATTGCACCTTAACAGATAAGGCATCTCGCACGTCATACACTACGGATAGAGGATTAAACCCATCTGAGTATGTCATATGCAAGCCAAAACTAAAAGGCTGGCGCCCCATATCCACTTGCAGGAATTCATTAGAGTAGGTGGCATAAAAATGAGAAGGTATCAATCTTATATCCAAAGGCTTCCAACTGTTGAAAATCACTTTCCGTCTGGAAGAATCACTAAATGCTGTTTGATTGCCGGCAGATCGATCTACACTGCCGAGTAAAAAATTAGATCGAACGGATACACCATCTGAAACACGAGCTGTAGATTTTAAAAATAATCGCTGTTCATTAAAAAAGAGGAAAGGAACTCCGGCATCCATCTCAGTACCGTCACCTTTAACATACAAAGCATTTGCTTTAAAGTAACCAGACCAATCCAGCTGAAAGGAATGGGATAAAACAGGAAATAAAATAAAAAATAAAATAAGAAACCGCATGAAAACCCCCTTAAAAAAATAAGAAGTACAACCTTGTTATTTCTTTGTCAAGGTAGCAAAGCCTCTTCGAACCATTTCTTCATGCATATAATTGGAGTATAAAACCCCCCACTCAGAACTATTTTCCATGACATTACGCTGTAGGGAGCGAATCTTATTTTGCACACTCTTGTCCATCTCAGCACACTCTGCAACGCATTCATTTAAAACTCGTCGGATTTGACTGAGTGCATGTTCCTGGTTGTCATAATCCACACACCCTGAAGACTTTAAGCCTCTTGTCAGTAAATGAATCCAATGTCCTCTTCTATCTTCAGAAATAATCATCTTCTGTCCTCTACAAAATAATACCTTTTTTTTCAGCCAACTTTCTTTTCAGCATAGGACGCATTTTACCTCGATCAAAACCTCCAGGCTGTGCCTGCTCCAGCTCATCCAACAGGCGTGTGACTTCCTGATCCAATTCTTTTTCTTTATCTAAATCACGGGATAAAATAAGGCTTATTTCCTGAACAACAGCTTCTTCATCTTTTACCAGTTGAATACCTTTATTGTTTTCAAAATCTTTAACCAATTTTTTTGCAAACCAATGTGTATGATGTTCTGTCCAACTCATATTTCCAATACTCCAAAATAACAGCTCTCAGCCTTTCTTACCTATTACCTCATTCCGGACTCTCTTCTATGTGCTCACCAGTTTCGATGGGCATCTCACCCGCCTTGCTGGCATCGGTTGGCACCTCGCCGCTTCACTCCGAACTCTCTTTAGTCATTCCGGACTCGATCCGGAATCCAGCATACTTGTAAAACTTTAAAGAAAGTTTATCTAAAGTTCTACAATTTTTCAATAATCCAAAAAATAATTGATAAATCACCAAATAGATTTCAGACCAAAAATGGAATACCTGTGTCCATTTTTGATCATTGATTAAATTTAAACATAAAATCAAATGACCTCTCAGTTCACTCTCAGGTGTTTAGAACTGTCTCCAACTTATTGAAAACACTTAACAAAATTTACAATAAGACCTGCTCTTGCATACAAAACTGATACTTTGTGCAAAGCTGTCCGTTTATTTGCATATGAGTTTCAGAGGGTTTGAAACCGCTTAACATTTTAGATAATATATAGAAAGGAGTTTAACAATGTCTGTACAGAAAACTTATTCATCTGAAAAAGAGATTGCTGAAATCTGGAAGCTTTTTCGTGAAACCGACAGGAAAATGCAGGAAACCAGTCGAGAACTGAAAGAGGGTTTTCGAAAAATGCGTAAAAGCTCTCAAGAAACTGACCGTCAAATGAAAGAGACCGATCGTAGATTGGAAAAGCTGGATCAGCTTTTTAATGGTCAGTGGGGCAAGCTTATGGAATCTCTGGTCAAAGGGGATTTGATCAAGCTGTTGCAAAAAAGAGGTATCGATGTGCACTACATTTTAAGAGATGAGGAGAGACAGGGGACTTGGAAAGAAAGGCAGTGGGAGTTTGATATTGTAGCTGTAAATGGAAAAGAGCTTGTTGTGGTGGAAGTGAAAACAACGTTAAAAACTAAAGATGTGGATCATTTTATAAAAAAGCTTCAAATATTTACAAAACTAAGACCTCGGTATAAAGACAGTAAGATTTATGGAGCTGTGGCTTATTTGAAAGCCAATGCTGACTCTGACAAGTATGCAGAAAAGAAGAAGCTTTTTGTAATTAGAGCGACAGGAAGCAGTGCCAGTATTACAAACAGTAAAAACTTTAAACCAAAAGTGTTTTCTTGATTTATTCTGGATCTCCGCCTTCGCGGAGATGACGATTTTTTGTGGAGATGACGAAAGAACGTCATTCTTGCAAATAACGTCATTTCTGCATAAACGTCATTCCTGCATATACGTCATTTCTGCATATACGTCATTCCTGCGAAGGCAGGAATCCAATTGCTTTTGCGGAGATGACGAGTTCGGATTTGAAGTAGAGCAGATTCTTTGACAGCATCGCTCATTTGAACTGCTTTATAAAAAGTATTTCTTAGTTTATCCATATTCATTAAAAATGACATATAATCTGACTCCTGCCTTTACAAGCACAAGCATGACAAGAGCACTGAAATAACATAAGATAAAACAAATGATTAAAAAAATCTTATATCTACTGGTGCTTTTAACAACTGTCTTTGGAGCAGGCTCTTACTTCTTTGTTCAAAGACTGAGCAAACAAGTGGACCAGGCCCTGCAGGAAGGCTGGTTTCCCCCTTCTTTAGAGTATTACGCTCAAACAGACTCTGAACCTGTATTATTTGCACAAAGAGAAGGAGAGCAGTCTCATTTAAGAAAAAGATTTAAAATTTCTGAAGTCCCCTACCTTTGCCTTCAGGCCATCACACTTTCTGAGGATAAAAATTTTTTACTTCATAAAGGGGCCAGCATCAGCTCTATTCTCCGCGCTTTAATTAAAAATCTCCAAAGCGCCCGTATTAAAGAAGGCGGAAGCACTATTACACAACAATTGGTTAAAAATAAATTTCTAAGCCATGAAAAAACTTTTAGAAGAAAATGGACAGAGCTTATCATCTCCTTAATTTTAGAAAGTAAACTTACAAAAGATGAAATCTTGGAACTTTATCTAAATACCATTTACATGGGCCATACAGGCAGTTACAGCCTCTATGGTTTTGCTTCAGCCAGCAGGTATTATTTCAATAAAAACCTAAAAAATTTAAAAGTACATGAGTGCGCTCTTCTCACAGCCATTGTGCCCTCACCCGGCAGACTAAACCCTTTTTCTCAATCTGAAAGAGCTTTATCCAGAAGAAATATCATTTTACAAAAAATAAAAGAACAGGGTTTTATTTCAGAAGAAGAGTGGGAGCAGGCAAAGTCCAAGACTTTACCATCTTTTGACCGCCCCCCGACAAAAGCCTCTTACTTTGTACAGGCTGTAGATCAAGAGTTAAAAGAATTGGGAATTGACCTGAATCAAAATTTAAAAGTTTACACCACTATTGATTTAAAAATTCAAAACCAAGCCTATCAAACCTTTAAAAAAACCTTAAAAACTTTTCCTGAAAATTTAGAGGGAGCTCTTGTTTTTGTGGATTTAAAAACAAATCAAGTGAAAGCCCTTATAGGAGGAAAAAATTTTCGTCAAAGCCAGTTCAATCGGGCTTTAAACGCAAGAAGGCCTGTGGGATCTTTAGTCAAACCCTGGACATATCTATCTGCACTTATTTATCAGGACTTGGACCCTCTTAGCCCTCTAACAGATGAACTTTTTATCGAAGGAAACTGGTCTCCTAAAAATTATAAAAACAGATATTATGGCAAAGTGCCTTTGTATTTTGCACTTACCCACTCATTGAATACAGCAAGCGCAAGACTTGCTCTTCAAACAGGTTTAGGCAATATATTAAAAACTTTTAAAAATTTAGGCATGACATCTTCTGCAGAAGCTCACCCTTCCATAGGTTTGGGGGCTTTAGAGCTTTCCCCTCTTGAGGTCAGCCAGATGTATGCCACGCTTGCCCGTATGGGTTCTTATCAAAAACTTTCTTTTATTGAAAAAATCACCTCTCACAATGTTCATGCAAATGCCACCACTCCTGCAAATACACCCATCCCCGCACCATCTGTCATCCCTGCAAGTACCACCACTCCTGCAAACAACGTCATCCCTGCGGAGGCAAGGATCCAGTATACAAAAGATCAAATCATTTACCAAAACACTGAAGAACCAGAGCAAAAGCTTTCTGAGCAAAAAACAGCTGTGATTATTGGTATGATGAAGCAAGTGATAAATACAGGAACAGCCAAATGGATTAAAGATTTTTGGCCTATGACAAGTGCTGGAAAAACCGGAACCTCTAATGAAGAAAGAGATTCCTGGTTTGCAGGTTTTACCCCTGAGTATTTAGCTGTCACCTGGATTGGCCATGACGATAACAGCCCTCATGGTTTAAGCGGCTCTGCTGGAGCTTTAAGTCTTTGGTTAAACTTTATGAAAACTCTTGATATAAAAGATAAAGATTTTAAATGGCCTTCTGGCATAAAATCTCAGTCTATTCCCAATCAAGATATACTTTTAATTAAAGAAGTACCTTCACAAAATGAAGAAGAAAAGACTCAGTTTTTTTCTTTAGAAGAAAGTCAAAAAGAAGAAATTGAACTTGTTTTTGAAAAGTGATTTTATTGTTTACTGATTCCTTGTGCATGACTGATTCCTGTTTTCGTAGTGAGCGAAGTAGAGAGACGCCAACCGAAACTGCTAAGCAGAAGAATTGTGAGTGAAGTGATGAACTGCCAAGTGAAATCACTGAACATTAGTGATGAACTGCCAAGTGAAATCACTGAACATTAGATAGGAATGTGTTCTTGGATTTTTTACAAGCCTTCGTTCATCAGTAGTTTCACTTGGCAGTTACACTGCTTCGTGATTATTCCTGTGAGAGAAAGTCATTCCGATATGTACTAGTCATTCCGGACTTGATCCGGAATCCAATCGTACATGAGGGAGATCCTGATTTTCATCAGGATGATGTTTATTAGCAGGATAACGTTTGTTTGTCAGCAGGCGGCAGGGATCCAGAAGTTAAAGTTATAATTTATAAATTCTTTATACTCTTTTTGATTCTGATATAATGCACCCAGCTGCCGGCGCCGGCAGGAGAATTACTATTTTGTTTAACACTATTGTTCGGTGTTTATTTGTCAGCATGAATAAAAGTTTTACTATACTTAATTTTCAAAATTTTTAGGTTTAAAATTCTTAGCATTTGTAATACTGGCACTGCTTCCTGTTGCTCTAATTACAAAAAGCTTCTTCTTTTCTGCATACTTGTCAGAGTCAGCATTTGCTTTCAAATAAGCCACAGCTCCATAAATCTTACTGTCTTTATACCGAGGCCTTAGCTTTGTAAATATTTGAAGCTTTTTTATAAAATGATCCACATCTTTCGTCTTTAACGTTGTTTTCACTTCCACCACAACAAGCTCTTTTCCGTTTACAGCTACAATATCAAACTCCCACTGTCTTTCTTTCCAAGTCCCCTGTCTCTCCTCATCTCTTAAAATGTAGTGCACATCGATACCTCTTTTTTGCAACAGCTTGATCAAATCCCCTTTGACCAGAGATTCCATAAGCTTGCCCCACTGACCATTAAAAAGCTGATCCAGCTTTTCCAATCTACGATCGGTCTCTTTCATTTGACGGTCAGTTTCTTGAGAGCTTTTACGCATTTTTCGAAAACCCTCTTTCAGTTCTCGACTGGTTTCCTGCATTTTCCTGTCGGTTTCACGAAAAAGCTTCCAGATTTCAGCAATCTCTTTTTCAGATGAATAAGCTTTTTGTACGGCCATTATTAAACTCCTTTCTATATATTATCTAAAATGTTAAGCAGTTTCAAATCCTCTAAAAACTATATGCAAATAAACGGACAGCTTTGGACTAAGTATCAGTTTATACATATATTAAGGGTGTAATTGTTATTTTATTAAGTGTTTTCAATAGTTTGAAATGAACTGAGAAACCATCTTGTTTTATATTTGAATTTGGTCAGTGACCAAAAATGGGCAGTGGTATTCCATTTTGGTCTTTTCAAACTTCACTCTACAAAACTTATATCAATGCCGTTCATATGCATTCTAAGCACTTTTCGAATAAACTACAAGCCTCACGGAATGCTCTTAGATCAATTGATTTTTACAAATATTTAAAAATGTATATATATGTCAATTTTCCAGTAAAATTGACATATATGTATTCAAGAATATTCAATCCTTCTAAACGTTCCTACTTTTCGATTTTTTAAAGATTTTAGAAAAAAATAAATTATTTTGAGTTAAACCATTCAATAGAGTTTTACAAAGCTTTTAGGCAATGTGGATTCTGGGTATATGATTGATTCCTGTTTTCATGGTAAATAACTGTGCTTTCGGATTTTTTGCAAGCGTTCGCTCAGTAGTTTCACTTGTCAGCTACACTGCTTCGTAGTCCGGAATAACGTTCTTTCACAGAAATCCAGCAGGCACAGATAGCATTTTTAACCCAATGTTAAAATACTCATGAGTATTTTTAACTTGACCTTAAAATACTCATATTATACTATATACAACTATGGGGAAAGTTTTATGAGATATTTATATCCTGCTATTCAAGGTGATTTAAAAAAGAAAATGATTTTTATCAGCGGTCCACGTCAAGTCGGGAAAACAACACTGAGCCTTCATTTTCTTAAACCATCTACAGAGAAAAACCCAGCTTATTTGAATTGGGATATTCCTATGCATAGGACAAAAATATTAAGAAATGAAATTCCAGTAAATAATAAAACTATTGTTTTTGATGAAATTCATAAATATAAAAACTGGAGATCTTTTATAAAAGGCCTTTATGATAAATATCGTTCAAGCCATTCATTTTTAGTTACCGGTTCAGGTCGCTTGGATTATTTTTCAAAAGGGGGTGACTCTCTTATGGGGCGTTATTTTCATTATCGACTTCACCCCTTTTCCTTGTTAGAAATGAATAAAACTCCTACAACAAATGATTTAAAGGTACTGCTTCAGTTTGGAGGGTTTCCAGAACCTTTATTTAACCAATCTTTAAAATATTGGAAAAAATGGCAAAACCACAGAAACCATCAAGTTGTTAATGAAGATTTAAGAGATTTGGAAAAAGTAAAAGAAATTTCTCTTGTGCACTTACTGTTAGAATCTCTTCCTGATAAAGTAGGATCTCCGCTATCTATTAATTCAATAAGTGAAGACTTACAAGTCAGCCATCAAACAGTTGATCGATGGTTAAAACTGCTTGAGGCATTGTACGTTATATTTCTTATTCCTCCTTTTGGAAGTTCAAAAATTAGAGCAGTAAAAAAAGAACAAAAACTATACTTTCTAGATTGGTCTCAAATAGAAATAAAAGGATTTCGTTTTGAAAACCTAGTAGCCTCTCATCTATTAAAATATTGCCATTATCACCATGACGTTAATGGAGACAAAATGGAATTAAGATACTTAAGAGATACAGATAAAAGAGAGGTAGATTTTATAGTCATAAAAAATAAAAAACCTTTATTTGCAGTAGAATGCAAAGCAAGAGAAACTAACTTGTCGCCTCATCTTGCATATTTTCAAAAAAGATTGCAAATTCCAAAATGTTTCCAAGTGCACTTAATGCAAAAAGATTTTGGTGATGAGAGTGCTAAAGGCCGTTCTTTACCTTTTACAACTTTCTGTAAAGATGTATTAAAAATTTAAAACTACTTCGGACAAACGGTGTTCATATCAATGCCGTTCATATGCACTTTGGGAACTTTCCTGATAAAACCACACACCTGAGCAGGAAGCGGTCCATCCAAAGGATTGTAAGATATATTCAAATACTTCAGCTTTGAAAGACCTGCAAAAGCAC
>JAPPLG010000027.1 GCA_028819545.1 Bdellovibrionales bacterium | reverse complement strand
ACACGCTCTCTCAATTTTCCAATTCTGTCATCGAATTAGTGAACATTTACAATCCACCCTTCACTGGATTCTGCTCTTTCTGGAAAAAAACTTCATGTCGCATTAAAAAACTTAAAATTAAAAAATGCCCAATCCACTGTTATGGATGTTATTGAAGACAGTGAATTATTGTCTGTTATAGAAAGCTCTTCTGACAATACAGAGGCCGGAACCATCTGTACCGGTGTATGTGCTTTACAAGATGAGGAATTGGATCAAAATACCAAAGATTTTATTGCACACATGAGAGACTTAAACGAAAACGTTATTTCTCAAACAGTTCAATCAAATTCCAAAAGAAAAGTTGGAACTTTAACTCGTTTAGCAAGACGTCTGGATCGCAATCTGGAAACATCCTGTGGATTGTCTAAAGAAGAAATATGTACCGAACTAGAGAAAGTTATTGCACAATATCAACTTCCATTCACATGCAATGAACTTGTCGGCCTGCTTTTAATAGAATCTTCTGGAATCTGTAGAGCTATAAACAAAAATAAAAGTTCATCAGATATTGGTTTATTTCAAATAAATACAATAAACTTTAAAAGAGACATAGAACAAGGTCAGGCCAAACTGTGTACAGATGAAGAGTTTCAAGAATTAGTGACACAAGCCAGAGAATCAGAAGATGCAGTGGCTTTTTGGAAAGCACAACCAAAACCTCAATGCATCAGCAACCCTATGTACTCATTGAGACAATCCGGAAGAATTTTGGCAGAAAATAAAAATTTATTTTCCAGAAGAATTCCACAAATCACTGAAGCTGAACATCAGGATTTATTCCGAAGATTGATTTTAAGCGGTTACAATGGAGGAGGAGGCCACGCTTTAAGAGCTTTAACTGACTTGGAAATATTTAATACAGATTTACAAAAAAAGCTCTCTGATGGAGGTAAAGATATTACAAGATCCAATAGAGGTATTCTGGAAATAAAAAGAGAAATTAGTGTTATTGACAATGGACTTCAATCAGTAAACCAATCTCTGGAGTCATTGGAATCAAATATATCACAAGTCGAAGGAGCCTTGTCACAAATAAGCACTGCAATCTCCAACCAAGAAAGTTCCATTTCATCTGTAGATGACTCCATAGAAAAAAATAAAACAAAATTAACAGCCATTCCAATTGAAACTGATCAAAGAATCAAACAAAGAAGACAGCAGGTGATGTCTACAATGACCCAAGAAGTTGAAAGCAATATGGAGCAAGCCAGATCACTGGTTCAGGAATGGAATACACTCAATGCACAAGATGCTTCTGTAATAGCTCAACAACAAAGAATACTTCTATTTTTAGATCAACGCCTTCAACGTATAGTAGATCTACGAAGAACCACTGATCCAATCCACAGAAGAGGGCAAGTATTAGCCGCACGTGAAAACACTCTGCGAAGATTTATCTCAGAAATTGAAGAGGAAAAGTGGCCTTACTACATGGATCAACTTCTTATAGCAATGGAAGAAGCAGAAAAAAAGAGAGCTAAACAAAATAATCAATCCAAAACAGAATGGAACATTTATAAAGTACGATCTGTGATCAACACCCAAAAACAAAATTTGAGCCAAGCTGTTAGAGACCTTGGAGGCCTATATACAGATTTGACTCAATTGATGAATTCTGAAACAGAAAAAGAATGGGACTTTTATCAAATACGATCTATGGACAACACCCTTCAAGAAAAACAATTTTCACTTCGGACAGCAATGAAACGGAACAATCCTCAACAGGTTGATAGGTTGAATCAGGAAATTACAGAAATACAAACTCAGCTTGAGCAGGCAAAGGCACAAAGAAGAGAAGACATGGAAAATATTCTCAACCAAAATTACAGAAATAGAATGTCGCAGGCAGAAAGGGCCAGATCACTAAAAATTCTTGAATCAGAAATAGAAATGGCAAGAGTGGAAGCCAGGAAAGAATTATCACAATCCGATGGTTGGAACAGCTCCGGAAACTTCTTTTATCCTAAGCCATCAAAAGAAAGAAAATCCCAAATGAGTCGGCTCAGAAGCGCCCATCGTGATATTGAAGAAGAATACTCCACACAAAAAAGAAAAGACGACATACAGGAACGGGAAGAAATATTATTTTTATCTGAAATAATGATGCAGCCCAGCCCTAACCCCAAAGCCACGTATTTATCTGCCTTAGAAAATTGGCACAACAATAGGACTCAAATTGACAAAAAAAGAAAAGATTTAGAAGACAACAGTACTTTCCAGAAAATTAAACCATTCCTAAGAGAAAGATCAGGAAATAGTGAAACTAGAGATTTGGTGCTTGGACCAAGAGCAAGACATTTTTATAAAAATCAATCTATGGATCAACACTATAATGCCACTTTAGGTGAAGACGTAAAAGACATAGCTCAAATGGGTTTGGATTCTCAGTTAACATCAGCAGAAATTGAAATTTTAAGAGGACAAATGCAACAACTGCAATCAGAATTAGACAGTTTACACTCAGAAAAAAGACAACAGCAACAAGTACAAAGAGTTTTACTGGTAGATAAAATTGAAAAGCTGGACCAGGAGGACTTGCTTAAACAACAAAGAGAACAAGCCCAAGTTGATCTAGCTACAAGTAGAAAAGATCCTTATAACTGGGAACACTTAAAACAATTCTACTTTGCGGCTGAGCTGAAAGAAGGAATTGAAAACTCGGGGTTAACATCCAAACGTTCCTCATCCAATGCCATTATAAACATCACTTATGTGGACGCTCTCCTGGGAACACAAAATCACAGAGGATTTACAAAAACGAATGCAGGAAAAAATATATGTCCCACTCAATCCAGCTCATAGAGCCTGCATAAAACAGTAGATATTTTCTCAAAAAAAGCACTGGCCAAAAATAGCGTACCACAGTGAACAAATAGAGTTCAAGTTTAGTGGTTTACTGCTTGCAAAACTAAAAAATCATTGTAAAAACTTCAAGTGTCTATTACTCTTTTTTAAAGTGAAAGGACAGCTATGTTCAAATTATCTCCAGAAGGCATTGAGTTTGTAAAAAAAGAGATGGTTCGGTATGAAACCAAACTCTCTGCCGTGATCCCCTGCCTTTATCGAGTGCAAGATGAAAACGAAGGCTGGATATCCCCGGAATGCGTGGCTTATCTCAGCCGGCTGATGGACCTCGGTGAATCAGAGATTTACGAAGTTCTGACTTTCTACACTATGTTCAATCAAAAACCGGTCAAACCTCTTCATGTACAGGTGTGCTGCAACGTCTCCTGCGCCATGCAGGGGAGCAGAAAAATTCTTGAAGAATTGAAAAAACAAAACAATTCAAACGTCACTCTAAGCGCTGTGGAATGCTTAGGCTCCTGTGATACAGCTCCTGTCTTACAAATCAACCGCGAACCCTATATGGAAAAAGTTTCATTAGAACAAATTACAAAAACACTTCAAGAAAGAACTTCCAGCTGATCAAAATACGATCATTAAAATAAGGATTCATTTTATGGAACATAAACTGCTTACTGAACATTACAACAAAGACAATTACAAGAGCCTTGAGGGTTACAAGCAGTGCGGAGGCTATGAAACGTTAAAGCTGGCTTTAAACAAACAGCCCAAAGAACTTGTTGAAATGGTCAAAGCCTCCGGACTGAGAGGAAGAGGAGGGGCAGGGTTTCCGACAGGAGTAAAATGGAGTTTCCTGCCGGATAACAATGAACCCAGATACCTTCTTTGCAATGCCGATGAAGGGGAGCCGGGCACCTTTAAAGACCGCATGATGATGGAAAAAGCCCCTCATCAATTAATTGAAGGAATGATTATTTCCGCTTTTGCGATTCAGTCACATAAATCCTATATTTACATTAGAGGTGAATATACAGACAGTATTTCTATTATAGAACAGGCCTTAAAAGAGGCCTATAAGCAAGGCTATTTGGGAAAAAATATTTTAAACTCAGGTTTTGACCATGAAATGGATATTTATGTCGGAGCAGGGGCTTATATCTGTGGAGAAGAAACAGGAATGATTTCATCTCTGGAGGGAAAAAAGGGGCAACCCAAGCTTAAACCTCCTTACCCCGCAGTGAAAGGCTATTTAGAAAAACCCACTGTGGTGAATAATGTCGAAACTTTAGCGGCTGTTGTTCCCATTGTACGGGATGGAGCTGAAAAATATAAAGCTATCGGCACAGAACGTTCTGCCGGCACCAAAATTTTTTCTGTCAGCGGCAATGTAGTTAAACCAGGAAATTACGAAGTGCCTTTGGGTTATCCCCTTATGGATATGATTAATAAACTTTGCGGAGGACTCCCTCCAGGACGAAAACTAAAAGCCTGTATTCCAGGAGGATCTTCAGCTCCTGTGCTGACTGCAGAAGAATGCGAAAAAGCCTGTCTGGATTATGAAAACCTTATGGATCTGGGAAGTATGCTGGGCTCAGGCGCCATTATTGTGATTGATGATTCAAATAGCATGGTGGATATTTTATCAGTGATTATGCATTTTTATCATCATGAGTCCTGCGGGCAATGCACCCCCTGCCGGGAAGGGACAGGCTGGCTGGATCAAATAGTAAAAAATATCCTGCATGGAAAAGGCCGATTGCAGGATTTGGATCTTATACAAAACATCTCTCAACATATGATGGGAAAAACAATATGTGCTTTATCAGATGCAGCGGCTTTGCCTGCTATTAGCTTTGTGACTAAATTTAAAAACGAATTTATTGATTATATTCAACAAAATAAAATTTCTTCAGACAATTTGAACCAGGTCGTGTAGAATGAAAAAAATGATTAAGTGTACAATTAATAATTACCCTGTCGAAGTGGAAGAAGGCACCACAATTATCCAGGCTTTTAAAAAGCTGGAACAGGAAATTGCCCACTATTGCTGGCACCCGGGGCTTTCTATCGCTGGAGTCTGCCGCCTCTGCATGGTTGAAATTGAAGGAAATAACAAATTGCAAATTGCCTGCAACACTGTAGTTCAAGACGGTATGGTGATCACCAATCAATCTCAAAAAGTTAAAGACACTGTTCGCTGGGGATTAGAGTTTCACCTTATTAATCACCCTTTAGACTGCCCTATCTGCGATCAGGCCGGAGAGTGTGTCCTTCAGGAACAATATATGAAGTTTGGAGCTTATCAGCCTCTGATGTCTGAAGATAAAGTGAAAAAAAGAAAAGTTGTGGATCTTGGCTCTAAAATTGTACTGGATACTGAAAGATGTATTCTTTGTGCCAGATGCACACGCTTTACAGATGAAATTTCCAAAACAAAAGAGCTTGGTATTTTTAACAGAGGGGATCGAAGTGAAATTGGAATTTTTAAAAACAAACCCTTGGAAAATGATTATGCCTTAAACACTGTGGATATTTGTCCTGTCGGGGCTCTAACAAGTAAAAAATTTCGTTTTCAACAAAGAGTGTGGTATCTAAAAAAAGCTCCTTCTGTATGCACAGGATGCTCCACAGGGTGCAATATTGATGTTTATTACAATGAAGAAGGCTTATGGCGTATTCGCCCCAGACATAACAGCTCTATTAATCAGTATTGGATGTGCGACAAAGGAAGAGAAACTTTCAAACATGTCAATCCATCAGGGCGTTTAAAAAGCAGTTTCCGGCATACGGCTGAACAAACAGAAAAAATGACAACATTTCAGGCTTTGCAGACTTTAAAATTGGACTCTAAAAAGATAGGGCTCGTTTTAACAGGCTCTTACACTTGTGAAGAATATGACGCCTTTTTGGACTTTTTCCAACTTCATTCTATTTACCACTGGAAAAATAATCCAAAAAATTTTGAAGATTACGACAATTTTCTAATCCGCGGAGATAAAAACCCTAACACAAAAGGGCTTCTGGAAAGCATTAATAAGCGTCAATTGAAGTTGGAAGACTGCACCCAATTGGAACAAAACATATCTCATTTGGATTTACTGATTGTATGTGCACCGGAAAATCATAAACTTTACCCCTGTTTGGAAGAAAAAATTAATCTTTTCCTAAAAAGCAAAGAGCTTGTTTGGATTTCACCCCACTCCCATACTCTATTGCAAAAACCAATAAACACAGTCTGGACTATCCCCTCCAAAACCTATTTTGAAAAGACAGGAACATTCATCAATCACCATGGAACCCGGCAAAAAATCAAAGCTGTTGCCTCGATTGTTGACTCTGCTCGCTCTTTGGAAGAAATTATACACATATTAAAAACAGGTCAAACAGACCTGACACAGATTGCTTCCATTAGAGATAAGATGAAAACCAATTATTTTATGGAGCAAAAGGGAAGTTTATGAGTGTAACCAAAAGACCTAAAAAATCCAGATACCTCATCCCAATTTTTGGAGGCATGCTTTTAACTTTTAAAATATTGCTTAAAAATTTATTCTCCAGAAAAAAAATGCTGACTTTGAATTACCCGGAAGAACATTATAAATACGGCCCTCGTTTCAAAGGCAATCATATTTTAACTGTAAAAAAAGACGGCTCCTTAAGATGCACGGCCTGTATGCTTTGTGCGACAAACTGCCCTGCCAACTGCATTCGTATTACAGCAGATGAGCATGCAGACCCAAACGTAGAAAAATATCCAATCTCTTATGAAATTGATATTCTTCGCTGTGTATTTTGCGGGTATTGTGAAGAGGCTTGTCCAGTGGATGCCATTCGCATGGGGCCTGAGTGGCAGACAGCCGCTTTAAACGGCTCTAATTTTGTTTATGACATTAAACACTTGGCTCACCGTGAAAATTTAAAAGGCGGTGTACAATCTGTTGTGGACGACAAAGAAAGACACAAAGCCGGAATTTAATATTTTGCATACATTTCTCATTTACAATTTCTCGTGTACGTCATTCCGGATTTAGTCCGGAATCCAGTGTACAAAGCATGGAGTGTATATACTGGATGGATCCCCGCCTTCGCGGGGATGATGTGTAATACAGGAATAAAATAATTTGTATAAGCGGCTCAAGCGAATTCGGATTTGATCACAGAGTGACCATTTCACTCTGTGGCAAACCGTATGTCTGAGCCTTGAGCTGCTTATACAAATTATTTCTTAGGTGCTGGATTCCGAATCAAGCCCGGAATGACTTTCTTTCACAGAAATGATATGAACACATAAAACAGTACATAAGCAGGAATAAAAGATTAAATACACAGATGACTGTTGCAACAGGAATGAAGTAAAATCAAGAACATCAATGAAAAAAGATAAAGTTATTGTTTTACAAAATATTCGCCATCTAGAATCTCATTTGATTGTTAAAGGATTAAATAATCAAGGACAGGTTCTTTCTTTTTTCGCAAGTTTTGCTTTAAAAAGCAGAAAAAGGTTTGCCAGTGGTGTTCTGGAGCCTGGAGGTTATATTGAAGTGGAGTATCATCCTTCCAAAAAAGAAGGAGGGTGGAACCGCCTGGTTCAAGCCAATATCTTAAATAAATTTTCTAAAATCCGAAAAGACTATGACAGGCTAGACTTAGCCCTGCATTGTTTAAAGATGTTTAATAAAGCAGGGCAGGAAGGAATAGAAGGAGATCCAGAGCTCTTTCACTTGTTAGGAAATACCCTCACAGCTTTAGAGACAAGCTCTGATTTGGACAGTTTGAAACTTTTTTTTGAAATAAGATTTTTGTTTTTACAGGGAGTTTTGCCAACAGAGTTACAAAATAAATCTGTGTTTTTTGAAAGCACCATCAAGGAACATAATCAAGTGGACCTAAGCCGGGAAAACCTTCCATCCATTCATCAGGAATTAAAAACAGCTCTTCATCAATATCTGGACATATAAGAAGACAAACAAACCTTCTTTTTTGTCTTAAGCCAATGACTTATTTGAGTGAGTTTTTTTAAATCTATAGAATTTTTTTGTTTCATCCCCTGTAACAACACCACTAAATCTTCTGTTGCTACATTACCTGCAGACCCTGGAGCATAAGGACATCCCCCAAGCCCTCCAATACTGCTGTCGAAACTTTGAACTCCCGCATTTAAAGCTGTTAAGATATTCGGCAGAGCCATCCCTCTGGTATTATGACAATGCAAACTAATATGCGAAAGAGGAATTTTTTTAGATATTTTTTCAATCATAGAACTGACTTGAAGCGGCGTGGCTCCACCCACCGTATCACTTAAAGCTATTTCCTTTACACCAGCAGATTTCATTTTTTCTGCAATATTTAAAACTTTTCTTACAGAAACAACACCTTCATAGGGGCAAACAAAAGCCATACTAAGATACCCTCGAATACGTACACGAAAGCGACGAGCTTTTTTACAAATTAATTTTATTCTTTCCAAACTTTCCTCAATAGAACAATTGATATTTTTCTTTGAAAAAGATTCTGTTGCTGAAGTCATGACAGCCATACTCTTCAAACCATGATCAAAAGCCATATCAAAGCCTCTTTCATTAGGGACTAGAGCGGACAACTCAACATTTTTTGAAATCGTTAAACTACGATTAATTTTTTTCATTAAAGAAGGGGTCAATCCCATTGAAGGCATTACTTTTGGAGAAACAAAAGAACCAACTTCAATATGTTGGAGGCCTGCAGATATAAGTTTTTTTAAAATATAAAAGCGATCGCTAACAGTAAAATGTACGTTTTCATTTTGTATTCCGTCACGAAGACCCACTTCTAAAATTTTAATTTTTCCAGCCAAGAAATACCTTTCTACAAAAAAAAATTACTATATAAACCCAAAAAATTTGTTGCACAGTAAAACAGGTTCACTTATAGACCTTTTATAAGTGTTTAGTCAAATGTATTGAGTTATAAACCTATGCTACGTAAAACGTGTCTTATTGTAATTCTTATGTGGATCTCATTTGCTCAGGCCGATACTCCAAGATGTCAACACGAGTTTATAATTATGCCAGATATAGATTTTCAAGAGAATGTTACTCGCAACAAAAAAGAATGGATGAGTTATGAAGAAGCTAAAACGTTTATTCAAGCTCAAGGTATTAAAACTAGTACGCAATTCCTAGAATGGAAAAGAGCTGGAAAAAGACCAAAAAACTTTCCCTCTACTCCTTGGAAAGTTTATAAAGACGAGTGGACCAGTTGGGGTGACTTTGCGGGCACCAAAAATGTCTCAGCTAGAAAAAAGGAGTGGATGAGCTTTGAAGAGGCTAAAACCTATATACAAAATTTAGGTATCAAAACAAGAAGGCAATTTAAAGCATGGACAAAATCTGAGCAAAGACCTGAAAATTTTCCCTCTGCTCCTTGGAAAGTTTATAAAGATAAGTGGATCAGTTTAAGTGATTTTTTGGGCACTGAGAATATCTCAACTAGAAAAATGGAATGGATGAGTTATGAAGAAGCCCGAACTTTTATTCAAGCTCAAGGTATTAAAACTAAAAAACAATTTCAAGAATGGGTGCAATCCAAGAAAAGACCTGACAACTTTCCCTCTGTTCCTTGGAGAACTTATAAAGACGAATGGATCAGTTTGAGTGATTTTTTAGGCACCAAGAACATCTCAACTAGAAAAAAGGAGTGGATGAGCTTTAAAGAAGCTAAAGCTTACATTCAAGCTCAAGGCATTAAAACTAGTACACAATTCCTAGCATGGAGAAAAGCTGGAAAAAGACCTAAAAACTTTCCTTTTAACCCTGATAAAACTTATAAAAATGAATGGATCAATTGGGGAGATTTTTTGGGCACCAAAAACGTCTCAACTAGAAAAATAGAATGGATGAGTTATGAAGAAGCCCGAACTTTTATTCAAACTCAAGATATTAAAACTAAAAAACAATTTCAAGAATGGGCGCAATCCAACAAAAGACCTGAAAATTTCCCAAGATCTCCCCAGAGTACCTATAAAGATCAATGGGATGGATGGGGAGATTTTCTGGGTACTGGAAACACTATAGCTTATATGAAGTATTCAACAGCTAGAAAATACGTACAGTCTTTAAATTTTGACCCTGATCATCCCAAAGAGTTTATAGAATGGTTAAAATCCAGTGATAGACCTGTACATTTTCCCCCCAATCCACACCATTTTTATTCAGAATGGACAAGTGTAAAAGACTTTCTATCCACAGATAAAACAGAAATGTCTTATGAAGAGGCAAAAGTTTTTGTCCAACCCTTAGGATTAAGCAATTCCAGAGATTTTTTTGATATGATGAAATTTGAATCAGATGTTTTCCCAGAGAATTTTCCAAATAATCCACAAGTATCTTACAAAAATACCGGCGACTGGATAGATTGGAACGATTTCTTAGTGTCGCGCCCCCCGTTTCAACTAGAAAGGTGGGTTAACTTTAGAAAAACTCTAGACAATAAAAAATCAAGCATAGATCAAGAAGAAAATATCGAAACCAAAGATTTAGAATTGGAAGAATATTTTGCAGATGAAGAAGAAAATACCGAAACTGAAGATCTGGAGTTGGAAGAAAATTCCACAGAGGAAATTGAATTACAAAGTACAGAAATTTACTAATTAAATGGGTATGCAATATCTTAAATTAAATAAAATAACTATTTATTCAAAAATCAGCAATTTTTCATTCGATTCTACCGACTGACCTTTTTGTACTAAAATAGATTTAATTCTTCCCGACTGAAATGCTGTTAATGTATGTTCTATCTTCATAGACTCAATAACAATCAAAGAGTCCCCTTTTTGAACTGAGTCCCCTTCTTTGACTTTTATAGAAAGAACCCTCCCCGGAACAGGAGAAACCAAATTAGATTTTTTTTGCACATCAGAAGTTTTTTTATGAACGAGTGGTTCTTGTTTATTATCAACAGCAAATGTACGCCCCTTGAAGTGAACCCATATTTTTTCACCCACCTTCTCTATCCAAAATTTAATCCCAGAAGAATTTTTAAAAAATTTCACTTTCAACCCTACCAATTCTGCAACCAGGGATTAAACGCAGAAGTTTCTTGATCCTGTAAAAGATCCGTTTGTTGTTGAATCAATTTTTTTTCCTCTTCAGAAAGCTTAAGCTGACTGGCCTTGGCAAAAGAAAACCCAACATGATGTTTATTATCCAAAAACTGAGCATTGCTCAAAATGCTCAACTGTTCATTAATATTAGTGGGAATGCCAAAAACCATGCTATTTTCCAATATACATTTCATTTTTTCTATGGCCAGCGGTCTGGTCTCCGCCCAGGCAATTACTTTCCCAATCAAGGCGTCATAGTAAGCTGGAAGCCTGTCATAAGATTCATAACCCATATCCAAACGGCTGTGAGGCACATTCATCCATTGGATTTTACCAAAAGAACCAGACACAGGTGTCCCGGTTTCAAAGTCCTGAGAACAAATACGACATTCTATAGCATGCCCCTTGCTTTTCAAAGGATGAACAAAAGGAGGACTCTTTAATGCTGTTAAAATTTGAGCCCGAACCAGATCCACACCCAACACCATTTCTGTCACAGGGTGCTCCACCTGCAGACGGGTATTCATCTCTATAAAATAAAATTCTTTATCTTTTACTAAAAATTCAACA
This sequence comes from Bdellovibrionales bacterium, assembly GCA_028819545.1. Taxonomy (GTDB): domain Bacteria; phylum Bdellovibrionota; class Bdellovibrionia; order Bdellovibrionales; family UBA1609; genus JAPPLG01. Next base: position 10,584 of record JAPPLG010000027.1, on the reverse strand, counting down.
GTGCCGGCTCCCTGGTACTGAACGGACTCAGCAATTTTTTGAGCTGTATTTAAAATATTCTGACGAGTTTCTTCATCTAAAAATGCAGGGGATTCCTCTATAACTTTTTGATTTCTCTTCTGCACAGAACAATCCCTTTCAAACAATTGATGAATTTTTCCAGAAGAATCTCCAAAAATCTGAACTTCTATATGCCTTCCCTTTTCCAAAAATTTTTCCAAATAAATTTCTGAAGAACCAAAAACAGAACGTCCTATATTTTGTACGGAGCTTAAATCCTCTAAAAAATCTTTTTGTTTATCCACTTTTTTAATACCAACACCGCCTCCCCCCAGAGCCAGTTTAATGAGTATAGGAAATCCTACTTCTCCAGCTTTACGAAGAAGGGCTTTATCCGAGTGAGCCAGGGAATAGAAAGGAAGAGTGGATAAACCTAAAGACTGAACATGCTTTAAAGCTTGAACTTTATTTCCAAAAAGCTCAATTTGCTCTGCTTTTGGCCCTATAAACAAAATATCAGCAGACCGGCAGGCTGTCGCCAGCTTGGATGACTCAGATAAAAAACCAACTCCCGGGTGCAAAGCTTTTGCTCCAGCACTTTGAGCCCCTTCTACAATATTTGTAATATTCAAATAACTATTCTGCGATTCCGCAGACCCAATACAAAGAGTTTCATCTGCCAAACGATAAGCTAAAGACCCTGTATCTTCTGATGAATGGAGCAATACAGAAGGCATACGCATTTCTTTGAGAGTTTTAAGAATGCGAACAGCAATTTCCCCTCGATTGGCGATAGCAACTTTCAAGAAATCTCCTTGGATAAAAACTTTTTAATCATATCCTTCACAAAAGGATCTTTTCTTCTTTGCTGTAAAGACTGAATACAAAACTGCTTTATATTTTCTTTTGAAACAAAAGGCAGATCTTTTAAAAACTTTTTTGTTTCATGAAAAGCTCCCTGATGGAGTTTACCTAAGCAATCCACTTGATCTGTTTGCCAATTTTTAAATTCTTCGGTTGAACCTGTAAAATGAATCAAATTTAATTTTAAAGCCTCTTGAGCAGAAAATAGTTTTCCATTTAACATATACTCTTTCATCTGAGGGGACCTTTGCAAAATAAAAGGGGCAATAAGCGCAGGCATCAATCCTAATTTTAATTCACTAAAACAAAACTTCGTTGAATGTTCAGCAAAGATAAAATCACAAGCTGAAAGAAGACCAATCCCACCTCCATAAACAAAGCCATGAACATAAACCAGCACAGGGACCTCTGCAGATTGAACAGTTTCAAATAATTGAAATAAACATTCCAACTCTTCAGAAGGAGCTGAGCTAATCCAACCCAAATCCGCCCCTGCACAAAAGCAACTGCCCTCTCCTTTTAATAAAACAGTTTTAGACGGTTTATTTAAAAAAACCTGAGTTAAACTTTGAATTGTTTTCAAATCCAAAGCATTTTTCTTTTCCGGACGATTTAAAGAAACGTTTAAAACATTTTCTTCTTCATGAATTAAAATATTTTGCATAATTATCCTTTTTTTCACATTCGATAAACGCCTTTTCTTCTTTCTGCAAGAGGCGCATTTAATGAAATCTGAAGACCTAAAGTTAAAAGCTTTCGAGTATCCATGGGATCAATCAAGCCATCATCCCAAATACGGGCTGTCGAATAATAAGCTGTACTTTCAATATCATATTTTTCTATCAGTTTACTTTGTTCTTCAGAATTCATTTTTTTACCAATAGAAGCAAGAATATGTCTTGCAGTTTCTCCTCCCATAACTCCTATTTTTGCAGAAGGCCACATCCAAAGCTGTCTTGGCTTATAAGCTCTACCGCACATTCCATAATTACCCGCTCCATAAGAGCCTCCTACAATAACAGTAAATCGAGGCACCCGCGATAAACTCACTGCCGAAACCATTTTAGCCCCATCTTTGGCAATTCCCTGACTCTCATACTTTTTTCCAACCATAAAACCCATAACATTTTGAAAGAAAATCAAAGGTATTTTATGCCGGTCACACAAATCAATAAAGTGTACAGCCTTTAAAGCACTTTCCCCAAATAAAATTCCCTGACTGGCTAAAACACCTACATGAAAACCACTAATTTGAGTTTGAGCTGTAAATAAAGTTGTTCCATAATTTTGTTTAAATTCCTCCCAGGCAGAAGTATCCACAATACGCGCTAACAGCTCTCTAATATCAAAAGGCTCCCGCAAGTCTTCAGGCACAATACCATAAATCTCTTTTGGATCATAATGAGGTTCCTGAACAGCAGAACGCATAAAATTCGTCGGCATAGCAGAACGGGCAAACAAAATCTGCCTTCCCTTTTCTATAGCTGATTCTTCTGTGTCTGCCACATAATCCGCCACTCCGGATTCTTCTGAATGAAGACGGGCTCCTCCTAACTCTTCTGCCGAAACTTTTTCTCCTGTTGCAGAAAAAACAAGAGGAGGACCTCCCAGAAAAATAGCGCTTTGTCCTCGAACCATAATTGTTTTATCAGACAAAGCAGGAATATAAGCGCCTCCCGCTGTACACTGACCAAAAACAATTGATATTTGCTCCAGCCCTAAGGACTGCATTTGAGATTGATTATAAAAAAAAGCTCCGAAATGATCCTTATCAGGGAAAATTTCTGCCTGCATAGGTAAATATGCCCCTCCACTATCCACTAAATAAAAACAAGGCAGATGATTTTGCATTGCAACTTCCTGTGCTCTCAAATGCTTCTTTACAGCTATTGGCAAATAAGCTCCTCCTTTCACTGTAGGATCGTTAGCAATAATCATGCACTCACGTCCTGATACAAGCCCTACACCTGTAATAAGACCCCCTGATGGAGCTTTAAAATCATACATTTCATGACCAGCCAAAGGAGATAACTCCAAAAAATGAGAAGAAGAATCCAATAGCTTTTGAATACGTACACGAACAGGAAGTTTATTATTCTTCTGAAAATGTGGATGAGCAGAGTCCAAACCCCATTTACGCACTTCTTCTAAATGCTCTTTCAGCATTTTGACTTTGCCTTCCATTTTTTGAAATCGATCCTGAAAAATAGAGGATTTAGTTTCGATTTGTGATTGAAAAACTGCCATCTCTGCCTGCCCTTTTGCACACAAAAAATCAAACTCTAACAAAAATCAAGTTAAAACGGAAGATTTTCAATATATCTATTGTTTCAAAAGCTCATATAACCGATAATTAAGCTATGTCTGCTCATGCAAATTTATTGCTTTTTTTGAAAAAGAACATACTGCAAATTATTGCCCTTGCTGTTTTATTCCTGCTATTGGTTATCACTTGGTTTTTCTTTCAAAAAAAGAATGTTTTTCCTGAAGGCACTCACATTGCCATTCAAGAAGAATTTCAAAATATTGTTCGAAATAAATTATTAGAAAAAAACCCTTCTGCTTATAATATCCAATTTCATCATTTATGGACAGAAACCACCAACGACTCTTCCCAAATAAGAGCTGTTTTCAGTTACTCTTTTAATGACCCAAGCGACGGGGAGGAAGACAGCCAAGTAGATGTCAAAGTTGAAGGGTCTGCTTTAATCAATCGCCAAAGTTCCGCTTCTGCTCAAGGAGAACAGGAAAGATGGGTGATTGGTTCTTTTAAAGTCGACAAAACAGAAATGAATTTCAACGATGAAGTTTTAGTTCTCTCCCCTACAGAGGAAGGCTCTTCAGAAGAACAAACCATAGACCTTGATGATCTTCCTCAGGGGGATCTCTCTATTGAATCATCTATAGATGAATAACAAAGTTGTACTCTCCAACGGCCGTTCTGCCAGCTGGCCTCATACAGTGGTTATTTATACGGATGGAGCCAGCAGAGGAAATCCAGGCCTAGCCTCCTTTGGTTTAACAGTTATGGATTCCGAAGAAGAAAAAATCTTTGAAGAAGCTCAAACCCTGGGCATTGCCACTAATAATGTTGCTGAATACAAAGGCATCCAGCGTGCTCTTGAGTTGGCGGTTCAAAACAATGTAAAAAATCTCACCATTAAAACCGACAGCCAATTAGTGGTGAGACAATTAAAAGGGGAATATAAAATTAAATCCCCAAATTTAAAACTTATCCATAACCAATGCTCTCTTCTTATACAAAAGATTCCTGAATGGAACTGCATCCATGTCTTCCGGGAAAATAACAAACGAGCAGATGAACTGGCAAATTTAGCTTTGGATTCAGCACCTTAAAAAGAGACTCTTTTCTGAAAAAGATTGATAAAAAAATAAAATTGTGATCTTTATAGTGAAAGCGGGGGTGGGTGACTGCTTTCAAATTTTGAAAGAGGAAAGTCCGGACTCCTTAAGGCAGCATAAAGAGAGAAATCTCTTCCACCTTTTAGGTGAGGACTAGTGGAACAGAAAGTATGTCCAGAGTAAGTTTCTTACTGCTGGAGTGAAATCAGCTAAACTCTATGTGGAGCAAGATCAAATAAGAAAGTGCATCGCCTATGCTTGACTTTCGGGTTGATCGCAAAGATGAATAGTCACCAAGGTTTTTTATAAACTGAACAGAATCCGGCTTATAACCCCTGCTCTTTTTATAAAGGAATTTATGTTAAAGAAAATTTTTATCCTCTTCATATCCATCTCCCTTTTAAGCCTTTATTGGTTTCTTCAACCTAGAGATTCTATCTCTATTTGGCAGGGTTATACATCCGAAAACCAGACATCTTTTAATATTTTAGTTTCAAAAAACAAAAATTTTTCTTACTTTTTAAACAATCAAACACCTCTGAATCCAGAATTAAAAAGAGAATTTTCTTCTTTAAATCTTTACCAAATTAAATTAGCAAATTTAAACCCTCAAAAGACTTATCAACTGACTATAAAGGATAACCACTTAAACATCATTGCTGAAAAAAAATTTCAAACTTTAAGCTTGAATCAAACAGGATTCACCTTTGCTGTGGCCTCCTGCATGGACGATAAATGGACAAATCAGCATATTTGGGAAGAACTTTTATCTTTTCAACCGGATATGATTTTTCTCATTGGAGATGTAGTTTACGCAGATGAATACATTCCGGAAGTTTCATTCAGCAACCTCTCTCGACGCTACTTAGAAACCCTACAAACTCTTCCTTTATATAAAACAGACCAGCTGATTCCCATACTGGCTATTTGGGACGACCATGATTATGGAATGAACAACGGACATGGAAATTTTAAATACAAAAAGGAGATGACAAAATTATTTAGAGATTTTTTTCCTCTTCCTGCAAAACACCCCCATTTATCCAAAGGCCCTGGGATTTCTTTTGTATTAAAAACAAAAAAACAACATTTCTTATTCACAGACGGCAGAAGTTTTCAAAGTCCTCCCCAGTCAAAAAATCCTTCTCTTTGGGGTAAAGAACAGGAAAGCTGGATACTTCAAAATATTTCAAACCCCACCTGGATCATCAGTGGAGGACAAATTTTAGGACGACATCACCGTTTTGAATCTTTTGAAACCGGTTTTCCGAAAAACTTTAAAGTGATGATGAATCGTATTATGGCAGAAAAAAATCCGGTATTTTTTCTAAGCGGCGACCGTCATCTCAGTGAATTATTGAAAATAGATAAAACAAAAGAATCATGGGCTAAATACAATACTTATGAACTGACCACATCTCCTATCCACGCAAAAACTTATCCTAAACCACCTGATTTTGTTTTAGGCCCAAGACATATACATCACGTTCCGAATAAACTCAATTATGCTATTGTAAACAGTCACATCAATGAAGAAACCTGGAATGTTCAGTTAACTGTCTATGGTTTATCAAAACAACAGCTTTTTTCCGAAAATCTAATATTGAAAAAGCAATCTGATATTCATTTCAATAAAAATAAGTAGAAAAAAAGATAAATTTCAATAACAATAAAATTATGTTTAGAAGAAGAAAAAAACATCAGGTGCGGATCAGGCATCAAACTCAGCCTTCATCGAAGGGAAAATTATTTTTTTATTTCATTTTATTCTCACTAATCCTGGGAGGGGTATTTATCCTCAACCAAAATAAAGATATTCCCACAAATTTCCAAACCCCAACAAAAGATGAAGATAAAAAAGACAACCCCCTGCAAATACAACAGGAAGAACCCTCTTTAACAAATAAAGAAATACAAGAGCAAATTCAAAAGGACTATAAGTCCAATTTACTGAAACGCCGCATGGCTGAAGACGAAGCCCACCATAAAAAAAACAAACTTATTACTGAAGAACAGCCTGCCGACGCCAAGGAAGATTACAGCATAAAAGACGGAGTCAATTTGAGTCAGGATGAATCCTTTGATAAACTTTTAGATATTCTGAAAGAGGCAGAAACTGAAACAGATGAGGACATTGAAGATCGAATTGCCCGCTATCGTATCATTGAAGAAAAAATACAAAGTGTTCAAAGAAAACCTCAAGACAACACACAGGATAATAGTGTTGATCCCAGAAAAACATTTGCCCAGGAGTTTATAGTAAATGCCAGAAAAGGAGGTTATGAAGTCCAGCTGGATAATAATTTCAAAGTTAAATCAGTCAAAAAAATTCATACTGATCCTTATGAGGAAGCACTGTTTATAGATGAAAATAATTAAATTTTTCTCTAAAAAATCAGTCCTTAAAAAAGCAATGCATTATAATTTCAAAAAGACTTGCCTGTTTTTACAGTTGAGTTTAAAAAAAGTTTTTTGATATTTGGAGAAACTTCGTGATTTGCGCAGAGTATATTTGGCTTGATGGGGTCCAGCCCACTCAAGGTTTGCGTTCCAAAATGCTAGTACTGCCTTCTCCAAAATCCACTATTTCTCTGAGCTCTTTTCCCTCCTGGTCTTTTGACGGTTCATCAACCTCACAAGCAAAAGGTTCTTCATCTGATTTGTTTTTAAATCCTGTTCAGTATTTTCCAGATCCCATTCGAGGTGAAAAAAATTATATTGTTATGTGTGAAGTATTGCATGTAGATGGAAAAACCCCTCATGAAAGTAACACGCGCAGTCAACTAAGAACCTTACTTGATAAAGGCGCTAATGAAGAAAAAATTTGGATTGGCTTTGAACAGGAATACACCCTGTTTGAAGAAAACAAACCTCTTGGCTGGCCGGAAGAAGGCTTTCCAAAACCACAAGGACCTTTTTATTGTGGTGTTGGAGCAGAAGTTGTCAGTGGTAGAGAAATTGTTGAACTGCATCTTGCAGCCTGCCAGGCGGCCGGCATCTACCTTTGTGGAGTGAATGCAGAAGTCATGCTGGGACAGTGGGAATTCCAAATTGGCCATAGAGGGTTTGAAGGAGAAATTGCAGATCCCTTGACCATTTCTGATCAAACATGGGTGGCCAGATGGCTCCTTCATCGAATTGCTGAAGAGTTTTCCATACACGTTTCTTTTGATAATAAACCTATAAAAGGAGATTGGAATGGGGCGGGAATGCACACCAATTTTTCCACATATAAAATGAGAGAAGAGGAAGGCATTAAAGAAATTGAAAAAGCTATCGAAAAACTTTCCAAAACACATAAAGAACATATCGCTGTTTACGGAGATAAATTAGAAGAAAGACTTACAGGTCTTCACGAAACTTGCAACATTAAGGAATTCAGAGCAGGCCCCTTAGATAGGGGAGCATCTATACGTATTCCTGCTCATGTAGTCAGTAAAGGCCGCGGCTATCTGGAAGACCGCAGACCTGGAGCTAATGCAGATCCTTATAGAGTTGCAAGCCGTTTAATTCAAACAGTCTGCTCATAATTTTTTAAGACAAAATCCGCGTTTTAATGGAAGTATTCAGTTTTTGAATAGCACTGATAATGTCTAAACTTTTTTTCTGATCCTTAATCTCTATATCTATCACAACATATCCTATATCCGAAGTGGTCGCCAAATATTGGGTTTTTACATTAATATCCCACTTGGAGATAAGACTATTGATTTCAGATAACACCCCTGCAGTATTTTTATGAATATTTGCCACTCTTAACGTATTCTCTTTATTCAAAATAGGAGGAGGAGAAAGTTGTGGAAAGTTGACAGAACCGGAAGAATCCCCTGTTTTTAAATAATCAATCAATCTTTGAGCCACATCATTAGCAATGCCGACTTGAGCCTCTTCCGTGCTTCCTCCAATATGCGGAGTCAGTATAACATTATCCATTTTTTGCAAATCATTGGAAAAAACTTCATTATTGCTGGAGGGCTCTTCCGGAAAAACATCAATAGCCGCTCCATTTAAATGTTTTTCTTTTAAAGCTGAAACAAGGTCTTTTAAACAAACTGTACTGCCTCTGCTGGTGTTAATGAGGTAGCTCCCCTTTTTCATTTGTTGCAGTTCTTTTTTTGTAATCATATTTTTTGTTTGAGGTGTTTGAGGCACATGAAGTGTAAAAAAATCACAAAGAGGCAGAATCTCCTCTAAAGAAGAGACAGCTTGAGCATTCCCCAAAGACAACTTCTTTTGAATGTCATAATAATAAACTCTCATTCCCAAAGCTTCCGCCAGCACACTCACCTGACTGCCAATATGTCCATACCCTATGATACCTAAAACCTTTCCCCGCACTTCATAGGAAGATTGAGCAGTTTTTTTCCATTTTCCCAAATGCACCAGGTGATTCAACTGAGTAATCTTTCGGCTTAAATTGATAATATTTGCTATAGTCAATTCCGCAACAGACCTGGTATTGCTGTATGGAGAATTAAATACAGCTACACCTTGTTGAGTTGCAGATTTAAGATCAATTTGATTAACGCCAATACAAAAAGCACCCACACTTAATAAATCTTTGGATTGATTAAAGAAATCAGATGACAGCTGTGTCCGTGAACGAATGCCTAAGGCGGCATAGGGATCGGTTTGAAGAAGCTGCTTACCGCTTGCAGAAGAGGTTAAAGCACTGACATTAAAAGCTTGTTTTTCAAACAGCTCTTTAGCCTGAGGATGAATTCCTTCGATAAGAAGAATATTATTGTTCATGAATACTTCCTAATGATAAAAATTTTAATATAGTTTAGGTAGACAGCTCTCAATAATGTTATTTGAAAGTAATAATAGCACAGGTTTTTACTGTCAATGAACATTCTGATGACAAATACAAAAAGTTTTATAATAATTACACTTCGTAGGGGAATATGATTATGTCCAGAAAATCAATCATTCAAAATATCTTAAGTCCTATTGAGCGTTTTTTAGCTTTACAAACCAGCAGCGGCATCCTCCTTTTAGGGTCAGCCATCCTGGCTCTCTTTTTTGCCAACAGCCCTTTAAAAGACTGGTACAATGACCTTCTTCATTTTCCTATAGCCATCGGTTTTGGAAATTTTTTATTGGAAATGTCACTCCATCATTGGGTGAATGACGGATTAATGGTGATTTTCTTTTTTGTAGTGGGCCTGGAAATAAAGAGAGAACTTGTCGGAGGGTCACTCTCCTCCAAAAGAGAAGCCTTTTTGCCTTTTATAGCGGCTTTAGGCGGTATGGTGGTTCCAGCCTTAATATACATTGCCTTTAACACTTCTCAAGAAAGTATTGTTGGATGGGGAATTCCTATGGCGACAGACATTGCCTTTGCTGTTGGGGTATTGGCTTTTATTTTAAACATTCCTTTATCTTTAAAAATTTTCTTATTAGCTTTAGCCACGATTGATGATTTGGGAGCTGTATTGGTCATTGCTTTTTTCTATTCTACAGAATTGTCCGGATTTTGGATGTCTATATCAGGTGTAGTGGTTTTTCTGACTTTTTGCTTTAGACAACTTCGTGTTCATAGTTATTTGATTTATATTGTTTTAGGAACCATTTTATGGTTTGCCGTTTTAAAAAGCGGTATTCATGCAACTATTGCCGGAGTGATTTTAGGTTTGATGACTCCCGCCCGTCCTCTTTTTTCTCGAAAGTCTGATGTGGATGAAGAATTAAAACAACTTCTTTCAAAAAACAAGCCCACCACTTACCAATTAGAAAAAACAGCTCAAAAACTTCGCAGTCTGCAATCACCCGCCCAACTCCTTATTGATCGATTGCATGGATGGGTCAGTTTTATCATTATGCCTGTTTTTGCATTTTGTAATTCAGGGTTAAGGTTTGATTCAGAGTTTTCTTTTTCTGATTTTTCTGTCAGCCCTGTTTTTTACGGAATTTTCCTGGGGCTTTTTGTAGGAAAGCCTGTAGGTATTTTCTTATTTTCATGGATTTCCGTACATTTAAAATGGACTCAATGGCCGGCTCACATAAGACCTTTACACATTTTGGGTGTGGGTTATTTAGCTGGAATTGGATTTACAATGGCTTTATTTATCAGCAGTTTAAGTTTAAGCTATAATCCTATATTGGAAAATTACTCAAAAGCTTCTATTTTTCTAGCTTCTTTGTTATCAGGTATAGCTGGTTTTTTAATTTTGTTTATTGAAAGTAAAAAAGATTCAAAATGATTTTCCAAAATGGTGGCGTAGCTCAGTTGGATAGAGCAACGGCCTTCTAAGCCGTAGGTCGCAGGTTCGAATCCTGCCGCCATCATAATAAAAAAAGGGTCCATACCGGAGACATGGGTTACACTTTATACTGGACACATGGGTAACACTT
>JAPPLG010000011.1 GCA_028819545.1 Bdellovibrionales bacterium | reverse complement strand
GTAACAAGGTAGCCGTAGGGGAACCTGCGGCTGGATCACCTCCTTTCTAAGGAGTAGAGTTTTCTTTGTAAAAGGGAAACTTTAGGTCAAACCGAAACCAGTGGCTGTCTAGTTTTGAGTGAGTCTCAAAACGAGGAAAAACAATGAAAAAAGTTCTTAGCGTTTTTCTTTTGCTATTTATGTTTTTTTCTCTTACTTCCTGCACAACTTTAGGAATTCTTTCTGAAGAAGAAAAGAAAGTAAAAATTGTATTCAATGAAAATCTTGTAAAAGACTGTCACTTTATTGATGGTTTTATAACAGGCTCAGTGGCTGGCCTCAATTCTGCACTTAAGAAGAAAGCTTTTAAAACAGGCGGGGATATGGTTCTTGTTCACCAGGGGAATCGCGATCTTGGTGTCGAGGTGTATCGTTGTTCGGAACAGCCTCCACAAATGGAGGAAAATGTGCAGGAAGAAACAAATAGTCAAGAGCCTGGCACTCCAGAATAAATCTGGAGCTGTATGTGTAATATTTTCACACAAATAAACCTGAATAAATCTATATTTTCTATAAAGTTAAAAGGCCTGATTTTATTGTTATTAAAAGTTTATAAATTATGATTTCTTGACGATAATAAAATAGAGAAATTATAATTTTATAAAAATTCTTTTTGTATTGGAGCTGTCTTAAAAGTGTTTTCTGTCAGGTATTTTTTTTCTGTTCAAGTTTTATTGGCTGGAGTTTTTGTACTTTTACCGTTTTATGTACATTCACAGCCTTGTGTATTTGTGCCTGTAGAAGAGATTAACTCCTGTGAGGTTGACGAGTATGGAAACAGCATTTCAGAACAAATACAAGGCATGGTATGTCCTTTTCCCACTTTAAGGGAGGCTATGGCAGATGAGAGGATGGCTCAGATTATTGCCGGCAGAAATGTTTTTCAAACTATTGAAAGCAATGATGTGGTGAGACTGAAAGAGGGTGTGGGGGCTGTTATAGCCTTTAATCCTTTAAAGAACAAAATCAATGAAACTTATAGAGATTTTTATAAAGTTGCTCAAACAGATTTTACACTTAATATTGCGACTTATCCGGCGGATATTAAAAAAGGTACTTGTTTAGATCATAGTACTATCATAAAAAGGCCTGCTTCTGCAGATGCAAAAGAAGATTTGGAGAAAGAAGTGTTATTAGATGAAGAGCAGGTACAAAGCACATCAGATACTTTGGGAGTAGAAAGAGAAGTGGATGGGATTTTTGGAGATTATGTGGCAGTAGAAGGAAAAAGTCCTCGTCACTTTGAGTTACGAAAAGGTCAAGATGGGAAGGTTATTATTTGTGAGGCTTCGAAAAAATCTTTGTCGGAGAGAATGGATTTGTACTGTGGCGGTGATCATAATGATGATAAGTGTGAAGATGAGATGCCTCCTTTATGTTCAGAATGGGATGAGAATAATGCTCAGTTTGCAGGCAGGAAGCATAGCTGTTCGACTTTGGATGCTTTTGAAAATGAATCTGCAGATTTTTTACTTAATAATATGACAATGAATAATTTTTGCCTTCCGGGTAAATGTTCTTATTATATGCAGCTTTTGCAGAGGGTGCGTAAGGACGGGGAAGAGCATTGTGTAGAAAATCATGCTATTGTCCATTGTGGTCCTAGAAAAAAAGAACGTAAATATAATTTGAATATTAAGGTAGTGGATGACTTCTGTGAGGATTTTAATATCATGTGTGTTCCTCCGGATCAGGTGGCCTCTGAATTAGCCGCCACTCCCCCTGAAGAAGAAGTAGAGGTAGAAGAAGGCTCATAAATACATGACTGTAAAGGCGAGGGATGTTAATTTGTATTTTTGGGCCTGTAGCTCAGTTGGTTAGAGCCTATTGTTTCTTTCATTATAGATTGACAACATGTCTCAGATATGAGACTATCAGTTAATGAAGATAGTTGATTTTCATCCTGTAGCTTTGAAAATAATTAGAGGGTTTTCAATTAGTACACGTAAAATTATTGGTCAGGCTATTTTGGAGTTACAAAAAGGAGAAAAACTTTCAATGCCACTATCTCGTCCTGTAAAATCGATAGGGTCAGGGGTGGAAGAAATTAGAGTTAAGGATTCACATGGGATATATAGAGTATTTTATTTAGCTCGTATGAAAGGTAGAATAATAGTTTTTCATGCTTTTGCTAAAAAAACACAGAAGATACCTCAGAAGGAAATTAAAACGGCTAAGTTAAGATTAAGGGAGGTGATTTATGACTAAGGTTAAAAAAGTAAGAGCTCGTACAGCTGAGGAGTTGGCTGAAGCATTAGGTTTAACTCCTGCAGAGGGTGCTGAAATGGTTTTTCGCTCCAATTTGAATGCACAAATTATAAAAATTGTGAAAAAGAAAAAAATTACACATGCACAGTTAGCAAAATTAGTGGGAAGTTCCAGAACTCGAATGACAGCGCTTTTAAATCGTAATATTACAGATATTTCCACAGATTTAATGTTGAGAGTATTGTCATCTTTAGGATATAAAACTAAGTTACATATTACAAAAGTAGCTTAACATGTAGAGGAGAGGGGCTTATAGCTCAGTTGGTTAGAGCCTATTGTTTGGATAAGCCTGGGGTTGGAGGTTTTGAGTTTGGTGAACAGAAGAAGGGAGCGACCTGCAGTGCATACGACTTTAGGAGTATGGAGTGCAGGACATCAAGTATGAACTTGATGAGCGACTGTTAGAAAAAAAGAGGGGCCTGTAGCTCAGTTGGTTAGAGCACACGCTTGATAAGCGTGGGGTCAGAAGTTCGAGTCTTCTCAGGCCCACCATTTCTTTTGTAACTTATTGAAATTACTGGTGGTTATTTTCTGGCATTTCACTTTGCTGTGATTTTCGCTGTGATTTTTTTATTTTCTGAATAGTTGTTTCAAAATTTTCTCTCACAGGTTTGAAAAACTATTTTTAATCTGTGCTGATTTCTTTATTAAACAGATTAAATGCTTTTGTTGTTTTCTCTGCTGTATCTCTACTCAAGAGGGCTATCACTTTGGCATATTGTTGTGTCACTTTCATATCTGTATGTCCGAGGCTTGCTTGAACAGAAGACAGGTCTCTTGTCGCTATTAAGGCCATTGTTGCATAAGAATGCCTTAATATATGAGTGGAGCGCCAAGGTAAATTTAATGCTTGAAATCCGGTATTAAAGCTAGCCTGAATGGCATTGTACCTTAAAGCTTCTCCTTTGCTGTCAGTAAACAGCAGTTCTTTTCCGTTACTTTCTTTTTTCATTTCCTTGAGTATTGCCATTAGCTCATCGGAGAGTATAAGAGGACGAACGGAAGCAGAGCTTTTTGTCGTGTCTTCAAGATATGGTCTTTTTGTTTGTTGATCCCATCTTATTCTTCTGATCACTCTTGCTGTTTTTTGTTCTAAATCTACAGCAGACCAAAGCATTCCACAGGCTTCGCCAACTCTAGCTCCTGTCAGAAGCATAAAAGATGCGAGCCTCCAATAAACTGGATTGTTACGATTTTCTTTTAACCATTTAATCCATGCTCTTAATTCCTCAGGTCTGGCAAAATAGTCAGGTCGTTTTGGAGGAACAGGTTTATAATGGCAAAGTTGTCTATGTTTTTTTGTGATGGGAACATTAAAGTCCTCATCTACAAAATTACGATACCAGTTCAACACTGCGGATAAAAACTTTAGTTCTCCGATAAAGTTTTTTCTTCCTTTATTTTTTGCTGTAGGGTGTTTCTTAAGCCAATTCATCCAGTTATAGATACATTTGGCATTAAGATCTTCCATTCTTAAATTAGGAAGAGGGCCTTTGGTGAGATATCTGGATCTTGTTTCATATCCTTGCTGGGTGGATTTTCCAAGCAAAGGGAAAGCTTCCTTCAAATACCTTTCAAAACATTCAGAAAAAAACACAGTTTGTTTTTCCTGATTATAGTCTGAAGGATTTTTCAGAAGATTTTCTTTTTGTTTATCATGCCAGACACAAGCTGTTGTTTTATTTTTAAAGGTTTTGCTTTGTAAGCGGACACCTCTAATGTAGATTTGTGCTTGGTAACAAAGTTTTCTTTGCCCGTTTTTCTTAATATATCTTTTAATTATAGCCATGGCTTTATCTCCTTTCGGTTAAGCCATGCTTTCAAGCTCTTTGGACGAAACATAACCCTTTGGCCTACTTTCATATAAGGAATTTTACGAAGATAAATCCAGTTATGAATTGTCTTGGGAGCAATTCCCAACATTTCCGAAACAGTTTTCACGCTTATCAAATTGTCAAAGAGCGGATCTGTATTAGATCGACTGATAATTATCTCATCAGTCGGCTCTACTTTAACTTGTTTTTTCAGTTTAGACAATTCCAGAGCATTGTTACAATCAAACAAATTCAATTGTTCTTTATCCTTACCAGCCCTGCTTTTTATCCTCATACTTTCTTACCCCTTTAACCTACACTCAGTCCTTCACTACACTTACTACTAAACCTTACTTACAACATACATACACACACACTACACCGAGACGTGACCACCACTACGAGTTAAGATGAGGAGGGGTGGTCACGCCTCGGTGTATGTAAAACATCCATGTTTTCAATAGATTAGAACGCTTTAAAAAATTCCTACTTTGCACCTGACTTTGTACTCTTTTCCACACCATTTATTTCCTCTCATAAAAAAGTTTTCTTCTTAAAAACAAACATTCTTTTTCAAATCTTTTTCTAACCACTCAAGAAGAGGCAGTTTTCCGTATCTATGACAAAACACTGATTCAATATCACTATAGTGAGCAATACCCATATAATTTCTGTATCTAAAAGCAGACATTAAAGAGTCCATTTTTCTGGCATTGGTCACAAAGTAAAGAACGTGGGTAAAACCAGACCTTCTATATTTAGCCATCTTAACAAAATATCGATCTTTGCTCTTCAAATGAAGCTCCAACTCAATAGCCAGTGTATAACCTAAGCCTTTTATATAAAAATCAGGAAGAGGCTCATCTTTTCCATTAAATAGAGCTTCTCTTAAATCTCTAATATCATTTTCAAAAACAGCATTTGCATGTAAAAGCTTTTCTAATCTTTCTTTAAGAGAAAATAAAAGCAGTTGATGTTTGATTTTCCACAAACTGGTTTTTCTTTTCATAATTTTAAATTTATTTCTTAAACGAATGATTTTTCTGTTATGACCAATAAATGGCGTAGATGATTTATCCATAATCTTTGTGAAACTCATGGAACCAAGAGGCTCAATAATAATCCAACCACGATCTTTTAGTTTTTTAAGTCTTTTGGAAGCGGAGACATCTGAGGAGAAGAACTTTTTTGAAATATCCTTGTAGAAACAAAAATCCTGTTTCTTCAGTTCATCAATAATCAAACTATCCCTTTTAGTTAATCTCATATTTTTCCTTTTGATCAATCTACATTTATATTTTTATGGGTTGTGATCATTTCAGAAAAAACAAGAAAATAAAAGGGGGGTGAGGTTCAGGCTTTTCACCATTGGTGAAAAATATTTTTCAAATTTTTCACGTATGAAATAGAGGTTTATAAATGCAGTTTTAGTATGTAATAATTACCGATATTTTTCACTAATGAAAAACTTTTTTGAAAATTGACCAAAAAAATATTGTTGTAAAATTTACAATGTTTTTAAATTGAAGTATTTTATTTAGGGTATCTTGAACTAAGTTTTTAAAACCCCTTCTCCCTCACATCCCCCATAAAAAGTTAAGAGGCTGTTCAGGAGGGCAGATTTTTTGGCAGTGCATTAGATTTGTAAAGTTTAGTAATGTATTACAATTGCAAGTCTAAAGTATAAAACTCTTAACAAGAGCACGGCAACACTTCTTGTCCCTCTTTGGGGGTATAGGATAGGCTTTCCCCAAATGGGTAGAAATCAATGAAATTCGGTGGGCATCAGAGTTTTCACTTAAGAGATCAGTGGCTCTATAAGGGAATTTACTGGACAAACCAGTCTCCTCAAATATTACTAAATAACACAAAAAATACAGAAAAAGCCATGCAAGAGCTAGGTGTCGGTAAAAATATGGTGGATGCTATACGCTACTGGCTTAAAGCAACAAATCTTATAGAGACAAATGTAAAAGGCTTTGTTCTTACAGATACAGCCCATAAAATTTTAGAAAAAGATCCATATTTTGAGTTAGATGGAACGCTCTTTTTAATTCATTACCTGCTTGTTACAAACAAAGAAGAAGCAACAACATGGTATTGGTTTTTTAATCATTTTTCTGCTAATGAATTTGAAAAGGAGTCACTGGAAAATGCCTTTTCTGCCTATATTCAAATTAAAACAAATAGAAAAATTAAAGATACAACTTTAGATAAGGATTTAAACTGTTTGCTGAGGATGTATCAGTCTATAAAGTGGACTGGAAGGAAAAACCCTGAGACAGAAACTCCTTCCCCTTTTACAAAATATGGATGGATTGAAAAAAAAGGAGAAAGTTTTGTTAGAAATAAATTAAATGTGAATGATTTCGATATTCACATTTTTGCTCATATACTTTACATATTCTGGAAAAACCATTTAGGTCAGCCTGAGTCTGTTAAATTAGAGGATTTATCAATTAAAGAAAATTCCCCTGGAAGGATTTTTCATTTTTCTTTAGAGGAAATGAATGATCTTATAGAAGACTGCTCAAAAAAACAGGCGTATCTAAACTATTCAAGAACAGGTGGATACTTCATTATTCAACCTAATGAAACGAGTTTAAAAAAAGCTTTAGATAATTACTATAAACAAATGGGTGTTTAATAAATTTTTTATGAAAAAGAATATAAAAATAAAAAAAATATCGGGACAAAAACTTATTCAGTTATCTGATAGTTATAACAGATCTACAAATTTAGAACTGGATTTTAAAGATTCCTCTAAACTAAAAAATATTTACCTTTCTTCTAAATTCCAAGAAGGATTAAAAGAAATTTTTGTTTCTATTTTAGAAAAAAATTCAAATCATAGAGTAAGGGTATTAAGTGGTTCTCCAGGGCTAGGGAAATCAACCTTTGCTCTATTAGTTGCTCAAGTTATTTCTAAAAAATATCCTAAAATTATAAATAACCTAATAACTAAGTCAGATCATATTTTAAAAACAAACTTTAATTCTTTTCAAAAGTCAGGAAAAACCAAACTTCTTCCAGTATTTATTAATGGTTATGAAGGAGAAATTGAACAAATATTTAAAAATAAATTAAAAGAAATTTTATCGGACAATGGAGTACCAATTAAAAATCGAACAAAAGATACTTTGAACTTTTATAAGAGTTCTTTAGATGGTTTAAAAACCAAAGGTTACAGTGGTATTTTTGTTATTTATGATGAATTTGGAAAATATTTAGAAAAAGGTGTACATAACCCCACAGATTTAAATATTCAATTCTTACAAAATTTTGCTGAGTTTTGTAATCGTTCAGGGGAAAAGCAATGTCACTTAATGCTAATTACTCACTTGTCTATTTCTCAATATGCTAGCCAATTACCTATCAATGTTCAGCAAGAATGGGCAAAAATTGAAGGCCGTTTTCAAGAATCAGCTTTTTATGATAAAGATGCAGATTATTATAAGATGATATCTGCTGTTTTTGAAAAAAATATTTCAACAACTCATCCTCTTACAGCTAAAAAATATACAACTTACATAAAAAAATATTTGTCAAATTTTAAAGAAGATGTCCTTAAAGGTTTTATTGATTTAAAAAACTTGCAATCTATCCTTCTTAATTGTTTTCCTTTGCATCCAAGTGTTTTAGCTCTTCTTCCACATCTATCAAAAAAAATAGCACAAAACGAACGCACTCTTTACACCTTTTTAACTCGTGATGAAAACTATTCTCTCAAAAGATTTTTAGAAGAACAGTTTAAAGACCACACAACTGTATTAATGCCTTATGATTTATACCAATATTTTAAATTACTCATTGGAAAAGATATTGGCATTGGAGGAACTTACAAAATTCAATTGATGGCTGAAGAGGCTTTTAAAAGAATCGATCAAAATAACGAAGCCTCAAAACAAGTGATAAGCCTCATGGCTCTTTGTTCTGTTGTCAAAGATGCTTACTTTGCCCCTTTAACAGAGTCTTTTATTGCATCTTGTTTTAACCAAATCTTTTCAAAAGAAGATATAAAGAAATGTTTAAAATCTTTAAGAGATAAAAAAATTATCTTTTACAATAAAAATACAAAACAATATCTTTTGCAAGAGGGCGCTCCAATTGACATTGACGAAGAGATTGTAAAGTTAAAAAATACTGCACTAACTAGTAAAAACTTGGTTCAGGTTTTAAAAAGATATTTTAAAACAGATTTTATTATTCCAAAAAAATATAATTTTGATCATGCTATAAGTCGTTTTTATAAAACAGAAATTATTTCTGTTGAGGAACTAAGGAACCTAAAAAAGAAAGAAATTGTTGATTTCTATAGGGAAGATGGTTGTCTTTTTTATGTAGTGCCTTTTAGTCACGATGAACTTATTTATGCAAAATCAGAAATTAAAACGATATCGTCTCCACTGACTGTTTTTGTACTGCCTCAGCAATTTATAGAATGTAAAAAAGATATTGAAGAACTCAATGCTGTTGATTGTTTATATAATAATAAAGAAATTCTATCAGCAAGTCCCTTAGTAAAAAAAGAATTAGATCGTCATAAGGAAATTTTATTAACTTCTATAAGCTCCTTATTAAAACCTCTAATTGGTTATATGAACCTTTCAGCTTATGTGGTGTACCCAAAACCGAATTTTTTAAAAGGAACAGAAGCCCCCTTAAAAGTAATCTCTCATTTTAAAGAACTACAAAGATACCTAGGGGATTTATTTGAAGAAGAATACAATAAATACGTAAGTTTCAATTTAGAATACATGAACCGTCATAGTGTTTCAGGTAGTATTACTTTAGGTCGAAAAAAGTTTGTTGATATTTTAAGATTGAATAAAAAAGAACCTGTTAAAGATATAACTAACTATGTGGAAGGTCGTGGTCCGGATTATGTTATTTTAGATACAGTATTTAGATCATCTAAGTTTCGATACGACTCTTTAACCAATACTTATCAAGTTTCAAAAAAATCAAAGTATTATAGTTTTTTTAAGGAATATGAACAAATCCTCTCAAAACATCCCCAAGGTATTCACGGAAATACTCTTTTAAATATATTAGTTTCTCCTCCTTATGGCCTTCGTTTAGGAGTCATTCCTGTTTTTATTGCCCTAGCTGATTTATGTTTTAAACAACCAGTTAGCCACTACTTTGAAGAAGCTTATGTGAAAGAATTAGACGGAGATCATTATGATCTTTTAATGAAGTACCCTAAAAAGACAATTATTCATTACACTCCTATAAATACTAAACAACAAACATTTTTAAATGGCTTATCTGAATCTTTTAAAGCTCAAGATGTATCTATTCGTTCTGTCATAGAAGCTTTGCTTAAATGGAGGAAGAGCATCCCTGAATCTACTAAATTGTCTTCCCATCTTTCTCAAGAGGGTAGAAAAGTTCTTATTCAAATTGATTCTTCTAAAGAGCCTGATAAGCTTCTTTTTAAAAGAATACCTAATTGTTTTAATAATTCTGATATTTGCTCTAAAACAAGTAACAATGAAATAGAAGATACTTTAATTAAACTCAATAATATAAAAAAAGAGATTGATAATACCTATAAGAACTTGCTCTTAAAAATTAAAGATGACCTCGTAAATTGTATTAAATTTATAAGTAAACAGTGTTTAAATAATAGTATTGTATCTATTCCAAAAGACCAACTTATTAAAACTTTTCAAAACACTCTCTCACAAGTTAAAGATTATCCATTTAGCTCTAATACTAGTCGTTTTATAGGGCGTATATTGAACTTTGATTCCTCTAATTACAATCAATATTTCTTAGAAACGGTTGCTGATGTATTAACAGGCTCTTCTCCAAGATATTGGAATGAAAAAGGTTATTCTAAATTTGAGTTTGCTTTAAAAAGAATTAAAACAGAAATTGAGTTAGCCTCTGAGATAGCTAACCCCAAGTATAGAGGTCAATCTGTACTGGCTTTTATCGATAAAGGTCAGCAAAAAAAGATCTTTATGAAATTAGGAGCTGTTTCCCACATAGATAACAATCTTATAGATTCCATAGAAAAAATAAAAATGATTTTAAATTCTTTTGATGAAATAGATAAGAGAAAAATAATTTTAGCCATTTTGGAATCTATTGATAAAAAATTTGTCGTTGCAGGAGATATAGATTTTATAAATACAAACAGTAAAGGGAAGTCAGAAATAAATGCATAGTTTTACATATGATAAAAAAAGAAGACAAGTTTGCCCTCTATCTGGAGGTAAAGATTCTACAGCTTTAGCTATCTTTCTTAAAGATAAAATATCTAACTTAGAGTATGTATTTTGTGATACAGGAAGTGAGCTTCCAGAAACTTATGAATACTTGGATAAATTAGAAGCTTTTTTAAGTAAAAAAATTGTTCGCTTAAATAGTGAAAAGAATTTTGATTATTTATTAAAACAGCATTCAGATTACTTACCTTCCCCAAGAGCGAGATGGTGTACCATGGAAATGAAGATTAAATCTTTCGAAAAGTATATTGGAGAAGACTTAATAGAAAGTTATATTGGCATTAGAGCCGATGAACACCGACAAGGCTATATTTCTCAAAAAGATACAATCCTACCTAGATATCCATTTAAGGAAGAAGGGATTGATCTTGACGGTGTTAATAAAATTCTGAAAGAATCAGGTATTGGTCTTCCTAAATACTATGACTGGAGAGCTCGCTCAGGGTGTTATTTTTGCTTTTTTCAGAGAAAGATTGAATGGGTTGGTCTTTTGGAAAAACATCCAGAGTTATTTGAAAAAGCAAAACAATACGAAAAGCAAAACTATAAAGGCGACGATGTTGTCTTTACTTGGGTAGATGGAATGCCTTTGGAAAATGTAGAAAAAAATAAAGAAAAGATTAAAAGAGATTACAAAGAAAGAATGAAAAAAGCTTTAATGAATCAAAAAGGGAAGAACATAACAGATGTCTTTAAAGATGTTGTTAATGACGACGATCAAGAAGATGCTTGTTTGATTTGTGATTTATAGAAGTACAGTAGGAGGAAAAGGGATGCAGTCTATACAAAATCCAGGTTTAAAAACAGTCCAAGATTTATTAGAAGATCACTCTCAGTTTATAATTCCAGATTATCAGAGAGAATATACTTGGAAGAATGAAGATTTATTAAGATTACTTGAAACTCTAATTTATGATATAAATCTCAAAAAAGAAGTAACATTTTTAGGTAGCATAATCTTATCTAGCAAAGGAAAAAGTCATCACACAACAGGGTATGATATTGTAGATGGACAACAAAGAACAATTTCTTTATTACTAATTTCATTTTGTTTTCATTCATTGGTTTCTAAATTATTAGAAGAAGATGAATATAAGGGTAACACACGACTGAACTCAATCAAGGATGAACTCTCTGATCAAATTTTGAAAAGATGTAGTCTTTTAAAAAGAGAGGATAGTGAAGATAAAGATATTAAATATATTTTACATACAATGACTAAACAAACATCTTCATGTCCTCTTAATAAAACAGAAATTTTAAGTAGAGAAAAAACTGAAAAGTTTTTAACTAGAACTTTACAACATATTCTGTCTATAACAGATGAATCTATTTTAGTGAATTCAAAGATTTTTGATTCTATCTTTGAACAAGAGAATAAAGAGAGTTTGAAAATAAGTGATGAAATAGCAAGTGGTTTAATTGATAAGATTAAATTATTTTACAAGCACTTTATGCGAAATGTAATATTTATTGAGTTAGTTGTATCAGAAAACTACGCTTATGACGTTTTTGAAAGATTTAACACAGCAGGAGATCCATTAACTGCATTTGAAACATTCAGACCTTTGGTTATAGCAGATATTAACCAAGATAGAATAGATCAGAAATATAAAAGACATATTGATGAAATTGGAAATATTTTAAAGAGATGGTCTAAAGATTCAGATAGAGATAAAGAAAGAAACAAAATTAATAAAAACATTCAAAGTTTTATCATTTGGTTTGGTTATTTATTCTCAGGAGGCATAGAGCAAGGCAATAAAAGAAAACCCATAGAAAAACACTTATCAGCACAAAGAACATACCTGAGAGAAAAATATAAAAATTGTAATATAAAAGAAAAAGGTGAATTTATTGAATGTATGTACAAACTATCTAGATTTATTAATGATTGTTGGTCTGTAGAAAATAATAATTTAAATTATAATGATTTCATACCAATTGAATCTAAAACAGAAGAAGTAAAAAATATTATTGATGAATGCGCATTTTGTTTAGACTTCCTTAGAGATATAAATCACACTATTTCAATTCCATTATTGGCTTATTTTTTTAGACTCTTCTTAGAAGATAAGACACAGACAAAATTAGAGGACTTTATAAATATTGTAAAAGCATGTTCAGCTTTTTTTTGTATATGGAGATCATCTCGCCATAGCACAGGAGCAATAGACGAAAAATATAGGTATATGTATTTTGGTGATCAAAAAAAAGAAAAAAAGGGGTTGTTTGAAAAAGATAATGAATGGACGGTAGAGAGCATTAAGAATTACTTTAAAGAATGTTTAAAAGAAAATAGGGATTACCCAATATTGTCATACAAAGAATGGATGAACAAAACAATAGAAGTTAAACTTGGTTCTAAATTGACAAAGGTAGCTAAATTTATTCTATTAACTGCATCCCACGACACTAAAGTTTATAAATGTAATTTGAAAAGAGAAAGAGGTATTTTACCTTTAATAAACGATGATTCTTGGAGTAATTCTACTTATAAAACTTTAGAACATCTTATCCCTTTAGAAAGAGGAAAGCAGGAAATTCAGTCAAAACAATTAGAAAAAGTAGGAGTAGATACTACAGAAGAATACTTGAAAATTATAGATAGCTTAGGTAACTTAACTTTAATACCTAGAAAACTAAACTCAAAGTTAAAAGATAGAGAACTTTCTGAAAAAATAAAAGTCATTAAAAGTAGAAGCAAGAAAGAAGAACCATATCTCCCTTTATTAGATTTCTTGAAAAAATTAGATGTGAGCAAGTACAATAAAAAATATATAAAAGATCGAACTAATAATTTAATTTCTCTTTCATGGGATATATTAGCTAAAGATTGGTTAGGATGGAAAGATTGATTTATTTTGATCATAATTCCACAACTCCATATTCTCCTTCTGTAAGTAAATACCTTAAACAAGATAGCGTAGAAGATTGGTATAACCCTTCTTCTGTATATCCATCAGCTCAAGTTTTATATCAAAGAATTAGAGAAAGCAGAGAATTTATTGCTAACCACTTAAACTGCTCTCCTAAACATCTATTCTTTACAAGTGGAGGAACAGAATCTATCAATACCATTTTATCAGTAGAAACTTTAAAACTTAATCAATTATTTACATGTATCACATCCCACTTAGAGCACCATGCAACAATAAAAAAAATTGACTGTTTATCTAAGAACTCCAATATAAAAATCTGTTGGGTATCAAATAATGAGCAAGGAGAAGTCAATCTTGATGATTTAGAAGCGACTTGTTCAAAACACCCTCATTCTCTTTTATCCTTTTTAAGTGCTAATAATGAGACAGGAGTAATTACAGATATACAAGCTGTCAGTAAGATTGCTAGAAAGTATGATTGCCTTGTTCATGTGGATGCTGTTCAGTCTTTAGGTAAAACGTCTATAGATTTAGAAAAATTGGATGTGGATTTTGCCAGCTTTTCAGGTCACAAAATTGGAGCTATGAAAGGAATTGGCTTATTATATGCCAGAAAACTATTTGCCCCTCTTATGTACGGAGGTGGACAGGAAAGAGGTTTAAGACCAGGAACTCATAATTATCCAGCAATTCAATCTGTTAAATTAGCTGTACAGGATATTGATTTGAATAAACAAAACTATGTAAAAAAACTAAGAGATTACCTTGAACAAACATTATCTTCAGTTTCTAATTCATCAACTATTAAGATCAATTGTAACAAAGCTAATCGTTTGCCAAACACTTCTAATATTTATTGTGGTGGCATCAGTAATCAAACTATTATATTAGCTCTTGCTAAAAAAGGAATATATATTTCTGAAGGTTCAGCCTGTAATGCTGGCTCTCCAGAGCCCTCTCATGTCATTACAAATCTAAATGTTGATAGCTCTTCTTCCCATAAAGATTATGCTAGATCCTGTATTCGTGTGTCTTTATCTCCTTCAAACACAAAAGAAGAAATTGATTCTTTAATAAAATCGTTACCAGAATTGGTATCTTCTTTATCTTATGTAAATACTAACCCTCCAGTGCAATCAGCATAAAAGTTTATTTCATGTCAAATTTAGACAGCAATGGTATATATATTATGCTGAAATTGCCATATAATGGCAAATATCGCATACTTTTTATACCACTTGATAAATTTTTCTTAAAATACCTTAAAAAAAATTAGGGTATTTATACTATAAGTCCCTAGAATAAAAAGTGTATTGGATAAATATTGGGAAGCGATTACCATATGAAATGAGGAAATCAAGTCGCAACTCATTCAGTTTATTGGTGTGGGGTGTTGTCTTTGTATAATCTGATCCAATTGTTCCCATATCTTCTGTAAATCAAACAATTGAGACTTGCTCAACCATTCAGGTCCAATTATTAAAAATGACATAATTAATATATTAGCAGATGTCCAAAATGCCTTCATTTCTTTATCTATATCCTCTACACTAGCACCATTTGTAAGAAAATGGTGTTTTTCTGGATCATAGTACTGCATGATACTTGATGCTGTTCCATGTACGTATCCGGAGCTTATTTTATATGCTATTTTCAGTAAATTAGTAATCTGGGGGGTTATCTTTTTTATCTTACCTGTGGATATTTCTGGCATTGTTTCCAAGGTAGATCTAATTTTCTGTCTTGGAATATGGTGAAATCGATTCTGAGCTGGTTTGCCATGTTTATTTATATTTTCCATGTAAAAATTATTAAGGTATTTCTGATGGATGTCAGTTAAGTTATTACTCCACTCTGCTATCATGAGAAATAGAATGTCTTCTGTAATCTCATGTAGAAGACGTTGTATTACTTCCCATTCATATAGGAAGCCGTGCTCAATCAGTAATTTTCCTGTTCGTAAATTACTTGTTGCTTGGACTATTTTTAAAAACAATGCAGTTGTCACATCCTTTTGTTCAAATCTATATATTTTGAATTGTCCTCTTATTTTTTTCTTTGGTTTTAGAAAAGATCCCAACTTTGTATGAATTACTTTATCCATAAACGTTAGTATTTTTTGAAAGATTAATTCTAGCTCTTGATTTCTATCGATCGAAGCACGTGTTTCATATGACATAAATAATTCCCATTCCTTTTTATTGTGATAAAATGAAGTGTTATCAAAACAATAGAATGATATCAATAAGGATGTGATTAATGTGTTATTAATTATCCTAAAAAGGAATCATAGCGAGTCACAGCTTGACCTGTTTTGGGAGGGTTGCTTGATTTAGTATTTTTTCAGAACTAGCTATGATGTATTTATTCTCTGAATAATTTTTTCAAAATTTTCCCTTACAGATTTGAAAAATTATTTTTAATGGAAAAATGAGTGGATGGGATATTTTGTGAGAATACTTATGACACAGTATGCAAAAATTTTTTGCAAATAGAGAAAAATTTTCTTGCAAAAAATTATAAATTCAATTATCTATTAAATCATGATCATAAAGGTCATGCCTCATTCTTACATTTAATGTAAGAAAGTTAGTGAGTGTATGTTTTTACACTTGGGAGTTGATACTATATCAATTCAAATGTTTTACGGGGATATGATTTTTCCTAGCTAATAGTAGTAAGATAACAACACCAATCTTATCCTACTTATCTAAATATAGATCCTTGTAAAGGTGTAGCAAATAAACAGAGGAGTTTATTCGCTTAAAATTATTAGGGTGATGTCTTTTTACATACCCATCCTTTCCGGAGGCGTAGGTGAATACAGCAATTGAGCTGAACACCTATGGAAAGGAGGATAATAACGTGAGATCATATGAAGAAGATTTCATCAGAAAGACAGCACATACTTCTTGCTTTTCTAAGCAAAAAGTAAAGTGGTGGAAGGTTATGTTTTACATTATTGTAAAATTAATTCTTCTTATCGCAAAGCTTTTTTCTAAAGATGAATAAGCCCTAATAATTTATTTTAATGTGAGAAAAATATTATGTTATATGAGTGTTTAAGGTTGTTTCGTATTTTCCATGATAAAAAGTTAGTTGATCTTGCCAAAGAACTAAAGATATCTCCTGGTTATTTATCTGAAATTGAATCAGGAAAAAAACGACCTTCAATGGAAATAATTAATAAATACGCAAAAATTTTTAAAACTACCCCCTCTGCCATATTATTTTTTTCAGAAGAATTAGATAAAGAGAAAAAAAGAGGAAAATTCAAAGTATCTATCAGAAATAAAATGATTAAATTTATGCAGGTGATTGAAAAGTGAAAAAAATAAAAAATTATCCAATTGAACTGAGTCCCTTATATCGTTTAAGGAACGAGAGAAAATTAGCTCTCCTTTTACAAGTAAAGACAAAAACTTTACATAAACTTAGAAGTGATAGTTTTTATATTGTATATACAAAGCAGGGAACCAAACAAAGAGAAATACAAGAGCCAAAAAAACAGTTAAAACAAGTACATAAAAAAATCAAAAAGCTATTACAACGTATAGAAACTCCAAGTTTGTTAATTTCTGGAAAAAAAGGAAATAGTTTTGTAACAAATGCACAACAACACTTAGCATCAAGATATTTCTTAATAACTGACATAGAAGGTTTTTATAAAAACTCAAGAAGAGAATTTGTTTTTAAATTTTTTAAATTTCAAATGAAGATGTCCGAAGATATAGCTTGGTTAATGACAGATCTTGTTACCTATAAAGATTTCATACCAACAGGATCTCCAACAAGCCAAATTATTGCATATTTTGCTTACGCTCCAACCTTCCAAAGGATCAATGAAATAGCTAATCAACATGACTGTAAACTATCTGTATATGTAGATGACTTAACTATTTCTTCTAAAAAGCCAATTCCCACTAGAATGCCTCATTGGATCAATAATGAGTTTAAAAAAGTCTTTCATCAGATAAAAAAGAGAAAAACAAGGTTTTTTTACCCTTTCCAACATAAAATTATTACTGGATGTTGTATATCTCCCAAAGGGGCATTAAGAGTCCCCAACAGAATAAGGTTAAGGATAAAGCAAGAAGATAAAAATCATATATCAGGTAAATCGATAAAACCAAATCGTCTCCTTGGAATGATGTTATCAGCTAGGCAAATTGAACCTAATATTTATAAATATAAATTTTTTCATTTAAAAAAAGAAGTTTTTCAAAAATGAATTTACTTGGGTTTTTTCCATTTGATCTATATTGGCATTTAAAAAGAATAAAACGTAAAAATAATAGATTATGTGCATAACAAATTTAATTAATATTTTTATAGAATTCATTACCCTTCCTTTTATTATTTCAATCATTGGAGTGTTCTCATTTATAGCCTCTATTGTCGCTCTTATTGTAGCTGGGAGAACTCATAGATTGCAAAAAAAGTCAGATCAAGATTTGCAACAAATTGACAATAGTATTGACGAATTGGAAACAAATATTACAGCAGTATCGAATACAACTTCAAAAATGGAAAGTAATGTAAAAAGTATATCAGAAATATCTTCAAAAACGCAGAGTAATGTCAATAAAACATATTTTCAAATAGAACGTTCTGTAGCTCTAAATAAATACCCTGAAACAAAACAATTTGAAAAAATTAACAATGCTTATAGAGGTTTTGTATTCTCTTTATTTGACGAAGAAAAAACTAATATATTAATAACCATTTCACAAACACAAAGATTACATTATAGAGCAGAGATTGTTAAAAATGATGTAGGTCTTCCAGAAATAAAAAAAAGCTTGTCATTTAGTTTTTATATTATCAGAATTATTTCACCTGCTTACGCAGAAGTATCTACAAGTGAACAATTGAAACAGTATGAAAAAAGTCCTATAAAAGAAGGTGAATATTATGGCTGTAAATTTGATGAATCTGCGAAATTAGAAAAACGATTATCTGAAAAAGAACAAGGCTCTTGGGTATTGGGCCAACAATTATCTTTAGGACAAGAAAATGAAGGTTTTTATCAATTTTGTCCAGCAGGTGGACTTATTGATCTAGCTGATACATCATCTGCAAATGAAATTATGGGATGCAATCAAAATAATTTTCCAGGAAATGTGTACAAACTTATAGACAAATTTATTATGGATGAAAATTCATTCAAATTATTTCAATATGAAAATCAGATATTTTTTACAATTGACAACTCTCCACTAAAAGAAATTTATATTCTTGAAAATCTTGATCAAAATAAACAGTTTCTTATCTTTGATAATTTAAGAGGTCATATAAAAAGTGACAATCTTGTAGAGAATTTAAAAAATAAAATCCTAAAAAATAAAAATATAAAAATGGCTAATCTACCCATCAAGCCAATACACGGATTTGAAGATGAATACAAACATCTCGTGAGAGTTCCACTAAATGAGTTGGATTAGTGTTGGTGGGTCGCTTTGGAGTGTTTTTTCACAACTGGCTGTGATTTTGCTGTGATTCATCAGTTATATGCGGGAAACTGTGGGAAAAGCCGGGAAGAAAGCATGGCAGGTTGTTGTTGATTTTACTTGGTTTTTTCGTTTTTCTTAACTGTTCGAGATTTTTTCTCTTACAACTTCTCAGGCCCACCATTTCTTTTGTAAATATTTGAAATCTCTATTTTTTTAATTCCAACAAAATAAATTTTACGGGATTTTTCAAAGAGGTTGAGGGATAACCTTTTAATTTATATTGGATTGTCTTTAAAAATTGCAGAAGAAGTTTTCTCTTCTTTCTCTGAATTCAAAAGAGTCACAGTCTTTGCATATTTTTGATTGATTTTTTTATTTTCTTAAGCTTTAATTTTTTTATCTATTTTACTTTACATTTTTTTTTGATTCTCGATTGAATCTCTTTTAAGTTTACCTTCTTGGTGTCAACAAATTTTGTGATTGGTTCATACACGACGGATTTAGTTCCTCCTAAGAAAGTCTCTCTCCTTCCCATGCCTAGGTAATTTTGAAAATGCACATTGACATAGGTTAGCTTTATATCTTCTGTATCTACCACAAATGATTCTCCTGTAAGAGGCCTGTTTATTACTTCTTTTTTAGTTGTTGTTTTGAATAACCCTATACGCCCTAAAGGCAATCCATTTTGATCTACATTATTACAATTTACCATTAATTCATTGATATGAGAAAGAAGTTCTGGCCATGTTTCTCTCGTTATTACAAGATTACTTCTTGTACTGGTAGAAATTTCATCTGCTTTCTCTTTTCTTTCTGCTTCTCTTACTTCTAAAAATTCAGAGGAATTTTCTGAATCAGAGATGACATGTATACAAAGCGTGCAACAACCACCAATAAATAAAAGAAAAATTAAATTTTTAAATCCTTCGATTAAATCTTTCCTTTGCATAATTCTCTTCTTTTATCTGTACTTGTAAAATAAGTAAGATCAAATTTTTAATTATTTTCGCTCTAGGTTAGAGAAATCAAAATTCTCATATTGTTGAAAATAATTTATGTCTTTTTGTATTCTATTCTTATTTATTGGATCTTTCTCTTTTAATAAGTATTCTTTGAGTCTTGATATTTTGTTGCTTATTTCTTGATTCATTTCATTTTTTAATAAAGAACGTAGATGTGTTTTAAAAAAATCTTCAATAAAAAGTGCTATTTTGCCATCAATTTTCTTTTTCATATTTTATTTCCAATTTAAAAGAAATGATGAATCAATGTTATCATTTAGCTGATCAGGTTGGCTAGTTCAAATGGGGGTCTCGACACACGAACATTGGCTATATAGTATAAAAAGTAGTCATCTGCTACGTTCTACTAATTATAATACTAAAGTCTATTTACTAAATATCCGACAATTTAAAAAGTACACCCATAGACAAATATCAGTCTGGGAATAACACGTATGTGTACTAAGTGAATGATGAACAAAAGGTATTTTCGGATGAATCGATTTGATGATTGGAAAAAGAAATTATTAAATTTAACAAAAAGAAATCCTTTTATTAGTTTTACATCTAAAACCTCTATTCCTTTGTTATGCAAAAATTTAAGTTCACTAGAGGATGAGATAGCAAGAGGAAATCCTTTTCAAATTTCTTCTAAATACAATTATGCAAATAAAACAGTCGATGATTTAGGTGATTCTCACCTTACTCATGATGTTAGTATTGATGATCGTGAAGTTGAAAAAATATTAAAAGATAAGAATACAATTTTGTCAAATTTGAATGAATTAGAAACTAAAAAGTATTTGCAAAATATGCATACAAAGAACAGATTATATATGCAGGAAACTGGAAATAATATTGTTTTCTTATCATTAGGATTTTTAAGTTACCTTGAAGGAAAACAGAAATATAAGGCTCCTTTGGTTTTGATTCCAATTGTTTTGAGCAGAAAATCAAATAGATCAGGTTATTCTTTTAGAGCTAATAGCGATGAAGCTGAGTTTAATCTTAGTTTACTAGAGTATTTAAAGAATAGGCATGAAATATACATACCAGAATTAGAGGAAGACTTACCCTTAGATGAGTCAGGTATAGATTTAGATAAGATTTTTGATATATTTAATAGTAAAATTGAGGACATTGAAGACTGGAATATAGAAGCAAAAGAAAGCTATATTTCTTTATTCAAGTTTCAAAAAATTACAATGTTTAGAGATCTAGAAGATTATAGTGAGCATTTTAAGTCGCATCCCTTATTGGAGCCTTTAAATAAGAGTTCAAATGTTCCATTCAGTCCGTTAAACTGGAAAAATAATGATTTAAAAAGTATTGATTTTAAAAATATATTTTGCACGATGGATTATGACTCTTCTCAATTAAGAGCAGTGTTAGAAGCTGATTCAGGCAGTAGTTTTATTTTACAAGGACCTCCTGGAACAGGTAAATCTCAAACTATAACAAATGTAATTTCTCAATTACTCTGTAAAGGTAAGAAGGTTTTATTTGTAGCTCAAAAAAAAGTTGCTTTAGATGTAGTGAAACAAAGATTGGAAGATATAGGAATAGGTGATTTTCTTTTAGATATTCATTTAGATGAGTCCATTAATATCTCTAAACAGCTGAGCCATAATTATCAGTTAATTGAAAATTACTCGGAAGATGTACAAGGTAGTTGTGAACACTGGGAGCAAAAGATAGATGAGTTAAAAGAATCCAAGAAGAAAATAGATGATTATTATAATGTTTTACATGATAAGCATATGAATGGGATGAGTGCGTTTGAATCACTTAGTTGCTTTGTTTCCCATAAAGATGATTACCCTAAAATAGATGTAAGTTTAATATCTTTAGATCAATTGGATGAAAAACATTTAAATTACATCAAGGATCAAATCAGAAAATGTGACCAGTCAATGCAACACATTGATTATAATGTACGTAGTCACTCTTTGAGTGGAATAAAAGTTGATTGGACAAAGGAAAAACAGGATCTTTTAGTAAGAATAAATAAACATATATTAGATCGATCAAATAGTTGTATGGAAAAATACGATGCTTGGTATAGATCTATATTTGTTAGCGATTCCTTGCAAAATGACGTAAAGTTTTATGACATAAAAATTTTTATAGACTTATTAAACCATCTGAATATAGGACAGGAAAAGATTGAAAGGTACCGAATTATTTTTGATAAAAACTTTATTTTTGACCAGGACTTTACTGAATATGTTAATCAAGCTATTAAAGCTGTTGAAAGGTGGAATGGAAACATTATCAAAAATATTTTAACAACAGAGCATAAAAATAATTTACCTCATTTAGAAAATGTTCGTGATCATGTTACTATATTGAAATCTCAATTAGTTCAGAATTTGGAGAGTTTATTAAGTCTTGAAAATTCAGATTCCCATTGGAAGAAAGTATATTCTATAATTAGAAACGTTGTTCTTTTTTGTAAAAGACTAAATATCCAATTCAGAATTTATAGATGTATAAAAAATTTATGCGTTGATTTAAGTTGGGTGTACCTATTTAAGACTCAGTCAATAAGGCAAATTATCCAGTCATTTGAAGATTTTATTGAATGTAAAAAAGAAATGAATCGCTTGTCTTCTGTCTTTCCTAAAGATTTTTCTTTGTGGAGGAAAGAGGACACAGTTAAAGATGATTTAGTTTCTTTTAATTCTTGGAGAAATGATTTGGGTGTTATATTAAATAAATTTGAATTTAGACAAATGTTTGTTGAACACATCAGTGTGTTAGTTAAAAGTCATTTCCAGAAAATAGAAAATAATTTTTTCAAAGACAATACTTTAGAATTGATCAGTATGATTGGTGAGTTGGAGGGTTTATTAAAACAGTCAAAAGATACAGGGATGGATTTTTATTTAACCGGTTTTCAATCAGTGAAAGATGGATTAATACATTTGCAACATCTTAGTAAAAGAAGAAAAGAAGATATGTTTCAGCTTCGTGGTTGGTTGAATTATTGTGAGAAAAAAGAGAATTTAATGAAAAATAAACATTTACTACATTTAGTTCAATATATGGATGATTCTCGTTTAGATTTAATGAAGTTAGAAGATATTTTCATGTACAACTATCATAGGGAATGGATAGCAATGTTCTTTAGAGAAAATAATGCATTTCTTAAGGGAAGCTATAAGCAGGTGTTGGAGGATTACTGTAAAGATTTTAAAGCTATGGATGCACAAATATTAAATTTATGTCGGAAAAAATTAAGGTCTCGGATTATATTAAATGCAAAAAAAGAATTAGAGAAGTTGAATGAATTAAATCCAAAGGATTCTCGTACTTTACACCATGAAGCAATGAAAAAAAGACGACACAAGAGTATTCGAGAGTTATTTCAAGAAATTCCAAAACTAATAAAATGTAGTAGCTAGTATATGATCTGACAGTTACCCGTGTCAGTGGCTGTTT
>JAPPLG010000005.1 GCA_028819545.1 Bdellovibrionales bacterium | reverse complement strand
AACGGGTAACCCTTATCTTTTCAACCTTTGTCAGATCAAATCGTAACTAGTACAATTAAGTGTTCAACAAAGAGCTATGTATGAAGATGTTGATGAAAGTGATGATCAAAATTCTGCTTGTTTGATAGGAGAGCTTTATTGTAAGCAGGTGGATAATAGATATATTTTTAAAGATGTGTTTAGAGGTTTGATGGATTATGAATTGAACAACTTCATTAGAGGGGGAGATCAAAGCAGTTATGTAGACGGTTTGGGAGTTGCTTTCTCAGATTATGATGATTTGGAAGCAGTCTGTAAAAAAGTTTGTGATACAAAAGATAAGGGCGGCATACGAAAAGGCAATACAAAACCTTCTACATGTGATTGATTTATAATTTGATTGTAGATCTATGAAGCTTTTTCTAAAAGTTCTTTGCAGGCTTTTGAAAGTGTGATTCCAAACACAGAGCCTGAATGGTTAGATGAAAGAAGTTCGATGTTTCCTCCATGCTTTTCTACAATCCATTTACTGAGATAAAGCCCGAGGCCTGTACCTTTTAATTCTGAATTGCCGGATGAGCGAGTGCTCTGAAAGCGGTGAAAAATCTTGTTCTTTAAATTTTCAGGGATGCCTGCTCCTTCATCCTTAATAGAAAAAAATAAATCCTGATTGTTTTTCATTTTAGTTTGCAGTTGAATGGTAGAGTTTTTAGGGGAATGCTGAATGGCATTCAAGAGAAGATTTTTTAAAACAATACGCATCCACTTTGAATCCATATGTACTTTTAAAGGAAAAGATTCAATATTAACAACTTTAATTTTTTTACGGGAAATCCACTCAGACATTTCTTCCTGAATACTTTTCAAAAAATCAGACCATGTATACCAATTAAGGTTTAAAGGAAAGTCCTGCTCTAATTCTTTCATGTTCAAGCTGTCTTCTACAAATTGAAACAGTCGAATCAAATCATTATTCATTTTTCGTATGATAGCTTTGGATTCTTTTTCTTTTAATCTGGAGTCTAAATTTTCCAATTGGAAATTTAAAGACATTAAAGGGGATTTAAGCTCATGCACAAAGAGACTGAAAAAATCTAAGCCTAAAGGAAACTCTTCTTTTGAATTTTTTTTCATATCTGTCCTAACATTATCCTTGCAAACACGACTGGATTCCGGTCTTCACCGAAATGACGTTCTTTCGTCATCCCCGCTCTCTTACTTTGCCAATTCTGTCATCGAATTAGTGAACATTTACAATCCCCGCTCTCTTCGTCATCCCCGCGAAGGCGGGGATCCATCTTTCATGTACTTCTCGTTTTTCATAAAATGGATTCCGATCTTCACAGAAATGACAAGTACATTTACAATCCTGTAAGGGTGGGAATTCAGTTATCTCCTAACTTTCTTTTCGGAAAGAGCTTTGTTGAAGTTAAGTTTTTATATCTGTTTTCTTAATTGACAAAATATATTAAATGTTTTTTTGACACTGATCTGACTTAAGGATAAAAAGCTTTAAATTTGGAGAATAAGATGACAGAAACTCATTTGAGAGAGCTGGAAGATTTTTTATCAGAATCACAGATTTTAAAAGATGAGAAAAGTCTTGAGTTTTACGGGCAAGACTGGGTTCGCCTTTACAAAATAAACCCCTCCCTTATTGTGTTTCCTCAAAATGCTGAAGATGTTCTACAACTGGTGAAATGGGCAAGAAAGCACAAAATTGCTCTTGTGCCCTCAGGCGGTAGAACGGGTCTTAGCGGTGCGGCTATTGCCTCTCAACAGGAAGTGGTTGTTTCTTTTGAAAAGATGAACCAGCTGATTGAATGGAACCCGGCTGAAGAAACACTTACTGTAGAAGCCGGCTGTATTACTAAAGAAGTTCAAAAGTGGGCTTTGGAGCGGGGGTTTTTCTTCCCTGTCTCTTTTGCCGCAGAAGGCTCCAGCCAAATTGGAGGAAATGTCGCCACCAATGCCGGGGGAGTGCATGTCATTCAATATGGATCTACAAGAAACTGGGTGAGAGGCCTGGAGGTCGTCACTGGAAAAGGTGAAGTATTGCAGTTGGGGCGTCATCTCATTAAAGACTCTACAGGATATAATTTTTTACACCTATTTATTGGCTCTGAAGGTACTTTGGGATTTATCACTAAAGTCACCCTGGCTGTGACCTCCCAGCCGACATCTTTAAGTGTTTTTCTTCTGGGTGTTTCTAAATTGAGTGATCTGATTGAAATTTATTCCAGGTTTAAAAAAAGTATTCCTCTTCATGCTTTTGAAATGATGACAGATCTGGCTTTGGATTATGTACAAAAAACAGGAAAAACTCTGCCTCTGTCTACAAAATCTCCTTACTATGTGTTGATGGAAATTGAAGAAGCTTATCAGGAAAAAGCTCTCTTGATTTTTGAAAAATTGATGGAAGAAGGAAAAATTACAGACGGCACTTTAAGCCAAAGCGCTGAACAGGCACAAGAGATATGGGCTTTAAGAGAAAATATCAGTGAATCCATTGCCGGCCATAAACCCTATAAAAATGATATTGCTGTTCGTATTTCAAAATTACCTGAGTTTCTCTCTCAGGTGGACTCTCTATTGAAGAAAGAGTATCCCGAATATAAAGTGGTGTGGTTTGGTCATATTGGAGACGGCAATCTGCATATCAATATTTTAAAACCGGAAAATGTCAAAGAAGATGAGTTTATTAAAGACTGTGAGAGAGTCAATCAATTGCTGTTCTCTAAAATTCAGGAGTTTGGAGGAACTATCTCTGCAGAGCATGGAGTGGGTTTGCTTAAGAAACCGTATTTACATTACACCAAGTCTGAAGAAGAAATAAATTATATGAGAGAAATTAAAAAGATCTTTGATCCTGATGGTATTATGAATCCAGGTAAAATTTTTAATGCTGAAAAAAGTGTTTAATTAAAGGCGACCACTTTGGGCTTTTATAGTTGTGGCGGTCAAAGGTAATTCTTTTTAAATTAGAACCATCAATATGAATAGTAAAGAGTTGTTTGTAGCCGGTTCGATCGCTGGTGAAAACAATTTGCCTCCCATCCGGAGAAAAGGAAGGAGCTTCATTGTTGGACCATCTGCCGTTTTTGGCTCTGGCTGTTGTTAGTCTTTTAATATTGGATGGGCCTTCCGCGTTCATAATAAAAATATCAAATCTGCCTCTGGAGTATCCGGAAAACACAATTTGTTTTCCGTCCGGAGACCAGTCCGGAGTGGAGTTGTATTGGCCGGTAAAAGTTAACCGACGGACATTTTCTCCATACCTGTTCATTTTGTGAATCATGACCTTTCCTGTGCGGTCGGATGAAAATAAAATCTTTTCTCCATTTGGATGAATAGAAGGCTCCACATTGATAGATCTTCTAGGTCCCATTCTCACAGGAAAAGTTTTTTTACTTCTTAAAGAGAGTTTGAAAATGTCCATGCCTCCCAACTTGGAAGGGACAGTAATCAGCATTTCACGTCCGGAAGGAAAAAAGTCAGCTCCTAGATTTGTGTTGTAGTTACTGGAAATAATTCTTCGTTTTTTTCTGGTAAAGTCATAGAGGAATATATTAGCTCTTCTGCCTTTGAGGCTTCTGCGGTAAACGAAAGCTGTATAAGCTAATTTTTTGCCGGTTGGATGCCATGTTGGAGTCATCACCACAGAACGATGAAATGAGATCTGTTTTTTATCCGAGCCATCCCAATTCATAACAAAAATTTCTTTTTTATTATTTTTAAAACTTCTAACAGCTGAAATTTTAGTTAAAAAGATACCGGGTTTTTTTGTCAGATATTCGATAATATCGTTACAAACCACATGAGCCAGTGAAACTCCTTTAGATGAGGGAGCTTCATATTCTTTTTTAAAGATATTTTTTCTCAGTAAAATGTCGTACATATAAATACGCAAATTAATTTCACTCCCTTCTACAGAGTACCTGGCAAGAATTAAAAACTCAGCTCCAATGACTTTCCAGTTTTCCCATCTAAATCCTTTCGGGTGTTTGGGATATGGAATAACAGCGCGTGTTCTTGGGTTTTCTACAAAAGCTCCGGATGGAATAAGATTAAAGTACCCGGAGGAGTTGAGATTTTTTTTTATTTGAGACGAAATGGTTTTTCCATAATTCAGATGCTCTTGTGTGATGGATGAGTTGGTGTACACAAGGGGGGAGACAGCTATAAGGCTTTTCTTAACTTTTGCTTGTCCAACATTGATATATACACGCGCATGAAGCGGAGAGATCAGACACAGGCAAAAAATGTAAATAAAACTTTTCATTTGATATATTTTATCTTTATTTTTTATTTAAAATCCAGTCTTTTCTTCTTTTAAAAAAGAAGCAAAACTAAGAAGCCGTTTAGGTGCCAACCGAAACGGCTGAGCGAATGCTGTCAAAGAA
Source organism: Bdellovibrionales bacterium (assembly GCA_028819545.1). Classification (GTDB taxonomy): domain Bacteria; phylum Bdellovibrionota; class Bdellovibrionia; order Bdellovibrionales; family UBA1609; genus JAPPLG01. The sequence goes on along the minus strand of JAPPLG010000005.1, from coordinate 18,793 downwards.
TCCGAAAACATACTTTTTCACCAAGAAAACTTTACATGATGGCTGGTTCTGCAAACACTCAACTGGAACTGCGCCACCATGTAAAGTTTCCTGGGAAATACACACACTCGTTTGAGCCTTTGTGTAGAGCTTTTCTTCTCGATTTTACATATACAATTCCTGTGCGTACCTTTCCTTATAGTACAAGTCATTTTGGACACAAAAGTGTTATTCCTGTATGTGTTTACGTCATTCCGGACTTGATCCGGAATCCAGTTGTACATGACTGGACCCCTGCCTTCGCAGGGGTGACGGGTGTATGCAGGGGTGAAGGATATATGTAAGGGGTGACGTTACACATAGGAAATACTTTATATAGGTGTATATTAAGGAAAGTTAAAGCCTATACCTTCACGACTCAATGAGTAAGTTAATTCTGAAGGCGGCTCCGGCAGAGGAGAAGACATACGGATTGTTTCAATCACGATTTGATCAAAGCTTTCATCTCCGGAAGTTTTTTCTAATTCTATACGTGTGACTTGTCCAATTCTATTAATATAAATGACCATAGTGGCTCGTAAGTTTTTATCTGCCAGAAATTGAGGAATGTTCCAATTTCTGTTCAGGTGTGCCCGAATGCGAGCAGAATAAGCACTAATGAGAAGAGCGTTTACTTCTCCTTCCTGTGAATCTCCTTTGGATATTTGTTCTCCTGCATAACGTGGTTTTTCCTCTCTTAAGTTTTCAATAGCCTGAGATTGTGCTGTTTTAGTTTGTTGTGGATTTGGTTTCGCTTTTGGTTTTTCTGCTTTTTTCAATTCTTTCTTTGGTTTTTTCGGCTCTGGTTTTTTTGGTTTGGGCGGCTTTGGTTTTGGTTTTTTAGGAGCAGATTTTTTAACTTCTTTTTTTTGCTGTGCAGGGGCTGTGGGTCTTTTAATATCTGGAAGTCCAACCATATCTACACGTATAGCTTCTTTTATTTGTATAGATTTAGTGCGAAACATTTGAGGTGAAAAGAAAAGGAACAGAAATATGCAAATGTGGGCCGCAAAAGAAATAATGATGAAATTGCGAAATGTTTTTTGTGAAGATACAAGAAGTGATGTCATTACTCTTTAAACTTAGTAACAAGATTAATCTGGTCCAGCCCTGCAGAGCGAATTTCACCCATAGCTTCTGCTACAAATCCATAATAAGCTTTTTTGTCCGCATGAATATAGATTTGCTTGGATGTTCTGGTTTTGAAAATATTTGATAATTTTGGCTTTAATGTCTTAAGAGGAATTTCTGCAGTACCTATATAAATTTTTCCATTTTTTTTAATGGTTAAGATGAAAGGGTCTTCCGGTACTTTCAATCCTGTGTTTTTGGTTTCAGGAAGATCTACACTTAGTCCCTGTTGCATCATGGGGGCAGTGACCATAAAAATCACTAAGAGCACCAGCATCACATCCACAAAAGGTGTGACGTTGATCTCACAGAGAACACGTTGAGATTTTGGAACACTAGCACCCATTTAAGAATCCTTAAAGAAATTTCTTTTGGCGATATTTAAAAAGTCAGTTGTGAAGTTGGAAAACATAAGCTCCATTTTCCTTATCTTTGTCACGTAGTGGTTGTAAAAAACAGAGGCTGGGATAGCGGCAAAAAGTCCCACTCCTGTTGCAATTAAAGCTTCAGAAATACCGGGAGCGACAACCGCTAAACTGGCAGAGCCCATTTTACCAATGCTTTGAAAAGCGTCCATAATTCCGAAAACAGTTCCAAAAAGTCCAATGAATGGACTGACAGTGCCTGTTGTGGCCAGGAAAGATAACTTTTCTTCCATAGCGGAAATTTCATTCATCACAGCTTTTCTTAAAGATCTTTCCAAATTGTCTAATCCGGACAGCAGTCCCTCAGTGGTGGTTTCAGATTCTGCAAGCTTTGATTTAGAGAGTTTTTGTATTTCTTTATACCCTGTTTTAAAAATATTTGCTAAAGAGCTTTTACTGTATTTCTGGCTGACTTCATAAATGCTTTGCAGGTTGTTGGCTTTTTGAAAAATATCCTGAAAAGGGGCATTGTACAGTTCAATCTTGTGAAACATTTTTCTTTTTGTTAAAATAATACCCCAGGAGAATACAGACATAAAAATAAGAATAACAAAGGTGATTTGTACTAAAATATTTGCGTGGAGAATGGAGTAAATAATCTCCATGCTGGAAGATGTGGGGGCTGTCTCTGCCACTTCAGAATTTTCAGCCCAGACAAAAGAGGCTGTAGTTAGTATTAATAAAAGTCTCACCATGGGTCTTATCCTCTCATAAGCTTTGGCGGAGTAAAAGCAGTTTTTCACCATCTAAACTATTGAACTCATTGATTGAAGCGTGATACTTTAATGATCCCTTGCAGGATTTTGGTTTTAAAGGGAATTTAAGGGTGTGGAATGAAAGAATATAAATATGGTTTTGTCACTGATATTGAATCAGAAACGTTTTCTCCAGGACTGAATGAGCAGGTTGTGGAACAAATTTCTGAAAAAAAAGGAGAGCCTTCCTGGATGCTGGATTTACGTCTAAAGGCTTATAGACATTGGAAGACCATGAAGGAGCCTCGTTGGGCCGCTGTCAATTATCCTCAAATAAACTATCAGGATATTCATTATTTTTCTAAACCTGTTCAGGCAAAAAAGACTGTCCAATCTTTAGACGAAGTGGATCCTGAATTAATTAAAACTTTTGAAAGGCTGGGGATTCCTCTATCAGAGCAAAAGAGATTGTCAGGGGTAGCTGTAGATGCTGTCTTTGACAGTGTTTCTATTATGACAACGCAGAAAAAAACTTTGGAAAAACATGGCGTGATTTTTTGTTCCATGTCTGAAGCTATTCAAAATCATGGAGATTTGGTGAAAAAATATATGGGAACTGTGGTTCCCTATCGTGATAACTTTTTTGCTGGTTTGAATCAGGCTGTTTTTACAGACGGTTCTTTTTGTTTTATTCCAAAAAATGTACGTTGCCCTTTGGATCTGTCCACTTACTTTCGCATCAACCAGGAAAATACAGGTCAGTTTGAGCGTACATTGATTATTGCGGAAGAAAACTCTTATGTAAATTATCTGGAAGGATGTACGGCTCCCATGAGAGACTCCAATCAACTGCACGCCGCTGTTGTAGAGTTGATTGCTTTGGATTCTGCAGAAATTAAATACTCCACCGTACAAAATTGGTATCCGGGAGATTCCAAAGGCCAGGGAGGGATTTATAATTTTGTGACAAAAAGAGGAAAATGTTTGGGAAAAAAATCAAAAATCTCTTGGACTCAGGTGGAAGCCGGCTCTGCAATTACTTGGAAATATCCGAGCTGTCTGCTTCAGGGGGATGAGTCTGTAGGAGCTTTTTATTCTGTAGCTTTGACTCACGATCATATGCAGGCGGATACAGGCACAAAGATGATTCATATTGGAAAAAACACCAAAAGCACTATTATTTCTAAAGGTATTTCCTCCGGAAAGGCCTGCAACAGTTATAGAGGGTTGGTGCGTATCATGCCTAAAGCCAAAGGCGCCAGGAATTATTCACAATGTGATTCCATGCTGGTGGGTGATCAAAGCCGGGCCAATACTTTTCCATCTATTGATGTACAAAATGAGCAGGGGACAGTGGAGCATGAAGCTTCTACTTGCCGGGTGAGTGAAGAGCAATTACTTTATCTTCGCTCCAGAGGACTTGATATGGAATCGGCTGTTTCTTTATTAGTTAATGGTTTTTGTAAAGAGGTCTTTAAACGTCTTCCTCTCGAATTCTCTGTAGAGGCGGTCAAGCTCATTGAAATGAAACTGGAAAATAGCATAGGTTAAAAATCATGATTCAAATTGAAAATCTCTTTGTAAAAGCAGGTGAACGGTCTATTTTAAAAGACCTCAATTTACAAATTAATCCGGGTGAAGTGCATTCTATTATGGGCCCTAATGGTTCCGGAAAAAGCACTTTATTTAAGGCTGTTATTGGGCATCCGGAGCTTTCCGTTTCCGGAAAAATTTTATACCGAAACAGTGCTGACCAACAATATGAAAATTTATTAAATAAAAGTCCTGTGGATAGAGCCCTTGAAGGAATTTTTATGGCTTTTCAACATCCAGTGGAAGTTCCGGGGGTGAATAACTTTAATTTTCTTCACACTTCTTTTAATGCTGTTTGCAAGCACCATGGCTCTGCAGAAATGGATGAAAAAGAATTTTTAAAATTTGCTGAAAGCAAACTTGATCTTTTGGGTTTGGATAAGAAGTTTTTATATCATCCTTTAAATGAAGGTCTTTCCGGAGGAGAGAAAAAGAAAAATGAATTGTTTCAAATGGCTGTTTTGTCTCCAACTTTATCTCTTTTGGATGAGTTAGACTCCGGTTTGGACATTGATTCTATAAAGATGTTAGCTGAAAGTTTGAAGAAAATGAAAAATAAACAAAATGCTATTGTGTTGATTACGCACTATCATCGTTTACTTGCTGAGGTTAAACCGGATTATGTGCATGTTCTGGTGGACGGGCACATCAAAGAAACAGGAGATTATTCTCTGGCTCTTCAGGTGGATCAAACAGGTTATGACAAATGGATGTAAATATACGTCTTACAGAAAATATTTTGAATTGGCAGGGATCTCAAACTCATCTTCCAAAGGATGAAGGACTATTTTCACTAAGTTCTTTAAGGAATGTTGAATTTCCAAAAAAGTTTTTAAACTGGGTGGATCACACACTGAACAGCCAGGAAAATCTTGTACCTTTCCCTGTGAAAAATTCTTCTGAGCCTTCTCAAGGGGTTATAGTCTGGGTCAAAGAAAAAGAAACTAAAGAACTTCAAATAAATTATCACCAATCAGATCATCATATAGAGTCTCATAAAATAAGAAATTTTTTCTTTTTGGAAAAAGGTTCTTCTTTAAACTGGATGGAACATTTTGCAAATTCCTCTTTTCAAACTGAGAATTATGTTTTTGTGGAAGAAGGGGCTGTTTTTAATCAGTTGACTGTCAATCAGAGTCGTTCCAGCTCAAAGGTTTATTGTGACTTGCAGGAAAAATCCTCCTTTTTTTCTTTGGATATTAATTTAGGCTCCTGGTCAAAGTGTGTGCAGATTTACGGAAGAAAACCCGGTAATGTTTCTGTTGTCAGGGGTTTGAATTTTTTGAAACAAAAAGACCAGTCATCCTGGTTCGTTTTAAATCAACATGATGGTGTTTCAGGGCACAGCCGGCAGTGGTATCGAAGTATTTTAAGTGATAGATCTAGAAATTCCATTCATTCGAAAGTGTCTATTCAAGCTCAGGAGACTGACTCACATCAATTGCTTCAGGATTTAATTTTGAGCCCTTATGCTAAAACTGAAAACAAACCTGAGCTGGAAGTTGCTAAAGATCAGGTGAAAGCGACTCATGGAGCAACGACGGGTACACCTAATCCAATGGAAATTTTTTATATGAATACCAGGGGAATTTCCAAAGAAAAAGCTTTGGAATTTCTTATTACAGGATGGGCTGAATGTATTTTATCTGAAAGTGGTTATGATTCATTTAATGGTTTTCTAAAAAAAATTGCACCTATACTTCAGCCTCTTGTCAAAAAACAGGTTCAGCAATTTCACCTCACTTATTAATATTGATGGAAATCTATTCAAAATTTGTTATGTGGTTGAAATACATTTTTGTGTAATTATTTTTTATACCACTCTTCCACACCCCTTACATCTGTCTTCTTGTACAGTTTTCTTTGGTGCTACAACTTGAAGTACATAACGTCTATAAGATTCACACTTTTTTACAAATTCTTTATATCTTATATCTTTTTTATATTCATGTTGTTTATTTTCTTCTATAAACTTTTGAAATAAATTACATAACTCTATGCCAATCGGATCTAAATTGTCATATTTAAAAAGCCGAGATACCATACTTATATCTGCACAAATATTAAATATATATTCCTGAAGAAATTCATATGAAGGGTGAACTTTTTCAACATAGGTCTTATTGCAATACTGTTGAGCTACTAAAACCCTATTTACAATACCTGATAAACGAAAAAGCCTATTGTATTTTTTCAAACCCCAAGAGCTGTCTAAAATATCAGACAACAACCGATCGTCTGACAGAGTATCTTTATAATGTTCAACAAAAACCTGAAATCTTTTATCTGGAGCACGCACAAGAGGCTCTTTTATCATTTCTAGAATATGCTCCTCTTCAAATGGAATACATTCCTCTTCAAAAGCTGGATTTAAATCTAAAACATATAAAGGACTTTTAGGCTGATCAATTGATTTATCCAGGTACAACTCTACCCAATACTCATCTTTCCAAGAACCATATCCAAGCTCCCATAGCGCAAGCCTTCGAACACTTGATTTTTGAGATAATGCTTCTACGCGCTTATCTTCTTTATATGTCTCTAATTTCTTTTCTTTGAATAAAATTTTCAATAAATGTATTCCATCATAATAAACATCCGCAAAAGTCTCAAAAGGAATCTCTGGATAGCCCAACGTATCTATATACTCATGAACGTAGTCGTGAAAAAACTCATAAATGGATAAAATCTTAAAACTGTCTTTACTCTCATATTCATATTTATATTCACGAACAATACCAGATAAATTAATCAACTGAATGTGTTTATTTACCCCAAATTTTGAATTTAGTAATACTTCTAATAAATCTGAATTTTGTAAAGCACTATCCAATTCCCTCTTGTGATTTTTAAATAGTATGTTATCTCTTTTTTTAGAAAAAGTTATTCTGTCATTAAATTCAGAGCCAAATAAATCTAGAATTTTTTGCACACTCACGGTAATTCCTCAAACAAAACTAAATTTTTTCCATTCGGCATATCTTGAGCCGCAGGTGTTAAAATAGCTTCTACTCGCTTTATCTTATTTCTCTTTGTTGTATGCCCTATAATTTGCGGCAAATCGTAAGCGTCTGAATGAAGAGTTGTTTTAGCTTTTATAAGATCATCTTGAGTTAATACCTCATCCAACCCTCTACTTAAATGCCTTAATACATTAGCATCTGTTAAATCCAATACATTATCCAGATCTTCTATTACTCTCGGCTCAAAAATGAAATTCTTCCTAGTATGTGCTGTATCTTTGATACGTTGAGCACTATGCACCTCCTTGAACGCTGTTTCTTCAGTTAAAGAAGTATAAAACACTTGATCTCCCTTAATGGAATATCTTTTATTAAATCGACCCATATACTCATTCCATTTATAAATGTTTTTGCCACCTTGAGCGTATGTCCTATCCATTCCTCTCCAAACTTGAATTATACCAGTTTGGTTTACTTTAATTTTTCTTTTTTTTGTTTTAGAAACAGGTTTTTTCTTGGAATAATCTGAATTATATTGAGGATTTTCAGAAGTATCACTACTATCACTACTATCATCCTGGACACAACTCAATAGATAAAAAGAGATCAATAAATTTAAGAGAAGAACAAAAGATCTTTTTCTTATCATAGTAATGTGAATTTATTATAGAATGTTGTAGATAGTGTCAATAATTTATATTAAAAATGATGAGTTTATATTTAAGTGTGTAAATTGTTACATAACAAATCTTTTTCCTAAATAACTTATGATTGCTAAAAGTTAATATCCAGAGATGTCAGTAAGGAAATAGATTCAGGCTGTCTCCACCATTTGTAATTTCGAAGGGCATATTGTGCATTAATTTCAATAAGAGAAGAGATGTGTCGATTAAATTGGTAAACTCTATAAGTGCTAAACACCTGAAGATAAAAAGGCCATTTTGTTTTTCGGTTTTGACTTGAAAATCCCGCTCCAAACAGGATACCAAAGTAAATGGGGGTTTTGCGGTTTGTACTTGGAAACCTTATCCCCGGATAAACAGCAATAGACTGCAAGTTGGATTTTTGATCTATTTCTAAACGTGTTCTGAAAATGACAGGAACTTTCCAGTCTTTTTGTGATTCTTTTCTAAAATCTCCTTGAATGATAATATTTTTAGCCAAGCTGTTTCGAAAAGAGTATGGAGGAATTAACAAAGGGATGCCTAAAGCAAAAGTAATATTGTTGTCAGAAAGTGTTTTATTGTTAAAGTAGGGGTTGGCAAAACTAAAAGAAGCAGAGAGCAGGAAAGCAACAACAATACTTTTTTTAATCCAGAAAAGCAATTTCCTGACCTTTTGCAGAGTTTATAATTTCACTGTCTCTCATTGCCAATTGCCCTCTCAGAAAAACAGCAGTAGGCCAGCCGGTGACTTTTAAATTTTCAAAAGGAGACCATCCACATTTATAAGCCAGCCAGTCTTTTGTAATTCTCTGTTCTTTTTTTAAGTCAATAATTGTTAAATTAGCTAAAAAACCTTCTTGAATCAAACCTCTTTTCTTCATTTTGAAGAGGTGGTGGGGATTCATAGCCAACAATCGGACAATAGTCTGAAGGTTAAGTTTACCCTGATGTCTATGATTGAGGAGCAGAGGCAGGAGTGTTTGCACTCCGGGCATTCCGGAAGGGGTGTTTGGATAAATTTTATTTTTTTCCTCCAGGGTGTGAGGAGCATGGTCAGAACCAATAATATCCACAGTGCCGTTTTGAACTCCTTTCCATAAAGCTTTAAAGTGTCTTGAACTTCGAATGGGAGGGTTCATTTGTGCAAGAGCGCCCAACTGGTGATAACACTCAGGCGCACAAAGTGTAAGATGTTGAGGGGTCACTTCGACCGAAGCCACTTTCTTATGTTGAGATAAAAATTCCATTTCTTCTTCAGTTGTGACATGCAGGACATGCACAGGCCTTTGATATTTTTCTGCCAGTTGGATCAGTCTCTTTGTTGAATTAAAAGCTGTTTGTTCGTCTCTCCATAGAGCATGGGTTTCCACCTTGCCTTCTTGAATAAATTGTTTTCTTTCAATAAGTCTTGCCTCGTCTTCTGAGTGCACGGCCATTCTTCTTTTTCCATTTTTAACAATAATTTCCAAATCTTCTACTTTGTCTAAAAGCAGGTTGCCGGTTGAACTCCCCATAAAAACTTTAACACCGCAACAGCCTTTGGATTTTTCCAATTCATGAAGATTGTTTTTATTTTCAGGGCTTGCTCCCACGAAGAAAGCATAGTCGCAATAAAAACGATTTTTTGCTCTTTCCAATTTTTCATTTAAAGCTTGCAAGTGTGTTGTAGGCGGGGAGGTGTTTGGCATTTCAAAAACCCCTGTGATGCCTCCAAGAAGAGCGCTTTTGCTTCCAGTTTCAAAATCTTCCTTATGTGTCATTCCGGGTTCTCTGAAGTGAACCTGGCAGTCCATCAACCCGGGCAGGACATATAAATTTTTAGCAGAGAAAATATTTGAACATTTGCTTTTTTCAATAAAGCCCACTTTGACAATATGGCCGTCACGAATGCCAATATCTGTCTGTTCTTCTATCAGTTCGTAAGAATTTGTGGGATGGGGGAAAATTCCTATTCCATCTTTTATCACTAAGTCATAGTCATTCATAAAAGGACTATCTTATAATCTTTAAATATGTTCAACAGAAATTATGATTTACTTGTAATGATCTTGAATCCGGAATGCGTCACTCATTACATTGACTTTGATCAACTGTATCTCCAATAGCTTTGTTCCATGAGTTGAACAAGTTTAATTGATCCCTAGAGTCTCCTGAGCTTCCAAGAGCTGTTTCTGTATGGGCAAGGTTTCTCATGCGTACGTTAGGTTTTACTCCTTTGTAGAAAAAATATTGGACTCTGATTTTTTGCCATTCATCCATTTTATTCCATTGGCTTTGCGGAATAGCTTGAGGCTTTTGCATATTCTTTAATCTATCGATATGTGTTGGTCCTCCGTTATAGCCAGCTAATGCTTTCCTCCATTTGTCAGTTTGTTGAGTGTTCATATTGGGAGATTGACAATCAACATTACTTTGGGATCCGTTCACGCTTCGATAAGAACTTTTTAGAATTTCTATACTTTTTCTGATATTGGCAACTGGGTTTCCTAAACATTGCAAACCTGTTTTTAATTCTGTTAATGAAGCTGTTTGCAGTTTTGCTTTTTGCTGTGAACTGCAAACAGGAGGATCTTTATGATATTTGATATTAATTTGAAATAACCCATGGCTGTCTCCATCATCGCCCGGAGTAAAGCAGGTGCCACTGCTTTCCAAAGACATCATAGAAAGCATAAGTGCTGGAGGAATGTTGTGTTTACAGGATTCACATATCAACACATCACTCATATAATTTTCAAATGAGATGTTGCCGCATGTGTTTTCAAAGTTGTTTTTAATGGGCTCAATAATATTTTTTCCATGACAGATTTTGCCCTCTAGCTTTCTTAATAAATAAGAATTGAAAGAGGTGTTTAGGTCGGCGTTTTGAAGAGTTTCAGCAGAGTCTCTTTGGATCTGATCGTTTGTGCGTTGTGCACAGTCCACACATATTGAAATAGCTTCTGTATCTCCTGATTTAAGGTCTGAACATTGTTTTGGAATATTATTATAATTGAGGGCAATAGTTGTGACAGGTCTGTCGAGTATAATAGGCTGTGCGATTTGTCTGTTTTCTTCAGTTTGTGGTTTCGGAGTCTGCTGTGGTGTAGAAGAGCGCTTAGACCTTTGTGGTGCTTCTCTTTCTTCTTGTGTTTCTGGAGCTTGCTGTGTTGGAGTGCTTTCTACAATACGTAGAATTTCTTCAGTTTGAATACCTCTAAGTTCTCCAACAGAATTTCGGTGTTGGCCGTTTGCTCTTTCTTCCTGAATGACTTGTGCAGGGCTATTTTCTTCGGGTGTTTCCTGAATGTGTACACGATAATAATTCCCCTCAGGTTCTACATTTCTTTCTGTCTCTGGAAGACTTTTTAGTGTGTTGTCGTCATCTGAGTATTCGTAAGATTTCCATTTGTATCTTGAGAGAAGACGTTTCCTTCTTTTGGAGGAGATATCCTTAGATTTGTGTGAAAAGGGTGTGTACATTGTTGCAGAAGGGTTGTTGTGTGGAGGAACTTCTACAAGAGGAAAACTATTAAGAGCCAAACATAACTGTATTGAAACACCTTGAGGGCAGAGGGGCATTAAAGGAGTATTTTGAGGTAGTATCACTTGTGATGGTAAAGGGTGTGGGGCAAACAGCATAGGGTTAAACATAAAAGGATTGGAAAATGCAAGCGGGCAAAAAAAGGCAATCCATAAAATAAACAGTCTTTTGTATATTTTTTGAAATAAAATCATTATTAAAATCCTTTTTTTCAATTACTGCCCTATATGGTCTATCGTCTTTTTGAGGTTTTTGTTTAGTGTTATCTTATTGTAACAAATTGGCGGCGTTTCCTTATTATTTATTTTCAATTTAAATAGTAATTTTTATAGAATTTATTATGACAAAAGAAAAAAACAAGCCATTCATGTAAATTTTTTAATGGACTTTAGACACAGAGGCGGTTCATAATGCCTATATGTTGATTTATCGATGGCAATCTCCTGTTATACCCACTCCTGAGCAAATTCGCATGTTTTTTGAAAGGGAGGGGCTTTCCGCTTCGGAAGAGGTCTATAAGGCGGGTGAAGAAATCAAAGATCATATTCACCCTTTTGATGAGATTCGTATGGTTTGTCAGGGTGAAATACTGTTTAATATTGCCGGTAATCGTGTGCTGTTGAGAGGCGGCGATAGAATTGTTATTCCTTCCAATACTCGTCATTCAAAAAAAGTTCAGGGGGAAAAAGACTGTATTTCTTTTTGTGCTTTTAAATCTGTTTAAGGATTTCAGATGAAAACAGAACATCGAATTACAATGAACTTGGAGAAGATTTCTCTCTTTGTAAATTTTTTTATACTGCTTTTATTTTTAGTAGGGGTGGGTTTATGTTTTGTTTATCCTTCTCTTTTGGTTTATTCTTTAACTGCATTCATATTTATTTTAAATGCAGTAAACTTTTATTATAGATATATACAAAAAACACATACACTATTGGCTAATTTTGGAATTTTAGCTCAAGTTCGGTACATGATTGAAAGTTTGGGGCCTGAGTTCCGTCAGTACTTGTATTCCAGTGATGTGGAAGGTCGTCCTTTCAATAGGGTGGATCGCTCTGATATTTATAAAAAATCAAAAGATATTGAAAGTTCAGCGGCTTTTGGGTCTTTACTTAATTTTGACCGCAATGAAATGAAATTAAAACATTCTATGTTCCCTGTTTTAAAAACAGATATCAAAAAATTTTCTTTAACTTTTGGAGAGGAAAGAAATTTAAACCAGGCTTACACTATTGATAAACCCATTATGATTGGAGCTATGAGCTATGGTGCTTTGGGTTCCAAAGCGATTCGGGCTCTGGCTCGCGGAGCTTTTAAAGCAGGTATCCCTTTAAACACAGGGGAGGGGGGTTATCCTAAATATCATTTAATGGAAAAGTGTGATCTGATTTTTCAAATGGGAACAGCTAAGTTTGGTGTAAGGGATTCAAGAGGAGCTTTGGATGAAGAAAAGCTCAGTTCTTTAGCTCAGCATCCGCAGGTTAAAATGATTGAAATTAAATTTTCTCAAGGAGCTAAACCCGGAAAAGGAGGATTGTTGCCGAAGGAGAAAATAACAAAAGAAATAGCTGAACTTAGAGGAGTTGAAATGGGAAAAGATGTGGTGTCGCCTCCACATCATTTAGAATGCACGGATTATAAATCCACTTGCGTGTTTATTAAGAGAGTTCAGGATATTTCTCAAATTCCTGTAGGCATTAAATTTTGTTTGGGACAAGTGGATGAGCTGGCTCAGTTGGCGAAGACTATGTTAGAAATGGATATTTTTCCGGATTATATATCTATTGATGGAGCTGAAGGAGGTACAGGCGCGGCTCCAAAAATCTTTATGGATCATGTGGGCTGGCCTATCTTTGAAGCTTTGCCTTTAGTTCATCAGGTTTTAGGGCAGGTGGGTGCTCGTCAAAAAACAAAACTGATAGCTTCAGGGCGTTTGGTCAATTCAGGAAAACAAATGATGGCTTTAGCTCAAGGTGCAGATGCAATCTATACGGCTCGCGGTTTTATGCTGGCTTTAGGGTGTATTCAGGCTCTTCGCTGTAATAGTAACTCTTGTCCGGTGGGTATCACTACACATTCCAAAGCTTTAATGCGTGGTTTGGATATTGAAGATAAGTCAGAGAGAATTAAATATTATGTGCATAACTTAAACCATGACTATTATGAAATGCTTTCTTCATTAGGGCAAAAATCTTTTACTTCTTTAAATCAGGATCTTTTATTATCTTATAATTTTCCAGAACATTAGGTGAGAAATATTTTTTATAATCTCCCCAACAGTATGTAAATATTTCACTATTTATTTTCTAAAAAAATATGATATATATGATTTTTCGCAGAAACGATGATCATATTTTGGTGGAAAAATGATTGGAAAAATTTTTATATTGGCAATGCTTTTGTTTTGCATTTTTAAAGTTTTTTCTATTCAGGAAAATTGCTCTTCTAACTTTCAACAACCTAACAATGTTATACAGGCTGATTTAGTGGGATCTCTTATCTTAGAGATCAAAGAAATTGTGACCAATAAAATTAATGATGAAGAAAATTATATTCCAAGATTTAAAAACAAGTTGGATGAGCTTATTGAAGTTTTGCAGGGTAAGAGTTATTCCACTGATTCTAACAGTCAGATGATCAGCAATATATTGAAACAGCTGAATAATATGGAGTTGCATAACGATGAACTGGAAATGTATCTGTATCAAAAAATATTAGGTGTTACACAGAATGTAGGTGATTTCTTTACTTACTTTAATTTATTAAAATCATTTATGGATAGACATAATGGTTACTCACCGGAAGCAAAAAAGAGTTCAGGGTATTATGACAGGTATGCAGATCATTTTCTCGCATTGAATCCCAGCTTACAAGAACTTAAGATATTTTTAGGTCTGACTTTCACAGTCACAAAAGATCGTTCTTTAACACCAGTACGCTGGAGTGCAGTTTCATTGGAAATGGGACAATACGTTGTTTCAAAGTCGATCTTGAGAGCAAAAACTCCGGATGTATTTTTGGGGCATATTGCTTTATATCAGGATGTGAGCTTCCATAGCAAAGATATTAACCACCTTATTGCTGAAAATATTGATATGTTTTTAGCTATGGATCCGGATCCATTTCAAGTCAATTATCTGCTTATATTTGTAGAGTCTGAAAGTTTGAAAAAAATTATTAGAGGAAAATATAAAGAGAAAACTTCTCCCTCTTTTAGATTTCGTCGTCGTATAGGAGCCATGATAAGAGCTGTAGAGGGTGCTGTTATTTCAGAGTTTGAGGAGATAATAGAAAGAAAATTACAGGACGCAGAATCAAAAGAAGAACAAAAAGATTTTCTTTCAAAGAGTTCCAGTAACTGATATCTTTTAATTCTTTGAATCAAGGTTTTTTATTGTTTTATGATAGACGAGAGTTTTTATGAAATTAAAAGATAGTTATTTTTACTCTTCGCCTATCGGGGTTTTGGAAATCCGATTAAAAGACAATAAACTTTATTCCATATCACAAGTGCGTTCTCGTAAAACTATTGGGAGGAAAAACATTTCTGGGGGAAGAGGTGAAGAAAAAACTCCTCCTCTTATTTTGTCTTTGACCTCCAAATTAAGTGATTATTTTTCAGGAAAAACAATTAAGAACTGGAGTATTCCTCTTTATCCTCAAGGGACAGCTTTTCAAAGAAAAGTCTGGAAATACTTAAGTGGTATTTCTTATGGCAGGTGTTGCACCTACTCAAAAGTCGCTCAGGCTGTTGGCTCTCCAAAAGCCTTTCGGGCTGTGGGATCAGCTTGCGGCAAAAACCCCTGGTTGATTGTAGTGCCCTGCCACCGTGTGGTTAGTCAAACAGGGCTGGGTGGTTTTGCCTTAGGGTTGAAAACTAAATCCAGACTGCTTAGCTTGGAATCTCATTAAAAAATATTATTTGGAAGGTACTGTGGTGCTATGTGTCCTTTGCCAATTATATTCAGAATCTGTTTCTGGTGTTCTATACTGTTTATATTGATCATAATTAGGTGCGACTAAATATTTGTTTGCCATCTCTTTCATATGTCTTCTATCTGGCGACAGTTTGGCATCTGCCTGCTCGGCATATTCATAACCATCTACAAGTTTCCCATTCACAACGGATTGTACATATCCTGAGGGGCGAAATCTTCCAATCAGAGCAGTGTAACGGGTTCTTCTTATTTTCATATCCTGTTGAATGGCTAAGATCCAGGGAGTTTGCTTGTCATTGTTTTTTTCATCTATAAATCTGTTTTTGTTAACACTAATTTCTGTCCTTCCGTTTTCATTGATTGCAAAATGCATTGGGATGTAACCTACGTATTTTAGAATCATTCTAACCCCCTCTCTAAAATCCTGCTTGATAGCAATATGAAGAGGGTTATGTTCTGCTATTCTTTTTTGTGTGCGTGGATTAAATTTCCGCTTCAGGAAAAATTCCAATTGGCTTATATTTTTAGTATAAACGGCGAGCTGAAGTGGAGACCAGCCAAGGGGTGTCCATTGCATCCATTCTCTCTGATCTTCTGTAGAGATGGTATTGTCTGGAAGGTCAGAGTGGTCAAATCGAACATCCTTTAAAAAGGGGTATTCTCTAATCAGTTCACTTATTGTCAAAAAGTCATCATTGTTGAAAGCTGTAAGAAAATCTTTTTTGATTTGTTCTTTTACTTTTTTTGTTAAACGTCGAGTTTTTGGTTTGGAGGTGCTTTGTTCTGACATAGATGTTTGTTCTGTTGGTGGAGCAGGTGTTGTTTCTTTTGTTGAAGGTGAAGGTTTTGATTTGGAATCATTTTGGGCAGGGTCTTTTTTGGCTGGAATGGAAAATTGTTCTTTGCTTTCTTCAAATAAATTGTCTTGGGTTACTTTAGAGTGATGTGTTGTGCGCGGTTTATTTCGACTAGAAGGTTTTGTACTTGAAGCCGGTTTACGTCTTGTTGTGTTTGCGGTGTTTTGAGAGGAAGGGAAAGAAGCAAACATCTCCTGTTGTCTACTCATAGACTCCATGCACTTTCTTTTACTTCGCGCCCCTGTTAGTAACAATACACAGAGAACGACAAAGATTCCCACTTTGAAAATCTTAAATTCTCTTTTCATGTTGGGGATGTTAAGAGGGCTGTTATTTTCTGTAAATAATTTCTGAGGTTATTGTAATTTTTTCATTTTATTAGGTATGTAAATTTTTCTTATAAGATATAAGGTTTACACTAGACTTTTATTTTGAAGAAGTGATAGTCTTATTTATCTAAAGGAGGTATTGGGAATGAGGTTTGCAAATTATATTTTAATTGTTTTTAGTATTTTGTTCTCAGGGTGTTTGTCTGAAGAGGAGATACAAGCTAGGCAGGATAATGCTTTTGATATCAGCGGCAACTACCAGACAAGTGAAGATTCAGAAGTTCAGCTGAACTTTAATATTGTTAATCAAAATGTAAAGCATGATATTTTTATAACTGTGACTCGCTCTAATCCTCATTTGGAAAAAGAAAACGAATTTTTTTCTAAGTTGGCGCAAGAGAGTGGAGTTTCGTTAGAAACTTTAAAGGCAGAGCCTCTTCCATCAACTTTTGGTGGAGATGTTGGTTTATTTGATGAGGTTATATCGGGTGGAGATAATGTGTCCAGGGACTTTGGGGAAACAAGTGATTTCATGGTGTGCTCTGATAACCCAAAGAAAATTGACAGCACTAAAGTGATAGAAAATGCGCAAAACGTTCAACTTGTAATATCTTATTGTCTTACAGGCCTTGTAAAAAAGGAAAATAAAAATCTTATTGAAGAGGGAACTTTATCTGTAGGAGCTTCTTATTTCTATGATGTCCTTGAAGAGGATGGAGAGACAGGAGTAGATGTTGATCCCTCTGGTGTGGAGGATGTTGTACTGAATTACAAAGCGACAAAGCAATAAGTCGTACCTTCATTTTAAGTGGTGGTCGGGGAGACAGGTCGAAGGCTGGGGGTTTCAAGAGGCTGAAATAACTGAATCGTTTAACAAAAAACCACTCTTGCATCCTGTTACTAACCGCGTCTAACCTCTTATAACCGGAGTATCCCGTAAAAATCCCGTAAAGATTGGTCGGATTTTCCTGCCCCGAACCTATGTCGTCTACATGTCGTCTGGTCTGATTCAGCTGAGTCTAGCTATAGTGCCTTAAAAAAACCTAGTAAAATTAGTAGTTTAAGAGAGTATGTCGTCTGCATGTCGTCTACTTTATTGGCAGAAAGCCTCTTGAGATAGGACGTAAGCTTTTGTATTATAGTGCTGTAGGGGATATTTATAAAGTAGATCAAGGAGTGTATGCACGAGAGTGTATTTTCCTTTGAATCTACAGTTAATTAGGTTTAAGTTTGTGACGATAGTAAAAGGGAGGGGTTCTTTACTTTATGAATTATAAAAACAAATCTCAAACTTCTAATTTGAAATACATATCGGAAGAAAGAAAAAAAGAAGTTGAGCAAGTATTTAACACTCTTGGTTTGATAAATCGGGACAATTTTCCAACTTATTCTCATCCATCTGAAGGCTATAATATGCCGTTTAAGCAATTTTCTGTATTAAGGACAACAGGTCTTATTTTTAAAACAACTAGCAATTCCAGTTAACTATGCCTAGCTGGAGTGTTGTCTTAAAAGAACTTCAAAAAGAAGTTAAAGCTAATCCTAACAAAGATCCTTTTCACACTGTAAGACAAAGGTATCTCCAAAAATTATTTCAAAAACGTAAACGAAATATTATTGTTTACTATTCAGGTTGGTTGGATAAGCCAAATATCAAAGGTGTGGAAATTAACGACAATGATAAAAATTCTTTTATGACAGTTATTCATGGTTTAGATCGAAAAAAAGGATTGGATTTGATACTCCATACTCCAGGGGGTGAAGTTGCCGCAACAGAATCTTTGATTGACTACTTAAGAGAAATGTTTGGTTTTGATATTGAAGTATTTATCCCTCAAATTGCAATGTCAGCAGGAACTATGATTGCTTGTGCTTCAAAGTGTATACATATGGGTAAACAATCTAATATAGGTCCTATTGATCCTCAAATTGGAGGTCTTCCGGCTAGTGCTATATTGGATGAATTTGAAAAAGCGGCAAAAGAAATTAAAGATCAGCCGGAAAAAATTCCTCTGTGGCAGGTCATTATTAGCAAATATCATCCGAGCCTTATACTGTCTTGTGAAAATGCCATTCAATGGTCAAAAGAAATAGTGAAAAAATATTTAAAAACAGGAATGTTTTCTGAGGATACAGGTGTAGACATATCTCAAATAGTAGATAAGCTTTCAGATCATAAACAAATGAAGACTCATTTTAGACACATTGGTATTAAGGAAGCTCAAAATATTGGTTTAAAAATCAATCCACTTGAAGAAGATGATAAGCTTCAGGATATAGTGCTTACAATTCATCATACTTATATGCATACATTAAGTAGTACACCTGCTATTAAAATTGTGGAAAACCATATTGACGTTGGGCAAATTCGACATGCAACATTAGTTCATCAGCCAAAATCTTATAAGCCATAACTTGTACTAGTTACGACTTGATCTGACACTTGTTAAATTGGAGGCCGCGATAAAACCCAATGTCTTTCGAATTTAATTTCTTAATAGATTCAAAAGTATGTTGATCTAGAAATTCAATTTCAAAGTCACTGCAAAAGTTTAATTGTACTCCGGTAAAATTAGAGGAAAAGCATTTTAGTATGTCTTTATATGTACTAGTTACGATTTGATCTGACAAAGGTTGAAAAGATAAGGGTTACCCG
>JAPPLG010000009.1 GCA_028819545.1 Bdellovibrionales bacterium | reverse complement strand
AAAAATATTTAGAGAAATTACTTTTCCCGCTGACCGAAATAAAGATAAAAGAACGACAAATGCCAACAAATACAGTCGAGTAGTCATTTTGAAAAATAAAGTTCTTATTCCTGGAGATTCCCCTGGTTCCTCGGAAAAACTATGGCTCAAAAAAATAAAAGCCCCTATTACAATATTAGTTGTTTCTCATCATGGCAGCAGGTATTCCACCACTCCCCAATTATTACGGCACCTTCCCCATTTAAAAATAGCTGTAGCGAGTGCCAGAAAAAAACGCTATGGCCATCCCCATCCTCTAGTCAAAAAAAGACTCGGCTGGAGAGGAGTATCCCTCCTCAGTACAGAGCAGTTTAATCACATCCATATTCCTTTAGATTAAATTGTTTTCCCAACTTGGACATATAGACACCTATGTTAATAATTACGAGGGATAAAATGAAACCTTAAATCTACTCTGGAGAAGAAAATCAAATCCGAAGAGAAACACAGATTCTCTCATGGAAAAATATAGAAACAGTATTGATTTAATCAAGCTACCTAATTAAAATAGAGAGAGGCCAAGAACAAAACAAAGCACAAGATCTTTCATGCTGCGGACCCTTTTGCTAAAAAAAAATTAGCTCTCTTATACGCCCTGGTATTTTTATATTTCACCAAAGTTGGTGGAAATCGCTACAGTCTGGATCAATGGCTCAGAAAATAGCCAGTCTGGTTTGCTCTCCACGAAGCCTAAATAACTGTACTGATCTTGGAATCGTTTGTACCACTACCGTAAAGTCCATTTTCATTACCTCTAAGGTATCTTAAAATCAAATCACCAATCAAAAAGCGATGCCGCCGTCTAGTTTCCAAGAACTTATGTGGCTGGGTATATACAACATAGTTCTTGGATCACAGTTCAAAGTATGTCTAGGGAAGGATCCCGTATGCGAATGACCACCATTCCAACTTGACCACGGTCCACAGTCAGAATAATTCGATATACATTTATCAGTACCTCTAATTTTCTTACACTTACATTTTCTTTTTCTTGTGTGGGAGTGCATCTGAGCCTGGTTTGTTGTGCAAGTACTAACATGTTCTCTAGTTTGATATTTCCACGCACCATTATACACCACCACATTGGAGCTTGCTGGGGGGGGAGTAATAGTCCCTGAACCACCTCCTGTTGTGGAACTACCTCCTGTTGTGGAACTACCTCCTGTTGTGGAACTACCTCCTGTTGTGGAACTTACTACAGGAACATTACGACATACCTTAACACCACTACTATCAAATCCTCCTAAGTATTGCCCTGCTGGACAAATCTGGCTACCAATAAGAGTGGATTTACTTAAACAGATTTTATTCCCATTACTGTCAAAACCCTTTAAGTATTTTCCCGCTGTGCAACTGATACCCGCTATATAATTCCCTCCTGAACTTCCTACACAATTTTGTACATCGCATACCTCTACATTCGGATTCACACTATTTTGAAGCTTATACTTCAAACTACAGCCCTGAAAATAACAACCCTCTACATTAGAACTGTCACAAGGTTTATTTTCCAAAGTCCCCACTCCCGCCTTCTTGTAATACACGATAAAATCCCTAATCACTGTACTGGTCTTGGGATTACCCGCACCACTTCCCGTAAAATCCATCTTCACAATCTCTAAAGCATTCTTAAAAGTTTCTCCTACCTTCACTAAAGTGGTATCTTCTACATTAGGGTCATTTAAACCCTGAATTAACTCACTTATCGTACCTTTACCATTTGTGGCACTTATACCCCCACTACCGGGTTTGAGATTAGCCTTACACTGGAGGTTATCTGTTAATACTTTACTTATAGACATTATAAGGGACTGCTCGGCTGTGGAAGATCTAACTGTATTGGAGGAATGAAGAGAAACACCTATCATTTTCCCTGTTCCTACTAAGACAACCCCACCTATAAAAGCGGCTGCTAAAGCTTCTATTATAGATAAACCTTTATTTCGTTTAAGAGGGTTATACCAACTCGGTATTAGGGTACGTTCAGACTTGACTTTTATCTCATTTTTAGACCAAAATCTGATTGGTGATTGGTGATTGGTGATTGGTGATTGGTGATTGGTGATTGGTGATTG
>JAPPLG010000013.1 GCA_028819545.1 Bdellovibrionales bacterium | reverse complement strand
CACGCTCTCTCAATTTTCCAATTCTGTCATCGAATTAGTGAACATTTACAATCCCTGTACACATCAGTCATTCCGGACTTGATCCGGAATCCATTTGGAATATACGACTGGATTCTGAATCAAGTTCAGAATGACATAAGTTTGAAAGCCTTCGCTCAGTAATTTCGGTTGGCACCTGCATTGCTTCGTCCTGTGTGTGCTCGCCGGTTTCGATTGGCACTTCACCACTTCACCCCCGCGAAGGCGGGGATCCAGTCATATATACGAGGGTGACAGTATAAGTATTTGAGTTTATATTCCAAAACTCAAAAGGTATGGATTAATGAAAGCAGTATTATTTTGTATTTTTTTGATCAACACAGCTTGTGGCTCTCTTTCTTCTGTTTCCGGTAAAACAGGGAATGTTATTTTTATTCACCCGGATGGGATGTCCCTTGCTCACTGGGATGCCGTTCGCTTGATTCATGCAGGGTATGAGGGGAAATTGAATTTTGATAAATTTTCAAATACAGCTGTATATCGAGGCACTATTCGACAGCAAATAACCGCCACTTCCAATGCAGGAGCGACCATTCATGCCTTTGGAATTAAAACAGGTGCAGATAGTTTTGGAATGGATAAAGGGAAGAATATTATGTCCAAATCTGGAGAGCCTTATTCTATTTTAATCTCAGCTCAAAAAAAAGGAATCAAAACAGCTCTTTGTCAGTCTGGAGTCTTGGTAGAGCCGGGGACAGCTGTTTTCGTCTCACAAGTGAAAAGCCGTAAATATAAAGATGAAATTGCAAAACAGGTTATTGAATCCGGTGTGGACCTGATTTTTGGAGGAGGGGAGAAATACCTACTTCCGAAAGGAGTTCAAGGGCACTTTGGTTTGGGAGAAAGAAAGGATCAAATCAATTTAATCGAAAGGGCAAAAGAGATGGGATACACAGTCATTTATGATTTGAAAAATTTTGAAAAAGTAAAATCCCACTCTAAAATTCTTGGAGTATTTGCTCATGATGATACTTATAATGATGATGATCCTATAGAGGTATTAAAAACAAAAGGATTTTATCAACAATCTGCCCCCACTATTGGTGAGATGACTCAAATGGCTTTACAGTTTTTAAAACAAAAAAATCAGCAGTTTTTGTTGATTGTAGAAGAAGAAGGTACAGATAATTTTTCCAATAGAAAAAACACTGAAGGATTTTTAACAGCCGGAAAAAGAGCGGATGAGGCTTTTGGAGTAGCTTTCGATTTTCTTAAAAAAAATCAGAATACTTTATTATTGACCACTTCAGACAGCAATGCCGGGGGCTTGGTGATGAAGGAAGTTTCCAGCCGAAAAGACCCTGTATTTTACACTTATCCCAAAACTGCTTATGATTTTAAAAAACCCTCAGAAGACAAAGCTCTTCCTTTTTCGATTCAGTGGGGCTCAGGCGGGCCGGACTCTCATGGAGGCATTGTGGTTAAAGCTCAAGGATTAAATGCTCATTATGTCAAAGGTTTGTTGGACAATACAGGAATTTACGATTTAATGTACCTGACTTTATTTGGGCGAAATGTATCGCCTTCAGAGCTATGAAAATATTTCTGTCATTTTTTTTTAAATATATTTTATCTCCCAGGGTCAGCTCTCTTATCCGCCCTGTTTCCATTGTGTGTATTTTTAGTTTGGTGGTGAGTGTAGCCAGTCTAATTGTAGTTATTAATGTGATGTCCGGGTTTGGGTCTTCTTTAAAAACCCGCCTGTTAAGTCATGAACCGCATTTGGTTATTTATGATTCTTCTAAGAAAAACAAAAAGTTTTCTGATGAAATTAAAAATATTTTTATTCGAAATAATTTGAAAGACGTCCAGTTGATTAGGGCTTTTGAAACACAGGATGTGGTTTTAAAAAATGATGAGGGGAGTTTTGCTGGAGCATCAGCCAGAGGATACAGCTCAGAGGATTTGAAAACCATGACTCAAAACAGTGATGATCATTATTTTGAGGGTGTAAACTCTAAAGTTGAATGGTCTTCCGGGGGTATTGCAGATTCGTCAAAAACAAAAGTACTTATTCATATTGGTGCGGAAATTGCAGACCAGCTTTCTGCCTATGAGGGGGATTTTGTATTTGTTATGCCTGCAGAAAATTTACTGACTCCTCCAACGGAGATGGTGCCCCCTGAGGAAGTGCAGGTGGATTCACTTATATTTTCTTCACACTCTTATCTCAATAATAAAAAAATTCTTTATGAAAAAGACTCTATTTCTTCACTGAAGGATACGGCCTCTTTATCAAAAGGCGTGGAGGTTTTTTTACATGATCCAAGTCACCATAAACCTTATAAAGAAGTATTAAAATCAAAAGGTCTTGATGTTTATTCCTGGAGTGATCAAAATTCTTCTTTGTTTTTTGCTTTGAAGATTGAAAAAATTATTATGGCGGTATTTTTGGCTTTAGCGGCTCTTATTGCCGGTTTTTCTATTGCTTCAATGATTCAACTGCTGATGACTCAGCAAAGGCAGGATATTGGGATTTTAATGGTTATGGGCTATCCTATGAGGCAGATAAGAAAGCTTTTTGTTCATTTGGCTTTTATGATGGCTTTTTTAGGTGTATCAGGTGGGGTGTTGCTGGGGTATTTGGTTTGTTTATTTTTAAAATTTGTTCCTATAGATCTTTTGCCCTCTATTTACGTGGATCGAAAAATTCCTGTGATTATACAGAATGAAGTTTTTGTAGGGGTGTTTATTTTATCTTGTGTGTTGGCTTATATGATTTCTTTAGTTTCTGTTCGTTTTTATACTTTGTCCTCCATTGTAAATTTATTAAAAAAAGCCTAGTGCTTTATAAAAACTAAACTATTGAGGTCTTGCATTATTAAGATGTTCGTAGGGTTTATATAGTGCTTATGTTTTGATTAAAAATTCAAATTAAATATTTTTATATTTTCTTACTTTTCATTCATGTATAAAAATGTATATGCTGTTACGTATGAGTGCTTTCAAGTAAGGATGTTGGAGTGTACTTATTTAGATTTGTTCATATATCTTTCATTTGTTCTTTGCTTCTTTCTTTGAACACTTTCGCTCAGGATCAGGATATTTGTGAGGGGAATTTTAAGCCTAGCAAAACCTCATCAGAGGCACGTGGCATATCTAAAGAAAGTAAAGTGAGTGATGAGTTGGCTGATTTTCATAGAAGGCCAAAAAGAACAACTACAGGCAAAGTCAATGTGCAAAATCGATTTCTTCGCTTGAAAGATGCCCGTACCGATTTTCATGATAGAAAAGCTTATGAAGAATGGTTAATAAGGCATCAAAAAGCCGGAACACTTCCTAAGCATCCTTATGGTTATCGTGCTGTGCAAGTCAAAGGGTTAGATGTATTTGGGTCAAGGGGGGATCATAAAACAAAACCCAGAATAGCTCCTGTGTGGATTAACAATACCAAACTCTTTGATAATGATAGGGATATCCAAAGAGAATACATGTTTTGGGCAGAAGAATATTATCAAAAAAGTCAGTTTTATCCACCGGTTTACTTAGATTGGATGAAAGATCAAATACTTCTGTGGCTGATTGATCCCAGAACTTCATCATTGGAAGGGGGAATTAAAGAGGATCGGCGTTTAAAGGATGTTGTTCTCTCTCTTGGAGGAAAAAGAAAGACCACTGCTGAAGAACATAAAGATGATGCAACATTAATAGCATTAATAAAAACTCTTTCGGGGAATGATACATGGTTGGATGTAGGTACAGGAAGCGGGTATGTGTTAGAAGACGGTATTTTAGGATTGCATAGAGCTGGCCGTTCCATAAATAAAATTCCTCATACAATAGGAATGACCTATAGAACTAGATTGTTGGATATTGAAAAAATTACTACCGTTCATCGCCCGCATAAGGTATCTCCCCCAGATTACCGCACGCATTTAACTGAAAAACTGTCGGTTAAACATAAAATAAGAGATGACCTTTTGTTTGAGAATATTCCGGATCAGGAACTGCCGAGACCTAAACTCATTACAGATTTTTATGGAGCATTTTCTTATAGTGCAAATCCGGCAAGTGTGGTTAGTAGATATCTGAATATTATAACTGCGGATGGAACTATAGGAATAGTATATACCAATAAGTTGGTTGTGAAACTTGGAAATAAAGAGGTTTCTTTTTGGGAGTGGTTGGAGTCTGTAACTAAAAATCAATTTTCTATTGAACGCGGAACTTCCTGGATTCAAAGTCCTGATTCACCTTTTGCAGATGAAGAGGGTTATATTGAAACTTGGTATGTGTTGATTCAAAATCCTTCTGGAAAATTTGTTGAGTTGCCTGACTTGGTGCAGGTGGGTTTTGGAAGTAAAGATGGAAGATTCAGGCGCGTATTTCGCCCTGCTTCTGATACTAGAAATGTCCATTAACACAACCTTTATATAGAGAAGCGTTGATATTGCATTAATATGTGTTTTTATCCTCTTGAAAATAGATTGTAAAATTTACATACAAGGAGTTTTTTACACACTTTAATTTCTATTTCTGATACAGTTTATTGGTTTATATAACCTAAGGATTCTTAGAATGAGTTTATTTTATAAATTCTGTAATAAGGCTTTATGGTTCTGTCTTTTTGTTTTTTGTTTTGGTTCTTTTGCTGGGGATCATTGTGAGCGTAATTTTTCTGGACAGATTCATATGAGAGAAACCAATGTAGCTGTGGAAATGGGTAATGAATTTAATGGTTTTCATGCTCGTCCAAGTAGATTTTATTTAATTCAATTGAATTTAAAAAATAAATTACTACGTATAAAAGATTTGCGCCCTAACTTTAATAATCAGGAAGCTTATGAAGCTTGGTTGATTGCACATCAGCAGAAGAGAACACTTCCTGAGCATCCTTATGGCTACCGCGTAGTAGAAAGATTAACCCTCATGGATAAGGTTCAGGTGTCTGTTCACCATACAATACAGCCGGGAATAGCCCCTCCATGGATTAATAATAACAAACTATTTAATAATGATTGGGACACTCAACGTCAGTATATGAATTGGGCTGAAGCCTATTATCAGAAAAGCCAACTCTATCCTCCAGGTTATCTCAATTGGATAAAAGATCTAATAAATATGAAAATGCTTGTACAAGCAGGGGCGCCACTTGAAGGTGGGTTCAAAGATGACAGAAGATTAGTAGATGTTGTTCTTGCTTTAGGAGGGGATCGTCATGCTAAAGAATATGATGCTTCTAACACAAAGTTAATTTCTCTTATAACAGAGCTGAATGGAAATGACAGGTGGCTGGATGGTGGTACAGGGAGTGGATTCGTACTGGAGGACAGTATCTTAACATTAAATACAGCTGGTCTCGACATTACAGATATTCCCCATACTTTGGGCATTACATATGCACCGGAATCTTCAGCTATTGATCAAATAGGAACGGTGCATCGTCCAAGTGGTGTATCTTTTAATAAATATCCCAGCCAATTATCTGAAGATCTTTCTGTTAAACATGAGATATGGAATAAACGTTTATTTCAGGAGCTTCCTAACGAAGAATTTAATCCAAAACCAAAATTGATTACGGATTTTTATGGAGTATTTTCTTATAGCGGTGATCCGGCTGGTGTTATTAATAAGTACCTTAAGATTATGGATGAAGGCGGAACTATAGGGATTGTTTATGGTGATTCTATTGTAAGGGTTGGAGATGCAGATGTGCCTTTTCATGAGTGGCTGAAATCTGTGGTGAATGATCAAATTTCTGTTGAATATGGAACATCCTGGATAAAAAATTCTTATTCAAATCGTGCAGATGAAGAGGGTTACGCTGAAAATAGGTATGTGCTCATTCGGAACCCATCAGGGAACTTTTTTAAAATTCCAAATTTGGTACAAGTGGGTTTTGGAGAAAAAGACGGGCAATGGACACGAATATTTCGCCCCACTTCAAGTATTCAAAATATTCCTTAAGATAGTTTTGTACACAGCAAGAATGATGATGTTGTTTGGAGTGTGCTCTTATTCTCTTGGACAATAGACTGTACTGTTTATATACAGTAAATATTTTTCTAGCACTTTAATATCTACTTATGATAAAATCATTGGTTTTTAAATAAGAAGTGCTGGCATGAATTTATTGTATAAATTTATTGGTAAAATTTTATTTATTTGTCTCTTTTCTTTTCATGCATTTGCTGGAGATCATTGTGAAAATAGTTTTACTAAACCTACAGTAAAACAGTCTCATATGGATGTGGCAGGGGAAAATGAATTTGCCGGCTTTCGTGTACAACCAAGTAAAATAACTTTAAGTCAATTGAACTGGACAAATAGATTATTGCGCATCAGAGAATTTCGTCCTGATTTTGACAATAAGAAAGCTTATGAGGTTTGGTTAATTAAACGCCAACAAGATGGAACTCTCCCGGCAAATCCTTATGGTTACGCTATAAGAGAAGTGGTCACTCAAGGAAAGGGTTTTTCTTTTCTAGTTCGTCATAAAATGGAATCGAGAAGAGTTCCTTCATGGATTAACTCTATTGAGTTATTTAATAATAATCCTGAAGTTCAACAGCAATATGAAAAATGGGCGGAGGAATACTATGAAGAGAGTCAATTTTATCCTCCAGGTTATTTGAAGTGGATAAAAGATCGAGCACTGGTTGGATTGATTTTAAAGCAGGAAGTTTCTCTATTGCATCCCGGAGTTCGGGGGCGTAGGAGTTTGGAAGATGTGATTTTGGCGTTTGAATCAGAACGTCATAGTAGGAATGATGTATTCACTTCAAAGTTAATGACTTATGTGATGAGTCTTCATAAGAATGAAAGGTGGATGGATGTGGGTGCAGGAAATGGATCTTTATTAGAAGATGGTATTTTAGTTTTACATAACAGCGGCCGTGCAATAGGAGAAATTCCTCACACATTGAGCATTAATTATGAGCCACAGTTTTCAGATATTAAACGGATCACAAGCATAGACTCTCCTAAAGGTGTGCCATCTTTTATTTACCCAAATCGCCTGCCTCAATCACTTTCCAGTAAACATGAAATATGGAATGATCGTTTGCTTCAGAATATTCCTAATGAAGAGTTTATTCCAAAACCGAAACTCATCACTGATATTTATGGAATGTTTTCGTACAGCACGAACCCTGCTAGTGTGATTAATAAATATATGAGTATTCTCAATGAAGGTGGAGTTATAGGAATTGTATATAACGATGATACAATTGTAAGACTGGAAGATAAAGAGTTGCCTGTGCATGAATGGGTCATTACTATTAGAGGAGGTCAAATTTCTATTGAACATGGAAAATCATTGGGTGTCGATATAGATTCTTCTCTGGAAAGTGAGGCAGAATATAATCGCAATAGGTATATGTGGATTCGAAATGTTTCTGGCAAGTCTGTTGAATTGCCTGATTTGGTGCAGGTGGGTTTTGGAAATAAAGATGGAAGATTCAGGCGCGTATTTCGCCCGTCTTCTGATATTAGAAATGCCCCTTAATACACTCTTTATATAGAAAAGCATTGATATTACATTCAGATGTGTTTTTCATCTTCTTGAAAAATTTTTAAGCGTCTAGGAGTTGACTTCCTTTAATGCTTTCTTCAAACTCAAAGTTGCCTCTCTGGCCCTGATCTACATATTTTTCTAATACATACAAGGCATGCGTAAGCATTTCTTTTCTGTGGCTGATAGTATTTAAAGTGTTTTTAATTTCTTGAATGTATAAACCAACGCTGTCTGCACTTATCTTTTTTTCATTAACTTCTTCAATTAATTTTGTGACAGCCCGACACTCACGATCACTTAGTATATCTTTAATACAATCTTGTGTTCTTTCATTCATTTTCAATACCTCTGATAAATTAATATTGTCTATAGTGAAGTTTTCTACTCTTATATGCCTTTTTTGTCAATTTTTATATGTGATTTCTGCCTTTGCAGGTGGTCTTTTATTTTATCTGAATGCTTTCGCATTCAACACAAATAGTTCGCTCATTTCAAGTCCCAGCCACTGAAAAATAAAAAACCACCTTTGCAGGTGGTCTTTTATTTTGTCATGCCCGCGGAGGGACTTGGTCACTACAGTCGTTCGCAGGTCCTGCTCACTCCTTGCGTCACCTCACTTCACTCACTCAGAAAATCATCCGGATTTTCTGCTTTGTATTGAATGCTTTCGCATTCAACACAAATAGTTCGCTCATTTCAAGTCCCAGCCACTGAAAAATAAAAAACCACCTTTGCAGGTGGTCTTTTATTTTGTCATGCCCGCGGAGGGACTTGAACCCCCACACCTTGCGGTACTAGATCCTAAGTCTAGCGCGTCTGCCAATTCCGCCACGCGGGCTATTCTTTTCAAGATAAAGCTTCCAGTTCTTTTTCAATAAATTTTTTATAGCTAGCCGGATCCATCAATTGAGCCAAATCATTTTCACGACTCATCTCAATTCGAATCAACCAGCCTTCACTCATTGGATGATCACTGATCAGCCCCGGAGTAAGACTGCTGTTTACTTCTACAACTTCCCCGGAAACCGGAACATACAAGTCACTCACATGTTTGTTGCTTTCCACTAAACCAAACACCTGTGTTCTTTCCAAAATTTGACCTTTTTGAGGCAGTTTCCAACTGACAATTTCACCAAGTTGATCCTGGGCAAAATAAGTAATACCCACAGTCACTACATTTTTATCTTCCAAAGACACCCACTCATGAGTATTGGTATAGTAAAAACTGTCTGTAGGAACAATCAACCTTCTGGGTATATCCAACTCGTTATCTTGCATGGAAAAAGCCTCCTTCATATTAAAATAAAGGTTTTATCAAAGAAATTTCACTTATTCAAAACATAAAAAGGGGTGGGAACCACTTGAGAAAGAGCTAAATTTCCGTGAATTTGCACAAAAAACCGACGACCTTGCTCAGAAAAATCCTTTTTCACTAAAGCAAGCCCTATCATTTTCTCCAAAGAAGGGGAAAAAGCTCCGCTTGTTACATTTCCAATCAACTCTTTATCTTCAGAGAAAACTGAATAGGATGTTCGGGGAATCCCGGATTTTTCCAAAATTTCAAAACCCACCCACCTTCTTTGAGTTTTTTTGAAGCAAGCTTCTTTTCCTATAAAATCAGATTTATTTTTACAAGCCCAGCTTAAACCCATTTCAACAGGGGACACAGTTTCATCCATATCAGGACCGTAAAGCGGGTACTTCATTTCCAAGCGCAAAGTGTTTCTGGCCGCCAAACCTATGGGGTTTGCCTTTAAACTTAACAATTTCTCCCAAAGATCCAATACTTTATTCTGCGGCGATAGAATTTCAAAACCGTCCTCTCCTGTGTAACCGGTGCGGGAAATAAGATGAGCACTTCCAGAAAAATCAGCAAAATCAAATTGAAATTTTTTTAAGTGGTTTGGTTGGAAAATTTTTTCAATCAATGTTTTTGAATAAGGGCCTTGTACAGCAATTTGCCCCCACTTTGAACTCACATCCTCTATAGAAATACTTGAATGCGCTCTCATCCATTTTAATATTTTTTCAGTATTTCCGGCATTTACACAGAGAAGATAGTCAGAGGGTTTTTTGAGACAATAAAGAATCATATCATCCAAAACTCCTCCTTGTTCGTTGCACATCAATGTGTACTGACAGTGATTGTCTTTGAGATCTTGAATGTTATTAGTCAAAACGGAAGATAAAAACTCCAAAGCCTTGGGGTCTTTGATGTGAATTTCTCCCATATGAGATACGTCAAAAATGCCCACACTTTCTCTGACGGAGAGGTGTTCTTTTTTGGCATTTGTAAATTCCAAAGGCATTTTCCAGCCGACAAAGGGAACAATTTTAGCCCCGCGCTTTTTATGACTCTCAAAAAGAGGCGTGGTTTTTAGTTTATTCATAACCTGCAAGATTAAGTTTTTTTCTTTTTTAGGTGTACATAGGTTTCCAAAGCCACGGCATAAGCTTCTTCCCGAAGAGAATATGTGTTAATGATTTTGTATAATTCCACTAACTTTGGAATTTTACGAATTTGTGATTTTGATATCTTGACTGATGGAGTTTTTTCAGTTTTCTTCTTTTTCATAATTAAAGACTTAATCAGTTTTGCATAAAGGGTCAAGAAATTGTACGGGAATGTTTGAAATGAAAAAAATGGATGGAAAACTAGTAGCTCAAACTTTAAAAGATCATGTGAAAAAAGATGTTCAGAGTTTGAAAAAGCAGGGGATTCATCCCAGCTTATGTGTGGTTCTGGCTGGAGACGATCCTGCAAGCAAGGTGTATGTGAAACGTAAAATGATGGCTTGTGACGAAGTCGGCATCCACTCAAAGCTTTTAAAGTTTCCAAAAGATGTGCCACAAGAAGAGTTAATACAAACATTGGAATCATTAAATCAGGACCCTCTTGTTCATGGTATTTTAGTTCAGCTTCCCTTGCCTGGTCATTTGGATCAAAAAACTGTGCTTTCTTATTTATCTCCAAAAAAAGATGTGGATGTGCTCACTACTAAAAATGTAGGCGCTTTGTGGTCTTCTTCTGCAAACATACAGCCCTGCACCCCGAAAGGAATTATAACAATGCTTGAGCACTATAAGATTCCACTTGAAGGGCGTCATGTGGTGGTGTTGGGGCGAAGTCTTATTGTGGGCCGCCCTATGGTTCAGCTCTTATTGGAAAAGAATGCTACGGTGACTATTTGTCATTCCAAAACTACGAATTTAAAAGAGCATACAAAACGAGCGGAAGTGGTAGTTGTAGCTTGCGGGAAACATCACTTGTTAAAAGCTCAGGATTTTAAAAAAGGTGCTGTGGTTATAGATGTAGGAATGCATCGGATTTCCAAAGAGGGTAAAACAGTTTTGGAAGGAGATGTTTGTCCGGAGGGATTGGAAAATGTTTTGAGTTATTTCAGCCCTGTCCCCGGTGGAGTAGGCCCAATGACTATTTCTTCTTTACTTCACAACACAGTTCAGTTGGCCCGTCATTGAAAGTAAATTAACTTGTTTCACAATTAACTTAAGTGATTGTAAACTTTTCTACTTTCCAATTGATGTGTTTGACGTCAAGGGCTATCGGGAGTAAAAACACTTGAAAAAAATATGGTGGTGTACTTCACTTAATTAATTTTGAATCTCATAAAAAAGGAGCTTTCTAATGAAAAAAATTATTTTTGTTTTTAAGATATTATTGCTTTCAATTTCTTTGTCATCTTTGACAGGTTGTGTGGGTCTTGCCTTTTCCCGCCTTACAGAGCCTCATACAGCTCAAACTCTTGGCAAGGGTAACAACGAAGTGGTATTTTCAGCAGTTGTTAATGATTTTGGTGACCTACAAAAGGGAGTTAACGGAGTAACGTTTCCATCATTACAATATACAAGAGGGCTTTCTGATAATTTTGACTTGGGTGTATTTGTTGAAGTGCAGTCTTTGAGAATACCTCTCATTGGTTTGGAGGGTAAGTATCAATGGACTAGAAAAGATAAACAGACTGTGTCTTTAATATTTGGAGCTGGGATTAATAAAGGATATAATGCATATGCTGGTAAGGAATATAATGAAGTATATGGTGATTTGGAGACATTTAAACAAGTAGCCAGTGAGTTTCTGCCCGGATATTCTGGTTATGTTGGTCCTGTTTATAGTTTTAAGCCCAATAAAAAATATGAATTGGCATTAAATGCTCGAGTTAATTACAGTTATTTTCAAGTAGTGCCTCTTTCTTATTTACGTAAGGAAACTGCAGATATTGTCATCGCGCTTGGAACAGGAGTAATCCCACCGTTGGTGTCAGCAATGACGGAGGGTGTGGATTATTCGGATCGTTCTATCAGTAAACAATCTTTTGCTTTTTTCTATGGTTCGGCAAGTATGTCTCATACATGGTGGATGGTGCCAAGTTTTGGAGCCACAATTTCCTTTGGGTTGATGTATCCACTTTTTGCCTGGCCAAAAGTTGAGAAAGATAAGCCTGATAGTGATTTTCGAAATTATCTTGCTAAATCCGGTTTGAATTTTCATTTTAACTTTTAAAAAGGTGTATGAACCAACAGCCCATTCTTGGACGAACTGACCAATAATGGTCAGTTGTGACCAAAAGTGGTCGCTTCTATTAGTCAAAACTATCATTTTGCCCCTCTATTTCTGTCCCTGATTTTGCATATCTGTTTTCCAGAAACATAAAACAGATTCAAAAGGGGGAATCTTATGAAGAAAAAAAGAGGACAAGGTCTAATTGAATATTTAATTCTAGTGGCTTTAATGGCTGTGGCCACTATTGGCGTTGTGCGGGTTTTAAATCAAACAGTAAAATCCAGATTTGCCAATGCCATTCATGCACTTCAGGGTACAAGCAAGCGAGTTAAAACAGATTCAGTAAAAGGCTCTGATTATAAAAAGAGCGATTTAAGTGACTTTATGAATGGGGCCGCCAGTGAACCTAAAAAAACCAAGAAACAATAAAGGACAGGCTGTTTTGGAGCTTGTTGTGTTGCTTTCTTTATATCTCTTTATTGTTTTTGCAGTTTTTCAAGTGTCGTGGCTGTTGGGAGTTCGCTCCTATGTCAACCAACAACTTTATAAATCTCTTTTTTGCATGGCCAAAGGTTATACGGAGGTTTATTGCAAAAAAGAGATAAGGAGGAAAAGCTCTTTTGTTTTATTTTGGGGAGAGATTAAAAATATTCATTTGAAAGGGGATCAAAAGAAATGGACAGGATCTTTGGAAATTCAACCGTGGAATATAAAACTAAAAAGAATACTGCAAATTCCAGAGGATTTATTGCAATGACTTTCTTGATAATTTCTCCTTTGTTTATCTCAATATTCTTTTTGTCTTTTTCATTTTTGTTGGTGTTAAAAAGACACAATCAGGCGTACTTTATTTGTTATAAAACGGGGGCAAATATTCAAAATACTTTAAGAGAGCATTTGCAAAAATTAACAAGCATGAACACACAGGCTAGAATACTTCGTATCAAAAGAAAAATAGCAGAATTGAGGTACCACTCTGCTTTAGCTTCTTTAGATCCGGTGAATATATTACAAGCCAGAAAAAGGTTACAAAAAGTAAAATTTGAACAACAATCTTTTTCTAACAAACAAGAACGTATTTTAAAGCAAGCTCAAATCAGTTTTCAAACGCAGTGGAAAACTTTTAAATTAAAATCAAAAAAATATATTTATAACGTTAAAAAAACATTTCATCTTCAGCCTCTGGCGGTTCGAAAAAAACCTGCTGAAAGTGACTCTCCAGGCTATGTGCCTGTTGAGGGTTTTTCAGAAAAGCAAAAAATAAAGATTTCATGGCGAATGAATGGGTTTGCTCTCATTCCTCAAAAGTTGCAGGAACATTTAGGATTGAAAGGGATTTCAGATCATCACTGCTCTGTCAGTTTGGAAGATTTAACAGGAGGTTTTCAGATGAAATTAATGAAATAACTTTTTTGAAAGGAGATATTATGAAAAAAAGTTGCAAAAAAAGAGGTCAGGTTTTTATGGAATTTATATGGATGTTGATTTTTATTTTTAGTTTTTTATCTTCGATTTTTTATTTGTATGATAAGTCCGGAAAAGAAATTAAAAGATATGAAATGGGTCGGAATGTGAATTATGATTCAGCCAACATTGTCATTCGTTAATAGTTATAAAAAATATCTGATTGTTTTTAGTGTACTGGCTTTATTTTCGTTGTTTTTTGCATGGATTCACACTACAAGTAATGAGGAACAGGAAATTGTTTTTCAAGTTTCAGATAATATTCCTTTGGGGTTTGTTATGGTGCCGATTGAATTGGAAAATCATTCAGCTGTAAGCGATCTTATTTCCTCCCATGGAGTTGTGGATCTTTATGATAAGTCGATGTCCATTCCCCATAAACTTGCAGAAGCTGTTCGGGCTGTACGTCTTCAAACAGGAAGGTTTTCTGTTTTAATTCCAGAAGATCAGGTTTCCCTTTTTTTAAAGTCGTCACTGTTGTTTCATGCTGTGGTTCAAAATCCAAATGCCAAGGGCTCCCGTATTTTAAGTCGAAGAAAAAAAAGATCTATTAATGTTGAGGCGGGTTTTTAAATATGTCTTTTTTTATGTCTTTTATTTTATTGGTGACCCTGCCTTCTTACTCTATGCCGGTTCTTTTAAAAGCCCCTCAAACACCTTCGGAGGAGTTTTTTGCTTATGTGCAGACAGAAGATATTGTTCCCTATTCAAAAGCACAGCTGGAAGAAATTCAAGAGCAATCGACTGATGTTCAGGAATTGACAGTGTTATTGGAGCAGGCGCAAAAATCTTTTTTAAAAGGTCATTTGAATCAGGCAGGAGATTATTTTCGAACGATCACTCAGAGGGCTTATGAAAAAGATTGGGTGGAGGAGGCTCAAAAAATTATTTTTTACTCTTTTTTGCGTTTGGCTCAAATCGAGTGGAAGGGGCTTTCGGTAGAAGCTCTCTTGCACTCCGCTTCTATTTATGCCCCTCATCTTCAGCCGGAAACTCGTTTGTTTCCCCCTCCTTTGATTCAAAAATTTCAGTCAATTAAGAAAAACCAATCAAAAATTTCTCTTTCTTTAAAACAAATTTTTCCTTTTCATGAAACAATACTGATTAATGGCCGTGTTTTTTCAAATAAGATCCAACTGCCTTATGGAGAATACCGGGTGACTGCTCTCAGCTCTTCTCATAAAAAATGGAGTCGTGTGATTTCGCTTTCTCAGCTTGTTCAAAAAAGAGTGGTTACAGTTCCTTTAGTGAGCGGTAGCTGTCGGCAGGCGGTGTTTTCTAAAGGTGTGAATAAACATCAGGTTCTTTTTCAGGATTTTTGTGTGTGGAACGAAAATGCTCAAGTAAGAGCATCCTATCCTGAAACTGAAATTCAAAAAAATGTTGAAGATCTGGAAAATACACTTCCTCAAAAAGATTTGAAGAAATGGGGTGCTTTTGCTTTAGTTGCAATAGGTGTTGTTGCCGTTGTGTTAATTACAACAAAGAAGTCTTCTGGAAACGATTCAAAAAAACCTCCGAAGATAAAAAAAGGTTTTTAACTTCCTTCTGTTTGAAGATGATAAAGATACTGTTTTTCCAATAGAGTATTTAGTGTATCCCACTTTTTTTCTCTTTCATCGAGTTGTTCTGTTAAATCTTTAAAACGTTCTTTTAAGTATAAAGGCAATACAGGTTTGCGCTCTGGTGGTGTGTGAGAAGGGTAAATTTGTTTGAAGAGTTTGTCCCAGTTAAATTGGGTGCCTGGATCCACTTTTCCTCGAAAGCCGGCAATATGTTCATGCCCCAAAATACGCTCTGGAGATTGAAGAGGCGGATATATTTTTTGTAAATGTAAAATGAGTTGAGCAAGAGAGCTATACTGTTCTTCCGTGTAGTTAAATAAATTACCGTTAAAATTGACCAGCTCTACACCAATGGAGTGGTTGTTAAAATTGGTCCATGTTTTCCAAGAACTTTGTCCGGCGTGAAAGGCTTTCACAGGTTTTTTTATGCAGGATATGATTTCATAAATGGCTCCTGTTTGATCAATAACAAAGTGAGCAGAAACTTTTTTTTTAGGATCTTTAAAAATTTCAAAAGTTTTTTCCAGTGAACAGCCTGTGTAATGAAGAATCAGAAACTGCACATCAATTGGAGAGTTGTCTGTATTGGGGGAGTCAAATGGGGTTTTATATTTCATGAGGGAGGGGCCTTTAGTGTGAATTTTTTTCAAAGCTTACCTGAAAGTGGTTTTTTTGTCTAACCGAAGGAAACCCCTTAAATGGGATCATTTAAGGGGTGAAAGTTATCTTTTTTTAAAGAATGGGAAAATATTGAATATTACTGAAAAATTCTAATATTTCTTAGGAATTTTGCCGTTTGTAAGCTTGAGATGTCTATAAAAAAAGTTTGGAAAAATTTATTGGATTGGCTCAAAGAGTATAAAGAAGAGCTGGCTTTCTTTCTGATTGCAGTGGGCTTAACCCTTTCTATACAGCTTGTTGGTTGTAATGAAGTGGCTTTCCACTATCAGCCGCCTACCAGTTGTGCGGACTTTGATATAGGTGATTTAGAAGATGCTGAGTGTGACACCCCTGACAGTAATGAAATTGATTGGGCGGGCCCTGATGGTCCAGGTGGTATCAGGCAGGTCGTGCCGGGAGCTGACGGCCCAGATTCCTCAGTGCCAGCTACAACAACTTCAAGCCCTTCACAACCGCCTTCTCGTCCCTCCGGCCCTTCCCTCATTCGCTTTTCTAATACATATAATATGGGAATTGTGGATATTATTTTTGTGATAGATAATTCCAGGTCCATGCATGTGGAGCACACCAATATTGCCAATCAGTTTGATCAATTTTTGGATGATATTAGATACCTGGATTATCGAATAGCTATGATGACTGTAGACATTTCTGATTCTCCAAATAATAAGGATCGTACTTATCAGGATGGTTATTTTATTGAGTTTAAAAGAGGTCAAAAATATCTTTCCAATGCAGATAGAAGTTCATCTCAGCATGATGAAAATATCAGGCTGTTTAAATCAGCTGTAAAAAGACCTGAATCCATTGAGTGTATGCAGGCAGGAAAGGCGGATGAATGTCCGGATGATGAAAGAGCTATTTGTGCTTTGAACAAATCTTTGGATATTTCATCTCAAAGGGATTTCTTTAGGAAGACTGCTCACTTAATGGTGATTATTCTTTCTGATGAAGATGAAAGGTCTTCTGAAGAGTATCGCAGACAACAATGGCAGCTTAATAGAATTGATTACAGATTAACAGGTTGTGATGACCCTCGTAATTTTTATAGCAGAGTATCTCAACGAATTGGCCTGCATACAGGAATCAGTGTGCATGCTATTATTATTCCACCTGG
Source organism: Bdellovibrionales bacterium (assembly GCA_028819545.1). GTDB lineage: Bacteria > Bdellovibrionota > Bdellovibrionia > Bdellovibrionales > UBA1609 > JAPPLG01. Next base: position 7,195 of record JAPPLG010000013.1, on the reverse strand, counting down.
AGACGAAAGATGCCTGCAGGAGCAGGATGATGAGTTGGGTAAGGGTTATTACGGAGAGCTTTATGAACGTTTTGCTGACCCTGACGGCAGTGTCTTAAGAGAATTTCCTTACATTACACCTGGGCAGGTTTTGTCTATTTGTGATAGGAGCTTTGGTGCTCAATTAGGTCGTCTTTCTGATTATTTGCAAGAGCCTTTGCCTATTACACTGCCTTGTGAACCCTATCGAGTGCAAAATGTGCAGTTAGTGGATGGAGGCAGTAGTGAAAATGTAAGGTATGAACTCAATGGAAAAAATCTGACAATTTTGGAAGATCAAGTATCTTTGTCTTCCCGGGTTCGCGTGGATATTTTTTGTACTGCGGGAGAATAAGCCATTCTTTAGACCTGTCACCTTATTTGCACGTTATTTATTAATGGAGGTGAATGATGGAAAAAGTTCAAAGAATTATTGAGGAAAGCGGGGAAAAAACTCAATTCCTGGATGAGCAGAATAAATGTCCACTTTGTTGTGGGGATTTGGATATTTATGTAGAGTCCATTTCAAAGAGTTCTTTAAGGGAAGAAGCTCGATGCACCTCTTGTATGGCTCTTTCTCGCGTTGAAAATCATATTGTTCATTAAATTGTTCATTGTTGAAATAACACTCTAATGTGTCAAAAAAAGGACATACTAGAGTGTAAAAGTCCGTTTTTGATCAATTTTAGATCTAAATATAAATTTTTTTATAAACACTATGAGTCAAATTATTGACGTGTTATTGTGTTGGCTGGTAATTAAGTTGCTGAGACAGTGGGGTATTAGCGCAGGGATGATGTAAAAATTAAGTAGCCGCTCCTAATTGAGAAATGAAGTTAGTAAAGTAAATAAGCTGGGCGGGGTAGGGTGGTAACCATGTCAGATCTATGTTTTCTAAACGAAGATAATTTCGTTTTTAAGGGTTTTGATCCAACATCATTTTTAAAATCTTATTGCAAGCAGGTGTATTCTTCTGTTGAAGATAAGTCTCCAAGTGAAGCCACTAAGGTGGCTTGGGTTGTGAGAACAAAAGATGGGCATTACAAGGGTGTGATTCGAGTGGTTTCTGCATCTGTAAGTTTTTTTGTTACATCGACCAATAAAGAACCGCGGCATTTAATTGATGATCTGTACTCTCAGTTTTCAGATAAGATTGCTGTGTGGAACCGCAACCGCGAGTTTCCATCTTATTACACTTCCTCTCTATAAAAAGGTTTCTTTAAAATTTATCTTGCTTGAGTGCATTTGTTTTTGTACAAATGATATTATTTCTTTTCATTACCATCAATGAATTGTGAATAAATCCAAATAAATATATTGATATATATAATACGGCAGAGTCATGAATAAAAATGAAAATCCATTAGTGAGTATAACTTTTAATATAGCTCTTCCTGTAGTTATTTTAAATTACAGCTCTCGTCTATTTCCCGATGTCAATCCTATTATTACTTTGTGTGTAGCTCTAAGTTTTCCGGTGGTTTACGGGCTGACAGATTATTTTAAAAATAACAAGCATAAAAATGTTTTATCTATTTTAGGCACGATCAACATTTTACTCACAGGAGGTTTTGCCCTCTTTACTTTGGAAGGAGTGTGGTTTGCAGTTAAAGAAGCGGCCATTCCTTTATTGATTGGATGTTGGGTTTTATTTTCAGGTTTTACAGACAAACCTTTGATGAAATGGGTGGTTGATAAATCTTCTATCTTTCAAACATCAGATATTGCTTTTCGATTGGACTCACAGTTAAAAAGACAAAGTTATAAAGCATTATTAAAAAGAGCAACCCTTTATCTCTCTTATTGTTTCTTCTTTAGTGCTGTTTTAAATTTCATTGTAGGAATTAAAATTTTCGCTCAAAAAAGTGTTCTATCTGATATAGAGAAGCAGAATCTTCTCAATGAACAAATTGCAGATATGACTTGGATTAGTTTTTTGGTGATTGGTCTGCCTTTGACAGTCATTTCCGGTTGGACTTTATGGTGGTTTATCAATCGCCTGAGAAAGTTAACAGGCTTGTCGTTAGAACAGATAATATTTACAGGTGAAAAAGCTTCTTCCAATGGGAAATCTGTGCATTAATTCCTCTTTTATAAGAAAAGCTGGTCTTCCAGAGGTATTTTGTATTTTTCTTTCAGTTTTTTGTTTTTGTTTCTAGTTTGTATAAATTTTCTTTTTATATTGTTTTTTCTGTGCTGTTTTGGGTTTATAAATAAATTTAATAACTGTTGAGCTTTGTCTCGATTGTCTTGTTGCAGTTGATTTTCAAGAAAAGCCCACTTCAGCTGGGACTTTTTTAAGTCTGATTTTTGTTTACTTTGAATGTATTTTTCTTTTGTTTTTAGTTTATTTGTTTTTCTTTGATGGAACTCTTTTGAGTGTTGCTCAAAGTTTGTTTTTTTCTGCACCCAAGGGTTGTCAGCCCAAGCAAATGTGCTCATGAAGATGATAATAAAATATTTTAAAGTTCTACTCATATTTCATTAGGATAAGAGAAGAATAAAGACCTGGCAAGACCGGAAAAAAACAGTAATAATGTCATTCTTGTACGCACCAGTCATTCCGGACTGAATCCGGAATCCAGTGTGTAGAAAATGCTTTGTATAAGTGTCTCAAGCGAGTTCGGCTTTGATCACAGAACAGCCGAAGGCCTGTTCTGTGGCAAAACGCATGTCTGAGTTTCGAGGCACTTATACAAAGTATTTTCTATCATGCTAAGATAGATTAAAACAGACCAAGCTTGACAGCCTATAGGGGATTATATATGAGGAGGAATACAAAATAAAACGTCTTTAACGGCAGTTGTTCAAAACGGAAGATTTAAATATGAGTGTGGGTGATATTTTTAATATCTTGATGGTTTTAGGCAAGACTTTTCTGACAGGTTTAACTTGGGTTGCAAAAGTCCTTGTGATTGTCTTGGCAGTGATACTGGTTATTGGTTTTATTGCACGTTTAGTTAAAAAATCTGAGAAAAAACAAAAAAAGCGCATCAAAGTAGAAGACTTAGGCAAACAACAGGAGTCTTATTATTTGCAGGTCAAAAAAGTCACAACTGGTAAAAAGACTTTCGACAGCTTGGTGAAAAAACTCAATAAAAAAAGACAGGATCAGGAGAAGAAAAACATTTATGGCCCCGTGGCTTATTTGTTGGATTTCAAAGGGGATATTAAAGCTTCCCAGGTGGAAAACTTGAGAGATGAAGTTTCCACACTGTTAAAAGTTGCAGATCCAAAAAAAGATGAAGTGATTGTACGTATTGAAAGCCCGGGCGGTGTAGTGCACGGTTATGGATTGGCGGCCAGTCAGTTAAAGCGCATAAAAGATCATAAGTTTCCTCTTACGGTTTGTATAGACAAGGTTGCCGCTAGCGGAGGCTATATGATGGCCTGTGTGGCTGATACAATTCTATCTGCTCCTTTCGCTATTGTGGGCTCTATTGGTGTTGTGTTTCAACTGCCTAACTTGCATCGATTTTTAAAAAGTAAAGATATTGATTACATTCAGTTAACAGCCGGGGAGTATAAAAGAACAGTCAGTTTGTTTGGTGAAATTTCAGAAAAAGGAAAAGCCAAGCAACTGCAAGATATTGAAGATATGCATAAATTATTTAAAGATCATGTTCATGCCAACAGGCCTTCTTTGGATATAAACAAAGTGTCCACAGGAGAATACTGGTACGGCATTCGGGCTAAAGAATTAAATCTTGTGGATCGAATTTTAACCAGCGACGATTATATTGCACAGCTGTTGAGTGACAATAAAAGAGTGTTTCAAATTAAAATATCTGTTCAAAAAACCTTGGCGGATAAATTTGGAGGCAAATTAGAAAGTATTTTAAAAAACTCCTACTTAACTCGTAAAGTTTTCCCAAAGGAACTGCCGTCTTCTGCCGAAGAAGTTCCTCATTTCCCTGAACATATTATTTAAAGTGAAAATCCAGGATAGTGTAAAACTGTTCTCCTTTAGGAGAGCGAAATTCAAAGCTCTCGTCTTTTCTTTTACCGATCAGGTTTCGGGCTAAAGGAGAATTGATAGAAATTTTTTTCTGACTGATATCTGATTCATCTTCGCCCACAATTTGATAAGTGCTTTTATTTCCATTGTCGTCTTCTAAAGAGACATGTGCTCCAAAAATAATTTTATCTGATTTGAGCTTAGAGGGGTCCACTACCTCTGCGTTGGCAATTTTATCTGAGATTTCTGCAATACGCGCTTCTGTGAGGGCTTGTTGCTCTTTAGCGGCGTCATAGTCGGCATTTTCACTTAAATCTCCATGGCCACGGGCTTCCTCTATAGCTCTTATCACTTCAGGCCGCTTGACCTCAATAAGGTGTTTGAGTTCTTTTTCTAATTGAGCTTTGCCATGCAAAGTCATAGGTCTTCTGGACGTCAATTTTAATTTCTCCGAAAAAAAGATTGTTTAAAAAGTTTCTTTCATGCAACCATGAAAGTGTTTTGCGTGTTCTTCAACACTCCAATAGAATACACGAAGTGGAATAAAATGAAAAATATAAATAGAGTAAAAAAACAATTTTTTGATCTGGAACAGGTTTTAAAAAAACAAATAAGCCCTAAGTCCCTATTGGAGCGAATGGAGTCGGCAGACATAGCTTCGTTTCTTTCCTACGAAGATCAATATACGTCTCAAATTATTTCAGTATTAATGGATATACAAAAATTGGGCTCTGTTTTAGAGGAAATGCCTTCAGACAAACTTGTTCCATTGTTGAGAGATATGCCGAAAGAACACATGGACAGTTTGTTTGCTTCTGCTCAAATGGATGACCTTATTTATTTACTACAGTTTATAGAGCCTGAACAGCAGGATGAAATTTTAAATCGCTCTTCCCGTAAAGAGCAAATCCAAAAGTTTTTAAAGTATTCTGAAAATCAGGCAGGGCGTATTATGCGGACTCCTGTTTTTGCCTTACCAGCTCAAATGAGTGCTTCTGACAGTATTAAAAAATTAAGAGAAAGGTCTCTCGAAGAATTTATTTTTTATATTTATTGTATAGATCATCAAGGGAAACTGATTGGTGTTGTCTCTATGAGACAGGTGGCTACAGCTCCGGCAGACACTCCTTTGGAAAAGCTGATTAAAAAAGAAGTGGTGTCTGTTCAGGACACTGTTTCGACAAGAGATGTAGCAAAAGTGGCCGCCCACTATGATTTTTTAGCCTTGCCTGTAGTGGATAAAGATCAAAAACTTTTAGGGCTGATTACTATGGATGATATTATTGATATTATACAGGATCAAAATACAGCTAATATTTATGCTCGGGCGGGTCTTCATGCAGAAGAAAGAATACATTCAAGCCCTTGGATGAGTATTAAAAACCGCATGCCATGGATGTTTGTAAATCTTGTGTTGGCTGTGTTGGCCAGCTCTGTGATTTCACTTTTTGAAGAAACCATGAGCCGCTTAATTATTCTGGCAAGTTTAAAAAATATTGTCGCCAGTATGGGTGGAAATACAGCCATACAAACTTTAACGGTAACAACCCGGGGGATGGCTACAGGGGACTTTCGTTTTACTCCCTTTACTTCTTCTTTATTGAAGGAGCTTATAGTGGGGTTGGTTATTGGAATCGTTATGGGTGTTGGCGCGGGAGCTATTACTTATTTCTGGAAGGGGAGTCTTTTGGTTTCCGGAGTGATTTGTATTGCAATGGCTTTGAATTGTTTAATGGCTGTTTTGATGGGTTCTGTTGTTCCTATTTTATTAAGTTTATTTAAAAGAGATCCTGCGGCTGGAAGTGGTGTTTTAGTCACAATGATTACAGATATTTTTGGATTTTTTACTTTTTTAGCGATTGCACAGTTGGGTTTGCATTTATTTGGTGTGCAGTTATAAGGAGATAAGATGAACTTTAACAGTATTGCTTTATCTGAGAAAATTCTTCAGTCTCAGTCATTTGTTTTAACGACTCATAAAAATTGTGATGCAGACGGCTTGGGTTCTATTTTAGCTTTTCATCATGTTCTTACAAAGTTGGGAAAAAAGGTGCAGTCTTTAGCCGTAGATGATATTTCCAAACGTTATGATTTTATGAATCATCAAGATTTTGTTTCTGTTTACCAAAAAAATCAGGTGGCTACAGCAGATGTTGCTCTTATTTTTGATACCAATGATCCCAGGCTGGTTGAGCCTTTGTATTCTGAGTTAAAACAAAAGACAAAAACTCAAATTTTTATTGACCATCATTCTCCTCTTTCTTTTGTAAAAGATATAAATATGTTTTTGGATGAGAATGCGGCAAGCACGGGAGAGCTTTGCTATACTTTGTTTGAAGAAATGAAGGTGCCTGTGACTAAGGAAGTGGCTCGTGCTCTTTACATCAGTATTATTTTTGATACAGGGATGTTTCGCAGTTCAAAAAATTTATCGGGTGCTTTTTACACTTGTTCAAAACTTTGTCATCAGGTGGATATCAATCAAATTTATGAAGAGCTTTTTTGTCGTTATGATCAAATATCCTGGAAGGGTATGATGGATTTGTTGAGTCAGGTTCAATATAGTGCGGATCAAAAGGTGGCTTTTATAGAATGTGATAATGACTCTTTTAAAAAATTAGGTGTAAGTGTTTTTCATATTTTGGATGCTTTGGATTTGGTGATGAAACAAAAATCTGTACTTGTGGGTTTTGTAAGTATTGAAAAAAGTCCCGGTCAATATAAGTTGAGTTTTAGAAGCAAACAGTCTGTTTCTATTTCCAGGTTGGCTGAAGAGTTGGGAGGGGGAGGACATGAGCATTCTGCCGGTGCAACGGTAAAAGATTACTCAAAAGAAAAAATCTTAGGTCTTATAAAAAAATGGATCTAAAATAAGAATGTAATTTTTACATTCTATCAGTGAAAAAGATTTTTACCATTTTTTAAAAATATTTAAACAACTCCAAAAGGACGGCGGTTCCGGCGGTGTAAAAGCTTCAATATATTGTGGCAGGACTGGTATAAGTGGTTCAGGTGAATTCGGTTTTGATCACAGAACGGCTGAAAGTTGTTCTGTGGCAAAACGCATGTTTGAAACTTGAATTACTTATACCAGTCCTGCCTGTTTATTATAATGTACAGTAAGCAAAGTAATGAGGTGCCGAAATTACTGAGCAAAAGAGTTCTGGATCCCCGCCTTCGCGGGGATTGTAAATGTTCACTAATTCGCTGACAGAATTG
>JAPPLG010000018.1 GCA_028819545.1 Bdellovibrionales bacterium | reverse complement strand
TTAAAACAGCCACTGACACGGGTAACTGTCAGATCATATACTAGCTACTACAATTAAGTGTTGTGTTGCTTTAAAATGAGGTGTGTATAGAATGCTTTTCAAAAAGTATTCTTTTTGCTCTACGTTTATCAATTGCTTCCAGTATTTTATCGTCAAACTAAAAGAATCTTCTTCATCATTTTTTAGATTTATGAGGTGAATAAGAGCAATCTCACATGCAAACTTAAAATGATGATCAACAATTTTATTTTTAAATTCTTTTTCTGCATACTCCAATGCAACACCCCATAAGTTCTTATGTCCTGCTAATTGTTGGGCTATAGTTCGAGTAATGTAGTCGAAAGATTTACTGTCGTATTTAAAACAACTATCTATAAATAATTTGATTTTGCCTTGAGATTCTAAATTATGTTTTGATATATACTCTTCAACTTTATGTTCTAGCTCAGAATGATCCCAGTTATGTTCAAAAAGAGATATAATCTCATTGTATGAATTATGTTCTTCTATTGATGTTTCACACTCTTGAGCAAGTTTTTTAATATAATTTCTTTGATCATATTTTAAATGCCAATCCCAGATAGATCTTAATGATTTTATTTCAGATATTTCTATATTCTTTTTTGATATATATTCTTTTAGTTGGGTAAAATGATTTTTCAATTTTATTTCCCAGAAATTATAATTTTCATCTCCTCTTTTATGAGGGTCACTGTGTAGGTTTGTTTCGCTGTGGTATGTTTGTAATAACGTCCATAAAATTATTCTACTACGAACATTTGCTTGGTTAGGATTAGAGCTTAATATTAACCATATTTTTTTTAAAATTTTATTTCTGATTTTTTGTTCTAAAGACTTTGGAGAGATACATGTTTTTGTGTGAATAAAATGCCGTTCTTCAAAATGAGTATCATGTATTTCAATTTTTAAAAATTCTTCTGTTGTTTCCTTTAATACTTCAATGTGAGGTTCATTAAGATTATTTATATTTTCTATTTGACTTATTATCCATTCACTTATAATTTTTATGTAGATATTATTTCTTGGATGACTATCTTTCATTAATTCTGTAATAAGTCTTATAGCTCTACGGCCGTCATTTGCTAAGTAATAGTAAGTTCCTTTAATAAGAGTAGATTCTTTTTCAGCCAATTCAATTAATTCTTTGAAGAATTTTTCTGCTTCAGATTCATCATGTATATATCCACTAGCTTTGTATATTTCCCAAGGTAATTGAAGAATCAAGTTTTCATGGTTTGCGTATTTACTGGTCCATTTAGTGGACGGGTTAGGTTTGTTGTTTAATTTTATTTCTCTAGTAAGATTAAGAAATTTTATTGGATCTGAAAAAGAAATGCCCGAAGCAACCTTTAATATATTATATTGTTCATTTAAATCACCTTGATTTATTCTATCAGAGAAAATATCCCAGATTTCATCAAAGGAAGTCTCTTTTGTATCTTGTTCATGTTTTTGATAGTGAGCTAATTTTGCTAATTGTGTAAGAGCAGATTTCATTACTTCAAGATTTTTTATTTGAAGAACTTTTTGTAACCACTCTTTTGACTCTTGCCTGTTATCACCAATTTTCTTAATAATAATGTAATCTCTAATGACGTCTGGAGTTATTTCTAATAAGCGCCCTCTTTTTACAGCAAAGCTCTTATCTTGTAATAATTTGGAAACATCTTCTAGTTCGGATAGCTGACTGTCATTTATCAGAGTTTTAAGGTGCTCTTGTAGTTGAGGGTTGTCTTTAACATATATAGGTTGAAGAATGGCGATTGCTTTTATATATTTGATAAATTTCTTTTCCTCTAAGGATTGTGGTGGAGATGATATAGTTTCATTCCAGTATTTCTCTTGTAAACCAAATTCATCTTTTATAAAATCTATATCCTTACCCTTGTTTTGTTCTAGAAGATGAATTGCTATCATGTTCCAAACAGGAAATCCCCCAGAAGTTTTCATGAGATATTTACGTAGGTTTATTTTCTGATTATCTGGAATCAAAGTATTTAATGTCTGAGAATTTTCTATAAGACGTTCAATTAACTGCCTTGTTTCTTTTGAGTTAAGGGGTTTAATTTGTATGTCTTTTTCGACTATTTGTAATCTATTAGGATTCAATGGTTCTAGGATGTGATCTTTTGCTGTGCGAGTAATGATGACAAATTTCCAATTTAAAAGTCTTGAGCTGTGAGCTTGTTCTAATAAAATTTCAATGCTTGCATGTTCTTTTGGCTCATCAATAATTAGGAGTGCTTTCCGGCTAGTTACTATTGATTGGAACCAACTATTACTTCTTTCTAACGTAGCAGTATTTGCATAGTATATATCATACTCTTTTTGGTTAGCTTGATAGGCACACTCTATTGAAAAATGCGTTTTTCCGATGCCGCCAGGGCCATGAATGGAAATAATTTTCTTTTCATCTGAACTTATAAATTGCAAAAATTGCTCTAATTCTTTCTGTCTCCCTATTAATTCCTGATGTAGTCCTTTAGATAGGATTTTATCTTTTTTAATTTTAGCAATAAACTCAGGTAAGCTTTGTAGAACTCTATTTTCGCCACTAAAATATTCATTTTTTACATGTGGAAAAGTTATCAAATCTTTCTTAATACCTGCTTGGTGTTGTAACTCAACTTCTAAACCTATTTCCTCAAAAGGTTTTTCTACTTCATTTTTCCATTTTTCCTCATCAGAAGGGTTCCACGTAGCATTAGTAATAAGGCACCATTTTTCAACTCCAGTCCAGTGTGTGTAGTTTTTATGATTTTTTTGTTTATATTTTTCTATTTTTTTCAATTCTTCTTTTGCCTTAGTTATTATTTCTGAGAGCTTTTCTGATTGCGTGTATTTTGCTTGATAAATTACTTTACCATCTTCACTTTTGGCATCTATACTTGCATCAGGGCCTGGACGCTCATACACTCTGATATTGACATCTTTAAACTTGAGGATAGAAAATATTAATGATTCAAAGGTTTTCCCATCACTAATAAAACCCCAATTAATTTCAGGCATAAAGACCTCTATAATTTTATATCTATGTGTACAATGTGGTATTCACTCTATATATTGTCAAGTTGAGGGGTAAAGTTTTTGGTACTATTAAGTAGAAATCATATAATCCCAGTATGTTTATAATATGTAGCTTTGGTTTAGAGTTTTTAATCTATATTATTTTAGGCTTTTTACTATAAGGATTTAATAAGGGTTTTCCAGTCAGAGTCTGACCAGTTTAAGTTCCCAGTATTAAAAATGTATGCATCATCATGAGAGAATTTATTGATGCCTTGGAAATTCACATTTCCTGTAATGGACTCCTTATCTTTTATCTCTGTTAAAAAGGAACGCTTATATTTACCTCTCCATGATGTAATTGTGTAGTGTATTCGGCCTTTCTTGCCTTTGTACTTATAATTAGATTTGAAGTTTTGAGATTTTACAAAACCTGTAATATATGCAGGGATTTTATCTAAACTAGGGATTGTATTAAAGAAATTGTCAGCTTCATGCTTCTTAAAGTAGCCTTTTTCAACTGCTCTCCTTAGTAGTTTGTCTTTGAAGATACTGATTTCTTTAAAGAAAGAAAACATATGATTTTGTTCAAGAATTAATTTGATTAACACATGGTAATCAGAATGATGGAATTGGGCCCCTGGAATATCAAGCCACATTCCATTAAGTTTTGTGGTTTTTATGCTAATAGTCTTTCTAAGAGATTGAAGTTTTTTCTCCCCTTTTCTTTTAATAGCGTGAATGTCAGTATGAATGAAATCACTGAGTTCTCCCTTTTTATGTTTTAGCTGTGATTTGATCTCAAATCTTTTAAGAAGAAACTTTTGGAATGCTTTTTCACCTAAATAGCCACGTGTGGTATCAGCCCACTTTTGATTGAAGTCTCTTTGTCTTGAACTTCCAAAATCTGTTTCAGCAAAGTTTCTTAATGATTTTAGAGAATTTAAACACATCTCTTCGTAATCTGATTTATTTAGGAAAATAACATTTTTTTTAAGACGATTTTCAATCCAATCTTCAAAGCTAGATTCGTTGGAGAACTCCCCAGATAGTAGAGATTTTTTGTAGAAAGTTTCACTATTCTTTTCATTTAAGTTTAGTATATTAGAAATTTTTTTAATATGATTTTTATTTAACATATCTTTATAGACTCATTTCCATTTGGGAAGTGTTTATATCATTTGATAAATACTGCTTGTTGAGATGTGCAGAAGCATATGGAATTTGAAAAATAGTTTTTAATACGGATTCAAACAAAATTTTGGATATTTTTGGAGGAACAGCCATCCCAATTTGTTTCCGAATACTGCTTGTATTACCTATGAACACAAAGTCATCTGGAAATGTCTGAAGCCTGGCCCTTTCTCTATTGGTTAAAGGTCTGTTTTCTTGCCAGTGGTAGCCGTAAGTTCCACCTCCACCGCTTCCAGTAATTGTATAAGACGGTTTATTTGGGTCTAGCCTTCGGTATATATGGCTTAATCTAGTGGAATTACAATTTATTTTTAAGTGTTCTGGCATATCAGAGTTCCATATGTTTTTCCATGGTTTTATGTATTTTAAACGTTCAACAATTTTATCTGATATTTTCATGAAATCATGATTTGGTATTGAAAAATGTATAGGTGGAGACTCTAAGGCATTTTTAGCAGTGACATATTGTTGAGTGTAGGTTGGCTTTGGAACCTTAAATGTTGTTTTTAAATCTTTTCTGATTCCTACAATAATAATTCTATGTCGCGTTTGTGGTACTCCATATTCTTCAAATTTATATTTATGGACAGTTAAATTATATCCTCTTCCAGCATTTTGGAGATCTTTTAAAATTTTAATAAAAGTTTTCCCTCTATTTGCACTACTTAATCCACCAACATTTTCAGCAATAAAGGCTTTTGGATTGTAAGTATTTAAAATAGTTACACCATACTTGTATAAAGGGCCAAATTTACCTGTAATGCCTTTTTGTTCTCCTACAATGCTAAAATCATTACAAGGAAAGCCATAAGAGAAGATATCTATTTTACCTAGAGATTTTATATCTAAAACTCTTACATCTGTATTTATAACGTTTTTTGACTGAAACACGTTATGTTTATAAGTTAGGCAACTGTCAGAGTCATAATCTGATGCCCATTTGTGTTCAATTTTATAAATAGTTTTTCCATATTTTACTTGTGCTTTTTTTGCACCTAACCCCATACCCCCAGGGCCGCAAAACAACTCTCCATATTTTAACTTAATTAATTTTGCCATTATTATTATTGTTGATTTTACTTCTTAGTTCTTATTCTAATGGAAAATTCTTCAAATGGATATATACAAGTACTAATTATACGAATAAGGTGTAAATGATTCTCTTCTGAGTTACATAAACGTACATTTTAATTATGAATGGTTATATTTTTAAAAATCTTACTATTTGACTGTGTGCTTCTAAAATCAATGTGAACAGAAATGTAGTAAATTTTCAAAAAAGTAATCACTGTAAATGGGGTAATATCAACAGTATATTACCCTATTTAGAGGGACTTATATATGTTTATAATGTTGACACTTCTTTCTCAAAAATGGCAAAAACAAGGTCTATTGGAGGTGGAATATGTCTCAATTTGTATGGTTATTAATATCTTTACTGTTATTCAGTGTATTTCCAGTTTTTGCTGATCCACCACTTTCTCAACAGGAACAAAATAATATCAGGCGTTCTGTATCTGTTCCAACAAGGTCTGAACGACAAGAAACTTTAAGATGCAATTTACGACTCAATTCAAACAGAGGCACAATTAATGATGAACGTGTTTTACAAGAAATTAAATCATTTTATGATGGCGTCATGTTATTAAAAGAATTTAATTTTGTGGAACCTGTGGAAAAAGCAATAATTCAAATGATGGTTTCACTTCTAGTTCCGGGGCGTGAAAAAATGAATTAATAAAATTATTGAGTCGTAATGATATATCTATATCTGTCAAAAGAAAAATAGTACGAGAGATAATTTTAAATATGGAAAACAGAGATCATTTAAGAGCATTACTTTCTGATCAGAATATACCTGTCTATTTAAGAAGGGACATCGTTAAGAGGTTGATTGTACTTATTGAGAAAGCAAGAGAAGGTTTTCGCTTAATGAAGGCTGATTATGTTCCTCATTCTTTAAAGCCGCACACTGCTGAAAGGTCTATCTCACTTATTCAAACAGCGGAAGAAGGTTTTCGTCTCATTGAATCTAACATGAATATAAATAATAAGTACACGGTCGATAGATTAAAACGAGAGATCACCGATAAGGCATTGTCACTCATTAGAACGGTTGATGAAGGTATGAACTTGTTGTCATCTCATTTTGTACATGGTGAAAACTTAGACAAAGTTATTCATAGGACACTGTCTCTTGTGCAGACATCTGAAGAGAAAGAACAGTTATTGCAAAACCCAAAAACACCTCTATTATTAAAGAATGCATTGGAATCAGAAGTCATAGATTTTTCTTCAAGGCAACGGAAAACGGGAAGGGGATCCCACTTGTATTTATGTGAGGAGTCATTTGAGAGACGCTAATGTAGATAGTTCATTTCATTTTATAAATTTCTTTTCTATGCCTAATATATACAATAGTGACTACTTTTTTTTGGACTTGAATTCTATAGACTAAACGGTAATCACCGACTCGAATTCTACGATGGCCTTTAAAACTATATCTTAAAGGTTTTCCTAGACTTACAGGATCTATCACGAGTCGAGTTTCAATTGCTTTTTTTATGCGATTTTTTATTGTTTTTGGTAATTTTGGAATGTCATTTTCCAGAACATAGTCTAAATACTCAATACAATAATATTTATTTCCAAACTTTGTCATGCGGAATAGTTTTTTTAGACAAGCTTTCACGTTTCATAACTTCTTGAGATAAAAGTAACTCTTCATGTTTTTCAATTGCATCTTCCATAAGCTCTTTTGCTATCTCTGACATAGATTTGTTTTCTTTTTGTGCCAGCCATGTAACAATTTGATATAAACGTTTGTCTAAAACGACATTTAATCTAGGGTTTTTTGCAGGCACTGATCACCTCCACTTAATGAGTTTTAAAAAAGTGTATCACTTTTGATGTACTTAATGCAACAAAAATATTGATATTTTAATGTTTCTTTCCGAATGGCATGGTTTTTTCCAATCTGAGTTAATACAGATGGTAAGAATAGGAAAGAGTTTTCCAGTTTTGTTCGTCAGTGGATAATTTTTTTTCCAAATCTTCGGGGGCAGAATTCGGGTTATCAATCCATTCCCTTAAAAAAGAATCTCCGGATAAAATATCAATAGGCTGTTTCTCGTACTCATACTCGTAAGGCGGAGGCAAGGTCCAATCGAAATCCGAATGTACTTTTTTTACGGATTTTAAGAATAAACTAATTAATCTATAAGGTCGAAATTCAGCAGTATTTTTCACATGAATTTGAATAGCTGAACAAATCTGATCTTTAAATTTGTCAAAAACAGGTTTAAAAGAACAAACTCTTAACACACAGCCCTTCATCCACTCTTCCCGAAGAGTTATCATTGTTTTTATAATTTTGTCTGACTGCATATTTGGAAAACCAAAAATTTTTAGTGGAAATGTTGTTCCGCGTCCCTCAGAAATATTTGTGCCCTCCAGTAAAACAGTGCCGCTATAACACTGAGCACATTCAATGTCCGTCATATTTGGACTGGGTGCAATCCAGGTCCGATCCGAAGGCCACCCCTGATTTACCTTGTAGTTTTTGATTTTTATAACTTGAAGTGTAAGATTTAATTTTTCCTTTTGAACATACATTTGAGAAAGTTCTCCTAAAGTCAGGCCATAACGCATAGGAAGATTCCAAGGTCCCACAACACTTTGAAAGTTATTATTTAAAATGGAACCCTCAACAGTACGCCCCACCGGGTTAGGTCGATCTAAAACCCATACTTCCTTATTATGTTCAGCACAAGATTCCAGCGCATAAAGCATTGTAGCTACAAAGGTGTAAATACGACACCCCACATCTTGCAAATCTATGAGCAGGACGTCGAATTGATTCAATTGATCAGATGTCATTCTTCTTGTTTCGTTTTTATAAAGACTAAACACAGGTATATTTTGCAAAACAGTATCATCACTTGGAATCATATTTGCCTGTTCCACACTGTCCCATCCGTGTTGAGGGCTAAAAACACAAACAAATTTAAGGGAGGTGTTTTGTCTTAATATTTGAAAAGAATGGTCCAGTTGATGCGAAACAGATGCGCAGTTACCCAGGTAAGCCAGTCTCTTATTTTCTAATGCTTTCCATAAATTTTTGTTTTTTATAAAACGATCAAAACCAGTTTGCATAACTTTCCTCTCACTTTCTTTTTATCATAGACTTAACACAATCAATATAATTTTTTCTGTGTGTGACAGAACCATGCAATATAATTTTTTCCCTCTTGTGACAGAACCATGCAATAAATAATGCCTGCTTTCAAAAAATAATAGTTCTTTACAATAAAAGTAAAAGTGTTCATGCTCACTTTAGTTTTTTAAATGGATGTAAAAAATACCGGCGGCTCTTATTTATAAATCAGGATGACAGTAAGGGAACTAGACAAGGATGTCTTAAGCCGGGCCTGATAATTCCTTTTCACAACTTGATGAACCACTCTCTGTTTTAGAACCAGGTAAAACTTTCTCAAGCTTGGAAACATCCCAATCAGAATGAATGTTTTTTATATGTTCCAGATGATCATACACTGTTCTTCCGCGTTTATCTGTTATTGTAAAGTCAGCACCTTTGTTTTTAAGTGCCTCTAAAGCTTTGAAGTTATTTGCTCTGACAGCTTTCATAGCAGGTGTGAGTCCTTCATTATCCTGTGTGTTTGGATCTGACCCTTTATTAAGAATTTTTTCAACTATTTGAGCTACATCATCATCTGTTTTGACCTGAGAGGAGAGCATTAGTGTGTCCAGTGCTTTGTGTAATGCTGTATTGTCATTTGCATCTTTCAGGGTTAAAGAGGCCTTTGCTTCAAGTAATATATCTACAATATCTACAAATCCATAATAAGCCGCTAGGTGCAGGTGATAAAAATAAAAAATATCAGATGGTTTGTGATTTGGATCGGCTCCGGCTTTCATGAATTTTTTAACCATACGGGGTTTATTTTGTACAATAGCCAAAGTAACAGGGGAAAGCCCTTTTGAATTAAACTCATCCAACTTGGCCCCGGCACTCAGTAATAAGTCCGCCAGTCTTTCATAATTTTTATCTACAGCTATATGTAAAAATGTGTTTTTTTCTACAGGGGAGTGAGCTGTTGTATTGACACTTGCATGTCTGTCAATAAAGAGCTGAGCAACTTCTAACATTTTATCTTCAATCGTATCAGGAAGGACAAATAGTAAAGCTAAAGGCGGAACTTTGTAATGTTCCCCGGTGTGTATATTATCTACATTGGCTCCTGCCCGAAGTAAAATTTGAATCATCTTTGTATCTAATTCCATAACAGCCATATGAAGAAGAGGGGGGAATTCTGCACTGGCTTCATCCAGAGGAGATTTACCATCCATGGCTAAAGCTTCTACAATAGAATAAGATTTAAGCTGAACAGCAAAGTGAATAGCCATGTTGTTCTTTTTATCTTTGGCTCTCACATTGGCATTTTCCCTAATAAGATGTTGAACCATTAGTAAATTTTCATTTTTAACAGCATAAAATAGTGATGTTTGTTTATCTGAATCGTGAGCTTCTATATTAGGTTTATATGGCATAAGCATTTTAACATAATCCAAAAACCCTTTTTGAACTGCGATCATCAAGGCTGTTTTATGTTCTTTATTATAGGCATTGACTTTAACATAATCAGGTTCAAACCTTTTGGTAATACTCTCTATAAGTTTTTCCCTAAGAGTATGCTCCCCCTGATGAGCTGTTTCCTGATGAGATAAGATAATGCGAGCTGTTTTGAGATCGTTGTTATAAGCAGTGTGATGTAAAGCTGTATTTCCATCTTTATCGACAGCACTCACGTCAGCCTTGTTATCCAATAAAATGAGAACAGTTTGATGCCATTTATTTTTGGCCGCAATAATTAGAGGAGTCAGTCCCTCTTTATTTTTTTCATCTATATTATGTCCTTCATCAATCCAGCTTTGCAGTTGTTCAACAGAAGGCTCTGTTGTCATCGTCAATAAAGGGTTGACATTTGCCCAGCTAAAGCAAGCCCATGATAATGCAGTTAAAATGAAGTATTTCATATGTAAACACCTGATCTCTATATACAGAAAGTTTATTGTTAAATCGAGGTTTATGTTGTACTTGAATTTATGTAAAAAATCAAAGAGAAATAAGAGTGTAATTTTTACAGGTGGCTTGTATTAAGGTAGCTGTTTTTATAAGAGTATAAGTATATGAATGCCTCATTAAATGTTTTATGCCGTTCTCTTCGCCCTCCTTGTAAAATTCAGGATGATTCAAGAGCTGTACAGAAAGGGGATGTCTTTATTGCTGTTAAGGGTTTTCGAAGGGATGGACATATATTTATTCCGGAAGCTGTTAAAAACGGAGCTCAAACTCTTGTTGTTGAAGATAAAGAAAATATTCCTTCAGACTTTGAAGGTTCTGTATATAAAGTGGATTCCACAAAAAAAATACGCTCTCAGCTTTTAAATCAATATTACAACTCACCTTCTGAAAAAATGTTTTGTATTGGTGTGACAGGTACAAATGGGAAAACCACTACAACTTATATGATAGAACATATTTTATCTGCAAAAGGCTGGAACACGGGAGTAATAGGCACTATAAATCATCACTTAAATGGGAAGGTCTGGTCTTCTCATTTAACAACACCAAATTCTGTGGAACTTTACGAGAGGCTGAGTGATTTTCGCCGGCTGTCTGCTCAAGCTGTGGTGATGGAGGTTTCAAGTATTGGGCTCGATCAAAATCGAATTGATGGTGTGGACTTCAATATAGCTGTGTTTACCAACTTTACTCAAGATCATCTGGACTATCACAAAGATATGGCATCTTATTTTAAAGCCAAGACAAAATTTTTTGAATTGATCAAAGAGTCGGGCAGTAATTGTATGGCGGTTTTAAATACTGATGATGAACATATTTATAATTACTCAAAGACAATACCTCTTTCTTTCGTTTCTTATGGGAAAAGCGGAGAACACTTTAGTTATGAAATTTTTCATGAGGGTTTGGATGGTATAAAATGCAATATGTTTTATAATGGAGACAAAATTCCTATGCAGTTGCCCTTAATAGGATCTCATAACGCATCAAATGCAATGGCGGCAATTGCTGTTGCTGTTGCAGCAGGTTTTTCATTTGAAAAATCTATAAAATGTTTGGAATCTTTTAAAGGAGTGCCCGGCCGTTTAGAGCGGATTCACCCTTCTTATGTCTTTGTGGACTATGCACATACTTCTCATGCTTTGGAAAATGCTCTGCAGTCTTTACAAAAAGCTCGAAAGAAAGATCAAAAAATTATAGTGGTATTTGGTTGCGGCGGCGGAAGGGATCAGGGAAAGAGAAAAGATATGGGGCATGTCGCACATCACTATGCGGACTCTATCGTTATTACATCGGACAATCCGCGAGATGAGAATCCTGACAAAATTGTTCAGGATATTTTACAAGGGATTCCTCAAAAAGACTCTCATGTTTTTGTACATTTGGATCGAAAGACAGCCATCCAAAAGGGTTTGGAAATGGCTCAAGATCAGGATATTGTTTTGATTGCCGGCAAAGGGCATGAAAGCAAACAAATCATAGGGGAAAAAGAAATAGAATTTAGCGATGTTCAAGTTTGTAAAAGTATTTTAGGATTATCTTAATGAAATATTCTGTTGATGAGTTGCTGTCAGCTTCAAAGGGCTCTTTAATCTGTAAAAAAGAGGAAACTTTTCAGTCTGTTCATTTTGATACCCGAAATATCACTCAGAAGGGGGCTTGTTTTTTTGCTCTGAAAAATCAAAGGGATGGGCATTATTATTTAAACTCTGCTTATGCGAAAAAGGCCCATGTGCTTGTTGTGGAAGATATTTCACAGGTAGAAAATTTGAAAAATCAAATAACTATCATTCAAGTTGCAGATACCTCAAAAGCTCTTTTGGATTTTTCAAAATTCTGGAAAGACAAGAAAAAATTTCAAACTGTGGCTATCACCGGCTCTGTTGGAAAAACTTCAGCAAAACATTTTTGTTCTATTTTGTTGAAAGGTCAGGCTAAAGTTTCTCCTAAAAGTTACAATAACAAACTGGGAATTTCTTTAAGTTTTTTGCAAATGTCTGATGAAAAAACTCTTATTCAGGAGGTTGGAACCAATCAGTTAGGAGAAGTTGATGAGCTTTGTCAGATTGTGAAACCTAAAATTTCTGTTTGCACAGAGGTGGCTTGGTCTCATGTGGAAGGTTTGGGGGATATTCAACAAATTGCTCAGGAAAAAGAGGCTGTCTATCGCTATGCAGATATTGGTTTATTCAATATGGACAATAAGTGGACAAGTCAGATGTATAAAAACTTTCAAGGATCCAAAACTTTTACGTTTTCCAGAAAAGACTCCACCTGTGATATTTATTTAAATCTTCAGAAAGTATCTCCTCAGTTTTTGGATGTTGCTGGACATATTTTAGGTGAGACAGGAAAGGCGCGTATTTATGTTGCTGGAGGCCATTATTTGACCAGTATTATGACTGCAGTGGCTGTAGCTGTCTCCTTGGAGCAGGCACCTGGGAAAATATGGAAAAATCTTCCTTTGTTGAAAATATTTGAAAGAAATTCCGGGTGGATTGAGTTGAATAAAATTAAAATTTTTCTTGATGCTTATAATGCCAACCCCTGCAGTATGAGTGCATTTTTAGAATATATTTCTATTTTTGACAAAGAATGTGTTTTACTCATTGGAGATATGCTGGAATTGGGTTATAAATCTTCTTTTTTCCATCAGGAATTGGGCGAAAAAGTGGGAAATCTTCCTCTTAAAAATGTGTTTTTTGTAGGCGGCTTTCAGTCGGATTTTGAAACTGGATTAAAGAAATCTCCTTTTAGAGGTCAATACCACTTGTTTAAAGAATACAATCGGGAGTGTGGTCAAAAAATTGCAGAACTTTTAAATGAGAATAATTTTTTAGCTGTGAAAGCTTCCAGAGGTGTACAGCTGGAGCGTGTTGTGGATGATTTAAAAGCTGAGGTGTGTTCTTGATTTATCAATGGCTGTATGAACTCTCTGATACGTTTTCTGTCTTTAATGTTTTTCGTTACATTACATTTCGAAGTATGCTGTCATTTTTTACAGCATTTTTTATCTGCTGGGTCTTAGGGCCTTATTTCATTAGAAAGATGGAAAGGGGATTATTTTCAGAAAAAATCAATGAAGATGTACCAAAATCACATTTGAAGAAAAAAGGCACACCCACTATGGGAGGAGGGTTGATTCTTCTTTGTCTGTTTATTGTTTTGCTCTTTTGGATTGACTTGAGAGAGCCTTTGGTTTGGGGGGTTTTGGGAATTACTTTTGGTTTTGCTTTGATTGGATTTTGGGATGATTGGCTTAAGATACGCCGTCATAATATGAGAGGGCTTCCGGGTAAAACACGTTTAATGTTGGAATTTTTATTGTCGGGGGTGGTCTTATTTTTGCTTTGTTATTTTGAGCAAATCAATACTCAGTTGCATCTGCCTTTTTTTAAAGATTTATCTTTTAATTTGTCTTGGGGGTATGTGCTTTTTGGCAGTTTTGTTATTGTGGGGATGGCTAATGCTGTAAATTTAACAGATGGCTTGGATGGTTTGGCTATTTTTCCGATTATGGTGGTTTCTGCCACTTTAGGTGTTTTTAGTTACTTGGCAGGCCACTTTGATTTATCTTCCTATTTAGGTATCCCTTTTATTTCCGGAGCAGGGGAATTGATGCCTTTGGCTATGGCAGTCTCGGCGGCCAGTTTGGGTTTTTTGTGGTATAATACATATCCAGCGCAAATTTTTATGGGAGATGTGGGAAGTTTAAGTATGGGAGGATTTTTAGGGACTCTTGCTGTACTGACTAAAAATGAACTCCTTGTACCCATATTGGGGGGAGTATTTGTCATTGAGGCTTTATCTGTTATTTCTCAGGTTTTTTCTTTTCAATTGACTGGAAAAAGAATATTTTCAATGGCTCCTCTACACCATCATTTTGAATTGAAAGGTGTGAGTGAGTCTAAAATTATTGTACGTTTTTGGATTGTATCTTTATTGCTTGCTGTTTTAAGTTTGGCGACATTGAAATTGAGGTGATGTGATTATGGTAAAAATTAACTCTGTATTGGATTTAAAAGATAAAAAAATACTGGTTGTCGGTTTGGGGCGAACAGGTGTTTCTCTGATAAAGTTTCTTTGCAAACATGGAGCAAAGGTGACAGCCAGCGACCATAAATCAGAAGCTGAGCTTTCTGACTATCTCAAAAAAATTAAAGACTTGGGTGTAACTTTACAATTGGAGGGGCATCCTCCAGCCACTTTTTTAAATCAGGATGTTGTTATTGTCAGCCCTGGAGTTCCTATCAATATCAAGTTATTTGATCATATTAAATCCAAGGGCATTTTGGTCACAGGTGAATTTGAATTTTGTTCTACATTTGTGAAAGAGCCTATGGTTGTCATTACAGGCACAAATGGAAAAACCACAGTGGCTGAGCTGACTTATCAGTTTTTAACAAACTCGGGGGTCAAAGCCTGGATTGGAGGTAATTATGGGAGACCTCTTAGTGAATATCTTTATCGGGAAGAACCTGCAGATGTACTGGTGGTAGAGGCTTCCAGTTATATGTTGGAGCATATTAAACGTATGGTTCCTAACTGCATTGTATTTACTAATTTTGCTGAAAGCCATCTGGATCGGCATAAAACTTTAAGTAATTATTTATCTACAAAAAGAAAAATCTTTTTAAATACATATTTAAAAACCACCAGTATTTTAAATGCGGATGATCGAACAGTATTAGAGGTGGCTCATGACCCCTTGGTGCAGAGAGGAAATATTTTATATTTTTCCAGAAAAAAATCTTTAGAGCCTCAAATTATGAAAATTGGAGGAGCTGTGATGATTGGAAATAAAATCCACGTTCGAACAGGCCCTGAGATTGAATATTACTCTATGGAAAATGTAAAAGTTGTCGGCAATCACACGTATGAAAATATTATGGCGGCTATCCTGGCAAGCCGTGAATACGGAGCGAAGTGGGACTCTATTCAAGAAACACTGATGAACTATAAAGGTCAGTCTCATCGTATGGAGTATGTTCGTAAAGTCGGAGGGGTGACTTTTTATAATGATTCAAAAGCCACTAATGTGCACGCAGTGATGAGGGCAATTGATGCCTTTGATGATAATTTGATTTTGATTATGGGAGGAAAAGACGGTCACTTGAATTTTGAGCCTCTAAAAGAGCGTATTCAAAAAAAGGTGAAGAATTTGATTTTAGTTGGAGAAAGCAAAGAAAGAATTAATCGCCATATTGGAAACAGTAGTGAAACTTTTTTGATTGGCACGTTTGAAGAAGCGATTTTGATTGCATACCAAAAATCACGTATTGGAGATGTTGTTATTTTATCTCCAGGCTGTTCCAGCTTTGATAGTTTTAATTCCTATCAGGAAAGAGGCGAGCTCTTTAAAGAGTTAGTGAATCAATTTAAATAGTTCTATGCAAAAATCTGACTTAATTTATGAAGGCAAGTGTAAAAAGATTTTTAAAGTTGAAGGTGCGTCAGATAAAGTCTGGATGGAATTTAAAGATAATCTGACGGCGTATAACAATAAAAAAAAATCTTCATTTACGGGTAAGGGGCGCCTCAACAGAGATACCAGCTCTCTTCTCTTTCAATATTTAAGTGTGTCTAATCATTGGGTGAAAGATCAGGGAGAAACTGGAATGATCACTCAGTCATTATCTATGATCCCTTTAGAGGTTGTTGTTCGGAATCGTCTGGCAGGTTCAACAGCAAAAAAATTTCAAAAGAAAGATGGAACACCTCTTTCTTCTCCTTTGTTTGAGCTTTATTACAAAGATGAATCTTTGGGGGATCCTTTTATTTCCAGCGAGCAGGCGGTGGTGTTGGGCTGGTCTTCTATAGAAGAAATAGATCAGATTAAAACTATGGCTTTACTTGTGAACGAAGAGTTTTCTGCTCTTTGTTCTAAGGTGAATTTGGAATTGATTGATTTTAAATTAGAGTTTGGAAAAACTTCTAAAGGGGAATTGCTATTAGGTGATGAAATATCAGCGGACAGTTGCCGTATATGGACAACAAAGGGAAAAAGACTGGATAAGGATCGCTTTCGATTGGATTTAGGAAATGTCAAAGAGGGCTATCAGGAAATTTACGAAAAACTTAAATCTGCAATTTAGTATATTACTCATACACATGTTTATTCTGGAAAAATTTGATTATTTACTTCTTTAAATTGACACTATCTGTATAGTGTAGTATAGTGTATAGAAAATGGCTTTGTTTAAATTTGTTGAGTGGCTTTTAATTTGGTTGTTTGAAAATGATGAGTTTTCTTTTGAATGGGATAAAGGAAATCAGAGTAAAAATAAACAAAAACATGGCATTGAAACGAAAGAAATTGAGGAGGTTTTTAAGTCAAAGTTAGTTGTTCCTCTTGGGGTACAAGTAGCTCCTGTTATTAATTGAAGAACGTTTAGGAGTTATTGGTCCTACGATAAAAGGAAGACTTATTCACATTGTTTTTACAATCAGAGCGGGTCGAATTCGTCCTATTAGTGCACGACCGGCTCATAGAAAGGAGAGGGTGCAGTATGGCAAAATCTTACATAAAATCTCTAAAAGAGTATGAAGCTCCTTCAGAGTTTGATGAAAGAAAGATTCTTTCAGCAATGAAAAAAATTTCTGGTCGTAGAAAACCTACAAGTGTTGCTTTAGAAGAAAAGACCATTAAAGATTTGAAAAGATTGGCTGATAAAATTGAAGTTCCTTACCAGGTATTGATGCGTATGTTTATTCTGGAGGGACTTAAGAAGATGAAGAAAGCTATTTGAATCAAAGTTGGGCGTGATTTTCCGGAAGCTCTAAAATCCAGTTTGGAAAATCAATTTTGTGATCAGTGCTGTCCAGTAATTTGTACATAATAAAATTTCGAATAATCAAACGTACATAAGTACGTGTTTCTCTATATGGAATATCCTGGATAAATTCAATAGGATCATGCATAGGGAATTTCTTAACCCAGTTCAGCACAGGGGTGCGTCCGGCATTATAAATAGCTGTGTTTAAAATAAAATAACCCCCATGCTTGCTAAATAAATCTTGAAGGTGAGCTGTACCGATCAATATATTTGTTTTTGGATCATAAAGATCGTATCTGCGCCGGTAGGTAATGCCCTGTCTTTTGGCAACTTGTTTAGCCACAGAAGGCAGAACCTGCATAAGACCTACAGCACGAGCTGGGCTGAGTGCACGAGGATTAAAAGCAGACTCTTGTCGCATAATAGAATAAATAATTTCTGGAGCAGTGTCGAATAGAGTATTCGCTTGTTTGACTTCTGTATTGTAAATTGTTGGAAATAGTATATGAGCGTATTGTTTAATAAAAACACTTTTTTCTTCTGCTGGAAGTTTTCCAATAAATTGGAAAAAAGGAAGATAAAAACCGGCCTTAGTGGAACTCTTAAATAAATAAAATAATTCTTTTGAATCTTTAGGGGGAGATTTTTCATATTCTCTAATTTTATGTTTCATGAATTTTAAAACTAATTTATCTTCCCCTGCTAAAATAAGATCATCCACCAATTTATAAGGCGGGTTTCTTTGCGGGCGATCTTTAACTAAGTTTAAGGTGAGTGGTTTTTCGATTTTTGAGTGAGTGACTAAACCGTGGAAACTAAAGGGCGCTTTGTCTGCAAGCATATGGTACAAAGAAAGAGACTCTTCTTTTTTTCCAAGCTCTTCAAGAAGGTGGGCTTTCCAAAAAACATATTGTGTGGAAAACTCAGAAGCATTATCCTCCAGTTCAGTCAGAAGTTCTAAAGCTTCCTTCCACTGTTTAAGTTTTTTTAAATTCCATACAAGACTCCATGTCAGTTTTTCGTACCATTCTCCTGAGTTCACCTTAACGGCCGCTTTGCCTTTTCTAAAAGCTGTTATAGCTTTTGTATATTTACCCATATCTTCATAAATTTTACCTTTAAGCCAATAAATATGATCTAATGGGGCTCTCTTCTTTTTTTCATTTGTAGTTAGGATAAGAAGAGCTTTAGAAAACTGATCTTCATTCCAATAATCTCGAGCCAGATTGATCTGATCTTTAAAATAGTTTTGAGCGGCCTTTTTATTTTTATATATATGTTTTTTTTGGAAGACGTCGTATTGTCGGACTGCACTTAAATATCTTTTTTTATTTTTAGTTCTTTTATAAAGCCATCTTAATTGTCGAAAGCTTTCTTGCTTGTCTTCAATAGAGGCAGTTTTTTTGTTAAGTGCTTTTCTATAAAATTGAATAGACTTTTGATATGAGCCTCTTTTTTTATAATCACGTGCAATAGCTAAGTAATCTGAAGATTTTGGATCTCTGCTTGGTGAGATTGTATAAAGATCTTGACGTAATTTTTGAAGGTTCGGCAGGTTATTTTTTTTCGCTACTTTAATAGCATGAAGCATATATCTGACTTTTTCATCATAGTGGGGTGTTTGCTGGCTGATAGCTTTTGAGGAGGTAATAAAACCTTCGATATCTTCTTTTTTGGAAGTGCGGTGAAAAGCGGCTTCCATGGCAGATCTTTTTAGCCAATCCGGAAATTTATCCCAATGAAATTTGGAGTCTTCCCACTGAGGGCAAAGTTTATAGGCCTGAATGCGGGCTACGTCTTTTAGAAGAAATTGTCTTTCATCTGCAAGGGTTTGAAGTGTCTGACAGTCTTTGTTTTCTTTAGCAGTTTTGTATTCAACAACCCATTGGTTGTGTAAATTATCTGTTCCGAAAATAAAACCACAGGAAAAAGGCGAGCAAAATAAACTTAGCTGGATAATCCTGCAAAGGATATAAAATAATTTCTTTTTGGCAACATCCTTGAGCCGAGATCTATCCATATCAATACAGTGAAAATCTTTCTAATCGTTGAATTCTTAAATGAAGGGGAGGGTGAGTGGAAAATAAAGTCTGCATAAAGCTTTGGTTGTGTCTTTGGTGAGAAATTTTAAAGGCATTGTAACTTGCTGTTTGAGCAGGGGCAGGAGGCAGTCGAAGAGAACTTAATTTTTCCAATGCTTTGATGATTTTGCTTTTTCCGGAAAGACGGGCGGCTCCATGATCTGCACGGTATTCTCTCCAGCGTGAAAAGACATTAACAACTAAAATGGAACCTAAAATATTTAATACAACTTGGAACAACATAAAAATCATATATTCCATAAAAAAACTTCGCCTCTCCATTCTGGATGTTACAACTTGAGTCGCTAATCGAGCGAGCAGTAAAACCATTGTGTTTACCATGCCTTGTATCAAAGCCATTGTGACCATATCTCCATTGGCAATATGTGAGATTTCATGGGCAATAACCCCTTCCACTTCTTCATCATCCATCTTACTCAAAAGACCTGAAGAGACAGCAACCAAAGATTTTCTTTTACTGGGCCCTGTAGCAAAAGCATTGACCTCAGGACTATTGTAAATACCTACTTGAGGCACTTTTGGCAGTCCTGCTTTTTGCGATAAATTGGACACCATTTCATATATTTTTTGCTCTTCTCCGGATAGCGGAGGTGTTAATATGCGCACTCCAAAAGCTTTCTTGGCAAAAAAGATAGATAGGTAAAGGGAGATAAAAGATCCACCCATTCCTATCACAGAGTAAAAGACCGCATAAAACAAGACGGGGTAATCATTGATTGAAATGCCTAAGTAAGAGAATACTATTGAGACAACAATCATGGCTGTTGTTACAATCAGTATATTTAAAACGATTAAAATAAATATTCTTTTACATAAAGTGAAAAAACCCACTTGGATCACCTCAATAATACGATTTTTATGCTATCATACTTTTATGTATGAATACAAATCCCTTTAGAGTTTATTTTAATATGATATATGTTGAAGAAGGCTCTGGCAAACCTTTAAAATTGGACTGTAAATAGGCTTTGAATCACTCCCTCTTTAATGTATACTTCCATTTGGCACTTGACGTAAAGGAAAAGACTGCACACATTGTATGCTTGGAGAAGGTCAATCTGTTTTGAGAAAATAATATGAAAAATATCAAAAATCAGTCCTATAAAGTTTTAATCATTTGGGGTGTATTTATTCTCCTGGGTGTTCTCTTTTTGAGAGTTTATGAATTAAAACGAAACCTTCAGGTTAAAGATTTTAATTATCCTAAATTTTTGCAAGCCTTGGAAGATAAGCATATTCAAGCAGACAGTGTGGTTTTTAATCTAACCCAAAAAAAAATTACCGGAAAATTGAACGAAGAAGGACAAAAACTTTATGCCGGTGAGGTTTTTGATATTGAAGGGAATGTGGATGATAAAGGTTTTGAGTTGGTTCGCGAATTTGGCATTACTCCGTCTTATTCCAATACTGATCGTTCTTTTTGGGCTTCTTTGTTTTTAAATTGGCTTCCTTTAATTATTTTTGCAGGAATATTTATCTTTTTTATACGTCAACTGCAGGTGGGCGGCGGCAAAGCTTTGGCTTTTGGTAAAAGCCGTGCTCGGTTGCAAATAGATAAGGGTAAAACCACATTTAAAGATGTGGCAGGTGTTGAAGAAGCTAAAGAAGAATTAAAAGAAATTGTAGAGTTCTTAAGACATCCTAAAAAATTTACTCGATTAGGGGGTAAAATTCCTAAAGGTGTGTTATTGATCGGTCCTCCTGGAACAGGCAAAACCTTATTGGCAAAAGCGGTTGCAGGTGAAGCTAATGTTCCTTTCTTTACAATTTCCGGTTCTGACTTTGTTGAAATGTTTGTTGGTGTTGGTGCTTCTCGTGTGAGGGATCTATTTGCACAAGGTAAGAAACAGGCTCCATGTTTGATTTTTATTGATGAGATTGATGCTGTAGGAAGACATCGCGGAGCGGGGCTGGGTGGAGGCCATGATGAAAGAGAGCAGACTCTGAACCAACTTCTGGTGGAGATGGACGGTTTTGAGAGTAAAGAAGGCATCATCTTAATGGCGGCTACAAACCGTCCGGATGTTTTAGATCCTGCTTTACTCAGGCCTGGACGGTTTGATCGAAGAGTTGTTGTGAATGCTCCGGATCTTAACGGCAGAGCAAAGATTCTGGAAGTGCACACTAAAAAAGTTCCTGTAGCTGAAGATGTTCAATTAAAAATAATTGCAAGAGGCACTCCTGGGTTTTCCGGAGCGGACTTGGCAAATCTTGTGAATGAAGCTTGCTTGAGAGCGGCCAGGAAAAACCAAAAGCAAGTGCTTATGGAGCATTTGGAATACGCGAAAGATAAAGTCATGATGGGTGCTGAAAGAAGATCTATGGTTATTAGTGAAAAAGATAAAAAAATTATTGCTTACCATGAAGCAGGCCATACGATTGTAGGTAAAACCTTGGAAGGGATGGACCCTATCCATAAAGTAACAATTATCCCAAGAGGAATGGCTTTAGGTTTAACTCAAACTCTTCCTGAAGATGAGGCTTTGAATTTGTCAAAAAGTAAAGCCACCAATATGCTGGCATTTTTACTTGGAGGACGTTCTGCAGAAGAATTAATTTTTAAAGATTACACCACAGGTGCGGGAAACGATATTGAAAGAGCAACAGAACTGGCTCGCCGGATGGTTTGCGAATGGGGTATGAGTGAAAAACTGGGTGTGGTTTCTTTAGAAAGAAGAGGCAATCCTGTGTTTGTGGGTATGCAGTCGCAAAGCGCAGGTAAGGAGTATTCAGAATCTAAAGCGACAGAAATTGATTCGGAAGTGGATCGTCTCTTAACAGAAGCTCATAAAATTGCTTTTGATATTTTAAGTGAAAAAGAATCCATACTTCATGCTATGTCTCAGGCTTTGTTGGAGTATGAGACCATTGATGGAGAGGAAGTGGAACTTTTAATGAAGGGTATGAGTTTAGAGGATTTGAAAAAACATAAAACAAAATCTTCAACAAAAGAAACAGCAGACAAAGAATCTTCAACTAGTAAAAAGAAATCCACTTCAATGCCTGATCCTGTAATGGCTTAGCGTTTATTTATAGTAAAGTGTAAATATTACATATGTTTTATTTCTAATTAGTATAAAAACTTCTTCTAAGGAGTATTCTGTAGTAAATAAAATTTATGAAGTTGTGTACACTGTTAAGATTAATTTTTTCATTATTTTTTTGTACAAATATTGCCAAAGCAGAAGATGCATGTATGCGCTCTATGCTTGTTTCAAAGGATTTTCGTTTTCCTGCAGTTGTTTTATCGGGGCCGGCTCCCGTTGAAAAGCTTCCTATTTCATTAAATAAGAGTGTTTCTTTGAACACATTTAGAAGAGCCTTTAATAAAGGAGAATTTACAGAAGATGAAATTTATATAAAAGCTCATGCAAAGAATAAAAGAAAAAAGCTCTCTGAAAACGATGCAAAAATCATTCAAATAACAGGAGAGTCTGTTGTGGTTGAGCGGGTTGATTTGTTTGGGAATTTCTTTACAGAAATTTTATCACAAGAAAATCTGGAGCAGGCAAAAATGAATGCCGCTGTAAGAGGTTTTTTTAAAAGTCTGGAAAGCACGGTGAAACAAGTGGGTCCTTTTCAAATTCCAGAAACTCATGAAGAAGAAGATCTGAAAGCAAAAGGATGGAGAGATGTTTTTATTGTTGGTCTGGATGATATGAATGGTATAGGGAGTTTTGGATACAAACTGAGAGGGTCTAAAATGAACCCTTATACCACACATGTAGTGGATTTTGCTCTTCAAGCTCCATTGCATATTGAGCATATTAGACGGGGAATTATAGAACAGGGCGTAGAGGTTGAAGAAAGGCTTCAGATACTTGAACAAATATGGGAAGAAGTGCAAACAAAAATTAGAGAAAAGAAAGTCTCTTATGCCTATTGGCTCTATTTGCATTATCGCTTGTCTATCCTGGCCACCCCTTCCACAGAAAAATATATGCTCAAAAGAGGTGATGTCTGGTGGGTCACAGAAGAAGATTTATTTGAACACTTTAACAACCCTCCTTCTGAATTAAGTAAAAATAATAAAAATCTAACAGAATTAGTGGAGTGGCTTAACGATGATATAAATTATTGGATTCATCAATCGTTGTTTAAACAAGTTCGAGATGTTATCCATTTATTTCCTTCCAGAATTGTTATTCCCACGTTAAATACACAGATGGGAATCAAAGGTATGAATCGCTCTATTTCCAATGAAATTTTTCCTGCAACTTTGGTTAATAAAAAGCATAGGTATGATGACGAAGATATGACTCCATTTAGAGCTTTTACTCATGATATAGAGCATGCTCTATTAAGTTTACAGGATATTCAAAGATTTACAGGAAGCTCTATGACTCTTAGTCAATTTTATAATGCGATGGAAAATAAAATTTTAACTATAGAACAACAAGAAAGAAATGAAACTATATTTTTTTCTATAGGCCATGAGTTAGAACTTTTACCTATGCCGCAAAAGAGGGGAGAAATAAGGGCGGCTTTGAGTTTGTACTGGAGCAGTTTTTATAAAAAAGACGATGTGGGAGGCTTGCTTCCTGCCCACATAAGATCTAAGGAGCAAGTGGATTCCTATCTTATGGAGAGTATAGAATTTTTTTCTGATACTTATGATGATATTCGAGGAGAGTTTGAAAGGGGCTTGCATTAGAAACAATGTTTCAAATGCTTTGCGACCCTTTCATGTACTTGTCACCCCTGCATGTTCACGTCATTTCTGACTTGATCCGGAATCCAGACTGACCTGTGGTTCTTCTGCTCAGTAATTTTCGATTGGCATCTCAATTACTGCGCTCCTGCGAAGGCAGGAATCCAGCGTATGTGAAAGATGGATCCCCGCCTTCGCGGGGATTGTAAATGTTCACTAATTCGCTGACAGAATTGGCAAAGTAAGAGAGCGTGTAAGT
>JAPPLG010000004.1 GCA_028819545.1 Bdellovibrionales bacterium | reverse complement strand
CTCTTACTTTGCCAATTCTGTCAGCGAATTAGTGAACATTTACAATCCCCGCGAAAGCGGGGATCCACTCATCTGATTTTAACTTCTTTTAAAAAAAGATGCAAAAACTTTAAATTCTCTTCGTTATAGGGTTTTCCTATTTATTATAATAAACAGGAAGAACTGAAATCAGTGATTCAAAGCTCAAACAACGAGGCAGTGCAGGTGCCAAGCGAAACTGCTGAGCGAATACTGTCAAAAAATCTACTCCACTCCAAAGCCGAACTCGCTTAAGCCACTTATACAAAGTATTTTATCCTGTCTTACATTTTTCAAATGGATTCCCGTCTGCGCAGAAGGGTTGAGAATAAAGTGACTTTTTTATTTCAGGACCAATTCACAAATTTTTATTTCTATACTGATTATGACCGGCACAAAGCAATCTTAAATTATTCGGCTTCGAGCTTCCACCTAATGCATAAGGATGGATATGATCTATCTGAAGTAAATGTTTGGATCCACACTTTTTCTTGGTTTCAGGACAGGTATAACTGCATTGTCCTTGATCTCTGGTCCAAATAAAGCGTCTGATCTTGGCTGGAATATATCTGGATTGTTTAAGTTGAATATCTGTATTTTCACACTTTGGCGGATAGTTTATCTTTGTTTGAATATCGTTATTATCAAACATAAATTGTTTTGGAGTAGCTGTGTTTTTTATTTCTGAGTGCTTATTATTCTTAACATGAACTTTTTGAATCAATTGATTTTTCTTAGTTTTATCAGTCCGATTGGGTTTTTCTTTATTTTTTAGTTTTCTTCTTGGATCATATTTCTTCAGACCTAATTCTGTAAGTAAGGTAAACAATTCTTTGTAAGACATATTGGGATTTTTATGTGACATAAGGTGTTTTAATCTTTCAATATTTTCATAAGCATTTTTATCTAAAGTAAACTTGATCTCTATTTGATCTTTCAGATAACGAACTTTTTCTTTTGTTTGATACACTTGTGGGTTTATTTCACAAAGAACTTTTTCAGTCTGACGACTGGATTTACCTTCAACTTTCTTTAACAAATCCAGTTTTTGATTGTGGTCAAAGTTTAGATTATTGGTTTGCTTTTTTGCTTCGGCTTTAACGCACCCAGCTGCCAGCGCCGGCAATCCACTAAATTGTAACTCCACTTTATTGGGTTTATCTTCCAATAGTTGTGTTTTAAAACTTATTTGATGGTCTTCAGTCTGTTTTAAATTTAATTCAGATTTGTTTTTCTTATTTTGTTTTTCAAAAAAGGTTTGAAGTTGTGAGACTGTAGTTAAATTAAGTTCTCCTGTTTTAAGTTTAGCGGTTGTTTCTGGCATCTCGCGACAAAGCTTCATAGCTTTGATTCTTCTATAGGCTGAACTGTGGCTGTAACCAAGTTCTTTAACTGTATAGTCAAATAAACTGGAAAAGCCTCTTTTAAGATGAAGTTTTCTATATTCTATTTCAGATAAATGTCTAATAACTTGAATGCTTATATTTCTTTCTTTTTGAGCTAAAAGTCTAGTTTTAGAAAGTAGTGTTTGGTCATTCAAACTTTTAAGTTCCAAGCAAGATCTTTTTTCTGTATTTACCTCTTTATCTTGTTCTTTTAAACCTTCTTTTTGTTTTAAAAACTCATGTTCCTGTTTAGTCTGCATCATTTGAACACATTGTTTTTTATTTTGTACTTCGATATTTAACATTTTATCTCCTTTTGTTTTTAAATTGAAAGTCAATATAACATGAGTTTTTAAAATGAGATTTCAACAATAATAGAAATCAATTTTGAAAGGCTTGATATTAATGAAATAAAGCTCATAGAACGATTGTCTTTATTTAAAACAAAAAAAGAGATTCGAAAGTGTTTAGAAATAGATATATGAGTGATTAAAAGAGATAAAAATTCGGTCAAGTTTTTTATAAAAAAATTATTTTATTATTGCGA
Source organism: Bdellovibrionales bacterium (assembly GCA_028819545.1). Taxonomy (GTDB): domain Bacteria; phylum Bdellovibrionota; class Bdellovibrionia; order Bdellovibrionales; family UBA1609; genus JAPPLG01. The sequence goes on along the minus strand of JAPPLG010000004.1, from coordinate 460 downwards.
TATATAACTGGATCCCCGCCTTCGCGGGGATGACTTGTGTTGCGGGGATGACCTGTGTTGCGGGGATAACGTATATTACAGGAAAGATCAGGATAAAATATTTTGTATAAGAGGCTCAAACGAGTTCGGATTTGATCACAGAGCGGTACTGGCCCAGTGATTTCAATTGGCATCTCATCACTTCGCTAATTTCGGTTGGCACCTTATCACTTCACTTGATGACAGAGTTGATTTCAATAAAATACACAAGAAAAAGTTTATTGAATAAATAAAGTAGTAATGTTTTTGCCGGCGCCGGCAGCTGGGTGCGTTAAGGCCGAAGCAAAAAAACAAAATAATAAAATAGAATTACAAAGTGATGATTTGCAGATATTTGGTTGCATTATATCAGAATCAAAAGAGAACATAAAATGTAGTAGCTAGTATATGATCTGACAGTTACCCGTGTCAGTGGCTGTTT
>JAPPLG010000021.1 GCA_028819545.1 Bdellovibrionales bacterium | reverse complement strand
CGGGTAACCCTTATCTTTTCAACCTTTGTCAGATCAAATCGTAACTAGTACAGCTTATGTCATTCCTGTATGTACGTCATTCCGGACTTGATCCGGAATCCAGTCGTACCTGTGTGTACTCGTCATCTCTGTGAAAGCAGAAATCTAACCTTTGAAAATCTTTGTAAGCCTTCGCTCAGCAGTTTAGTATTATTTTGTTCGCTTGGTGTTTTAGTTCTTGGCACCTCCACTGCTTCGTCATCATTCCTGTATATACGTCATTCCGGACTTGATCCGGAATCCAGAAGTTATATTTTTAATTTATAAATTTTTATACTCTCTTTGATTCTGATATAATGCGCCTAGTTGCCGGCGCCGGTAAAAGCATCACTACTTTGTTTATTCAATAAACTCTTCTTATGTATTTTATTGAAATCAACTCTGTCATCAAGTGAAGTGATAAGGTGCCAATTGAAATCACTGGGCCAGTACCGCTCTGTGATCAAATCCGAACTTGTTTGAGCCGCTTATACAAAGTATTTTATCTTGATCTTTCTTGTAATATACGTCTTCCCCGCAACATAAGTCATCCCCACAACACAAGTCATCCCCGCGCAGGCGGGGATCCAGTTACATATTGCAATAATAAAATAAATTTTTTATAAAAAAACTTGACCAGATTTTTACCTCTTTTAATTTGTTGTATATTTATTTTCTAATATCTTCGAATCTCTTTTTTTGTTTTAAATAAAGACAATCGTTCTATGAGCTTTATTTCATTAATATCAAGCCTTTCAAAACTTATCTCCGTTATTGCTAAAATTTCATTTTAAAAACACATGCTATAGTGACTTTAAATTTAAAAACAAAAGGAGATTTTATGTTAAATATTGAAGTAAAAAATAAAAAACAATGTTTTCAAGATAAAAAAAGCAAAAGAGAAAATATTAAAAGACATTTAGGAAAAGAGATCAAAAAAACTTACACAACTACAGAACACTTCGTAAAAAAAGACTCAGAGTTTAAAAGTTTAAGCGATCAAACACTACTTTTTCAAACTAGACTTTTAGCTCAAAAAGAAAGAGATATAAGCATTCAAGTTATTAAACACTTATCTGAAATAGAATATAGAAAACTTCACCTTAAAAGAGGTTTTTCCAGTTTATTTGACTATACAGTTAAAGAACTTGGATATAGCCATGGTTCAGCCTATCGAAGAATTAAAGCCATGAGGCTTTGTCGCGAGATGCCAGAAACAACTGCTAAACTTAAAACAGGAGAGCTTAATTTAACTACAGTCTCACAACTACAAACCTTTTTTGAAAAGCAAAGTAGAAGAGTAATAAAAGACCAATCTGACTTAAACTTAAAACACACTAAACAACAGGACTATCAAATAAGTTTTGAAACACAAAGCAAAGCTTCTTTAGAATCAACAAATGGATGTGTTGTTTCTAAAGCAATAACTAATAAATTAGAGTCACAAAGTGATGGATTGCCGGCGCCGGCAACTGGGTGCGTTAAGTATGAGCTAAATGAGAAAACCAATAATCTAAAGTTTGATCGTAATAAAAAACTGGATTTGTTAAAGAAAGTTGAAGGTAAGTCCAGTCGTCAAACTGAGAAACTTCTTTGTGAGGTGGACCCTGAAATCTCTGTTTCAAAAGAGAAGCTTAGGTTTATTGGAAGTGGCAAAACAGAATTAAAAATTATAATGGATGAAGACTTAAGAAAGAAACTGGAAACACTAAAACATCTTCTTTCTCATAAAAACCCGAATATGTCCTATAGTGAATTATTTACTTTACTGACAGAATTAGGATTAAAGAAGTACGATCCAAGACAAAAGTTAAAAAAGAAGGAAAAACCTGATCGGACTCAAAAAACTAAAAAAAGCTCATTTATTCAAGTTAAAAACAAAATGGATTATGATAAGAAAACAATCAATCGGGTATCAAAAGATCAGAGTGTTAAAGGTTGTAATAAAGAAATACAAAAACTCAATTCACAATTATCTATTTTTGAGAATAAAAATATTCAAGCAAAAATACACCGGCAAACAAAGTTTGAAAATAAAGATGATTCAGAACGATTTAACAAACAATCCAGATATATTCCAGCTGAAATCAGACGTTTCATCTGGACCAGAGATCATGCAGAATGCAGTTATATCTGCTCTGAAACCAAGAAAAAGTGCAAATCAAAACATTTACTTCAGATAGATCATATTCAGCCCTATGCATTGGGAGGGAGTTCCAGGACCGATAACTTAAGGTTGCTTTGTGCCGGACATAATCAGTACAGAAATAACAATGTGTGATTGTATTTATTTTTTGGATCCCCGCCTTCGCGGGGATGACGTGTTTTTACGAGGATGACGTGTTTTTACGGGGATGACGTGTTTTTACGGGGATGACGTGTTTTTACGAGGATGACGTGTTTGTGCGGGGATGACTTCTTACAGATGTACTAGTTACGATTTGATCTGACAAAGGTTGAAAAGATAAGGGTTACCCGTT
>JAPPLG010000020.1 GCA_028819545.1 Bdellovibrionales bacterium | reverse complement strand
AGGGCTAGAGAGTAATTTTGTCAGCGAATTAGTGAACACATACAGGGATGACGAGAGAGCAGGGGTGACTTTAGAACGTCATCCACTTTTTTTGAAAAGTTTTCTCCAGCTTGTCCAGCACTGCCTGGCCTGAAAAAATTTCTTTCCATAATTTAGAGCCTATGTACTTTTTTGCCGGAGTTTTCTTTAAACCCTCTTCAAAAGAAGAACCTCCATGCGCCGCCTTTTGAACCCAGGAATAGGCTTCCTGCCGGTCCACTCCTTTTTGAATCAAAGTCAGTAAAATCTGAGAAGAAAACACTTCACCTCCTGAAGAGAGTAAATTTTCTTTCATGCGTTTTGTATTTACCTTTAAATTTTTTAAGAGCTGAGTCATGCGAGACAATGCATAATCACATAAAATAAAAGCATCCGGAAAAATCACCCTTTCCACAGAGGAGTGACTGATATCCCTTTCATGCCATAAAACAATATTTTCCATAACAGCTTGTAAATAAGACCTAAGCAAACGTGAAAGCCCTGTAATATTTTCTGCAGAGATGGGATTTTTTTTATGAGGCATAGAACTGGATCCTTGTTGATTTTTCGAAAAACCTTCAAAAACCTCTGAGACTTCTGTTCTTTGTAAATGCCTGAGTTCCACTGCCAAACGCTCCAAAGCTGTTAAGATTAAAGAAATAGAAAAAACGATGCGGGCGTGGCGGTCCCTGGGCAACACTTGAGTGGAGACAGGCTCAGGAGATAATTTTAAACGCCGGCAAACAGCTTTCTCCAAATCAGAAGAAGAGCTGGAATAATTACCCACCGGTCCGCTAACCATTCCCAAAGCCCCTTCAGACACAGCCTGTTTAAATGAATTTTCTGCACGCACAAGTTCAGATAAAAAACCTAACAGTTTAAAAGAAAAAGTGGTGGGCTCTGCATGCATCCCATGTGTTCGCCCTGTACATAAAGTACGTTTATTTTTTTGAATTAAAGTTTTTAAAACTTTTTTCAGATGTTGCAGTTCCTTTTGAACAATTAAAGCCCCTTCTTTAATCTGCAAACTTAAAGCCGTATCCAAAACATCTGAAGACGTTAGACCATAGTGAACATAAGCACCCCAAGGCTTTCCGACATAAGAAGAAACATTTTGAACAAAAGCCGACACATCATGACGGGTTTTTTCTTCCAACTTTTGAATCCCTGAAACAGAAAAACGAGCTTTGGACTGAATAGCCTGAGCCGCCTTTTTTGGAATAATTTTTTTAGAGCCCTGAACAAAAGCAACCGCTTTTTCCACATTCAACATTTGTGTAAAACGGTTCTCACTGGACCACACCTGGCCCATTTCTTTTCTTGTATATCTTTTAATCATGATTTTTATATTTAATGCAAAGCAAAAATAAGATCAACACAATTCAATATATGATAAATCTTCTTATTCACAGAGGATCTTATGAATGTACTTATAGAAGTTAAAGTCCTGCCTCGCCCTGAAATTTTAGATGTACAGGGGCGGGCTATTATGCAAACCCTGGAGCAAAATCAACAATCTGTTGAAGACTGCAGGTATGGAAAATGCATCCGCCTTTCTGTTTCTGCTGAAAATGTGGAAAAAGCCAAAGACAAAGCAAAAAAAATTGCTGAATTTATTTTATACAATCCTTTAACTGAAACCTACGAACTCAATGTAATCTCATAGGTGCAAACTTGAAGCCTGTAGGTATTATTATTTTCCCCGGTACACAATGTGATCAAGATACGGCAAAAGCCTGTCGTCTTGCTAAAATACCAACTCAATTTATTTGGTATAAAGACTCTTTTGATTATAAAAACTTTTCTGCTTTAATTTTACCCGGCGGATTCAGTTACGGAGACTACCTAAGGGCAGGAGCCTTAGCGGCCCGCTCCCCTGCACTAAAAAATGTGATCCAAGCGAACCAAAAAGGCTGGCCTATATTAGGTATATGCAATGGCTTTCAAATTCTTTGTGAAGCCGGACTGCTCCCCGGAGCTTTAGTACAAAATACAAATCTTCGATTTATTGATCAATGGGTGAAATTGAAATGTAAAAACTCCTCACCTTTTTTTGCCGAAAAGATAAAAAACTTTAAACTTCCTATTGCACACAGTGAAGGACGCTATATTGCCCGCACAGAAACCCTAAAAGAACTTCAAGACAATAATCAAATTTGGCTGAGCTATGAAGAAAACCCCAATGGATCGATTGAAAATATTGCAGGTATTTTAAATAAAAATAAAAACATAGCAGGATTGATGCCGCACCCGGAAAGAGCTATAGAAAAATGGATGGGTTCTACAGACGGCTGTTATTTTTTCAAGCACTGGAGCTAAAATCATGACTTCCCTTAAAGATGATTTTCCTAAAGACGAGTATCAACAGATCATTTCTCTGCTGGGCAAAGAACCCAATGAAGTGGAGCTGGCTTTGTTTTCAGCTATGTGGAGTGAGCATTGCTCTTATAAAAGTTCTAAAATCCATCTGAAAAAATTTGCTCAAATTAAATCTTCAAAAGTGGTTGCAGGCTTTGGAGAAAATGCCGGAGTGATTGATCTTGGAGAAGGAGAAAAAATTGCTTTTAAAATGGAAAGCCACAACCACCCCTCTCGCATTGAACCTCTGCACGGAGCCATGACAGGAGTGGGAGGTATTTTAAGGGATATTTTCGCAATGAACGCCCGCCCGATTGCCTTAGCCAATTATCTTTGTTTTGGCCGGCCCGATTACCCTATTACAAAACATTTGGTGGATGGAGTGGTTCGAGGCATTGGCAATTATGGAAATTCCATTGGAATACCCACCATCACAGGACATACGACTTTTCACTCTTCTTATAATGAAAATATTTTGGTTAATGCTCTAGCTCTAGGCATCTACGGACCTGAAGACAAAATTATGAGATCTCAAGCTCCTCAAAGCGGAGCTTACGTGGTCTATGCAGGAGCCAGAACAGGAAGAGACGGCATCCATGGAGCTTCTATGGCTAGCGAATCTTTTTCAGATCAAACAGAAAAAAAACAATCCACTGTACAAGTGGGAGATCCTTTTTACGGAAAACTCTTAATGGAAGCCTGCCTGGAGGCTATGAAAAAAAACGTATTAGCGGCACAAGATATGGGAGCCGCAGGCTTAATCAGCTCTTCATTTGAAATGGCTTCCAAAGGAAATATTGGAATGAATCTTCAACTGGATAAAGTTCCTTTAAGAGACTTCAGTATGAAACCTGAAGAAATTTTACTTTCAGAAAGTCAGGAGAGAATGCTTCTTATATGCTCGCCTGAAAACTATCCTCACCTGCAAAAAATATTTCAAAAATGGAGCCTTCCTATTTCTATACTTGGAGAAACCATATCCGAAAGAAAAATGAATATTTACTGGAAAGATAAACTTCTCACCAGCATTGACCCCCTCTTACTCACAGAAAAAGCCCCTGAACTGAAACGTCCTTTTAAAAAATGGGGCTTTCCTAACCGCACTTCCAAAAAACTTTTAAACGAATCTTCAAAACAAACTTTTGAAAAAAAACTTAGAGATTTATTAGAACAAAAAGAAAATGTTTCAAGAGAGTTTATTTATCGTCAATACGATCAAAGAGTGGGAGCTAAAACCGCAGAAGATTGTTCCTTTCCTATTGGCGTTATACAGCTTCCCTACAGCAAAAGATTTTTAGGGATAGTGCTTGGAGGACGCTCTTCTCTTCTTCATGTGGATGCCTTGGAAGGAGGAAAAGATTCTATTTTATACCCGGGAATTCAACTGGCTCTTAGAGGTTTTAAACCTCTAGCTGTCACAGACTGCCTGAATTTTGGAAACCCGGAAAAAGAAGAAATTATGAGTCAGTTTGTTGGAGCTATAGAGGGTATGGTGGAAGCCGCTGATGCACTTTCCACCCCTGTGATTAGTGGTAATGTCAGTTTTTATAATGAATCCTCCGGTGCCAATATTATCCCCACACCTGCTATTGGGATGACAGGATTAAAAGAAGAGCTGTCTTCTAATTGGCCCAAATCTTATTTTGAAAATAAAGGAGAGTTTATTTATCTTATTCAAAAACATGATCTTACATTATCAGAAAATCACTTTTCCGGAAGTTTAAATGCTCAAGAAATAAGCAAGTGGATTCAGTTTTTAATTTCCATTTCCGACAAACTTAACAGTGCCAAAACTGTGGGACATTTAGGATTGGCTTATACTCTGACACAAATGATCCAAAACAGGATTGGAGCAAAAGTAGAAGTGGATCTGGACCCTTTTCAAACAAGGCTTTATGAAGTGATTGTGACAGTTTCCGAAAGTAAAAAAGAAGAGTTTGAGTCTCTTAGTCGTTTAACCCCTATAGGGGTCACCACATCTGACAAGATTTTGGAATATAATAAGAACAAGCTTTCTATAGATGCAATAAAAGAAATACAACAAGCTCATACATGGATTTAATATTATTCAACTCTATCCAAACCCAAAGGCAGAGTGCCGCCCGAACTATCCATTGAAATATAGCTGAAAGGACAGTGGCTAACCCTGGATATAAAATAGTCTGCGACTGACTTGTTGTTAACAGCATTTTCGGGATTGGTAGTTATATCCAAAATCAAACCAGGGACAGCTTTGCCGCATAAACCTACCGGCAAAGATGTATGGCATTTATTTTCAATACTTAATATCTTAAATTCTTTGTGTGCTATTTGATTTTTAAAACTGGGAGCAATAAAGCCATAGGCCCATGTGTTGACTCGATCTTTTTTCACCAACGGAAGCTCTTCCACATTCTCAAATTTTACAGGATGAACCAGACGTTTTCCTAATTCTCTAAAATAACTATTTTCTGCAATATCTTTACAATTTGAAGAATTTAAATCAACCTGACCAGAAGATTCACAGTCATCATGACTTATAAACTCTGATAAGCTATTTTGAACATAACCTGCTAAACTGTCATTTCCTGAAATTAAATTTTCAAAAGCACTTCCATCTGAAGAAATTTTAATCACATAAATAATAGGAGTATAGTTTTCCAAATTAGCACAATTACCGGGAATTGAAGGAGAAGATGTACTGGTACCAAGTGTAATAGACGTTGTTGAATCAAACGCACTAATATCACAGCATATGACTTCATTCTTAGCTTTATCTTGTTTTGGAAAATAAAAGGGCCTCCACTTTTGCTCCAGAACATAAAGAGCAGTCGCCAATACATCATCATCAGTTATAGCACTGTTATCCGTACGGTCTATAATAGAATATTTTGGAGAAGCTCCGCCGATTTCTATAAAAGAACCTCCATTACCCAGATTTCCTTTCCCATTTTGAATACACCTGGAGGCATAAATAAATCCTTCTGAGACTTTTCCTAATCTGATTCCACTCTCTTCCCCTTGTTTCACCATAAATGTGGGAAGGGTATGATCATCCGCATAGATATCATAAAACTGAGAATGGTAATTATGATTACGAGATCCACCACCGACAATATCACTAAAGCTAGCTGCTTTATCATTGATATGGGCTCTTAATGCCTGACTATGATCATCTTCATCAGCTGGAGTAGTCAGTTCAGTGGTTAAAAAAGTTTGAACAGCAGAATGTCCAGAAGCACTTAAACTTGATATACTGTTAGAATGCCCCAATAAAGGAACACTTAAAGTGGCTGGCTTTTGTTCAGGATTCGGTCTTGCATCTGCCCTTTTTAGATAGAGCGGACCCGCAGAGTCATCAGGATCATACTTAAAAGAACGTTTTGGATTTTGGTTTACAAAAACCGGTCTTTGAAACTTATGACAAATCAATTTACTAAAAAAAGTCTGCTCCTGCATACTGGACATAGCAGAGCTTTGCTGGCTTAAAAAGTTATTAGCCACCAACATCAAAGACTGAACCGTTAAGGCAATAATCCCCAAAGCAATAAGAGAAGCCAAAACTTCTCCAAGAGTAAAACCTCTGTGATTCAAAGTCATGAATAACTTTTCGGAATTTTTTAGAACCTTCTAAAACTGAAACTTAAAACTGTTTCATAACAAAACAATTATACGAGATGCGTGTTTTTAATAACCTTATAATTCTTTCCATAACGAGGACTTAAAACCAATGTCTCCGTCACTAAGTGATCTCCTTCTCTTTGAATTCCTTTTAAAAGAGGATTGGAAGTTACTGCCGTGGCACAAAAAATACAATCCTCCTGCACCAACTGATCTCTTGAAAAAATCTGATCCGGATCGGTCAACCCCATCTTCAAAGCTCTTTCTTTTTGAGAAGAATCTTTCCACAAAAGTTTTCCCTGAAAATCTCCACCCAAGCTCCTTAAACCAGCAGAAGAAAGCACCCCTTCCGGAGCTCCACCTGAGCCTAAAAGCAAATCAATAGATTCTTTAAAACCCTTTATACACGTCAAAAGAGACATCAGAACGTCTCCATCCTGAAATAAAATCAAATCCACACCTAAAGACTCTAATTCCTGAATAAGATTTTTATGCCGGTCTCTTTTCAAGACAGCCACTTTTAATTGAGAAACAGGTTTATTTAATTTTTTTGAAAGAATTTGTATATTTTCTGAAACTGAATTTTGAATACTCAAACCTTTTTGCTGACAGGCCAGTTTATCCATATATACATCCGGAGCATGAAGTAATTTGTTTTTCCCGCCTGCGGCCAAGACACAAAGAGAACCCTCTTCACCTCTGGCACATAAACCTGTTCCCTCCAAAGGATCTACAGCAATATCCTGCTCAGGAAAACCTTCACCCCTGCCCACTTTCTCTCCAATATAAAGCATGGGAGCCTGATCTCTTTCTCCTTCACCAATTACAATTTTTCCATCAATGGGAGCCTGTTTAAAAGCCGAGCGCATAGCTTCTGTCGCCGCCTGATCCGCCTGCTTGGAATTGTTTTGGCCTATATGATGAAAAGAAGCCAAAGCCGCCTTTTCCGTAATTGAAATATATATATCTTCTAAACCCATTGTCCCTTCTTTTAAAAAAAGAAGCAAAAGTATTACATATTCTGCTGAAATACTTTTTGCAGACAAGCCTTCAAATTTCAAACATGCGTTTTAAAGCAGAGCAGGCTTTCAGTCGCTCTGCTTTAAAGCCGAACTCATTTGTTGTCTTATCTGCAAAAAGTATTTTCAGCATCCTACATGGATTATTACAGAAAACTACTGAGTGGAAGCTTTTTCTTTTGCAGAAGCAGAAGAAGGTTTTTTTATTTTTATGTCTTTCTTTTTTACGTCCTCTGTCACTTTATCTATTTCTTTTTCCACATTCACCGGATACTCTTCAATCCCTTGTGTGGATTTCAACATATCTTTCATAAGATGTGTGTACTGTGACAGCACAGTTTTTAAAATTTCTCCAAAGAAATCTGTTTTTAGCCCCAAAAGACCGCCTTGCCCTGAAGGAGAAATAGAAGCAGGGGATCTTTTTTCCACCTCTTTAATCTGCACATTCGGATTAATTCTCCGAACACTGGAATAAGCAATATCCCGAACCGGAGCTAAAGAATTGGAAGTTTGAATAAAACTCATCAAATAGTCTTCTAAAGTCTTCCCACCAACTGAAATCTGCAAAATCAGCACCAGCATTACAGTGGTAAACAGGCGAAATATAAAATCAAGTATACGAAAGATAAACAATTTGTCCCCCTCTATTATTAGGACAAACGGCTTATTGGCTTGAAGAATCAAGAAAAAACCCGGAATTTTTAGCTCCGGGTTTTTTATATTGTGTAAAAAGCCTTATTTTTACATCATAGGCATGCCGCCGCCGGCTCCTCCCATAGGAGGACCTGCTGGAGCACTATCTTTCTTTGGTTCATCAGCAATCATAGTTTCTGTTGTCAACATCAGTGAAGAAACACTGGCCGCATATTCCAGAGCACAACGAACCACTTTTTTAGGATCAATCACACCAGCTTCAACCAGGTCTGTATATTTGCCAGTCCAGGCATTGTAGCCAAAGTGATTTTCACCTTTATGAGACAATACTTCGTGAAGCACAATCGCTCCATCCAAGCCTGCATTAAAAGCAATTTGCCTGATAGGAGCTTCACAAGCTTTTTGAACAATGTTCACCCCAAATTTTTCGTCATCATCAACTTTTAAATCCGAAAGAGCACGAGAAGCTTTAAGAAGAGCCACTCCGCCTCCAGGCACAATGCCTTCTTCAACAGCGGCACGAGTGGAATTTAAAGCGTCTTCCACACGGGCTTTCTTTTCTTTCATTTCAACTTCAGAGGGAGCTCCAACATGAATCACAGCCACTCCACCAGCTATTTTTGCCAATCGCTCCTGGAGTTTTTCCTTATCGTAATCTGAAGTGCTTTCCTCTATTTGAGCTTTGACTTGGTTCACACGAGCTTGAATAGCTGTTTTATCTCCAGAGCCTCCGATAATTGTTGTGTTGTCTTTATCAATCACAACTCGTTTTGCCCGGCCCAGATTTTCCAAACCGATATTTTCCAGTTTTGTGCCCATATCTTCACTCACCACTGTTCCACTTGTCAGAACAGCAATGTCTTCTAAAATTTCTTTTCTACGGTCACCAAAACCAGGCGCTTTTACAGCGGCCACTTGAAGAGTTCCTCTAAGTTTATTCACAACTAAAGTTGCCAAAGCCTCTCCTTCAACATCTTCAGCAATAATGAGAAATGGCTTATTGGCTTGAGCGACAGCTTCCAACACTTTAATAATATTCTTCATAGAAGAAATTTTCTTATCATGGATTAATAGATAGCAGTCCTCTAAAACCACTTCCATTCTTTCAGAGTTTGTTACAAAGTAAGGAGACAAATACCCACGGTCAAACTGCATCCCTTCAACCACATCCAATTCTGTCAGTGAAGTTTTGCTTTCTTCAACAGTGATAACTCCTTCTTTTCCCACTTTACTCATAGCTTCAGAAATAATATTTCCAATTTCTTCATCATTGTTTGCTGAAATAGTTCCCACCTGAGCAATTTCTTTTTCCCCTTTTACAGGATTAGATAATTTGCCAAGCTCTTTCACAACAGCTTGCACAGCTTTATCAATTCCTTTTTTCACTTTAGTGGGATTTTGGTTAGCACTAATGTACTTCAAGCCTTCACAGTAAATGGCTTGAGCCAAAAGCGTGGCTGTCGTTGTACCGTCTCCAGCTTCTTCGTTAGTTTTACTGGCCACTTCTTTTACCATTTGAGCGCCCATGTTTTCGAATTTATTTTTTAATTCCACTTCTTTTGCAACAGTCACACCATCTTTGGTAATAAGAGGTGCACCAAAAGATTTTTCAATAGCCACATTGCGGCCTTTAGGCCCAAGTGTTACTTTGACTGCATCCGCCAGGATATTCACTCCCTTGGCAATAGAGTCTCTTGCCTGACTGCTAAAACATAATTCTTTACTCATTTTTTACCTCCACTATTAATAACTCCATAAATATCATCTTCTCTCATCATGAGAAATTCTTCCCCTTCAACTTTAAACTCAGTACCGGCATATTTGCCAAAAAGCACTTCATCTCCAGGTTTCACTTCCAAAGGCAAAAGCTTGCCGTCTTCAGTGATTTTACCTTTTCCTGTAGAAACAACTTTGCCTTTTTGAGGCTTTTCTTTAGCCGTATCAGGAATAATAATACCGCCTCTGGTTCTTTCTTCTTCAGCCAAACGCTGAACAATTACACGATCATGTAATGGACGAATTTGCGCCATTGCCCCTCAACCTCCTAACAATTGGTGATTTAATGATAAACTCATAGCGTTAATTGTATTCAAAAGAGGGTTTTGTCAAGCGTCATGAATAAAAAAATAAAGATGCCTATAAAAAATACAGTTATTTCAGGTATTTCTGAGAACAAGCTTTTTTGACGGTAGATTTATTGGATTTTAATAAACCAAGAATGAAAGCAAAGAGGCTTATTTGACTTTTACTCTCCATTTTCTCTTCGACAAGACAGAGTCCCCTGATTTAAAGAAAATATCCATAATCTGATTGGATCTTCCTCCCGCAAAACCATCCGTCCCCGGAATTTTTCCAAATAATCGGTTGCGAGATACTTTATATTTTTTACGACCCACGACCGCGCTTCCGGACAACTTATGACCCAGCCATATTCCTAAAGCAATAGAGCCTATAGCCATTAATACCCCATGTGTATATTCCTGCTGTAAGATGAAATAGGCGCCTGCGCTTCCTGCTCCGGTTATCAAAACCCCCAGGAACCCTGAAACGTAAAGATTATAGTTCACCCCCTGTTCCAATACTGCGCACTTTTCTTTATGTGATAGTTGATAAATATTTGGAGCATAATAAACCTTCACCTGCTTCCCTACAGGATATTTGGACACGTATTTATCAGCATACATATGACTCCCTGACTTTCCAAGACTGCCAACAAAAATCTGGGAAGAATGATATTCCTGCTTATCGACAACATAACGATAATGAATTTCCGGAGAATATTTTTCGTTACGCCCGGACGAAAAACCCCCTGACGAGAAAATATCTGATTTTATAATAGTACCGGTTGTCTGCGACCAGCTCCTTGTTTTTTTAGCCAGCTTGTAATTCCTTCTGGCAGTAAAAAACAACAATCCACCTATAACAACAGCAATAAGAGAAAACAAAAGAATCCATGCTAAATCAGATTCCATCCCAAATATTGAATCTATATTCATATTTTTTCTTTCGGCATTTAAAGCTACACACTGAAATACTCTTTTAAAAGATTGACCTCATAGGAGAAAGAACAGTATTTTATTTATCCTATGAACATCACAGTAAAAATAGAAGATAAAGACTTGGAGACTACGTACCCTTTAACAGGCGACAAATCCTGTTCATTAAAAGACTTTCAGGGGAAAAATCTGGTGATTTATTTTTATCCTAAAGATCACACTCCAGGATGCACAAAAGAAGGTCATGATTTTACAAAACTCCATAAAGAGTTTCTAAAACACAATACTGAAATTATAGGAGTTTCCAGAGACGGCATTAAATCGCATGAATCTTTTAAAGCCAAGCAAGGATACAGCTTTGATCTTTTAAGCGACAAAGAGGGAACTTTGTGCAGTCTCTTTAAAGTATTTAAAAAAGTTTTAGGAAAAAACTTTATCACCCGAAGCACTTTCGTGTTGGATTCCAAAAGCCAGGTGATTTATGAAGAACGAGGAGTAAAAGTCTCCGGGCATGCTGAAAAAATATTGGAATTTATTAAAGAACAGTCCTCTTAGAGGTAAAGAGACATTGGATGATATAAAACGCGAGAGCAACAGTCTATTACAATATTTTTTATGTTGTTTAGCATATTAAACAAAAAAATCCAATCGAGTGTAAATTTTACATCCCACATACATTCCACACAGTATAAAAATTAATAAACACTTGATTCATTTAACCATATTCTAGAAAATCTATCTTTTTACAGAAAAGCTTAATACTGTGGTAAAACAAATAAGAGTCATACTTCTTTATTCTCTAATCCTGTCCCCATTATCGGGTTATTCTTTCGATAAATGTGAACGTTCTCTTTCTACAAGAAAGAAACAATTTAGAAGCTATGAAGATGCACAAACATACGTTCAACAAATAAACATAAGATCCAGAGCACATTATAATGAGTTAAAAAAAAACGAAGAGCTCCCTGATGACATGCCTGCTTTACCAGATCAAATTTATGCAAACAAAGGATGGAAAGGATGGGGGAATTTTTTAGGTACAAATCGTGTAGCAAACCGCAATAAACAGTTTAGAACTTTCAGACGAGCTCATAATTATATCCGACGACATAACATCCAATCTATTACACAATACCAAGAAATGAAGAAAAACGGAGAGCTCCCTGATGATATGCCTTCCAATCCAAATCAAACTTACAAAGATAAAGGATGGAAGGGTTGGCCGCATTTCTTAGGAAGACTGCAAATGAAAAGTTTTAAACAAGCACGCAAGTATGTACAAGATGAAGGGATAATATACAGCACAGAATATCAAGAACGCAAAAAAAAGGGAGAACTCCCTCTTGATATGCCCTATAATCCAGATCAAATGTATGCAGGCAAAGGGTGGAAAGGATGGAAACACTTCTTAGGTACACAGTGGAAAAGTTTTAAGCAAGCACGCAAGTATGTACAAGATGAAGGGATAATATACAGCACAGAATATCAGGAACGCAAAAAAAATGGAGAACTGCCTCCTGATATGCCAGCAGATCCAGAGACAGTTTATAAAGGCAAAGGGTGGAAGGGTTGGCCGCATTTCTTAGGAACAGAAGGAAAAAATATTCCTAGAAACATAAAAAAATTTAGAAGCTTTGAGCAAGCTCAAGAATACGTTCAACAAGAAGGAATACTTTCCGGCCCAAAATACTTTGAACTTAGTAGAAGCGGGAAATTGCCTGACGACATGCCCTCCAGCCCAAATGAAACTTATGCAGGCAAAGGGTGGAAAGGATGGAAACACTTCTTAGGTACAGAAGGAAAGAATATTACTAGACCCAAAAAACAATTTAGAAACTTTGAGCAAGCTCAAGAATATGCTCAGCAACATAACATCAGATCCAGCAGGCAATATCGTACAATGAAGAGAAATGGAGAGCTCCCTGACAATATGCCAGCTCAACCAGATGAAATCTATGCGAATAAAGGATGGAAAGGTTGGAAACATTTCCTCGGTACATTAAAGATGCTGGCTTTCCGTAAAGCTCAAAACTATGCCCTTAATAAAGTGGGCATAAAAACAGTAGAAGAACTTAAAGAATGGTTAAAATCTGAGGATAGACCTCCAAGTTTTCCTGAAGAACCTCATGTATTCTATGAGGAATGGACAAACACAAGAGATTTTTTAACAATACACGATTCAAATAAAATGACTTACGCCGAATCCAAACAATATATTCAAAGTCTCCAGTTTAAAAGCAAGAAAGAAGCTATACAATGGCTGGCATCAGAGGAAAAACCGGAAGAAATACCCAAAGACCCGCATATCTTCTACGGCAGAAAATGGGAAGGATGGGATGTTTACCTGGGACTCAATCAAGGTGTATTGTATGATATACAAAAAGAACAAATAAATGGAACTGATATATCAGGTAGTGGTGAGTCTCATCCCAATAATAATGAAGAAAGACTTATGGAAGAACTGCTTGAAGCCGTTGGTTTATAAAAGAATAAATTTAAAAATCAAATCTGACAAACATTCAAGAGTTAATTTTGATCTACAGAATCTATATCTCTAACTACACGAAAACCTGAATCCAATATAACACCTGTTAGAGATGAGTCTAATCTGCTTTCATCAATAACAAAATTTTGAAAGCCGGCATTTTCTCTTAAATTTCCAGAACGTATTTGATCCACTATTGAATTCCACTCTTGATCCCCTAATAAATGATAGGTTTTTCCCGTTTTTTGATATAACCAATCCAGATATAACGAAACATCTACAAAATTGATATTGTTCATCGAACGATTCAACTGATCATCTGAAAAATTATAATTTGTGCACATATTATCCTGAACACAGGCTTGCCATTCCGCCCCTGTGATTTTTTTAATTCCAACAGCGGAAAATTCATTTGGACTTTCAAAGCCCTGCCCTAATAAAGTACTTGGAATAGAAAGAAGCTTTGGGCATTCCGGACAATCCTGAATACTCTGCCCTGGAGCCATATTCATAGATGTTGTTACAGTGACTGTTACAGTACTTGTAAGAGTTTCTGTTACGGAATTAGCAGTGTCTTCCTTTGTCGCTGTTAGCTCATAAGTAGTTGTTGTAGAAGGTGTCACAATAGTGCTGGAAACACCTGTCACATCTCCAATATCCTGATCAATAGAAATAGAGTCCGGATTTCCATCGACATCCCATTCCAAAACACTATAGCTTCCTGATGTAATACTTGAAGGGCTCGCCGTAAATTCTATTATTTTGAAAGCATCCAACGTCACACTCTTTGTCACTGAGCCCGAAGAATTAGTTGCTGTTAAAGTGTAAGTGGTGCTTTCATCAGGTGTAACATATGTCGATATTGAGCCAAAAACATCCCCCACATTCTGGTCAATAGCAAGAGAATCAGCTCCCATAACTGTCCAATTGAGTGTGGCTCCCGCACAACCAGTGTCGCATACAACAAAAGGAACATCCACTGTAAAGGATGTAATCTCCGGAAGAGGTACAACATCAACAGTTGTTGTTTTTGTGACAGTCTCAGTTTCACTCCCCACAGTTTTTGTTGCAGTTAATGTATAAGTGGTGTCCGCTTGAGGACTGACAGATGTTGTCGTTAAACCTTTGACACTTCCCACACCTTGATCAATGGAAAGACTTGTCGGCTCTCCATCCACATCCCATTCCAGAACACTACTGACTCCGGGAGCTATTGATGAAGGTGTTGCAGTAAAACTACTAATATTTAAATAATAAACTGTGACTGTGGCTGTCACCGTCCCTAAGGAGTTTCTAGCCCTTAATGTGTAGGTTGTTGTTTGTGTCGGACTTTGAGTATAACTGGAACTTTTAGGCACAGATGAGAGTAAAGCCGTCGTTGTAGTGCCTTCCGTTTTCGATAAAGAAATAGAGACAGGGTCGCTTCCTAAAACATTCCACTCTAACAAAGTATTGTCATCTGAAACCAATACTCTATTATTAGCCGTAAAAGATTCAATAACAGGACGAGTTTGTACGTTTAGTGTTGTTTGTGCAGTCACAGTTCTCTCTTGGGAACCTACCGTTTTAACAGCCGTTAATGTATAGGTTGTTGTTGTTTGAGGACTGACAGAATTATTTGTCAAGCCAGTGACATTTCCAACATTCTGATCAATCGTAATTTCCGTTGGCTCTCCATCGATACCCCATCTTAACTCACTGGTTCCACCTGCAGTGATTGTTGAAGGGGAAGCTTCAAAGCTTGTAACATTTAAAAAATAGACAGTGATTTCAGCTGTTGCTGTTCCCACTTCATTTTCAGCTGTTAGTGTATAAGTCGTTGTGACTACAGGGCTTTGCCTTGAGCTTGAATTACCGGGTAAAGAAGAAAGTACAGATGTTGTACTAGAGCCCACTGTTTTTGATAAAGAAACCTGTAGAGGACTGCTTCCTGTGACGTCCCAACTGAGTAAAGTGGATTCACCTGTAGTTATTACTGCGTTACTCGCTGTAAAGGATTCAATAACAGGAACATCATCAACAGTAACCCGAACCCTATCTGTCACAGTTCTACTTCTTCCTTCATGACTTTTTGTTGCTGTTAAAGTGTATGTCGTGGTTACATCGGGAGAAACAGAAGTAGATGTCAAACCAGTGACGTCCCCCACACCCTGATTAATCGCAACTTCTGTCGGCTCTCCTGTTATTTCCCATTCGAGTTCACTACTATTTCCCTCAGCAATCACTGAAGGATCAGCAGTAAAACTTGCAATACTTAAAAAATAGATGGTTATAGTTGCAGTCACACTGCCCGAAGAGTTTTCAGCTGTTAAAGTATAAGTGGTTGTCTCTCTTGGATAGACCCTTTTACTGGTTCCAATAATATTTTCCTGAGTTGTTATGGAGCCTACTGTTTTCGATAAAGAAATAGTCTCTCCACCTGTCACTCTCCATCCCAGCAAAACAGATTCACCTGATCTTATTACCATATTGCTGGCCGTAAAGGATGTAACAACAGGGAGATCTTTAACATTAACTCTAACCGTTTGTGTTGTGGATCCATGTTGATTGGCCGCTCTGATTGTGTACACCGTTGTTGTACTTGGAAAGACACTGACTTTTGTGAGGCCTGTCACATCCCCTACACCTTGATTAATAGAAACTTCTGTCGGCTCCCCATTAATTTCCCACGAGAGAGTCACTTCACTTTCTGGAGCGACAAGAGCCGAATTAGCAGTAAAAGAAATAATTTTTGGTTTTACACGAACCGTAACCCTACGGCTCACCGAGCCCCCTGATGAAACAGCTGTAATTGTATAGGTTGTTGTTTTGTCAGGGCTGACCTTCACACTGGTGCCGGTGACCACACCTACACCCTGATCAATAGAGACTTCTGTCGGCTCTCCTTCAATACTCCATTCAAGAGTGTTTTCTTCTCCTGAGGTAATAATGCGGGGTGAAGAGGTAAAAGACACAATTTTTGGTTTCACATGAACTGTAACCTCTTTTGTTACAGAACTTTCAGAGTTTTCAACTGTTAAGGTGTATGTCGTTGTGACTTGAGGCTTGACCACTATGCTTTTTAAATTGGTAACATCCCCTATACCATGATCAATTGAAACAGAAGTTGGATTCCCTGTCACATTCCATCGAAGTGTACTGCTTTGACCAAAATTAACACGGCTCGGATGAGCAGTAAAACTTCTAATTTCCGGTTCAAATTCCACTTCCCTATTTCTATTGAGAAGCAACAAGAGAATTGCTTTATCTTTAGAATCAGAGACTCCATCCTTGTTGAGATCTCCCACAGTATTGGATGAAGACTCATTGTCCGTTTGTGCAAAAATAAAAGCAGGGCTTAATAACAAAAACAGGCTAAAAAAGCATCTGACTATCAAACTCATAATGCAAGCACCATAACAAGGTTTACACCTAATGATAATTGCTCATAATGCTGGTATTTTCAAATTATTTATACACTTAAATATAAAAATGTAAATTTTTCACTTTATTTCAAAAAAATAATCTAAAGATTGCACTTACTGTTATACTCTATTTAATGAATTAAATGCTGATTCAACCTCTTCAGGTTCAGGAGCCGAAAAATGAAACATCCCTTTCATTTGCAGATTCCTGAGCAGAACATGAGCTGGCAGATCTCCATCCTCATCCGGCAAAGAAGGATCTGCTCCTTTTGCAACTATAGAAGGAATCATATTTAAATGCAGGTTATCCGCTAAAAAATGAAGGCAGGTGAACCCGTCATTGTTAGATTCATTAATATCCACTTGTTCTGTGGAAAGCAGAAGCTCAGCAATCTCCATATTACCTATAGTACAAGAGTATAAAAACGGAGTGTCTCCATCCTCATCTCTTCCTGTTATTAAAGAGGGAGCCCTATTTATTAAGATAACGAACTACAGTCACATCCTCTTACCAAACTGCCAGGTGCAGTAAATTTTGTTCCATTTGATTAGTATGTAAAATACTTTCATCATCAACTAGAAGATCTAAAGTTGAAATAATCTCACTGGAATCTTCTACAGCAAAGACAGCTGAAGAAAAATAAAATAAACATAAAATTAAATAATTAAAAATCTTCATCCCTGAACCCCTTTTCAAGTTTCCTTTTTATAAACAAGAATAAAAACACCTTAAAGCAAGTGATGAATAATTTCAATGACATTGATGTAATGATGTAATGATGTAAATTTTTCATTCCTTCCCAAAACAGTTTATTTAAGATCCTGATAAAATATTAATATTTCATTAATTTATGGCTGTCTGAAGATCCAGACGACTTTTGTTCTTCTATTTGTGAATACACTCCAAAATTCTTTTTTCCACTTGAGCGGCAGGCCATTTTTGTTTTTCACCGGATTTTCTAAAAACCACTTCCACTTGATTTTTTTCCAAATCTCTTTCCCCTATAGTGATTCGAATTGGAAGTCCCAGTAAATCTGCATCTTTAAATTTCACTCCCGGGGCTTCATTTCGATCATCCAAAAAGCAATCCACACCCTGAGACCACAAAACATCATAGAGTGTCTCAGACTGCTCACGTACTTTATTGGAAGTTTGAATATTCAAAGCGCTAATATGAACAGTAAAAGGAGAGATAGATTGAGGCCAAGTAATTCCTGCTGAATCATGACTTTGCTCGACAACAGCTTGAATAGCCCTTGATAAACCAATTCCGTAACAACCCATTTCTATCCATTGAGTTTTGCCTTGAGGATCCAAATAGCCGGCCTTCATAGCTTGGGAGTACTTTTGCCCCAAATAAAAAATATGCCCTATCTCAATACCCCGACATTCTGTTATGTCATATTTTTGCAAATCTTCTTTTTTGGCTAAATCTTTATTTACAGCATAACTGCCATCTTTGGAAATAAGAAGCGTATCCTCACCCTCGTCCGCCAAAATATGAAACTCCTGAGAGTAATCTCCTCCAATAGCTCCACTGTCTGCCTGCACAGAACAGTATTGCACACCTAGTTGAGAAAAAATATTGTGATAAGCTTTCTCCATTTTTCGATAACTTTCCAAAGCGGATTTTTTATCCAAATCAAAGCTATAGGCATCCTTCATAGAAAACTCCCGGGCACGAAGCAATCCAAAACGAGGACGAAACTCATCCCGATATTTTGTTTGTATTTGATAAATATTAAAAGGCAAATCACGGTAACTTTTTACGTGTTGTCGAACATAATCTGTCACAACCTCTTCATGAGTAGGGCCTAAACAAAATTCCTGTTTACTTCGGTTTTTTATTTTTTGAAGAATTTCTGAAAAATCATCCCAACGCTTTGTCTCTTCCCAAAGCTCCCGGGGTTGAACCATAGGCATATAAATCTCAACACAGCCCTGATTATTCAACTCATCTCTAATAATTTTTTCCAGTTTATGAAGAGAGCGCACCATAAAAGGGCCATAGGTAAAGAGTCCGGAGGAAACAGGTTGAATAAAATCCGCTCTTACCATCAGTGTATGGCTTTTAATGGAAGTTGAAGCAGGGTTTTCTCTTAAAGTTCTAATAGAAGTCTTTGTCCATTTCATAATCAAACCTATTTGTGACGTGATTAATATTAGAATTGACTAACTTGCTTCTTCAGACAAGTCCAGTATTGATCTTCTACACCACTCTTGTATAAGAACGTCACCCCTGCATTTACAATCCCTACGAAGGCAAGGGGCCACCTGCCACTATACTTTATATCAGAAATACTTTTGTATAAGCGAGTCAAGTGAGTTCGACTTTGATCGCAGAGCAGACTTGAAGTTTGCTCTGCGGCAAAACGCATGTCTGAACCTTGAGTTGCTTATACAAAAATATTTCTGATGTTCTGGATTTCTATCCCTATCTGCAAAGGGGACAAGGCAGTGTAAGTGTCAACCGAAACTGATGAGTGAAGGTTTGCAAAGGTAAAGCTATATATTAAGATTTTTTAATTTCTTCAAAAAGATTTAACATCTTTAAACAAGCCCGAGCCGCTTGTTTTCCCTTGTGATTTTCAAGGGTCAACCTGGCTTTTACCTGCTTTAAGGACTCTGCCATTATCACCCCTGAAATGACAGGCCTTGATCTTTTGAGCTGTACCTGAATAAACCCCTGCTCCACCATTCTGCAAACAGATTCATAGTGACTTGTCTGGCCTCGAATCACCACTCCCAAACCAATAACCGCCGAACACTGACAGTATTCAAAAAGCCAATCAACAGTTAAAGGCAATTCAGAAGATCCGGGAGCCATGACTGGTGGAAGAAGTGCAATAGTTCCATGATCCAAAGGATCCAAAACCTGCTGAACCCCATCCACCAAAGAGGAGACTAAATCCGGATAAAAATCTGAAACAGCTAAACCAATTCTATATTTTTCCATATTTCTTATATTGTTGAACTCTTGTCAGAACTCTCTTCAGAAATATTATGAAGAGATCGAGTTTCGACAATATCCAAACCATAACCTTTAATACCAGCTCGTTTTACAGGAAAAGAAGTGAGTAAAATCATTTTCTTTACTCCAAGAGAACGTAAAATCTGAGCCCCTATTCCATAGTCTTTAGCATCCATTCCCATTTTATGTGTTAATGAAAGCATCTTCAAATTCTTTGGATTGCGAACACGATTCAAAGAACGTGCAGGCTCTGAAGGAGTTTTTAAATAAACAACCACACCATGGCCATGTTGATTGATTTGATCAAAAGATTTTCTTAAATACTTCCCGCTATTCGTCACTAAATCTCCAAAGATATCTCCCGTTACACATTCTGTATGCATACGAACCAAAATAGGCTCTTCTGAAATTACACCTTTTACAAAAGCCAAGTGCTGAACTTCATGAATAGGATCCCAAAAAGTATGAACCCTAAAGTCTTCTCCATAAGCTGTTGGAAAAGCAAATTGATCTTTTTTTTCTACAAAAGACTCATTTTGAACACGGTAATGAATTAAATCTTCAATAGATCCAATTTTTAATTGATGTTCT
Organism: Bdellovibrionales bacterium; assembly: GCA_028819545.1. GTDB lineage: Bacteria > Bdellovibrionota > Bdellovibrionia > Bdellovibrionales > UBA1609 > JAPPLG01. Next base: position 8,418 of record JAPPLG010000020.1, on the reverse strand, counting down.
TTTGCAAATTCTGCCAGTTGATCCATCCTGGCCATTGTACCATCCGGATTAATAATTTCGCAAATTACAGCTGACGGCCGAAGACCGGCCAGACGACAAAAATCAATAGAAGCCTCTGTATGACCGGCTCTTTTTAAAACACCCCCTCTATGGGCTCTTATAGGAAACACATGCCCTGGACGGGTCAAATCTTCCGGGTTGGATGTTGGAGAAGATAAAATCTGAATAGTGCGGGCGCGGTCTCCCGCTGAAATACCTGTACTAATTCCATAAGCCGCTTCTACACTGACAGTAAAAGCTGTTTTATTTGGAGAAGAATTTACATCTTCCGGAATCATTTGAGGCAGTTTCAGCCGATTGACTATTTCAGAATCCAAAGAAACACAAATCAACCCCCTTCCATAATGAGACATAAAGTTCACCTGCTCTGCTGTTATAAATTCAGCAGGAAACACCAAATCTCCCTCATTTTCTCTATTCTCATCATCTACAATGATGACCATTCTCTTATTTTTCAACTCAGAGACAATTTCTTCTACAGAAGACAACACATGATGGGCTTGACGAAACATCGAACTTATCCTTTTTCCAAAATCCTCAAATAACATATAAGAGTCATCTATTACAACTTGAAAACAAAATTATTTTTCAATAACTTAACTATAGATTCTTCTCAATTGAATTTAAAAAGAAAGCAAAATAGGACAATGATCTGAACCCATTTCATTTTTTAAAATCTCAGACTTTTTTAAACGGGAAACCAACCCTTTCGTGACACAAATATGGTCAATCCTCCATCCCCGATTATTCTTTCTGGCATTTTCACGATAAGACCACCATGTATAATTGTTCTTTTGATTGGGATAAAAATGCCGGTACACATCTACAAAACCCAATTCCAAAAAAGACTGAAACCATTTTCGTTCTTCGGGTAAAAAACCACTAGCCTGAGACAAAGCCTCCGGATCAAAAACATCAATGTCCAAATAGGCTACATTATAATCCCCTACTACAACAATTTGACGGCCTTTTAAAATTAAGCGGCTTAAATGATAGTAAAGCTGTTTTAAAAATTCTTGCTTAAATTGGTGGCGTATTTCGTCTTTAGAGCCATTTGGAAAGTAAATATTAAACAATATAAAATCACCATAATCTGTAATAACAAAGCGCCCTTCCCGATCAAACTTATAAATCCCAATTCCATAGGATATCTTTGAAGGTTTTTCTTTTGAAAAAGTGGCCACACCGGAATAACCGCTGACTTCCGACAAAGACCAAAAAGACTGATATCCTGAAGGATTTTTTAGATGATCCTCCACTTGGTCTATATGAGCTTTAGTTTCCTGAATACAAAGAGTATCCGGTTGTTTTTGCTCCAAAAATTCAAGAAAACCTTTCTTGGCACAAGCTCTAATGCCGTTGACATTCCACGAAATAATATCCATAAGCACTTATTAGCTGTTTTTAAACTTCCCCTCAAGTAAAATACATATCAAAGAACAAGCATGCAGTCATTTTATAATACATTTATTGAAAAATTAAAAAAACAGTATCCTTCCGCACCTGTTGTGAAAGAGCATTTGTTAAATTGTGTTTCTCCTTTTACTATTGAAATCCCTGCATCCGCTTTTTCCAAAATGGAAACAGCTGTAAAAACTATTTATCAATGGAGCCGGGAAAATTTACCTTTGGATAAGCCGGAAATTGCAAAAGTAAAAATAAAAAACGAATCTGTTTTGATGGCTTATGACTTTCATTTGGATGAGGAAAACAACCCCCGATTGATTGAAATCAATACCAATGCTTCCGGTTTTCTGGTGACTGACCTGATTCAAAAATCACATGGAATTCAAACCAAGGCTTTGGAACTTTTGAGAGAATCCTTTTTTAAAGAATGGCATTTATTTTCTAATTCCTCTACACCCCCTTCATATACAGCTATTGTGGACGAGAATATTGATATGCAAAAAATGAAATTTGAATTTTTTATGTATCACGACCTCATGAACAACTGGGGATGGAACACCAAAGTTCTGGATGTAAAAAATTTAAAAATAAATCAGAAAGATAAACTTATTGATCCGGGTCACATTGAAATTGATTTTATCTACAATAGACTAACAGATTTTTATCTAAAAAAATTTTCTTTATTAAAGCAAGCTTATGAACAACAAACATCCTGTTTTAGCCCTAACCCGAAAGAATATTCTATTCTAGCTTATAAGAAAAACCTTTGTCTTCTTTATGAGGACTCAAAAATTTCTGCTGACAACTTATTACAACAAATTCTAATTCCCTCTGAACTATTGGATGCCAGAAAAGATGCATGGGAAAATAAAAAAACACTCTTTTTTAAACCTATCGAAAGCTACGGAGGTGGTGGATCTTATAGAGGTAAAAGCATTACAAAGAAGAAATTTTCAGAATTAGAAAACTATATTGTGCAAGAGTATATCCCTCCTCAAACGTGGAAAGACCCCATAAATCAGGATCAATGGAAATTTGATATTCGAGCTTATGTGTATCAGGATCAAATACAGCTTTTGGGAGGAAGAATTTACAAAGGGCAGGTGACCAATTTTCAAAATCCCCTCGGAGGATTTTGTTTGGTGCACACTAAATAGAAATATTTCTGGATCCCTGCCTTCGCAGGGATGACTCGTATTGCAGAGATGACGTGAACACGCGGGGGTGAGCAATGACTAAGCGGTTTTCTTTTTGTTTGTTAACAACTTTTCCAGATTTAAAAATTGGCTTTTTCCAGCATCTTTTAACTTAAGCTGTTTAATTTTTGCCAAAGTAAAACCGGCATTTTCTTTCAATGATTTTTGAAAAAAGAACTCAGCTCTTTCATTATTGTCATCACACATTTCCAGCAAACCGGAAACATAATAATAAAGATCCATAGGCAGACTAGTCTGATGAACAACTGTCTGCACCTGTTCAGAAATAGACCTTACTTTTTGTGTTTTCATTGAAAACTCACTTTGTTCAATTTCAATAACAGTATCCCATAAAAACATCTCATTTTTAATGGCTTTAGTAGTATTTGCCTGAGCTTGTATTTTTTGACTCAGTTTAAAAGCCTCACCATACTTAGTATGCTGAATTAATTTTTGCACATCTTTCTTTAAATTCTCCACTTCTATAATATCCTGAGCCGCTTTCATCTGCTTCTTATGCTGATAGCTTTTCATTTTCTGGCTGTCCCCCACCACATTATAAGCATTAATGACAACCTGATGGCATTGATTCACCCACTTTTGAACTTCCAGAGAATATTGAGAAAATACATCCACATGGTTATGCTCTGTATAACTAGAAAACACTTTTTTGATTTGATTGAGATCAGATGTATTTGTACAACCGAAGAACTTAAACATATTTACCAAATCCATTCCCCTTATGGTTTTGTATAAAGATTTATACCTATCCACATAGACTTGGCTCAATTGAGCAAGAGTATCTTGTTTGAGAGTAATAACGTTCTGAGACAGTAACCAAAAAACAATACGGTAAACTATATTTTGCTCATTGGGATACATACTTAATAAATCATTTAAACTTGTTGACGACTTCAAATCATCAATTTGATCGTAAACAAATTTAAAAGGCAGTATCACATACTTTCCCCAAGCCTTTCTCCGACTGTCATCCACATGCAGTCGATACTCTTTGAGGGATTCCATTAAACCTTGCAAAAAATTAAGAGAAAGATCCGTTTCTATAAATCGAGTTGTATGTTGAATAAATTGAGAAGCATTCAAACTTACTTCCAGGTCCTGTTCAATATCTTCATCTTCAGAAAGTGGGTTTTGCTGTAATTGAACATGAACTCGAGTTTTTTTTGAAAAATATTCAATTCCCCAATTCACACCATCTTTCACATATTGAACATAGTGATGGGGGCTAATCAGTCCATGTGCGATCAAACCATGCAAGTTCTCTGTCCCATTAGCATCTAAAAAAGGCACCAACTCTTCTTCTTGCAAAATATTATTTTGAGCAAAGTATGACGTTATCCGTGATCGATCCTGTTCAGAAAAATACACAACATTTCCAGAAGACAGTCCAATTTCTATAGAATGTTTTTCATCAGATATAGATAAAATAGACTCAGATTTTGAATACAGCAAATAGAAAAATAACAATAATATATCCCCTTCATTGAGATACTTTACCTTACTAAACAGCTTATAAATATTTTGTAGTGAAGTCGATTGATCGCAAAGCAAAGCGGCTAAATGCTGATCTTTTTCAGGTTCAATAATTTGATTAATAGCAGACTCAACTTCAGCTTTAAGAGCTTCCGGATCAATAGGTTTTTTAACCATAGAGAGAATGTTTCTATGCTCCATATAATTAATGTCACTGGTATTAAACACACCACTCATCAACAATACTTTAATAGAAATGCCAAACTCTTTTTCAATATTTTTAGCAAAAGAATAGCCATCCATTTCCGGCATTAAGCAATCTACAAACACAATATGAAAAGGCTGTTGTCGAATTAATATCTCAGCTTCTACAGGTGAAAAAGCCACAGATGTAGCATACCCTAAGCCTCCCAGCATATTACTCAGACTGTGCACGAAATTGACATCATCATCTACAATCAAAATTTTAATATGTCTTTTATGGAACTCCATGTATTATTTATCGGAATTAGAAAAAAGACCTCAATAGCTCACGGCTCTTTTTTTGCCAGTAGTCCTGTAATCAGGAGATCCTCTTGAAAACTTGAGGTACAAACAGAAGATAAATGGACTGGAAAGTCCATTTCCTCACTCCACCAGCGTTTTCGACCTTTGTCTCCTGCCAAAAATGGAGATAAAAAAAGATAGATTCTTTGAGATTTTTCCAGAAAAGATGAAAAAACCTCACCTCCCCCCTCCACCAGAATAGAGCGAACACCTTTTTGAAAGAGTTGCTCACACAGTTGATCCAAATTAAAAGGGTTCTCCTTTTGTTGAATTACACCACAAGGCACAGGGAGAGATGCAGGTGGTTGTTGAGTCACTATGATTACTTTTGAAGTGTCTCTCACTTGAAGTAAACGAGAATCCTTTAAAGAAGAAAAACTCAAACCCTCCGGATCCAATAGAATCACTGTATTGTCCTGGTCTAAAAGATGAGGGTGACGGGAGTTTAAACGAGGATTATCTGTCAAAAAAGTTTGAACCCCTATACAGACAGCATCATAATGCCCTCTAAGTAAGGATACATGCTCTCTGGAAAATTCATTTGTAATCCATTTTCTGTCACAAACTGCAATATGGCCGTCCAGAGAAGAAGCAACTTTTAAAGCTACAAAAGGTTTTTGTTCTTTCATATTATAAGAAAAAATTTCAATGAGCTCTTCCAGCTGATCTGTTAAAGGGCCTTCATACATTTCCACTTCAATATCAGCCTCAGTTAATTTCCTGATGCCACGACCGCAAACTTTAGGATTAGGGTCTTTTAAACCTATACATACTTTGGAAAAAGGCAGTTTTATCAATTGATCTACACAAGAAGGGGTCAGCCCCTGATGAGCACAAGGTTCTAAAGTCACATAAAGTACAGCCTGCTCCAAAGAATGTTTATTATTTTTAAGTGCCATAATTTCAGCATGATCAGCTCCTAAAGCCTGATGATAACCCGTGGAAATCAGCTGACCTCTAGAATTTAAAATCACAGCTCCAACAGGAGGATTGGGAGAAACCCTCCCTAAGCCCCGCCGGGCTTGCTCTATAGCCAATGACATTGCCTGTTCTTTATTCAATACATCCATATGGACAAAGGATTTAACAGATACATAATTATAAGAAAAGCAATTCTTTTCCCCAGCTCCCTTGATTGTTGGTCTCAAATCTTGTTAAACTAAAAACCTTTAAGATTATGAATGAGTCCAACCAAGTTTTTGTTAATAGAACTTTAAATATGAGAAAAATCAAAGCAATTGGCTTTGATATGGACTACACTTTAGTTCGCTATAACACTCAAAATTTTGAAAATGAAACTCATAAAGTACTAGCTCAAAAATTAATTGCGGAAAAACAATATCCAAAAGATATTTCAAAACTGAAATTCGACCCCAACCTTGTGATTCGCGGCTTGGTGGTTGACACTCAAAAAGGCAACTTCTTAAAACTCTCCCGTTACCGCTCCATACGAACCATTTTTAAAGGCCAAACTCAAATCAACTACACCAACCGAAGAGAAATTTATCCGGCTGATTATATCGATTTTGGCCTAGATCATCCGCATTTTTCATTTATTGAGTCCCATTTTGACATTGCTTACACCTCTCTTTATATGCAGTTGATTGAACTTAAAAACAAAGGCCTTTACCTGCCTACAACAGAACAAATATTTTCAGACATCTGCCAAACGGTTGAAGCCATTCATACGCAAAACGATATCAAGCACAAAGTGATGAAGGATCCAGGCCAATACATTCATAGAAACCCTCAAATTGCAGTGGAATTGGAAAAACTTATCAAACATGGAAAAAGACTTTTTCTTTTAACCAATTCTTCTATAGATTACACAACTTTCCTTTTAGAGTACACAATTACACCATTTTTAAAAAAACATTCTTCATGGATGGATCTATTTGAAATTATTATCACATCAGCACATAAGCCGAGTTTTTTCCATAAACAAAAAGATTTCCAAGAGCTGGATAAAAAAACTTTTGAAGTTCAGGCCAGCATTCCTGTTCCTTCAAAAGGAGGGCTCTATCAGTTTGGATGCGCTGAAAGCCTCACTCAATCGCTTCAACTGATGGAAGATGAAATTTTATATATTGGTGATCAAGTTTATACCGACGTTGTTCTATTAAAACAAAAGTGCGGCTGGAGAACAGCCTTAGTTATTGAAGAGCTGGCAGAAGAAAGAAAGAAAATTCAAAATAACCAAGGCCTTTATGAAGATATTAAAAAATTAATGAGAGAAAAAACTCCGATAGAAAATAAAATTCATCAACTCTTTTCCGATCAAATAGAAAATAACCATAAAAACCACAACAAAAAAATTCATTCTCTTATCAGACAGACAGAAAAATTAGATCGTGAACTTATTAAAAAAATTACAACAGCCAATGCAAGCTTTAACCCTTTTTGGGGAGAGTTGATGAGAGTGGGAGCTGAAGAAAGTTTATTTGCCTCCCAGGCAGAAAGGTTTTCCTGCATTTATATGCCTTATCTCATTAATTTTTTATCTTTATCGCCGCGCACTTACTATCGGGCCAAGAAGAGGCTCTTTCCGCACGAGATGTAGTTTAACGAACATTTAAAATCATTCTGAAGCAAACGTTTTATAAAAGATACTCTTAATTTTAGAACAATATTCTTTTGGAGTGATTGGCCATTTCTTACCCTTATGCTTATTTACCAACCACTGAAGAGGTTGGAGGTTTTTCAATTCATTGCCACCCCCTCTTTTAATCGGTTTTATATGATCAATTTCCCAACCATATTTAGCTAATTTATTTCTTTTATTGCACCTAAATTTTTTGTTGCAGTATTTATCAAAATGAATTGGATTCCCACAAACATCAATACGTACATTGGGATCACTGGTAGAAGTGGCTTTATTAAAAATAAGACTCTCCTCTTTTTCAAAGAAATCAGTTCGCCTTACCTTCTCAACTGTCGAGCAATGAACTAAAATTAACAGCAATCCAAAATAAATAAAATTCATCATACCCCTATAACTCTATAAAGACATAAAAGTTTTTAAATAAACTCCATAAACTTTACAAACAAAAACTTTTTTTTATTTTATGTTTTTAAGAGATTGACTTCTAAATGAATATTGCCTATTACAATCTATATAATGACTAAGTATACACTAAAAATGATTTCTACTGAAATAGACTGCATTAGTGAACAAATCGCTATACTGGATCCAGATAACCCTATTGAAAGCAATGTAATAGAGCGCCTTTTTTATCGATGGGATTACTTAGATCATCTCTTAGAGCGTGCTTTTATTTCGGCTAGACGTAGTAACTTTCGTATTATTCACTGATTTACTAATTTTTCGTTTATTGCCCACTTTTTTTCTTTTGTCGTAAGACTTTTTCCTTACTTCTTGGATTTCTGAATCTGATGCTACAATCGATTTTTTTATAGGATGAGCAGTAACTTCTGATATCACTGACCTATGTGCTTTAAGATGTTCCCACGATTTTAGTTCAATAACATATCCATCTTGTCTTAAGGAATGAACCCAGTCTTTTACCGTATCAGGAAATGACCTTGCAATAAATAACCCCACTTTTTGTTTTCTAGCAATCATTTCTCCAAATAAAGCTTGTACTTGAGGCCTTGTTGCTTGGTTTTTTTTCACCTGAATTAAAGCTCCATCTCTTATCCTTATTTGTACTAGTTACGATTTGATCTGACAAAGGTTGAAAAGATAAGGGTTACC
>JAPPLG010000033.1 GCA_028819545.1 Bdellovibrionales bacterium | reverse complement strand
CGGGTAACCCTTATCTTTTCAACCTTTGTCAGATCAAATCGTAACTAGTACAACTTAATACCAAAAAAAATTAAATTTGTTTCTAAAATTCTCTCAGAAACTCTTAATGAAAACTGCCTTTTCTATATTAGTCACTTTTTAGGTGTCAGCTTGTGCTCTGACTTTAATCAATCTACAAAACTAATACATACACTTTTTGAAAAAACACAATTAAACAATGCTTATACAATACTTCATCAGTACATAAAAGGATTGGAATACAGATTTATCTTTGAGAAACAATATTCTACCCAAGTTCGAAAAGATACATTTTTCTTCATATTGAATTTACTAAAATATATTCCATCAATGGATGGAAATGAGTACGTATTTAGCGACAGTTTATTAAAAATAAAGTTAAAATTACAAAATAAGTTCACAATAAAAGATTTCTTGAAGATTCTTAAAGAAAGGCTCCAACTGATTGAAGCTAAGGGTTCTTCATGGGAAAACATCTTTTTACAGGATGAGTTTATAAAAATTGTAGATCCAATCCGACAAAAAGACTCTACATCTAAACAAGTTAAATCTGCCTTTGAAGTATTATTAAACTTTAATGGTCATCAAAGCCTATTACACTACACTCTTCCAAGAATTGTTACAAGAATTGATCCAGAGGGCTGTTTTATACCTTCAATGATTTGTGAAAAAATTCAAGAAAAAACTTTTCTATGTGAACCATTAAAAGATATACCAAAAGAATGCGAATGGATTCGCTATGCCGGATATTATCCTATCAATTCTAAATCTTGGAGAAAAATTGCAACATTAGCTTGTAAAATAGCTGTGACAAAATCAGATAAACAGAAAAATTTTATTTTCTCAGATCTTTTAAGCCAGACAGTTGAAACATTTAGCGGAGCACACGGCGAAGTACCCAAGTATTTCTACAGCAAAGTGGCAAATGCTCAAAAAGACTTCGAGCAAGAAAGAGATCCTAACATTATAGAATTTATGAAATGGAGATTAGATAGAGATGAAAAAAGACTAGAAACGGAAAAGACACTAGTAATTGAACGACAAAAATGAATACATATATAGACCCTTTATCTAATTACCTGAATCAACTTTCTAACAAAATACGTGCAATTATCAGCAGTCAAAATAGTATTGGCAATAAAAAGAATCTTGAGAAGATTCTTAGTCAACTTATAACAGTGCAATCTGATTTAATAGATAGAAAGTCTTTTTTTGAAAATTATTATATATTCATATATTATAAAAATGATTTTTGTTTAAAAAATCAGCCATTGTTTGAGGAAACCATATCTAAATACAAGAGCAACATACCCCCAAGAACAGAACAAATTTTTCTAAAACACCATGACATTAGGTTACAGTTATTAATCGCATTGTTAGCTTTACAAGCCAGAGTATACGAAAGATGCACTTTACTATGTTATTTATTACATAATCCAAAAAACACATCTCAACACTCTTATGCTTCTGATATATTCATTGTCGAGAGCAAAAATAACCCAATCACCCGTTTCATCAAAAAAACAAATATATCTTATATGCCACCTGTAGAACGTCTAAAAAATAGTTTTGGATATTATCTAGCTATCATTTTATTTTTTAGAAATAGAATTATTCATACAGGAAATGATCTAGGTAAAAACAATATCCAAATTTTTAATGACAGACAAAAGAATCAATTAGATCATTTAAATAAAAACTCCATTGAAATAATACATAATGAAATTTTAACAACATATAGAATACAAAAAGACACTTTAACAAGAGAACATCTTGATACTTTAAATAATAATGAAAGTTTTGATATAATTCTGGATCAATGTAGGTTAAACGCCGATCATTTATTTGGGCAACTAATACTTAAAATTTATGATAAAATATATAGCACTTTAAGTTAAAAAACTAAAGAGAAATGGGGAGAAAGTTTTCATCATCTAACTGAGAAGATGGCAAAGAATTTTTCCATAAACCAATCAAATATCCGCCAGCTCCTGCACCTGTAGGCTTTACTGCCAAAGCTCCTAAACTCTTTAATTTTTCTATAGAAGGACGAAGAGGCTCCAACAAACCCCATTCCTCAAAACAATCACAAGCCTCCGTCATAGCCTGAATTAAAAGCCTTAAACCTTTAGAGGGATTACTTAAAGCCTCTATACTTTGATCTACAGATTTTTCCATTTGTTTATAGATGGTGTTTGATTTTTCTTGAGATTGGTCAAACAAATTAGAAACTTTTTCCACACATTTTTTCGTCGAAGAAGAAATGCCCGTATTGTATAAATAAATATGCGGATGCCATTTCGGTTCGAAAAACTCAAAATTTTTAGAGGATTTAAAAATTAAAGATTTTTTATGATAAATAGTTTGAATATCCGAGCCAGAACTTTTTCCATGAAAAGTATGCTCTAAATTCCATGCAAACTCTACAATATTTTGAATATAACCCAGTTGAAAAAAAAGATCAGACAAAGATAAACAAAATGCAGCTGAACTGCCCAAGCCATACCCCAAAGGAATTTTTGAAGATAAATAAAAAGCCCCTGCTGGCTCTTTTCCTATATGAGAAAATGCCTGTTTCACAGCTGATTCAAAAAATTTATTTTTCTTAGAATCTGAAAATTCCCTATCAAACAAAAAAGACAAAGGGGCATTCGGTTTATATTGCATATCCAAACAAAGCTCCCTTAAAGGGAAAGACAGGGCATGCCCTCCGCGCACCAGGATATGCTCTCCCGTTAAAATCCATTTGCCGCAATGTCTGCTAAAAAATATATCTTTATTCATCATTCACCTGGATCCCCGCCTTCGCGGGGATTGTATGTGTTCACTAATTCGCTGACAAAATTACTCTCTAGCCCTCTCACATAACT
>JAPPLG010000006.1 GCA_028819545.1 Bdellovibrionales bacterium | reverse complement strand
ATTAAAACAGCCACTGACACGGGTAACTGTCAGATCATATACTAGCTACTACACTGTGGAGATGGTAGTTTTAAAATGTCCAGATGTGTTCAATGCCTGGGAGATCCTCATTGTAAGAGTAATCAGGTGTGTAGTGATAATCATGAATGTGTAGCGAAAACCTCTGAGCAGGAGGTGGGGGCAGATGATGATGTGGGTACAACAAGTGATAGTGTTGAAACACGTGACTCATCCGGTGTACGTTAAGCAATTCAAATAATATATAAACCTTGGAAAGTGCTACAAAGTAGATGATTTTTCTGGCAATTCGTCTTCAGAATCTTTTTGTGTAATATCTCTTTTTTTCATTTTTTCAATTAAAGTGGTGCGGTTCATCTTTAAGAGATGAGCGGCTTGATTTTTATTCCAATTGGTTTTTTCCAAAGCATTTAAAATTAAATTGTTTTCAAATTGGCTGACTGTGCACTTGAAATCTACGCCTGCATCAGGGATATGAAAACTGCTGAGCGGCGGCGTAGAGATCTTTTTATATTGTGAAGGCAGGTCTTCTAACTCTATAGTTCCTTCTTCTTTGAGGACACAGAGTCTTTCCACCAGATTTTCCAACTCACGGATGTTTCCAGGCCAGTTGTAAGACAGTAAACTGCTGACAGCGGGAGCGGAAATTTTTGTAATTTTATATTTATTTTTCTTATTCATTTCAGAAATGAAAAACTTTAGTAGAAGGGGGATGTCTTTTTCTCTTTCTCTTAAAGGAGGAACGTGAAGAGGTATAACGTTTAAGCGGTAAAATAGATCTTCTCTGAATGTTTTCTCCTGCACTTCTTTTGCAAGGTTGGAGTTTGTTGCGGCAACGACTCGAACGTCACAGTCTATGATTTGGTTGGAGCCCACCGGTTCAAATTGTTTTTCCTGTAAAACACGGAGAAGCTTTACTTGTAGATTTAAAGGCATTGTGGAAATTTCATCTAAAAAGATGGTTCCTCCATTGGCCGCCTGGAATTTTCCCACTCTGTCTTTGTAGGCTCCGGTGAAAGCCCCTTGAACATGGCCAAAAAATTCACTTTCCAAAAGATCTTTTGGTATGGCTCCACAATGTACAGGGATAAAAGGTTTTTTAGCTCTACTGGAGTTGAAATGGATGGCTTTTGCAATAAGCTCTTTTCCTGTACCGCTTTCCCCCTGAATCAGGACGGTAGCGTCTGTTTGGGATACTTTTTTGACTATTTTTAAAAGATCTATAATAGGAGCGCTTTGCCCGATAATATGCTCAAAGCTGTATTGTTTTTTTATGCAAGCTCTTAAATTTTGGTTTTCTTTTTCCAATTGGGTTTGCTTATAGGCTTTTTCACAGATATTGAGCACTTCATTTACAGAAAAAGGCTTGGTGAAAAAGTGAAAAGCCCCTTCTTTCATGGCCTGAATGGCTGTATCAATAGAGCCATGCCCTGTGAGGATATTTATTTTGATATTTTTATAAGATTTTTTAAGTAGAGATATAAGTTCAATACCGTTGCCGTCAGGTAAAATCATGTCTACCAGAGCTAAATCAAAATGTAAATTTTGCGCTATTTGGGATAATTCTTTTTTAGAACCTAGTGTGGTGACAGAGTAGCCCTCCTTTTCAAAAGCATTTTGTAATGCCCGGCGCATAGAGATTTCATCATCAATAATTAGAACTCTTCTTTTCATTTTCCAAATTCCAAAATCTTTTTTTATCATACATGAAGGTTTCCTCTTCAGCGATGGAGTTATAAAAAATATAGACTTTATTATTAAGAGAGGTCTCTATACGCAGAGGAGTTCATCTAGACTTTTGTCTTCTCTATTTTTAGAAATTTTAAATTTGGACTGGAGTGGTGTTTTAAAAGTTGATGAATGATCTGTTGACATCTTTGAACAGCTGAGAGCATTTCATTCACTTGTTCTTTTGTGCCCAGTCTTTGTGGGTTGGTGGGTGATGAAGAGGGAGCTTGTTGGGTGAGTTGTAAAAGAGCCTGGATGCCGGCCAGGGGGTTGTTCAGTTCATGGGCGATACTGCTTGTGATAATTCCCATTTCAGCCGAATCTGCCAGACGGGATATTTTTTTTTCCATTTGTATTTTTTCTGTTCTGTCTGTGAAAATAATAATCTGAATGGACCCTTTTCGGTTGTGTTTTAAAGTTTGACATCTAAGTTCAAAAATCATTTTTTTATGATTACAGGATTTTAAAATAGATGATTTTAACAGGAATTTTTCTTCCTGTGCACTTAGGGTTTTTCCAAAGAAAACAGCAAAACAGTTTTTTCTGTGGATGTTATTTTTTAGTTGTTTTGTATGCTGTAAAAAGGCTTTATTTGTACTTAAAATATTGAAATCCTGATCTGTCAGGCAAATAGGCTGAGGTATGGCGTTAAATGTGGATTTCCATTCCTCTTTTAGGGATTGCAGTCTTTCCCAAGTCTCTATTTTTTGTAAATTAGAGTCTATGGACTCAGCAATACTGCTTAAATTTTTTTTTTCACCTCTTTTATATGCAGATTTTTTTGAAAAACACAAAGAGTGTTCTGGTATAGATGTTAAAGGGGCCAGGTAGTCTCCTTTTTGTGGAGAGTTTTTCATATGCTGGATGGATATGTGATCTATACTACATAATTTAGGCAATACATTTGTGATAAAAAAGTGCATATTTTGAACAGAATGAATTTGAAATATTTTAAGTTTAATATTTCTTAGTTTTCTCAGCTCATGGATTGCATTTGTTTCATTTGCAAGGGGGCTGGGATCACGGCTCACAGGTTCTATGGTCATGGGATTTCCTTTTCTCCATTATAACTAAGCTTTAAAAAATCTTTTTAAAAAAGATATTCATCTGGACTAAAGATGATTTTTACCTTGACCTTTGTAAGGTTATCAGCAAGTGTTTTCTATCAATATGATATCAGCAGTTGTTTTAAGTGCCGGACAGGGCCGAAGAATGAATTCATCTTTGCCGAAGTCTCTTCATCCTGTGGGCGGCAAGCCCATACTGGCTCGTATTTTACAGTCTCTTCATGGAGCGGGTTTGAACGATATTCGAGTCATTACTCAAATGGCTGAAAACCTTGTTCATCCTGTGGTCAGGTCGTTTCAGGCTCAGCCTATTTCTCAAAAATCAAAACCCGGGACTGCAGGGGCTTTGATGCATCTGTCTTTGGAGGAATTACAGTCTTATGTTTTGGTTATTAATGGAGATCATCCTTTGATTTTTCCTAAAGATCTAAAAAGTTTTTGCGACAAAGCTTTGGAAAATTCAGCGGATATTTCTGTAGGCACTTGCTTTATCTCTGATCCAAAGCAGTTTGGACGTGTGATTCGAAACGGAGATCAAATTGTAAAAATTGTTGAACATTATGAATTTACAGAAGAGGAGGAGTCTATCAATGAGATCAACACCGGATTGATGCTTATTCGAACAGAAATTTTAAAAGATAATTTAAAATTAATTACAGATGATAATCCAAAAAAAGAATATCCTTTGACAGATTTAATTTCTATAGCTTCAAGTCAGGGTTTCAAAGTAGCGCCTGTGGAAGTGGAAATCCATGTGGCTTGCGGAGTGAACACTCAGGAGGATCTGGCTTTAGCCAATACCTTTATTTTTGACAAAAAAAATCAGGAGCTTATGAGTCAGGGTGTGATTTTACCTGATCCTCAACAGGTTCATGTGGAGGAGGATGTTCAAGTCGGGCAAGGCAGTATTCTCTATCCGGGTGTTTATTTAAAGGGGAAAACTTCTATAGGAGCTTTTTGTGCTATTGAACAAAATTGTTTTATCTTTGATTCTGAAATTGCAAATTCTGTACATATTAAAAGCTCCTGTTATTTGGAAAAGGCTCAGGTGCACTCTAAGAGTGTGGTCGGACCATTTGCTCACTTAAGGCCTGGCAGTGTGATTGGAGAAGAGTGCAAAGTGGGTAACTTTGTAGAGATGAAAAATACAAACTTTGGGTCGAAATCAAAGGCTTCTCATATGAGTTATTTAGGGGATTCTGTCATTGGAAAAGAAGTGAATATTGGTTGTGGGGCTGTGACGTGTAATTATGCTATCGATAGGAAGAAATATAAAACAACCATTAAAGACGGTGCTTTTATAGGAGGAGGTTCTATGCTTGTCGCTCCTTTGGAAGTTGGGGAGAAGTCTATCGTGGGAGCTGGCTCTGTTATTACCAAAAATGTACCTAAAGAGACTTTGGTTGTCGCCCGCTCTGAAGAAACACATAAAAAGAGAAAATAATATGTGCGGTATTGTTGGCTATCTGGGCTCTGGTTCTGCTTTGGATATTGTTCTGGAGGGTTTGGAGCAATTGGAGTATCGGGGCTATGACAGCTCCGGTTTGACAATTAAAACTTCTGAAGGATTTAAAAGGGTTCGTGCAGAAGGCTCTTTGGATCATTTAAAGCAGAAAATAGAAAAGTTGGAAGGCCCTTTAGGTATTGGGCATATTCGATGGGCAACACATGGAACTGCTTCTTTGGAAAATGCCCACCCCCATAAAGTGGGAAAAATTCAGTTGGTGCACAATGGGATTATTGAAAACAGCGAAGAGCTGAAAACCAGATTCAAATATAATTATCAATCTCAAACGGACACAGAGGTTATTGCCAGTGTGATTTCCGATTTTTATTCCCGAACAGGTGATTTCTTTCAATCTGTTTTTGAAACCACAAAACTCTTGGAAGGCGCTTTTGCTTTTTTGGCTGTTTGTGAGGATGAGGCTCATTCTATTGTAGGCGCCCGCAAAGGCCCGCCGTTGGTTGTGGGGTTTGGAAAAGAAAAAGAGTTTTTTATATCCAGTGATTTGCCCTCGTTGGTTCAGAAATGGACTTCTCGTGTAGCTTTTTTGGAGGATGGAGAGCTGGTGCATATTCAGGATGGAAGGTGTCAGTTTTTTTCTTCAGACGGATCTTTGATAAAAAAGAAAATTCAAACTATTCAGAAGGAAGACCAGGCAAAAGGGAAAGAGGATTATGCTCATTATATGTTGAAGGAGATTTTTGAACAGCCTCACTCTTCTCTTCGTGTTTTAAAAGCCTATACAGAAAAAGGGCAAATTAACTTTTCGTCACCTTTATTTCAGTCTGCTGAAAAAATTTTTATTGTGGCTTGTGGAAGCAGTTATTATGCCGGGCTGTATGGCAAGTTTGTGCTGGAGTCTATAGTGGGTATTCCTGTAGAAGTGGATTTAGCCAGTGAATTCCAATATAAAAGTTTAATTTTAAAGCCTAAAGATATTGTTTTGTTTATTTCCCAAAGTGGTGAAACTGCAGATACTTTATCCAGTTTTCATCAGGTGAAGAAAAGAGGTGTGACCTGTTATGCTCTTTGCAATGTGAGAAATTCTTCTTTGGATCGGGAAGTGGATGCTTCTTTTTATTTGAATGCCGGCTTGGAGGTTGGAGTGGCCAGCACTAAGGCTTTTACTTCAACACTTGTTCTTTTGCTTTTAATGGCTTTGAATAAACAAAAGGATCACTCTTTGGTGTCTCAGCTTTTTGATTTGCCTTTCTTAATAGACCAGGTCTTGTCTAAAAGTGAACAAATTAAAGAACAAGCGGTTTTATTTTCAAAATATAAACGTTTTTTATATTTGGGGAGAGGCCCTCACTACCCCATAGCTTTGGAAGGGGCTTTGAAGATGAAAGAGCTGGCCTATATTCATGCAGAAGGTTATCCGTCTGGAGAAATGAAACATGGCCCTTTAGCTTTAGTGGATCAGGAAGTATTGGTTATTGGTTTGGCTATGAAGGATTTTTATTACAGTAAAAATATTATGAATTTGCAGGAAGCAAAAGCACGCGGCGGGTTTATATTGACTATAGGAGATCAAAACCACAAGTCAGTGGCGGATCAGCATATTGAAATACCTTCCTGTCATCCGTTTTTATCTCCCATATTGGAAGTTGTTGTTTTACAGCTTATAGCTTATCACTTTGCCTGTTCTTTAGGTCATGATGTGGATCATCCCAGAAATTTAGCTAAATCTGTAACAGTGGAATAAACTTGAGGGGGATATGGCGGATCCAAACTCTAAAACAAAAGGAAATGTTGCAGGCAAATACTATGTAGATACTAATTGTATTGCCTGTGATGCTTGTATCCTGGCCGCTGAAAAGCATTTTAAAATTGACACCAGCGTTGAGCCGGCTTTTGCTTTTGTTTCAAAACAACCGGAAACTTCTGAAGAGGAAGAGGCTTGCCAGGAGGCTATGGAGTCTTGCCCTGTAGAGGCTATCGGAGATGATGGGCAATAATGCACAAAGATATTGATACATTGAGAGTGTGTCGTATAATCAAAACATAATGAGCTTATTTATTTACAATACCCTTACTCAAAAAAAAGAAAAGTTTCAGCCGCTGAATCCTCCTCAGGTGTTGATGTATTGTTGCGGTCCAACAGTCTATGATCTGTTACACATTGGAAATTTTAGGGGAGCTGTTTTTTATAATTTTTTACGTCTTTGGCTGGAAAGTCTGGGGTATAAAGTTTCTTTTCATTATAACCTCACAGATGTGGATGATAAAATTATTCAAAAAGCTATTGAAGAAAAGAGCACATCTGAAAAAGTGGCTCAAAAATATATTGATGAATTTTTTAAAGATTTTAATTCTTTAAATTTAAAAGAGCATGACTCTAACCCTAAAGCCACTGAGTTTATTTCTGCTATGATTCAGTTTATTGAGAAATTGGTCCAGGAGGGGAAAGCTTATACAGCAGAGGGAAATGTTTTCTACAGTGTGAGAAGTTTTAAAAAATATGGAAAACTTAGCCATAAAAAGCTTGATGATTTAAGGTCTGGTAGTCGGATAGAAATTATAAAATCTAAAAAAGATCCCTTGGATTTTACTTTGTGGAAGACAGCAAAGCCGGGGGAGCCTTACTGGGATTCCCCTTGGGGAAAGGGACGTCCGGGATGGCATACAGAGTGTGTGGTGATGATTCATAAAGGCTTGGGGTCTTCTATTGATATTCATGGTGGAGGGATGGATTTGATTTTTCCTCACCATGAAAATGAAAAAGCTCAATCTGAAGTGTGTCACTCCGGCCCATTCGTAAAGTATTGGGTGCATCATAATATGTTTGAGCTGTCTGGGGAGAAAATTTCCAAGTCTTTAGGAAATTTTCAAACTATGAGGTCTTTTCTTACTGAGTATAACGCTGAAATTTTTAAATATTTGGTTTTAAATACTCACTATCGTTCTGTAAGTGAGATGTCAAAAAATACAATTTATCAGGCAATGTCCGGTCTTTCTCGTATTTATCAGGCTTTGTGGAAAGCCAGGCAAATTATAAAAATTTCACTGGTTCGTCAGAGCGATGGCTCCAATAAAGAAATTTTCTTAAAGCATCTCAGACAAACACGTTTGCAGGTTGAAGAAGCTTTTAACGATGATTTAAATACAGCAAAAGCTTTGGCTGTTCTTTTTTCTTTTATTCGATTTTTCAATGATCTTCTGCCGGAAGACTCTTATTCCGAGGAAGACCGGGAGTTGTCTCAATTGTTTTTGGATTGTTTTAAGGAGTATGGTTCTGTCTTGTCTTTATTTCAGCAAGAGCCTTTGGACTTCTTGGATGAGTTGGATAATATTTTATTAAAGAAAACTTCTTTAAGTCGGGATCAGGTAGATCAGATGATTAAAGACCGAAAGAAAGCCAGAGAGAGTAAAGATTTTAAAACTTCAGATCGAATTCGAGATGAATTAAAAAACCAGGGCATCGACATTCAAGACCTTAAAGAAGGCAGTAAATGGCGAATGAACCCTGGTTTTTTTATAGAACAGGATTAAGAAGCTTCTGCGTCGTCGTCAGTGCTTTCCTCTGCTTTATCATCATCTGCACCATCTGTACCTGCATCACTCGCACCTGCTGTTACATCACCACTTGTTGCATCAGCATTTTCGTTTGCGCTGTCACTTTTAAACCAGTCACAACCAGCAACTGACAGACATAAGATAGCCATTAATAACCACTTTTTCATTAAATCCCCCTTTGGAGTGTGTATTTAATTAGTAAATACATGATTTTACTTTCTTCGTCTATTGGTTTTTTAGGGTTTCAAAACTTGTGTTTAATGGCGCTATTAGTTATAGTTCCCAAGGGTATTTGTGTATGCGGGTTTTTATCGCTTTAATTTATATTTTTATTAGTTTTTTTACTGTTTTATCTCAGTCGCAAGACATTGCTCAGGATCTACAAACGCTTAAAAAAAGACTTCAGAGAAAATCTACTCACTCAATGTCAAAGAGAGTGAGCCGAAAGTTTCGTCGTATCCATACATGGATGATGAGTGCAAAGAAAGAAAATGTTGATCGCGCCCGTAAATCTTTAAAAGAGATTATTGATGCTTCAAACTCTCATCCATCAGAACAAGCTAAAGCCTTGTTATTGTTGGGAGAAATTTACTCTCTGAATAATAATTATACACAAGCTGTGCAGTCTTATGAGCAAGCTTTGCAAGGGGAGCATGTCAGTTACTATGAGTACTTGAAGTATTTACTGACTTTAGCCCACCGGTATATGGCTTTGGAAAATTACGATAAAGCTCAGTCTTATGTACAAAAATGGATGGCCTTAAAAGATAAAGACAGACCTACAGCTTATGCCCTGCTGGCTTTTATTTACTATCAAAAGGGTAAAAAGAAGGAAGCCTTGGCAGAAATTGAACGAGCTATCAATATGTCTGAGACTCCTAGAAAATTATGGTTGGGTTTTTCAGCATCACTTTATATGGAGTTTAAAAGATACGACACTGCTGAGCAGACCTTACATCGTTTGCTGGCTCTTTACCCTTCTTCGCAAATGCATTGGAGGCAAGTGTCAGCTGTTTTTCTTAATTCTCCAAAGCAGAAATCTTCTTCTGCGTTAGCCGCATATCAGTTGGCGCATAAGGTGCGTCCTTTAGACACTGAAGGTGGCAGTGCAGAACTTATACGTTTGCTGTTGGATCAGGGGATTCCCTATACAGCCGCAAAGCATTGGGAAAAAGCAATTCAGGAAGAAAAGGTCAAAGGCTCTTCAAAAAATTATGAAATTTTGGGAGACAGCTGGATGCGTGCAGAAGAAAAAGATAAAGCCTTACAGGCTTATAAGAAAGCGGCAGAAAAATCTGATAAAGGGACACTATGGCTGAAGCTTGGAGTTATTTATCTAAGTGATGGAAAGTGGAAGTCGAGTATTGATAGTATGAAAAAAGCTTTATCCAAAGAGCCTGATATCGAGGATGCGGACGCTATTTATATAAGAATGGGTTTTGCCTACTATAATCTGGGTCAATATCAAGAGGCGCTTGATGCTTATAAGTCTGCTGAAAAAATCAGAGGGGACTATGAGATACAGGCGCGCCAGCAATCCCGAGAAATGAAAAAGTTTTTATAGAAATTTATTAAACCCTTCGACTTTCAAATTGTCTATGTCTTTAAACTGGGACTGAATTTCTTTATGATCAGAGAAAATAACAATTTTCATATTTTCCGGAAGAAAGTATTTTTTAATTACTTTTTGAACGTCTTTTAATTTTAATTTTCTTAAGTTGCGGTCTAAGTCATCCAAATCATAATCGAGCCCCATGTAATTTAATATCATACGCCTGGACAGCCGATTCTCTGCTTTTTCATAAGATTTTAATAACTGCATTCGATAGTAATTTTTAGCGCTATCCAGTTCTTCCTGAGTGATTCCATTTTTATGAAATTTTTCTACGATATCCAAACTGCGGTCGATAGCTTCACGAGTCACAGCCAGACGAGTGGGAGTTACAATATAGAACAGTCCTTGTTTGATATAGGATTGAAGAGTGGATCGAATATGATATGTCAGTCCGTGTTTTTCTCTGACTTCCAAACCTAAGTGTGAGTTGAGAGCGCCTGCTCCAAAAACAACGTTTGCTATTTGAAAAGCCATATAATCTTTGGAGGTTCTTGGAATACTTACGTAACCCATACGGATATTGGATTGCACCTGTCCGGGTTTATGCACAATAGTGTATTGAGGGATATCTTTTTGTTGAAGAGGTTCTTCTGTGGCTTTTGGTTTTTTTCGAAACCAGCTGAAAAATCCTTTTTTTTCAACAACACCGCCGGTCCAATTTTTAAATGCATCTTCCAGTTTTTGTCTGATATCTGCTGGTATGTTTCCTGTTACACCCAAAAGAGAGCCTCTCGGCACTAGCATTTTATAATGCTTGGTTGTTTCTTCAGCAGTTATACTTTGCAGTGATTTTTTAGAGCCAAGGGGGCTGTGAGCATAAGGGTGTCCTTGAAATATGATTTTGTAGAAAACTCTATTTGTGAAAGCGGAAGCAGATTCAGGAAGTTTTTCTATAGAAGAAAGCGTTTGTTTTTTAATAAATTCCACTTCTTTTTCAGCAAATCGAGCTTGTGTGATAATTTCACCAAAAATATTTAGCAGTTTTTCATCGTTCCAGGACAAAGTGTCTACAGATATTAGGGTGTAATCTCTTGTGGCTAGTACAGACAGATTAGTTCCAAGTTTTTCCAATTCTTTGATCACTTCCTGTGCTGATTTATTTTGAGTTCCGCGTACAAGGCTATGAGCCATTAAGGAAGACAAGCCTTCTTTGGACTTAGGGTCTTTTGTGCTGTTTAAAGGGGTAATCAGCTCAAAGTGAATGTAGGGTAGACTGGAATCTTCGAGAAGATAAACTTTTAATCCATTAGACAAGGTCATGGTTTTTGGTTTTTCTTCTGCCTGTATATTTAAACAAAGTGCCATAATAAATGCCAATAAGCTGTAATGTAATAAATTATTCATTTTTTTGGATACAAACGAATTAAGTTTTGTTGATACGGTTTTAAATACACTTGAGCAACCTTTTTTAAATCTGCAAGTTGTACATTGTTGTATCGATCCACTTCCTGAAACGAATGGGCGTAATCATAAAATACTGTTTCATGATAAGCAAGAAGAGATGCTTTTCCTTCGGCTGTTTTAAGTGAGTCCACATGAGCTTTTACAATATTTGTTTTTGCCAGATCCAATTCTTCCTGGGTAATGGGTTCAGAGATAATTTTTTGTATTTCTTTAAGTGCAAGGTTTTCAGCTGTCTTTATGGACTTTTGAGGGTGAAGGTCGCTTGAGATATAAAAAATACCTTCTGTTTCAAGGAAGTAGGAACTGGCATGAGCCGAGACAGCTACAGCATTTTTTTCTACAAGGCTTCTATAGAGCCTGCTGGATTCGCCTCCTCCCAGAATAAAACTTAAAAGTTCTAGAGCATAAGACTCTTTGGAGCTGGCTTTTGGCAGAGGGTAAGCCAAAGTAAAAGAAGCTGTTTGAACAGGCCGATGAAGATCTTTGGCCCGGGCTTTTGTTTGTTTAACTTCTTCAGGGTAAGAGCGGTCGGGCAGTTTTGCAGGTTTTAGGTGGCCGTAATACTTTTCCAGTATTTTTTTTGTTTTTTCAATATGAATAGGCCCTGCAATAACCAGCACAGCATTGTTTGGAGAGTAAAATGTATTGTAAAAATCAAGACAATTTTTGATGCTGATAGCATTGATATCTTTTTTATAGCCAATCACAGGGGATCGATAGTTGCTGGTTTTAAAAATAGTTTCAAAAAGATCAATATATATATTTTGAGGGCTGTTTTCATATCTCATCATTCGTTCTTCTTTGACGATATCCTGTTCTAATTTTAGGTTTGTTTCATTCAGAACTAAATCCACCATGCGCTCAGCTTCCAATTCTGCAATGTATTCCAATTCTTTTTTAGGAAGGTTAAAATAGTAAACGGTGTGATCGTGGCTGGTGTAGGCATTGAGGTAAATACCTCTGGATTGAATGTCTTGTAAAAAATCTTTGCCCTTTCTTTTTTTTGTTTCACGAAACATCAGATGTTCAAACAGGTGGGCAATGCCTGACTGCCCTTTGGGGTCGTCTTTTCCTCCAACTCTGTACCATGTTTGATAATTAATCAAAGGGGCTTTTGGATCTGCATGAAGCAGAACGCGCAAGCCGTTTGGCATTTGATATTTTTCAACTTTTAAGTCGAGTTTAAAGGTAGGTGTTTTCATCTCTTTTTTTTTCGGATTTTTAGCACAAGCAGGTAAACTCATCATACAGCAGGCAATAAGAAAAATCCAAAGGGTTTTTGTTATAGTGGCTTGTATTTTCATATCTCTCGTATCTCTTGCTCTTAATCTTTTGTCAAGGAGGCCTCTGAAATCTTATTTCATATTTTTTCTTTGAGCAATATCTTTTTCTATGTTAGTTCACTGTGATTGAATCAGGGGAGTCTATCATTATATGAGATGGGCAACGTCTTCTTTATTTATTATTTTATTCTTAATTCTCTTATTGCTAAAAAGGGGTGTACATTTCATTGATCCGGTATGGATGAGTGTTTTTTATTTTTACGGTTTAGGTCTTCCTATTTATATTTACGTGTCGTACTTAATGGTTCATTTTGAGGCTGTGAATTGGGCTTCTCGTGTGGATCGTATCTGGTTTTATATCATCCATATTGGAATTATTTGTGTTTGCTCCATTCATGTGGGGTGGACTTGGCTGGCTCTTAATAGTCCTTATCAGGGAGGCTTATGAATTTTTCATTGACTTTTCCTGTAGAAACTCTGGTTGTTGTTGGAGTCGTATTAGGGATCTATTTTGTGGGTATTACCGGCTTAGGTCTTTATTTCTCAAGATTTAGTTCTAATATTACTGACTTCTTTTTTAGCGGCAGACGCTTTGCCTGGTGGCTTCCGATGATGAGTATGGTGGCTACAGGAATCGGAGGTTACAGTTATTTAAAATATTCAGAGCAGGGGTTTAATACAGGTATGAGCAGTACTCATGTCTATTTTAATGATTGGTTTTTATTTCCTGTTTTTCTTTTTGCGTGGCTCCCTATTTTATATTTTAATCGTATTAAGTCCATCCCTGAATATTTTGAAAAAAGATTTAACTCTGTTGCCCGTTATTTATGTGTCTTCATTATCCTTGCTTATATTTTTTATTATATTGGGTATAATTTATTTACCATTGGTGTGGCTATTGAGGGCATCTTTGGAATTCCTGCACTAATTTCTCTTCCTGTGATTGCAGTTCTTTTAGGTGTTTATGTCACTCTTGGCGGACAGACTGCTGTGATCTTTACGGATTTATTTCAAGGAATGATTCTTTACCTGGTGGGTTTCTTAGTCATTGGCTGTGGGCTGTATGCCTTAGGCGGAATAGGTGAGTTTTGGTCTTATCTGCCTATTGAGAATCGCTTGCCTTTAGCTCCCTTTAACTCCAATCCTCGCTACAACACCACAGGTATTTTCTGGGGTGATGCCTTGGCGGGAGGTATCGCTTTTCTCTATATGAATCAGGGTTTTCTTATGAGGTTTATGACTATTCGAAATGTCACTCATGCACGTATGGCGGCTTTGGCAAACCTGATGATTACGCTTCCTCTTTCTGCTTTAGTTATTGGAGGCTTGGGCTGGGTGGCTAAATCTATTTTATCCAAGCAGGCCGCAGTTGGAGGGGCTTTATCTGAAGGGTACTCTCTTCTGACAATAGACAACTCTTATCATACTTTCTTGTTAACTGCTTATCATGTGATTCAGGAAAATCCATGGATTATGGGATTTGTTTTTTCAGCTTTAATGGCGGCTTTGATGTCCACTGTGGACTCTCTTATTAATGCGGCGGCGGCCATTGGGATTTATGATATTTACAAACCTTTGATTCGTCCAAAGGCTCCTGCAAGACATTATTTAAAAATGGCTCGTTTTTTGTCGCTGACTTCAATGGTTATTGGGCTTCTTCTGGTTATTTGGTTTTATCAGCAAAAAGGCACTTTGATGTCTATTCACTATAAGGGCATTATGCTTATTATTCCCCCTGTAGTTACAACCGTTTTTTTGGGTATTTTATGGAGAAACTTCCATGCTTTTTCTGCTTGTGTTTCTATGTTGATTGGAATTGCAGTGACCTTTTTAACAATGGCTTACCCTCAGCCTGTTTATGCTTTAAGAGAATTTCTTTTAGGCCCAAGTGAAGGGGATTTGATTTTCTTTCGTGCTCCCTTTGGTATTTTTGTAACGGCTTTGGCAGGTGTGGTCACTCAAAGTATTTTTCCTAAGGCAGATCGTTTGGAAAACATTTCCGGCAAATCTGTTTTCCGCTTTATTAAAGTATTGGCTCAAGGCGCTGGCAAAAATGTAGAGAGCTTAACTGCGGATACTCTAAAGAAAGCCATGTTTAATTTCAAAGGAGGGGAGCCCAGCCTTAAAAGAGGAAAGTCAGTCCGAAATTTGGATGTCAAGCTATCTTCAAATTTAAAAGATTTTGAAATGGGCCTTTCACAGAAAATATGTGATCAGCTTTGTGTGGGAATAGGGGATTTGATTTATCTTGCAGATCAAAGGTGGTACTTGGGAGGTATTCGCTCCGGACACTTTAAATTAAAAGAGATTTATCCTGATGACAAAGAGAGTGATGAACACATTATTTATATTGCTGAAGAGGGGCATAAAGGCTCTTATCTGGTCAGTGGCCGTAAAGTTTTTCTGGATAAAAACTTTTAGTTTTTCCTGGATGATATTTTTAAAAATGAAGGAGTGAAAATCCATATCTTCCCAAGTAAATGGATTTTTTGGTTTTTATTTTTATGGTGCAGGTATTTTAAAATTTCCTGAATGTGGCTTGATCCATAATTTTTTAATTGAGATTTTCTCATGTATCTAGCAACCCATTTTTTTTGATTGTAGTAGGAAAGCTCCAGCATTTTTTTTCTATCCAATCCCTTTGAAGTAATAATAGAAGAGTCTTCTTCTTCGTTGATGTCACTTAGTCTTTCAAGAGAGAGGGCTAGATTTTTGAAAGACCCTTTTTGTTTTTGTTCTAATTCTTTAAGCCATTTGTGTCGCATCCAGTTTCTTAATGTTTTTGTTTGAATATTTGTAGGGTCTTCAACCCATTGAAGTTTTCTGAAAAGGGCATATTTTTTAATTTCACTTTTTGTAAAAAAAAGCAGGGGGCGAAGCAGTGGTTGGTTTAAAAACCGCATGGCTTGAACTCCGTCTTTTCCGGTTCCTCGGATCAGGCGAATCAATCGTGTTTCAAGTAAGTCGTCGGAAGTGTGGGCAAGAACTAGATAGTCGGATTGGGATTTTTTCATCCATTGGTGCAGGTATTTGTAACGGATTTTTCTTAATTCTCTTTCTGAGTTTTTGTTATTCTCTGTCGGCTTATTAGAAAAGAAAGGAAGATTTAGGCCTTCTGCAAGACAGTGGACAAAAATTTGAGTTTGATTTCTATAAGGGGATTTTGTTTTGCCGTGGTGGATGTGAGCCATATTAAGTTTGAGTTTTAAGGGTCTTGAAACTTCTGTCATCAGGTCCAGCAGGCTGATGGAGTCGATTCCTCCTGAGACTGCAATCAGGAGTTTTTTATTTTGAATATTGTGTATTTTTAGCTGTTGAAGGATTTTGTGAAAGAGGGGGTGGTGAGAGGCTTTCATATTTTTATTTCTTTTTAAAGAGGGCTTCAGCTTGTTTAAGAAGGTCTTCTTTTTTTTCTGAAGTTTGTGGAGTTTCCAGTGGTTTGAAATATTCGCAAACATTATTTCTGTCTTTATCTGCAACTCTGTCGGCGGAGGATTCACGGCATTCGTTATAGGCGTTTTCGTCATAAAAAGAGCAGTTTTTGCAGATGTGCAGATCGTGTGTGCATTTATCGCAAACGGCTCGAAAGCCGGGGCTTTCATAGGTATTTTTTGTTTGGCATTCGATGCAGTAGATGGTTTTCATGGTTTTTATATTATACCAGGTGGAAATGGCTGACAATGTCTGGTGGATTTGATTATATGTTTGTGTTACATTTTTGTTTTTTGCGGGTGTAGCTCAGTTGGCTAGAGTGCAACCTTGCCAAGGTTGAGGTCGAGGGTTCGAGCCCCTTCACCCGCTCCAATAAAAAATAAGAGGGCTGTAATAAGAATGTCACCCTTGCCGAAAGAGCGTCATTCCTGCGTAGGCAGGAATCCAGTTTATTCTGAACTTAATTGTGTTGCCCGATTAGGTGACAGTTATAACCTTCATTTGTGTATTTTGATATCTCTGTTTCTAAATTTGCTGTACAAGTATCAATGTTTTCATAATTAATAAGTTCCAAGGAGTCGGAGGACGTTTCAGGGTCGTTAATAGAAATTATCATATGGCAAGAAGAACTGTAAGTACTTAACGTTATTTCTACACTGCTCTCTTCTTTTCCACACAAATATTCTTTTTCCGTACTGGCTAAAGAAGGAAGAGTAAGCAGAAGTACTAAAGGTATTAAAATGTTTTTTGTTTTCATAATTTTTCTCCTTAGATGAACAGTCTTTTCTTATCTGAAAAACAATATTAAATCAATAAAAACTTTCTTTTTATATAGAGGATTTGTTATTAACATTTATTAATCCTTCATGAAAGATAAAAAAGATTGTAATATTTACACACTTAAAAAATCGCATATATTTTTCTTTAGCTCGCATACAAGAACAGTATATTGAGCAATCTGTGGCGGTGGCAGAACCTGTTGAAGAGAATTAATTAAAGTCATTTTGAACTGGCTTTAGAGTCCAATCGTATATGGAAAATGGATTCCGGATCAAGTCCGGAATGACTATGTACAAAAGAAAGAGTCATTCTTGTAAATATTCAATGCTCAGCAGTTCCACTTGGTAGCTGCACTGCTTCGTAGTCCAGAATTCAGAAAAAATTAGTTAGGAAGTTTTTTCAGCTCTTTGAAAAATCCGTAAACAATAATGCAAACAAAAACTGTAAAAGGAAAAGCTGTAATAATCACCAAAAGCTCCAAAGACTTTATTCCTCCTAAAAAGAGAACCACCAGGGCAATAATCCCTTCGAGGAAAGCCCAGTAAATTTTTCGGCTCACTTTAGGTTTTGTAGATGCTAAATTATGTACAATATAAGAAGCAGAATCCGAGGACGTAATAAAAAACAAAATTACAGCAATCAAGGTGATGTAAGACATAGTTTGAGCAAGTGGAAAATGCTCTAAGAATTTAAAAACTAAAATAGAATACTCTGTTTGTACAAAAGGCTCTAAATTCATAGCACCTGTCATGTGCTGTTCAATGGCTGTTCCGCCAAAAGCTACAAACCATAGTATGGAAATAAGACTTGGAACCATTAAAGTTCCGATAATAAATTCCCTGACGGTTCTTCCTTCAGAAATACGTGCAATAAAAGTTCCAACAAAAGGAGCCCAGGCAATCCACCAGGCCCAGTAAAGAATGGTCCACTGTGACCTCCACTCTGCAGAGCCTAAAGAGTTAATTCGTGTCATATCAGAAATTAAATTTTGTAAATAAGCACCTGTGTACTCCACAAAAGCATTAAAGAGATAAATAGTAGGGCCGGCAACAAACATAAAAACCAAAAGTATGAAACAAAGAACAATATTTATTTCACTTAATCTTCGAATGCCTCTTTGAAGTCCTGAAAGTACGGATAAAGTAGCGCATAAGGTAATCACCACAATAATGATAGCTTGAACTGTTCCGGAAAAAGGTATGTCGAATAAATGCTTTAAGCCTGAGTTGATTTGAATAGTGCCTCTTCCAAGTGTTGTGGCCACTCCAAATAAAATGGCAATGATTGAAAGAATATCAATACACCATGCCAGAGGGCTGTTGATTTTTTCTTTTAAAAAAGGATAAAGCATGCAGGAAATTCTAAAAGGGTAACCTTTGTATAAACAAAAATAAGAAAACACCAGACCCATTATGGTATAAACCACCCATCCGGAAAACCCCCAGTGAAGAATGGTCAATTGAAAAGAAAGATCCATAGCTTCAGGAGTGGATCCGGCTCCTACAGGGGGAAACAAATAATGATGAAGAGGTTCGTATACTCCGGAAAATAAAAGTCCTGTTCCCATTCCGGCGCTAAAGAGCATGGCAATCCATGTAAAAGTGCTGTACTTGGGCTGAGATAAAGAACCTAATCTTTTTTTGGCATAAGGGCTGAAGATTAGGTAAATACAACAACAAAAAAGACAAAAAATAACCAGTACATAAAACCATGAAATATTTAGAACAAAAACAGTTTTAACCCAGGACAAAGCACTCAATGTTATTTTTGGAAAAATCTTAAAACTAATCAGAATAAGAAAAACAAGAAGAGAAGATAAAACAGCAATAGGGTTGAAATTTTTCAATATTTTGCTCCGGATTAAAAAATCCGGCAATTACCAGCTGGCTTTTGTTACACCTGGCAAGTGCCCTTTATGCGCGAGTTCGCGAACAGCAATACGGGACAAGCCAAAGTGTCTTAAGTGACCTCGGGGTCTTCCTGTTAGTCCACAGCGTCTGACCACACGGTTTAAACATGTTGATTTAGGTAATTTTTGTAATTTTAAAAAGGCTTGTGTTCTTTCTTCTTCAGAAAGTTTCATATTGATGGATGCTTTTCTCAAAGATCTTCGAATAGATAAAAACTTCTTTGCTTTTTCAAAGCGTTTTTCATTTTTCACAATTGAACTTTTTTTTGCCACTTCTAGTACTCCATTTGTGTTGAATATGAAAATGTTTAACTTGAATTTTCTTACAATGCAAATAAAAACTGAAACGTTTACAAATGTCTTTCTGCAGGGCCTGTATAAGAGCTCATGGGGCGGATAATGCGATTATTCTTCTTTTGCTCAACAATATGAGCCACCCAGCCTGCAATTCTGCTCATAGCAAAAATCGGAGTGAATAAATCAATATCAAGTCCCATCATATACAAGGCAGGGCCAGCCGGAAAATCTACATTGGGCATAATATTTTTTTTCTCTTTCATATATTTTTCAATTGCTGAATAAAGTTCCATCCATTGTGTATTATTTGTTTCTTTGGCAAGCAGTTGAGCGCATTCATATAGGGAGGGAACTCTGGCATCTCCTTTTTTGTAAACTCTATGGCCAAATCCCATGATTTTTCTTTTTTCTTCTAAAGCTTTGGACAAGAAGGCTTCGACATTGTCAGCAGATCCAATTTCTTTCATCATGTACATCACCTGTTCATTGGCTCCTCCGTGAAGAGGTCCTTTTAAAGATCCAATAGCTCCGCAGACAGCGCTAAACACGTCAGAGGTTGTAGAGGCAATTACTCTTGCTGTAAATGTAGAGGCATTAAAACCGTGCTCGGCATATAGGATCATTACACGATCCAGTGTTTTCACCATTATAGGGGAGGGGTCTTTTCCAAAACACATATAAAGAAAATTTTCTGCTAAAGATACTCCAGGACGTGGGGGGATAAATTCTTTTCCATTTCGAAAGCGGTAATGAGCCGCTATAAAAATAGGAGCGCACATAATCATCTTTAAGCCTTTTTTCATGATATCATCAGTGTCTTTGTCCCAGGTGTTTTGAGGCTGACAGCCTAAAAGGCTAATGGCTGTTCTAAGTGCGCTCATTGGGTGTGCTTTTGGGATTTTTCTTAAAACTTCAACAACGGGCTCATAGTCTGCTTTTATTTCTTTTTCGTATTTGTTGAAAACAATCTTTCTTGCCGCTTTGTCCATGGTGGTGGGAAGTTCCCCCTGCCATAATAGAAAAGCGACATCCTGATAGTCTTTTTTTTGAACTAATTCGGTAACAGGATAGCCTCTATAAAGAAGGGAGCTTTTTTCGGGAATAATATGTGAAATGGATGTGGAATCAACCACAACACCTGCTAAACCTTTGCCAGACATAACTTTCTCCTGTTTGTGAATTAAGAATATAAAGTTTCCTTTTATTTTTGAATTCAGTCAAGTTTATTGTATCAAACACAGTCATTCCCGCGAAGGCAGGGACCCACCTTGCATATACGACGAATATTCTTATCTATTTACTTAAAAGTTGAAGTATGACAAAGTAAGGGTCTGTTATGCAGGTTTTTCAAATTCCGGATTTAGAGGACAATTACATTCATGTCCTGAGGACAAAGGGCAAAACTGCTGTGGTGGATCCTTCAACCGCTCCCCCTGTGAATCAATTCTTACAAGAAAGAAATTGGTCTTTGGATGTTATTTTAAATACTCATCATCACCATGATCATGTGGGGGGAAATGCAGAATTAAAAAGCAAATGGCAAAGTCCGGTTCTTGGTTTTTCAAAAGATGCTTATCGTATTCCAAAAATAGATCAAAAACTGGAAGATCAACAGGATTGGACTTGGGAGGATCAGGTTTGCCAGGTGCTTTTTATCCCAGGGCACACTTTAGGGCATATTGCTTTATGGTTTAAAACCTCTTCCATATTATTTTCAGGAGACACTTTGTTTTCTATGGGTTGCGGAAGGCTTTTTGAAGGCACAGCAAAGCAAATGTTTGAAAGTTTAAATAAACTAAGCCAACTGCCTCCGGAGACTCAGGTTTACTGCGGCCATGAGTATTCGGAGGCCAATGCGGAGTTTGCATTACTGATAGATGGAAACAATCAGGATTTGATTCACAGGATGAAAAATGTTCGGGAAAAAAGAAAGCAGGAAAAATCCACAGTGCCTTTTTCTCTTGAAGAAGAATTAAAGACCAATCCTTTTTTAAGAACAAAATATTTTATTAAAAATCCTGAAAGCATTACGCATAGAGAGCTGAAAAGCTGGATGGAGGATAACTTTGTTTCTGAGTTAGAGCTTTTTGCACAAATCCGCTTAATGAAAGATCAATTTTAAATACTCTCTTTGACTCTGATATAACGCACTCAGTTGCCGGCGCCGGCAAGAATCCATTTAACCCTGACAAAAGGCTTAGATTTCTCAAAATAAGACACTAAAACTCTATATTTGTTGATTTAGGGAAACAACATTTGAGAATATTTCTAGAGAGCCGATAATCAAAAGAACGAGGAGGAACATAAAAAAAACTAAGTAAAACTTAAAGGAGGTTTTATGAAAACTTTAAAATCAAGGCGAGGATTTTCTCTCGTCGAACTGATGGTTGTTGTTGCCATCATGGGAACTTTAGCTGCGATAGCAATTCCCGCTTAGAATTGCTACTCATAACTCATCCTTCAATTTTAATTCATTTTTTGTTCTTTTTTATCCTCTTTATCTGTCAATCTTTTTTATTTCTCCTAGCAAAATCATCTTTTTTTCGTATTTAATGCAAAATATCAACCCTAATTGCTTGCGGTGATTCTTTCTAACTGATTGAATCATCACCGCACAAACTAAGGCGTTTTTTCGTATTTCAAGTCTATTTATAATCTTGTACTTAACAGCTCTATAGGGCTAATTTTTAAAGCTGTACATATGGCAGTAAGAGTACTGAGATTTAGATTTTGTAAGCTTTTTTGTTCTATTGCTGTGATTGTACTAAGAGATAGTTTGGATTTATAAGCTAAATCTTTTTGTGTCATCTGTTTTGATTCTCTAATAGTTTTTAAATTGGTACAAAGAGCAGATAGAAGATCTTTTAGCATATTGTCTTGTATTTGAACTTCTGATCTTTTAGGTCTTGCCATTTTTCTATAAAATAAGAGAAGGCCGGGTTCTAAGAGCGAGGAACAAATTCTCCCTTATACTTCCGGCCCTCATTAAGCTACGCTGAAATTAACAAAGGCGTAGCCTTTAAATTATATACAAACTCCAGCAGGACCTTGCACAACCGCATAAGTTCCTTCAGAAGTTTCAGAAACAACACCATTATTATTCACAGAGACTCCTATAAAATCTGCACCAGATAAATGACCAGCAACACCCATTTCATAGGCAGTCACTAATAATTGACATTGGGCAGGTGCAGGTGAACTACCAACCACATCCACTATTTGTAAGTTAGCAGTAGGTATGGGAGCTGTTGTCCCAGGAGAATTACAACCAGTTCCAGCACTTGAGAAGCCTATAAAGTTTTCTTTACCAGGCCCTGTAGATGCAGGAGTCCATACACGGGCTTCGTCAGGAGTTGATCCGTTACTATCATGATCCCAGTTACCTACACAGGCAGCAGATGTAGTTTGAGCAGAATCACTACAACTAGCAGTTGTTAGATTCCCATAAAGTTTACTACTGACCAAAGATTGCATCCCTACATTATTTATTGAAGCATCTCTTGGCACAGTTTCTCTTTCGCAAAAAGAATCTAGTTCAACCCCAAAGGCCATCCATCCTTTATGTAATGCTAATAAATCAGTCCTATAAGCAGTCTTTTTTGCTGACTTTCGGTACTCATTATAAGCGGGAATGAGTACTGTTAGAGAGACTTAAGAATAGATGGTTCTTTAGGTGTTTTTATGCATCTTGTCTAAAACAAAATCACCGCAAATCACAGCAGATCACCGCACACTAAAAACTTTGTATGCTGAGGCATAATGCATGATTTGATATTTTTTATATTGTTATTTTTTCAACTTTTCCTATTCTTCTTTTTAAGATTTTTTTCAAATATGGAATTTTTTATAGTATTTAATTGAATAATAATGGTTTGGAGCTTTATTAGTAAATCCAGTACAAAATAAGTTCATAAAAAATATTTATGTTGATTTATAAATGTAGAGTCATGGACTTCCGTGCAGGTCTTTAACTGCATATTCTTTTACTTTATTAGAGTTATCATCGTACACTTAAGATATGCATTGTCTAGAGAAAAGTGTAAAAATTCCTTTTACAATAAATTTTGAGGAAATAAACGCATATGTTAAAAACATATTTCCTAATCAGACAATTGTGAGGTTTATAACTAATTATTTTGATAATGATTACTTTTATGCAGATCTACTAGTTGGAGAAGAGTTCCCTCAAAATAAAAAATCTATTTTTTCTTTTAATAAAAGAGAATTCCATAATCAGAAAAAATTTAATATCTGTTTCATTGTTCCAACAGGGATTGGTTGTGAAATAGGAGGTCATGCTGGAGATAGTACCCCCACCTTAAAATTACTTTCGACTTCATGTGATAAAGTTATCACTCATCCAAATACTGTCAATGCATCTGATATAAATGAAATGCCAGAAAATGCCTTATACGTTGAAGGAAGTCATCTTACCCACCTTTTAATGGGAACAGTTGCCTTAAACGAAGTTAGTCAAAATAGAATTTTAACTGTTATAGATAATGATCTTGAAAATAAGGGAGAGTTTAAAGAAATGGCTGTCAACTCTGTAAATGGTGCTAGAGCTACTTTGGGTTTAAGTGCTGATATTTCTATATTAAACCCTTCAATATGTATGGAAGGTTTTCTTTCAGAAAATAAAGCAATTGGACGTATCTCTTATTTGGAACATTTATATAAAACTTTGAAAGAAAAAGAAGGCTTTTATGATGCTGTAGCCATCACAACTCAAATAAAAGTTGAAGAAAAATTGCACAATGAGTACAGCAAATCAGGTGGAGATATGTTAAATCCTTGGGGGGCTGTGGAATCAATGCTCACCCATTTTATTTCTTCTGAATTTAATTGTCCTTCCGCTCACGCGCCTATGTTTGAAAGTAAAAAAATATCCAACCTTAATTTTGGTGTTGTTGATGCAAGGATAGCTCCTGAAGTAGTTTCTAATACTTTTTTTCATTGTGTCTTAAAAGGACTGCATAGGGCGCCAAGAATTATAAATAATAAAAAACTGTTCAATTTAGACAATATTTTTTCTGTGAAAGATATTTCCGCTATTGTAATTCCTGATGGCATTTTAGGGCTTCCTGTTTTAGCTGCGTTACATCAAGGGATTAAAGTTATTGCAGTGAAAAATAAAAATTCCATGAAAAATAATTTATTAAAACTTCCTTGGGCTGAAGGGCAGTTCTATCAATGTGATAATTATTTAGAAGCTTGTGGTGTTTTGAATTGTTTAAAGGCAGGTGTTAGTGTTGAAACAGTGAAAAGACCACTAAAGACCTTAATGTTAGAAAAGAAAAATAGAGAAGGAACAAGTGTGTTTAATGATACTGTCACTAATGACAATAGCCTTGATTTAAATCCGCCAAGTTAATTTTTTTCATTGGAATATTATATCATCGTGCTGTTTTTCGTCATACAAGCAGAAATGAATGATTTTGTTTCTTGGAATAATAGTTCCTAGGGAGTCATCCTCTGGAGTATATTTTCTTATCCATTTTATTTTTTCTTCACCTTTGTTTTTTTCTATGTAATAGTACCCTCTTAATAAGGGAAGTATACGGATAACTTGAGAGTCAATAGAGTTTGTTGCTACATAAGGAAACTCTATTAAAATACCAAGAAATACAGTAGACTTAATGTTGGTTATTGTCTCATTACTATCGTCTTTTTTATCAGATGGTGTCTTATTACTACTACCCTTAAACAATATAGGTTCATCTACTGTAATTAAAACAGCCTCACCTTCATACTCTATACAATTTTTGATAAACTTATCTCTGTTCTCTAATGGAAAGAAAAAGTAGATAATACTCCAGAAAGTTGATGGAATAAAAAAGTTTGGTTCTTTTTCTAATTTATCAACAAAAGGAATAAAAGTAAATTTTATTATAAAAGGTAACAAAAAACCTGCTACTGTAGAAAGAGCCAGTACCTCAAAAGAAAAAGTTGTAGAACCTTGTTCATTAAATAAATATCGAATAGGTAATATTGTAATGACACCAATAAAAACAATGAAAAAAACATAGTTCCAATTTGAGAACTCCACACTTTCCACATCTCTAAGACGATGATAGGCAAAGAGAAAGCATATTCCTGGGAGCACCCATAGTAAACTATCTAGAGTAAGTGGCATAGCTATTTACCATTGATTTTTATCTTCGTGTTTATTTTTCTCATAAGATCTTGGTTAGAATCTTTATCCAAGGCTTCAGCCGGAGTGACAAAATTATCATTCACTGTATTTTTAATGAATTTTTGATAAAACCAATTTTCAACTGAGTCTCTATAAATTTTATGCTTAGTTTCTTTCATTACTGTTTTCCACTGTCATTAGGTTTTTTATCTATCAGGTCTATAATCAAATCTTTAGCTATGTGTATACCTTCTACATCTTTGAATCTTTTTATTAGCTCCACGACTCGTTCTGTTCTTTGTTTCCCTAGTTCTTGATTATGTTTGTTTTTCAGTTCTGTACAATCCAAACAAAATTGCATCAATCTTTTTTCTCGAGAGCTGATACAAATGGGCATGGAAAAGATCAGTGTTAAAATAGACAAAGTTAAAAATCCAATAAGCCATAAAACACCTTGCGATCTAGAGTTGCTAGTATCAATTAAAAATTTTGATTCATTATTTAGTGTCACAGCTTGTTCAAAATTTAAACAATTGTGAACTTCTTGTGAGTTACTGTTTTTCTCATTTTTTAATTGAAATGTTAAATGATAAATTGTGCAACTAAAAAATAATATCGACATAATGACTACAGCGAAGTAACAAATTAACCAACATGAATTTAGCTTGCCTTTCAGTTTTTCTGTTACTTTACAACAATTATTGTTTTGACTATCACTCATAGGCAATCCTCTTCATCTATTGTTGTCATTGGTGAGCTCTTATATACTACTATGTTTGTTATAAAGATACAAGAGGACTTGGTTATAGCTTATGCTTCACAAGTAATAAAAGATGTTGAGTTGTTATTTTTGTCTAATGTATGGACAACATCTTCTATAGATTGATTTCCACTGAGTACTTTAGGTATTTCAAGGCCATTAAACCTATGAGCCTTAACTAAAGAATATGCACCTATATTTTTAAAAATAATATAACTACCTATATCAAGATGTTGTTTCATAGAATATTCTCCAAAAATATCGCCTGCTAAGCAAGAGGCTCCTGCTAATATATATGAATATCCTTTTTTTTGTTCTGCACCTGCTACCTCAGGTGAAAAGTTATACTCAAATACTTCAGGCAAATGATTGACACTTGTATTTAGAATAGCAATTTTCTTTCCCGCCCTTTCAAAAATATCTGTCACAGAAGAGACAAGATAACCTGAAGAATTTATCAAATCAAATCCTGGTTCTATAATAAAATTTTGTTTATACTCTTTGTTGAGCTCTTGCAGTTTATCGAAACTTTTCTTCGTGTAAACGTATCCTCCTCCTATATTGATAGATTTAAATGTATGAAATAAAATACCTAAATCATTTTTAATTTTATCTAAAGTTTTAACCATATTTAAAATATTTGTTTCCTGACAGGCAGTATGGAAGTGAAGCCCTGTAATAGAATGGTTATTGAAATTTGATAAATATTTTTTTAGATTCTTAAGAGGAATACCAAGTTTTGAG
The DNA here is from genome assembly GCA_028819545.1 of Bdellovibrionales bacterium. Classification (GTDB taxonomy): domain Bacteria; phylum Bdellovibrionota; class Bdellovibrionia; order Bdellovibrionales; family UBA1609; genus JAPPLG01. The sequence goes on along the minus strand of JAPPLG010000006.1, from coordinate 5,967 downwards.
TATTTTCTACATGGATCGTATCTTTTATCCCCAATTATAGATACTTCAGGATTAACTCGTAAAAAAATTTTTATATGAGGCTGTAATAGTTCTTTAAATCTATCGAATTGTTCCAAAGAATTAAAAGCAATGCTGTTTGCAAGGGAATTAATTACATCAATCTCAGTTTTTCTAATTAAAGGTGAAACAAAGTGAATCGGTTTGTTTGTTTCTAATTTTGTTTTTTTTAGTTCATCAATAGAACTTACAGAAAAGCCGTCTATCAAAGGGTTAAAAAATTTAATTAATCCCTTAAATAGACATGCCTTTGCACTGTAATTAAGCAGAAAATTTCGAGAAGAATACCTTTTAACACAAAAAAGTATCTTTCTATTGTTAAAATAGAAAAAAGGTGAGCCCACTTGTAAAACAACCCATCTACAATATTATTATAATAGACTGACAGTTAACGTTGTTTATGTCTAATGAAGTTGAGCCTTAAGTATAGTCTATTTAGACTAAAGGGTTGATTCAAGTTTTACATTGTACTTATATTTAGAACTTTCTACATAGACTCAATTTTTGAAAGATCAGTTTTAAGTAAACTGAAAGTGGTAGCCCTTAACAATAGGGGGGCCATTGAACTTTTTGAATTGGATGCGGTTTAGAATACTGAGGGCGCACTTTAACACTTCTTTATCTTGTGAGTCCGAGTTAATCAGTCGGGATTGAGTTCTTCCATTTGGAAAAATGGTCAGCTCCACTAAAAAATCCTTGGATAGCGTTCCTTGTTTTTCAGCACAGTTTTGGATTTTATCTTTTTTTCTTTGAATCACCTGATCTAGATAAGCATCCGGTAAAGTTTGAGAAATATCTGTTTTTTCCATCTGTTCGTTTGTAAAGGTATGAAGGATTTCTACAGGATAAGTGGGAACTTGTAATTTTTCAGCTTTTAATTCAGGGTGAAAGATAATGAGCAGTAATAAATATTTACTGAGCTTCACTAGGCTCCTCTTTGCTGTTTGGAACGGGTTCTTGTGTGGGGCTAGCCGGTAAAGTCTCTTCCTGAACAGGAGCATCCAGAATCACACTTGAGCTTTTTTTTGTGTTCATATAAGCCAGCTGGATAGAAGTGAAAGCAAAAACTACAGCACACCACTTGGTGACTGTCACAAGAAAATCAGAGGCTCCGGTGCCGCTGAATACACTTTTGGACCCGCTTTGCCCTCCTAATATTCCCAAGGCTCCGCCCTTTGGATTTTGCAGAAGTACAAATCCAACTAATATGACGCATGTAATAATATGTATAGTGGCTACAAATTCAAGCATGTCTTTCATTAACACAGTTTGACTCTGTAGCAAACTATTTTTGATCTTTCATCAGAGTAAAAGCTTGGGCGTAGTTTTGAATTTGTCTAATCAGAGAGGATAGTCCTCCTCTTCTTGAAGGGCTGAGATGGCTTGCTAAATCCAGTTTTTCGATAAATTCAGGGGCTTGTTTTAAAATCATTACAGGGGGCAGATCCGAGTAAAAGTGCAGGGCTAAAGCAAGAAGACCTTTGCTGATTAAAGCATCACTATCCCCCCGAAAACTTAAAAGACCTTCTGTCATTTGAGGGTAAAGCCATAACTGAGACTGACAGCCCTGCACCAGCCAGCGGTCTTCATAAAGAGAAGAGTCTAAGGGGGGCATATCTTTTCCCCATCTGATGATTCTTCTGTATTTGGACTCCCAATCCGAACAGTTTTTAAAAGATTGTAAAATCTCTTCTTCTCTTTTTTGAATCATAGTTGAATGGGAGGCATGATCAAGCATAATAAAAATCCTTTAATTTATTGAATATATTGTTTATATTAATGAAATGAGCAGTATTCTTAACTTTTTGTTTGGACGTTTTCCAAAAATTTTTAAAAAAAATCAAGTGCATCATGAATTAAACCCTCATTCCTGGAAAGAGTGGAAAGACCGCTATCAAGAAGGGGATGAATACAATTGGAAAAGGCACAGCGGTAAAAGATATGAATCCAAAGCTTCTTCACACTCTGTGAAATAATCTCATATTTATTTTAAAAAGTCTTAAATTTTAAAGGGTTTTTTGGAAAAAGGCTCAGGTCTTGAAAAAGTATCGTAGGCTTTGGTGCCGACAGGCAGTAGATTGAGGTTTCTGGCTTTTTTCACGGCATTTTTTAATTGTTGTTGCTGGGAATGTGTCAGGCCTGTAATTCGACAGGGCAGGATTTTGCCCCCCTCTGTGATGTAGTTGTAAAGGGTTGAGGGATCTTTATAATCAAAAATCAATTCTGGCTTTCTTTTGTCTGTTTCCAAGAGTTTCTCCACTTGATATGAATTGAAATGTCTTATACCATGACTTTTGCTTTTTTCAATAAAAAAGAGTTGTCTAAAGTCTCTTTTTTTTGTTATTTAAGGTGGTTTTACTGTTATTTAGAGGTGAAAGATGTCTCGTTGTGAATTGAGCGGATGCGGCCCAGCTGTGAAAAATTTGGTAAGCCACTCCAATATTAAAACAAAATCGCGGGCTTTTCCAAATGTTCAAAAAAGAACTTTTTACAGTCTGACTTTGAAAAGATATTTTCAAGCCAAAGTTTCTACTCGTGTGATTCGAAGTATAGACAAAATGGGTGGAGTGGATATTTATTTGCTAAAACAAAAAAATGAAAACCTTTCTCCTCGTATGTTGAAGTTGAAAAAATTGCTTTTACACAGAGTCAGTAAGTAATCCAGGAGATTCGAATGAAATTAAAAATTAAAAAAGATGATGAAGTTCAGGTGATATCAGGAGGGCATAAAGGAAAGAAGGGAAAGGTTTTGGAAATTTCAAGAAAACCTTTGAAACTTCGTATTGCGGGAGTGTTCGTACAGACTCACTTTGATAAGAAAGAAAGAAAGCAGTTTGAAAAAGAAGGTTTTGTGGATTATTCCAATGTACAGCTTGTGCAGTCTGCGGCTCCAAAAACCAAAAAAAGAAAAATAGTTAAGAAGAAAAAATCATAAAGAACTATTGTGAAAAATATACACTATAAAGTACTCTTTCTTTTCCTGCTGGGAGGAGCCTCTTTTTGTGTAATGTCGGAAGAGTCTCAAGACAAGCTTTTTTTAGAGGGTGAAGCTTTGGAAGTGCAAACACAATTTCCACGCTATAGGGTTTTGTATAATCATCAGCAGGTTGTTCAGGAAGTGCAAGATCAATTAAAATCAGAGGAATCAGATAAATCAGATAAAGAATAACCATTAAAAGGGTAAATATAAATCTCTTTTTTCTAAAGCATATTCGAGGGCATTGGTTTGTGCCTCTCCCATGCCACGCTTTCGCACATAGTATCTTCTACTGTGTCGGATTGCCTGTCTAATTTTGTTTATTTCTAAAAGTTGCAGATTATGTTTTAATCTTGTGAGAGCATTATCTGAGAGAAAGCTGAAATCCAGATAATCAAATATGTCTTGATCGAGTATTTCTTCCGGTATTACTTTTACGGGTTGGATTCGTTCTTCATCAGATAGTTTCATACCTAGGCTTAAATCTTCTTTGCCTAAAGCATATTCAAGGGCATTGGTTTGTTTTTCTCTAACATCACGTTGCCGTAAAAGATATTCTCTACTTTTTTGGATCAAATCTCTAATTGTGATTATGTTTAAATTAAATAAGTTATTTCGTAATCTTCCAAGTGCATTACCTGAGAGAAAGCTAAAATCCAGGTAATCAAATATCATTTGATTAAGTATTTCTGCTGGTATGACTGCTGTTCTGGCTGAGGGTTGGGTCCGCTCTTCTTCAGAAGGGGAGTTTGAATGACCATTAAAGACCTGTCTGCAATCACTGCTGTAAGCGGAATGAGTGAAACAAGAAAAAATTATAACAACATATAAAAAATAACTGTTTTGATTTATTAACATAATCTCATTCTTAATGTCTTAGTAACATGCCGTTGAGTTGTATATAGTACATGATTGAGATGATTAAAGGAAGAGATTGTAAAAGTGTTATTCACAGTGGAATAATTACAATCACATCAGGTTGTTCAAGAAGCATAGGGTCAGATGAAAGAAGAGTCTGCAAAAGAAGTGGTCTATAAAGGTCAGTATGTAATATTGGGTGGACAGTCTTATTGAGTCAGATGTTTCATATATAACTTACAACGCACATCATTTATTTTGATTTAAATTTTTTCATAGTGTATGACTAAGTTGTTGCTCAAAACTGCATAAATCCCTGTTTTTACTAGATAATTTTAATAATAGTTGACTATACTGACGCCTTGTGTTATATTAAGAACATAGGAGTTAGTTATGAAATGTGTACATTGTAAATCAGCCAATACAAAGAAGTATGGCACTATGAAAACAAAGAGAGGATCAACACCTCGATATAAATGCAATGACTGTGGAAAGCTTTATACAAAGCGTACAAATACCTTGAATTATCGAAAGCGTAAACAACATTTGAGAGAGACCATAACTCAAATGTACTGTGAGCGTATGAGCTTAAGAGGTATTGCCAGAACACTAGGAATTGATATAAAAACAGTAGTAAGATATTTTCTGGAGAACGCTGAAGTGTCTAAAGCAAAGAATAGAAAAAGACTTGATACTAAAGATCTTGTAACTTCTTATGTGCAATTCGATCAATTAGAAACTTATGAACATACAAGAAAAAGACCTATTGGTATTCAAATTTCAATCAGACATAAAACAGGTGAGATAATTTCTGCAAAAGCAGGATATACAAATGTGAGAGCTTTAAGCACAGCTTCAGTTTATACTCAAGCTTGGAATGAAAAGGTCAAAAGAAATTCTAAGCACACAGAAAAGATGCTTAAGGAAACAAAGAAGGCTTTGAATCCTAAAGGTTCTTTAATATCTTGTGATGCCGAAAAAAACCACTTAGACTTGTTAAGGATATGTACACAGAGCCTTTTATAACCATTCAACCTAGTAGCAACAAAAATAAAAAGATTGATAGAGTTTTTAGACGGATACGCCAAGATGTTTCGAGACTTGGCCGTAAAACTCTATCAACCACAAAAAGAATTGAAAACTTACAAAAACACCTAGACCTTTATATTGATTATAACAATGTGAAAAGAGTTGCCTAAAGTTTTTAAAAGGATCAAGCCGATCCGTCGGCATGAAACAAAAATTGAAAATAGATGTTACTCAAAACAATCTTGTATTTGGTGATTGCAAAGATTGGCTTCATTATATTGATGATAATTCAGTTGATCTTATATACATTGATCCCCCTTTTTTCTCTCAAAAGAATTATGAGATAGTTTGGGGAAATGGTTATGAAGTAAGGTCTTTTGAAGATAGATGGAAAGGTGAAATAAATCATTATACAGGATGGATGAGAGACAGGCTCATAGATGCTCATAGAGTTTTGAAAAATACAGGTTCTATTTTATTACATTGTGATTATCATGCTAACCATCACTTAAGATTATTATTGGATGAATTGTTTGGAGAAGAAAATTTTATAAATGAAATTATATGGAGCTATTTTAAACCTCATGCAAGTAAGAAAACTTTTCCTACAAATCACGATAATATTTATTGGTATTCTAAGAAAAAAAATAAACAAACATTTAATAAAGAGTTTTCTTTAGAGCCTTATGATGACAAGGCAAAAAAAAGATATGATAAAAAAGATAAGGATGGTAAAAGGTGTAAATATTATTATAACTCGGATGGTACATTTAGAATTGCTTACATGAAAGAAGGAAAACCAACTGATATTTTAAAAATTCCATTCGTACAAGGAACTTCTTCAGAAAGAAGAGGATACAGAACTCAAAAGCCTGAAAAACTTTTATCAAAACTAATACAGTGTTGTTCAAATGAAGGTGACATTGTCCTCGACTTTTTCGGGGGGGGGGGGGGGGGAAAAAAGGGTGGGGGGGGGGGAAAAAAAAAGGTGGTTTTAAAACCGGTGTTTTTTAACCCGTTGGTTATAATTTTTTATTTAATCGGAT
>JAPPLG010000035.1 GCA_028819545.1 Bdellovibrionales bacterium | reverse complement strand
AAACAGCCACTGACACGGGTAACTGTCAGATCATATACTAGCTACTACAATTTATGATAAAGGTGCCTGATGATGAGCTCTTACTTTCTTGTTTTTATTATCATTCTTTCTCATTTTGTTTACAGCAGTGAGTGTGAAAATCATTTTCTAAATGTCATTGTACGCAGTATCCATAGCATTCAAGCAGATCTTCTCAGTCACAACCCTGAATTACAAATCAAAGCCATTCAGGAAATCAGGGATATTAAACCGGACAGTGCAACAATTAATAAGTGGATTGTACCTTTTTTGAAATTTGATAATCCTCAAATTCGATTCTCTGCTGTACAAGTGATTGGAGACGGGGCGGACCTTTATCCTCAATTTATAGGAACTTTATTATTGCACTTAAGATCAGAAGATTTTCAGCCAATTTTACTATGGATTAATGAAAGAGTCAGCCATATACCGTCACGTGTTCGTCAGGCTTTCTATCAAGGGCATTGGGTTGCAGGGGATATTAATCGATTAAATATACACTTTGCTAAAATGGCTCAATGGCTTGTTGCTAGACCGTATGTTTTAAATAGTGGAGGTATAACTGATGCATTCCAATCAGCCCTATACAAAAGAGAGGAAGACAGAAGCACTGTAGACAAAGAAGTGATTGAAATGGTTGAAGAAGCAAAGATGTTGACAGCAACTCTTTCGACGTCATTATTACAGATACCTCATGATACATACAGTGATTTCCTTCGATTTTTGAGCACTTATATCTTGTACTCTAATAACACTGTTCACATAAGAGAAGAGGTGCATATGCTACTTAAAGAGTTTTATAGGAATGCTGATGACAGTTCCAAATAAAAGAATATGCACTTTGCATAGTTGTTGCGGAAAATGATGCTGAAAAAACGGCTGTTGACATCTTTCATCCTAAAGGGGAAAAAAGGCTTCAGGCAGGCGTTTTATGTTTAACAAAATAATAAATTTTAAATTCTTAAAATTTCTTTCTTCTTTGAAGTTGGCAGTTATTAATATTCTTTTATTAGGTGTTATTTCTGCTGTCGGCACTTTTGTAGAGTCTTATTATGATCTCTATTTAGCTCAGCATCTGGTGTATCAATCTGTTTGGATGAAGATTGTTTTGGTTTTATTTTCTATTAATCTATTGTCTGTGATGGTGGACCGCTGGCCTTGGAAGAGACGTCATATGCCATTTGTGACAGCTCACTTGGGTATTATTATGATTATTATAGGCTCTTTTCTAACTGGAGAATTTGGAATGGACGGCAGTATGAGGCTGGAGCCTGAAGAACAGTCCAGCTCTATTGTTTTAAACCCTCGAATATTGTCTGTTTATTCTTCTTTTGGAGAGGGCTCTTTTAGTGAGCTTTATAAAGATCAGCCAAAATTTATTTTGAACAGACCTTCTGCTCAAAGCCCTTACACTATTTCTTTGGGGACAGAGTTTATGGAAATTGTTGATTACTACCCCTATGCAAGAGAAAAAATTATATTTCAAAGAAAGCCAAAATCCGGATGGTTATTTCATTTTAAATTGTCAGGAACAAGGGCTCAGGAATTGAGCCAAATGTATAAAATGAAAAGAGATGCTTTTGTAAAACAGCAATTTGGTTTAGCTCATATTGTTATTAGTGACGGTTCTTATAAATCAAGCGAGAGAAATGAGTTAATTCTGATTCCTGCGAAAGCTATGTATCAGCTGGTGCAACAGGGAAAAGTCAGGCAGGCCGGTTCTATTTATAAAGGGAAAAAGATTCAAACGGGCTGGATGGATTTAACTTTTGAGCTGATTGATTTTTATCAGGCAGAAAAAGTTTACCAATTCACCCCTTTAAAAAGGCCGGATGATAACAGCACTTCAGCTCTTAAAGTGCGTTTTCAAGGAAAGGAATCATGGATGAAGCTTAATTCTTTTTTATCGTTTTACTCAAAAGATGCCTCTTATACATTGAGTTATATGAATCAGCGAAAGAGTATTGGCTCCACCCTTAAACTCATAAAATTTCAAATTGATAGGTATCAGGGGAGTCAAAAAGCAAAAGAGTATTCCAGTGTTGTGCAGGTGGATGGTCATAAGACTGTAACCATTTCAATGAATGAGCCCTTAAAACATAATGGTTGGACTTTTTATCAATCTGGTTTTGATGAGGTGCAAACAGCCTCTATTCTATCGGTTAACTATGATCCAGGAAGGTTTATAAAATATTTTGGAAGTTTCTTGCTTGTTGCAGGGATTTTTGCTTTGTTTTACAGAAAAAGGTTGTAGTTTTGTCTCGAAATTTTTATATCCTCGCTTTTATTTACAATTAAAAGATCATGAACTTTCTAAAAATTATTTTAGCTTTTTTTGTTTATTCCTCTGTTGCACAGGATATTCCTGTTGGTGAAGGGTCGGCAAAAGAAAAAACTGTTCAAGACTTACAAATAAGCAAATCAAAGACCGGAGAGTTAAATAGTATATTAGGCTCTATTCCTGTTCAGGCAGGAGGGCGTATCAAGCCTTTTGACACATTTGCCAGAGAGTCAGTCAAACATATTTATGGGAAGAGAAAATCTTCTTATATTCATTGGGTGATTACCTGGCTTTTAATTCCTGAAGAATGGATGAATAAGTCTTTTATTTGGATTGAAAAAGCGCAGGTGAAAAAAGCTTTGGGGCTTTCTGAAAAAGAGTCTCACTTTAGTCCTCTGGAGATTTTAAGCAATAAAAATTTTCAAAGAGAAATGGGTGAACTCAATATCAGGAGAGAGCAGAGGGAAAAGCTAAACTCTTATTTTTTAGAAATAGAAAAATTAGAGTCTCGATTGGCTTTATATCAGGCTATTGTAGAAGGGCGTTTCCCCGGGTGGATGCCAAATCATGTAGAGGGAAGTACAGACTGGCTGACTGCAGGTCAACTCTCAGGGGCTCAAAGAACAGCTTTAGCTGATGTGTTTAGTGCGTATTCACGAGCTGTAGATGGTGGAGACACTCAAAATTTAAAACAAGCTGTCAATCATCTGAAAACTTTTACGAAAGTGTCTGATCAAAAAATAAACATAGAAGTTCATTATAACTCATTAAAGCCTTTTCGTATAAGCTGGATTTTTTATTTAATAAGTTTAATCAGTCTGCTCTTTGTACGCTTTAGAAATTATTTCTTTATTCCATTAGGAGCTGGGTTTTTGATTCATACTTATGGTATCGCATTGAGGTCTTATATTATGGAGCGTCCTCCTGTTTCCAATATGTTTGAAACGTTGTTATGGGTGCCCTGGGCCGCTTTAGTGATATCTCTTGTTATGGTTTGGATTCGAAAAACAAGATTTCCTTTAGTTACAGCAGGAGTGGTATGTTTCTTATGTTTGTTTGTATCTGATACAGCCTCATCAATTTTAAATGATCAACTGGAGCCTTTAGAAGCTGTTTTACGTTCTAATTTTTGGTTGAGCACACATGTATTGATTATTACCATGAGTTACTCTGCTTTCTTTCTGGCATTTATTATGGGTGATTTTTTGGCTTTTCGATTTTTGATGGGACAAAAGCAGTCTAAGAATCATTTTTGGTTTTTACAAAGAGTGTTACAAGTTGGGGTCTTTCTTCTGACTTTAGGCACATTATTAGGAGCTATATGGGCTGATTATTCATGGGGGCGTTTCTGGGGGTGGGATCCTAAAGAAGTCTGGGCTTTGGTTAGTTTGCTGGGATATCTGGCTTTGCTTCATGCAAAACTTCAGGGGTGGATTAGAGAATTTGGTTTAGCTATAGGTTCTATCTTATCTTTTTTCCTCATTATTATGGCATGGTATGGTGTGAATTTTGTATTGGGCAAGGGGCTTCATTCTTATGGTTTTGGAACGGGTGGGTTTTCTTATGTGTTGGCTTTTGTACTTATTCATTTTGTATTTTTATATCTGGTTTGGAGAAAGAAAAAATTTCCTCCTTTTGAAGGTTGATTGCAGAGGTATCACTCGATAGGATTCTCTTTATGTTTCAAAAATATTGGAATAGAAAGCTGACAGGCTTGCTTGTTATTGTGATTGGTTTAACTTTGCTTTGCGGTTTTATTTATAAGCTGACCAATAATGAAATTACCTTGGGCTATAATGAGGGGTATGCACCGACTCAGCCTATTCCTTTTTCGCATCAACTGCATGCAGGCCGTTATCAGATGGATTGTCGTTATTGTCATACATCTGTGGAAGAAAGCCGTCATGCTTCTATTCCCAGTTTAAATGTATGCATGAATTGTCATTTAAATGTTAAGCTTCAAAGCCCCGCTCTTAAAACTTTGAGGCAGGCTTATGAAAAAGGAGAGCCTATTCAATGGAAGAAGGTGCATTTGCTTCCTGATTTCGTAAAGTTTAATCATGCTCCTCACATTAAAGCTTTACGTGGAGAGCAAAATACATCTACAGCCTATTTAAAAAGTTGTCAGGTTTGTCATGGCGCTGTGGAAACAATGGATGTGGTTTTTCAAAAAGAGTCTTTGTCTATGGGTTGGTGTATCAACTGTCATAGGCAGGAGGACAACAAAGAATGGTTGAATCAATGCAGTACTTGTCATTATTAGGTGAAGATATGCATATTACCTTTGTTATGCTCGTTTTGTATTTTATTCTATGGTTTATGTTGTTCTTGCGTTTTACGTCATTCCTGCACAGGCAGGAATCCAGTTATGTATGTAAGATGGATCCCCGCCTTCGCGGGGATGACGTGTTTGTGCAGGGATGACGTGTTTGTGCGGGGATGACATGTTTGTGCAGGGATGACTTGTGTTGTGAGGGGATGACTGTGCGAGAGGATAAAGAGATGAAATATTGGATGAGCTTAGAGCAGTGGAAAAACGATAAAACTTTTCAGAAGTTGGCAGGTTCTGAATTTGTCAGCCCTCCTTTTGAGCCGGAGAGTGGGGCGTGGGACCGCCGTGAGTTTTTAAAGCTGATGGGAGCCAGTTTAGCCTTAAGTTCTTTAGGCTGTTTAAGAAGGCCTGCGGAAACTATTATTCCACATATAGAAAGGCCTGAAGACCAAGTGCCCGGTGTTTCCAATTACTATGCTTCCTCTTACTATGATGGTGGTGAAGCATTCGGCCTTATTGTTCAAACCCGAGAGGGTCGTCCCATTAAAGCAGACGGCCACCCTCAACATCCCATCAATCGTGGGGGGATGTCTGCACGCGCGCACTCTCATTTACTGGCATTATATGACCCGGAGAGATTAAAAACTCCTCGCAGGAATTTATTTAATAAAGAAAAAACAAATAAAGAAAGCATTCGGGCCTTTTTGGATGAGGCAGACCCGGCTATTGTTAATAAATTAAAAGAAGGGAAGACAGCACTGCTTACGGACTACTTTCCTTCACCGGCTTCCTGGGAGGCGATGAGTGATTTTTCCAAGGCTTATGATTGTTCTCATTTTGTATGGGACCCTTTAGATCTGACTGCTCATGCTCAAGTGTATAAGGAATGTTTTGGTCAGGCTTTAGTTCCTCAATATCATTTGGATAAAGCCCGCGTTATTGTGTCTGTTCACTGTGATTTCTTAGGAAGTTTTCTTTCTCCAACAGAGCATTTAAGAAAATTTTCATTATCCAGAAAACCTCAAAAAGATATGAGCCGCTTGATTGTGTTTGAGTCTTTACTGTCTTTAACAGGCACTAATGCAGACGAAAGACATATGATCCGGCCTTCAGAAGGTGTGAATGTTTTATGGATTATGGTGGATGAGATTTTATCTTTGAAGAACTCTTCTGCTTATTCAAAGCTGAGGGCAGAGTTTAACAAATTAAAACCTTTGAAGTATGAAGAGCAGGTTCGTAAGACAGCCAGGGAATTATTTAAACATGGAAAAAATGCTGTTGTTTTGGCGGGGGATTTATCCCATCAAACAAAGGATCATCACAGCTTATTGGTTTTAATGAATTTATTAAATCATCTGCTCCAAAATTCTGGAACTATTGTCGATGAAGCCAATCATTATACAGCCTGGAGTCGTTCTCGCCCTTCTATAGAAAATTTGATTCAGGAATTGAATCAGAAAAAAATTAAAAATGTCATTATTCATCGAACAAATCCTCTTTATTCCTATCCAAATGCTGATCAGTTGAGTTCAGCTTTGAAACAAGCTGAGATGGTGATTTATACGGGAGATCGTATGGATGAAACAGCTCAGGCCAGCGATTACATTATTCCGGATCATCATGAGTTGGAAAAATGGGGGGAATGGGAGTTTCAAAAAGGTCTGCATACAATTCAACAGCCGACTGTCCGGCCTTTAATTACAAGTCGTGACTTCGAGGAGAATTTAATTGTGTGGGCGCGCTTGGGTGAAAGAGGCCCCCGCCGTCTTCGAGAGGCTTCTTCCTGGTATCATTACTTAAGAGCCAGTACAGCTGAAAGAGGTTTGTCCTGGAAGACCTTATTAAAAGAAGGCTTTTCTAAAAAGGAGACTTCACCTTTAAGACAAAATTCATTTAATCAGAATGTATTACAAACAATTTCTAAAAAGGAAAAAGAAAAAAACTGGGAGCTTGTGCTTTATACAACAGCGGGTTTAAAAGACGGCCGGCTGGCTAATGTTTCTTGGCTTCAGGAATTTCCTGATCCTGTGACTAAAATTTGTTGGGAGAATTATTTATGTATTTCTCCTTCGGATGCCCGCAGGCTGTCTTTAAAAGAAGGGCAGGTTGTGGAACTGACTGTTCTCAACGTCACACAAAAAGTGCCGGTGCATATTCAGCCAGGACAGGCTCCTCACACATTGGGTTTGGCTTTAGGTTATGGCAGAAAGGGAGCGGGGGAGATTGCAGATCGTGTGGGTGTGAATGCTTATCCTTTTATGAGTATTTTGAAAAATAAAAGAGTTTCAGCGGCTTTATCGGTTCAATTAAAAAGTACTGATAAGGTCATTCCATTAGCTGTGGTGCAAGGGCATCATTCCATGGAAGGACGTCAAATTGTAGTGGAAACCACATTGAAAGATTATCTACATGATAAATCATCCGGGATACATAAACATAAGATCTTTAGTTTGTGGTCCAAGCATGATTATCCCAGGGAAAAGTGGGGCATGGTGATTGATTTAAATTCCTGTACGGGGTGTGGTGCCTGCATTGTTGCTTGCCAGTCAGAAAATAATGTTCCTGTAGTGGGTAAAAAATATGTGTTGGAAGGAAGAGAAATGCACTGGTTGAGGGTGGATCGCTATTATACAGGTGATCCTAAAAAACCAAAAAGCGTTGTTCATCAACCTGTTGTATGTATGCATTGTGATAATGCCCCTTGTGAGACAGTGTGTCCTGTGGCGGCGACTGTTCAAAGCGATGAAGGCACAAATGATATGATTTACAACCGTTGTGTGGGAACAAGATATTGTTCAAACAACTGCCCTTATAAAGTGCGAAGATTTAATTGGTTTGATTATTCAAAAAATATTAAAACTCCTGCGGGTGCTTTAAATCCGGATGTGACTGTTCGCTCAAGAGGAGTGATGGAAAAGTGCACTTTCTGTATTCATCGTATCAAGTCCAAACAGGCACAGGCTCGCCTCAAGGGTGAAAAATTGAAAGATGGAGATATTCAAACGGCTTGTCAGCAGTCCTGCCCCTCCAAAGCAATTGTGTTTGGAGATTTAAACAATGAACAGTCTAAAGTTCGAAAAGCTTTTGAAGAGGAGAATGCTTATTCTCTTTTAGAAGAACTCAATACTAAACCGGCAGTGAAGTATAAGACAAAAATTAGAAATAATGAAAATAAATATGGCCATGGTAAAGGCCACAATAAAGGACATTCATGAACTCACCTCATAAAGAAAAACAATCTTCTTTAATTTTGGGAAATAAAACTCTCAAACAAATTACAGAAGACATTAGTGTTTTAACAGAGAAGATCCCTGGTGTTCGCTATCTTTTGACATTAGCTGGAGCAAAAACTCTTTTTATTTTTTACTTGATTGTGATGGGCACCATTGTGGTTGTAGGCATGGGGCTTATGGCGGTTAATCATCCTGTAGGCTGGGGGGTGGACATTATCAACCTGGTGTTTTGGATTGGTATTGGACATGCCGGTACGTTAATTTCTGCTATTTTATTTTTATTTCGACAGAAGTGGAGAACATCGATTGCCAGAACAGCAGAGGCCATGACTGTTTTTGCAGTTATGACAGCGGCCTTATTTCCCTTGCTTCATACGGGCAGACCCTGGCTGGCTTATTGGCTTTTGCCTTATCCCAATCAAAGAGGATCTTTATGGGTGAATTTTAGATCTCCTCTTTTGTGGGACGTTTTTGCAATTTCCACTTATGCAACAGTTTCTATTGTATTTTGGTATGTGGGGATGGTGCCGGATTTAGCAACTTTGAGAGATCGAGCGACGAATAAAGTCCGAAAATTTATTTATGGTATTTTGTCTTTGGGTTGGAGAGGGACAGCCCGCCATTGGAGTCACTATGAAATGACTTATATGATTCTTGCGGCTATCTCCACTCCACTGGTTCTTTCTGTTCATAGTGTTATTTCTTTTGACTTTGCTGTAGCCAGTTTGCCTGGGTGGCATACGACCATTTTCCCCCCTTACTTTGTTGCCGGAGCTATTTTTTCGGGATTTGGAATGGTTGTCACTTTGATGTGTTTGGTGAGAGTTTTTGTTCCTCAGTTTAAAGATTACATTACAATCAATCATATGGAAGCCATGAACAAGATTATTATGGTCACCGGTATGCTGGTGGGCTATGCTTATTTATCTGAATTGTTTATAGCCTGGTATTCGGGATCTCCTTATGAACAGTTTGCTTTTAAAAATCGTATTACAGGGCCCTATGCCTGGTCTTACTGGATTATGATGTCTTGTAATGTGATTATTCCACAGTTGTTTTGGTTTAAGAAATTCCGCCGTTCTATACCTGTGATGTTTGTGGTTTCCATTTTAGTAAATGTGGGGATGTGGTTTGAAAGATATGTGATTGTAGTAACGTCTTTACATCGAGACTTTTTGCCGGCCAACTGGGGTTCCTTTAATATGACATTTTATGATTTTGGAGCATTGATTGGAAGCTTTGGAATGTTTCTCACTTTATTTTTGCTTTATATGCGTACATTGCCGGCTATTTCCATTGCAGAAGTTAAACCAACGGCGGTTCATAAGGAATGAGAGAGCGAATGAAAAATATTTTGCATATTTTATCGAGAGATTCAGCTCCTCCGAAGGAGGTTATTGTGGCTTTCTTTGAAGATGAGAGTTCTTTTTTAAAAGCGGCTCGGGAGGCCAAGGGAATTAAAGACCTGGATGCCATTACACCTTATCCTGTACATGGTTTGGAGCAAATTTTAAATATCAAAAGATCTTGGATACCCTGGGTGACATTTATTTTTGGGTTGATTGGATTATCAGCAGGACTGGCATTGACTTATTATACTTCAGTGGTCAGTTGGCCTTTGATTATTGGCGGTAAGCCTTTCTTTTCACTTCCGGCTTTTATCCCCGTGATGTTTGAGTGTACAGTTTTATTTTCTGCTTTAGCCTCTGTTGCGGCATTGTTTTATGCCTGTGATTTGCCACGGGTCAACCCTCCTATTTTGGATAAGGATTTGACCAGCCATAAGTTTGCTCTTTATTGTCCGGCAGAACAGAACTCGGAAACTGAGGTGAGACAAATTTTTGAACAACTTGGTGTGGAAAAAGTTTTAACTGGTTCTTTTTAAAAAGGAGAAAACTAATGTTAATAGTATTGAAAAAAATTTATTATTTAATATTTATATTGATATTCTCTTCTGCTTGTACAACGATTTACAAACCTTCGCATCGATTTATGTGGATAGAGGATGTAAGATAAATGAATAAAAAAACTGTAAGAGATTTCATTTTTATATGTTTGGTTGCTGTAGGATGTACGGCCGGGGAAGACCGTACAAATATTGAGTGGATTCAAGGTATGATGAAACAGCCTGCAGTTAAAGCTCAAAGAAAAGAAGGGGAAATAGGAGTGCGTATGCCTCCCGAAGGCACTTATGCTTTAAATCAGGAATATTATCCTCATAAGGGTGATTTGGATTCAGCAATTCAAAATTTAAAAAACCCTATAAAAGAAAATTATTCCACAGAAATTATTCTTATAGGCAAACGCCACTATCAAAAAGCCTGTATTTATTGTCATGGAGAAAAAGCGGATGGCGAAGGTCCAATGAAAAACAGTATGATTGTTCTGCCTCCTTCTCTATTGGTGCAAAAAGCAAAAGACCTTTCTGATGCTCAAATGTACCATATTATTTATGAAGGGCAGGGGATGATGGGAGCTTATCGTATGCAGGTCAGAGATCCGAAGTTCAGGTGGGCTCTAATTAATTATATTCGAACTTTACAAAAGGCGGCGCCATTATGATGAGTAAAAATGAAGAATCTATAAATATAAAACAATCTCCTTTCATTCGGAAACTCAGCATTGTTTTTATGTTCTTGGGTGTTTTGACTTTATTAGGCAGTTTTCTGCTTGAAGACTCTCAGAAGACAGCGGCTTCATATTTGGTGCCTTTTGTTTACTTTTTATTTCTTTCTTTAGGAGCTTTATTTTTCTTGTCTGTACAATATGTAACCGGAGCTGTCTGGAGCGTCAATTTGAGGAGAATGATGGAATCCATGACAGCATATTTGCCTCTTTCCGTCCTATTGCTTGTGCCTTTAGTGTATTATGGTCAATATTTATATGAATGGTTTCATCCCAGCCATGTTGAAAATGATCCCATCTTAATGGGAAAAACTGCTTATCTTAATGTGCCGTTTTTTCTTATTCGTTTAGCTGTGTTTTTTGCCGGTTGGCTGTTTTTTTATAAAAAATTTATTAAACTTTCTCACTCTCAGGATAAAGACGGCCAGCTTCAGTGGATGGAAAAATTGACAAGATATTCTGTAGGTTTTCTATTATTTTTTGCCTTATCTTTTTCTTTTCTAAGTGTGGATTTGCTGATGAGTCTGGATGCCCATTGGTTTTCCACTATCTTTGGGGTTTATACTTTCGCAGGAGCTTTTCAATCTGCGCTGGCAGGGATGATTTTATTGACTATTTACATGATTCCAAGATCTAAAGGCCGTATTACAAAAGATCATCTGCATGACTTGGGTAAATTTTTGATGGGTATTACTTTGTTTTGGGCTTACATTGCATTCAGCCAGTATATGCTTATATGGTATGCCAACCTGCCTGAAGAGACGACATTTTTTATTCCAAGGTCCAAAGAGCCTTGGATGTGGGTTTCTATTGCTTTAATTGTTTTTAAATTTGCAGTGCCTTTTATTTGTCTTCTTCCAAGATGGGTGAAAAGAAATTATGTCGCAGTTTCAGTGATGAGCATTTTAATTTTAATTATGCAGTATGTGGATATTTATTGGCTGGTTTACCCTTCTGTGAGTGAGGAAGTGCTTCGTTGGGATTTATTAGACCTTGGATTTTTTATTGGGTTTCTTGGTTTATTTCTATATTCTATTTTTAAATTTTTCTCTAAATATCCGGCACTGCCTTTAAAAGACCCTATGGAGCAAAAATCTACAGATCATCATGTGACCTATTAGTAAACATAATAATTAGAGTTAACGTAACGAATATTTTCTTCATCATAAATAGTGTTTAAATGATTATAAATAGGATCAATAGTGTGCTCTTCATCACATTCTTCAGGTTCAATTGCTCTATATCCTGAAAATGCAACATTGTCTCTATCAGTCATATACCGGTAAGCAATAGTTTCTAAGATCTCTTCTGCAGGTACATCATCCAGGTTTTGCACTAACTCATCATATGTGTTGTCTATTTCTGCGGTAAAAGACTCTGGTCTTCTGGTTCTTTTGTTGTGATTGCAGTTACTTACTTCAACTTCTGCTAACTCTGGCTCTGTATTTGTATTTGTCTTTCTTTCTAAAATATCTAAATCAAATTTTTCAAAAGCATAGTCTGGATCATTCAATATGTGGTAAGGGCTGGCAGTACCTTCAGTAAAAAATCCGTCAAGAAATGGCCCTTCTTCTATTGGAGCATTGGATTCCGCAAATGTATTCATACTTAATAATAGAACAGTTATAAACAGACATGTTTTGAGCATAATTTGACCCCTCCTTTATTTTTTTACTTTTTATCTTATCGACAGCGATGCCAAAAAATTAAGCACTGGACGGGAAAAAGAGCAAAATGATTATAGTATTTTTTTTGTTTTATGCAAGAATATTCATAGAAATAGTTAAAACTGTTTCTTATTGATATAATTCAGCTAAACGTCTTGAAAAAGAGCTGTATGTTAAAGCAGTCTCTTAAGAATATATTATGGGCTTAATTTGAAGTGATTTAGGTTTTTGTCGAGAAGTGTTTGTTGCCCTGTTTTCATATTTTTTAGAATAATTTTTCCTTCTTTCCACTCTTCAGTTCCTAGAATTAAAACATGTGAGCAGGATGCTTTATGAGCCGTCTTCATTTGTTTTTTAAATGGATTTTGCATATTAGGCAGATAAACGATGAAACCCTGGAAACGTAGATCAGAAGCTATTTTGAAAGCTGTATCATTAAGCTCTTCGCTTGTGCTGAGTACAGCAACTGTGAGTTTTTGAACAGATTCCAAAGAGGAGAGCAGAGCCAGTCTTTCCAGTCCACAAGCCCAGCCGATTGCCGGGCAGGGGCGTCCCCCCATCATTTCAATCAGTTGGTCGTATCTGCCTCCGGCTAAAACAGCATTTTGAGCGCCCAATTCGGAGCTGGTAAACTCAAATACAGTGTCTGAATAATAATCCAGTCCTCGCACTAAAAAATCTGTTTGTTGGCAGGAAATATTGTTTTTACTCAGTAAAGACAGCACTTGGTCGTAAAATATTTTTGAATTTTTATTTAAAAAGTTTTTGGGAAGAGGAGCGCTTTCAAGAATTTTTTTGTCTTGTGTAGATTTGGAATCCAAAATTCTTAATGGGTTTTTTAACAGTCTTGTTTGGCTTTCGGGGCTTAATTCTTTTTGAAAAGGCTTTAGGTATTGCACCAAAGCTGTTTTATAATGTCTTCGACTTTCCTCATCTCCTATGGTGTTGATCAGAAGTTTCGTTTGGATATTTAGCTTTTTTAAAATCATATCAGCCATTTGAATGATCTCTAACTCTGCTTGAGGGGATTTTTCTCCAAAAAATTCAACACCACATTGATGGAACTGGCGAAATCTTCCTTTTTGGGGGCGTTCATAACGAAACATAGGCCCGTGATAACAGAGACGAAGAGGGAGTGAGGTCAATAGATTGGCGTTTAGAGCTAGACGTACAATGCCGGCTGTACCCTCCGGTCTTAAAGCAACCGAGTTGTCTCCTTTGTCTTTAAATTGATAGAGTTCTTTGCCAATAATATCTTCTCCTACAGTTTTGGAAAATATTTCTATGTTTTCAATTAAAGGGGTGGAGACTTCCTGATAGCGAAAACATTGAGCTGTTTGAATACAAATATTTTGAATTTGACGGTATCTTTCTTGTTCTGAAGGCAGATGATCTTTCATTCCTCTCAGAGGCTGTAAAGAATAGTTTTTTTGAGTTGTGTTCATACAGGGTTCAAAACATTAGGATGAGTAATTTTTGTAAATGAAATTCCAATTGATAATTTTCCAAAAATTTTCCACATACTTGGCTCTATTATTTTGATAATCCAGATAATAAGCATGCTCCCATACATCACAGGTCATTAGAGGAACAGCCCCATGAGCAAGAGGGGTGTCTGCATCGTGAGTGGAGATGACCTGTAATTTGCTGTCTTGTCTGACAAGCCAGGCCCAACCCGAACCAAAATGTGCTAGGGCTTCTTTTGTAAATTGAGATTGAAAAGTCTCTACTGAACCAAAGTCTTTTTCTAATGCATCTTGAAGTTCTTTAGGTATGAAATTTTGACTTGGAGCAGAAAGACAGTTCCAGTAAAATTCATGATTCCATGCCTGGGCGCTGAGGTTAAAAAGACCGCCTTGACTGTTTTTTACAATTTCTTCCAAACTGGCTTTGTCGAAGGATTGGCCTTGGATTTGTGCATTTAATTTATCTACATAGCCTTTGTGATGTTTTCCATAATGAAATTCCAGAGTTTGCTCTGAAATATAAGGTGAAAGAGCTTTTTTGTCATAGGGTAGAGGGGGCATTGAAACGGCCATGATGAACTCCTTTTGTAAAGCTAAACTTAATCTGTATAATATAGGAAATGCAACATCAATTGGAAGCGATATTTAAGAAAAATCCTCTGTGGGGAAAGGTTTATTCTATTTTGACTCAATGTCAAAAAAAGGGTTACCAAAGTGTTATTGCCGGTGGTGCTGTTCGTGATGGACTTTTAGAGAAGACGCCTCAAGATTTTGATATAGCAACTTCAGCTCATCCAAATCAGATTTTATCTCTGTTTCCTTATGCAAAGGAGGTGGGAAAATCTTTTGGCGTTGTGTGGCTTCCAATAGGCAAGGGGCGGGGAGTGGAAATTGCTACTTTCAGAAAAGATGGTGTTTATTTAGACGGCCGTCATCCATCGTCAGTTGAGTTTTGTCAAATTGAAGAAGATGCTCAAAGAAGAGATTTTACTATCAATGCTTTATATTACGATGCGCATGAAAATAAAATATTGGATTTTGTCCAGGGTGTAGAAGATTTAAGAAATAAAATTATTCGCACTGTAGGGACTGCAGAAAAAAGATTTGGAGAAGATCAACTTAGGATTTTAAGAGCTATTCGTTTTGCTATAGTGATGGGTTTTTCTATAGAGGGTCAAACTCTTGAGAGCATGGTACAGTTTACTCCTCAGTTAAAACGTATCTCCAAAGAGCGAATTTTAGATGAATTGAATAAAACTTTTAAACAGGGTTGTTTTACGGAGACTGTAAAGTATTTGAGACAAATTAATTTTTTAAAACTCATACACCCTGAGTGGTCCTCTAAGGATCAGAATATGTGGAATATTGCAGTTTTAGAAAAACCTCTATACTTTTGGTGGAGTTTATTATTTGCTCCTATTGTATTTCAAAATAAAGATTTACTGGAGGAACTGCTTAAGAATTCTATTTTATGTTTTTCAAATGAAAATGTATCACAGATAAAAAGATTTTTTTCTTTTTATTTTGATATTTGTAAAAAGAACATTAGAGTTGGAAAAAAATTAAGGCTGTTGGATCAGAAAGAGGGTTTGGTTTATATGGAGCTTACAGAACATATTCAAAAATATCAGGGCTCTGCTCTAAATTTTAAGCCTCTGGTGGAGTTGTACCGTTCAAAAGCAGTTGAGGGTCAACTGCCTAAACCCTGGCTGAATGGTGAAGATTTAATTCAAAAAGGAATACAGCAAGGGCCTGTTTTTTCCACTTTGCTGGAAAAAATTTATGATGATCAACTGGAAGGTTTAATCAAATCCAGAAAAGAGGCTTTATTCCAATTGGATCAATATAAAAATCAGGACTTATAACGTCTGGATAATTTTATTTAAGAATGAAGGGGTGGCAAAAGCACCTATATGAATATCCGGATTGTAGTATTGAAATTTCATTTGCGGGATTTTTGATTTTTGAAAGTCTTTTACAGGGTGGTATTGTTTAGAGGCAAGCAGAAATGACCAAAGACCTCCGGGATAAGTCATATTTCCAAAGTGATAAAAACAGGAAATAGGGAAAAGTTTTTTTGTAATTTTCATTAAAGATTTTTGGCTGGGTAGATTATAAAAAGGAGATTCTCCCTGGGCAACTACAATACCGTCATCTTTTAGAATATTAAATACGTTTTTATAAAATGTGTCTCCAAACAAAGGGACAGCCGGCCCCACTGGATCTGTAGAGTCAATCAGAACAACGTCATATTTTTCATTACTGTTTTGGACAAATTTGACTCCGTCCTCTATTTTTAGGTCAAGTTTGGGGTGTAAAAAAGATACAGCTGTTTGAGGGATATGCAGTTTACATGCATCCACCACCATCTGGTCAATTTCCACCATATGACATAGTTTAATTGAAGGATGTTTTAAAACTTCTCTAGCTGTTCCTCCATCTCCTCCTCCAATAATTAATATATTTTCCGGGTTGGGATGAAGAAATAAAGGCACATGAGCAATCATTTCATGGTATACAAACTCATCTTTTTCACAAATCATAATGATGTCATCATTCAATAAGACACGTCCAAAGTAATCTGTTTCTACAACTTCTACTTTTTGATAAGGGCTTTGATCTGAGAATAAAATTTTTTTACATAAGAATTTTAAAATGACGTTTTGGGCATAAGCTTCATGGCGCCATAGATTTGTTTCTGTCATTTTATCAACCTCCAATTAATAATTTACCAATTCATTTTAATAGGGCACTTTGACTAAAAAGTGTATGCTGGGAGTGAATGAGGGGTAACCTGTAGGCGCCCATCGAATGGGGACGCTTAGACCTCCTATGGGGATGGTTATAACGACAGGTCTGTTGTAATAGAATAATAGTTCAGCTTCCAGCGCCATACTAAACTCTATCAGTTCCAAAAAAGGACTGAGTTTGCCGATGCTCCAGTCTATATCTGCTTTAAGGGCCTTTTTGGGGCTTTCTAAGAAAATATACTGGACCTCCATTAAGGGGATAATACGCACCAGAGAAACTGGAAAATTTGAAAAATAAATAGGTGTATGGAAAGCTTTTTTTATGCGTAAAGTGGTTGTAAATTCACTCACTGCATCGAACAACATCTTGGATTTTGAAAAAGGATGAAGGTCCATCAAGAGATCATCAATAGTGTTATTTGCAAGGGGGGCGGGGTCATTGTTATCCCAATCCCAAGCAGGGAAGACACTTGTGCGGGCCGGGTATGTGTCTGCTGTAAGTGCTGTGATATAAGATATTTTTGGGATTATGTAAAATTCGTAACCCAAGTGGTGTGCTGTCTGTATATCACCTCGAATACTGACATTATGTTTGTCAAATTGTAAGATGTAGTCATACTCCATAAGCAAGTTAACGACAAAACCCTTTTGAAAACTGTAAGCAAATGGATATTTTTGCGTATACCCAATATTCCAACTGCCAATCCATTTCAGTTTTGTGAGGTTGCACTCTTCATACTCACAGTTTATTTGCTTTGCCTTTTTCAGAAGAGACAGTATATGGTGATCTTTGTTATAGTAGCCGTGAACTATAGACTGTGTGGACCTTAATGAAGAAAACCATCTGCCTTTTTTTAATAAAGGGTAGGTTAAAGAGAAATATCCTGTATGTATATGCTCGGGGAAGACATGGTTTAAATCATTGTAGTCCCAAGCAAGAAAACCTGTATTGTATCCAACATTCCAGTTCAGTGAATGAGTTAAGTTTTCATAAGCCAATAGAACTTTGTGAAACAAGATCGCGTGGACTTCATAAGCAAATTTAATGTAATTTTTCTGCAGATAGTCTGTAAACAGAACAGAAGATCTAAAAGACATATTCCATGGATTTAAAGAGAAGGCAGACTGCAGATCAGTAGATATAGGGGTCCAATTGCTAAATCTTATTTTAGAAAGAGGACTATATTTCTTATAGAGTAATTCAGGTTTTTTTAGTTGTGCACTGGATATGGAATTTAAAAATCTATTTTCCTGCTGTAAGTCAGCATCATCTATATTGTCTATGAGCTGGGTTTCCTGAAATTCAGCGTCTAATGAGGGTTCCTGCTCTGAAAACTGCGGTGTTATTTCAGTTGCGGCGGTTTTATGACTGGAATCCGGTTTGAAAGGAGATGTCTTTTCAAAATGGTATCGGTATATGGCTGGTGTTTCCATTTTATTTTCTATAGGGATAATTTTGTAATCATAACCTTCAGCTGTTACTTCACACACGAGCATTTCTTCATTATTGATTTTTTTTCCATGAATGATGGTATCAGATGAACTGCTTCTTGTGACTTTTCCTTGTGAGTATCGATAAACTGAAGACCCGTAATGGGTGGGTGCTGTAAAGAAAATATCTCCATGTCTGTCAATATCCACCAAGCGTCCGTCATACCCTTGATAGGAGAAAACAGGCTTTTGGTTTTTGTATAATGTGCGAACTTTTCCTTTTTGTTTAAAGTAATATACATTATGTTGCGGATCAAATAATGCATTAGAGTGTATATTATCGTAAAACTGATCATCGAGATAAAGTTTATAGGTTAAAAGAGTGTTGCTTGCGTCTGTATATAGAATTCGTCCTTGTAGCATATCCTGCACATATTTTGAATTAAATGAGGGGTTTGGGTAAATACCTTCTGAGAACAGAGAATAAGATTGGATAAAAGGTTGAATAAGAGTGCTGGCTCGAGAGTAATACTTTTTTCCTATTTTAAAGATTTTTCCAATAGGGAGATCCACTTTTTTATTTACCCATTTTTTTAAGCGGCTGTCGTAAATTCTTAAATACGGAGGAGATTTATGGTCAGATGTTAAAAAAAATAATTTGTTTCCAGATCGATTAAAAGGTTCACAAACAGCACTTGTAAATAGAGAAGGGCGGGAAGAAGTGCGTTGCAGATAAGCCTGTTTGTCGTATTGCTGGATATAAAATTGAGTCAGTTCAGCGATGTCCATATTAAAAGTGTCCATCAAAGCATGGTTAAACGTGATAGTTAAAAAAGTATTGCGAATGGCGTTTCTCTTAAAAAATTCATTTACTTTTTGATAGGAGAAATGTTTTTCCAAAGCTGTGAAGAGATATCCGCCATGATTGTAATGCCCTATTCTCGAATGAGGGCGAAGCATGGTGTTTGTTAGTATTTCTGCCAAATCATCAATTCTATTTCTGTATTTTTTGATTTGTGCATAAACTAAAGCGCGTACAGAACTCTCATAAAGCCGCCCGCCTATTTGAAACATAGATTCTTTAAAAACAGCATCTCCTTCTATAAATAGGGAAGGAAGAGAGATATTCGGATATGGAGTAAAAAAGAATAGGAAAAGAGGAAGTTTGCTCACTTTACTGAGGAACAAAGGAGTAATATGAGAATGGCTCATTTGATAAATGTGATTCAGTTCGTGCACCAATGCAGAGTCCAGCCAAAAATGATGTGGAGATTCTACGCCAGATGGAAAAATATTTATTTGTGTAAAAGGAAATAAAGTGGCTAATGCGTTGGACTTTTGGTTCTTGGCAGAAAGAAGTATAATATTAATAGGCTCTCTGGGTTCTACGTTTTGTGCATTATGTATTTCATTGAGGTAATGTTTTATTTTTTTATTAATTAAATCAATATGTGTTAGATATTGCTGGTCAAAGATCACACGATAGTCTTTTGTTTCATGAATGTAATAATTATTATCTCCGGAAGGAATAGATGTTTCCGGATAAGGGGCAACTGCATAAATAAGGCGTGTGAATAAAATTAAAAAGAATAAGCAAGCATAAAGTTTCATGGAGCTTTAATGTTTTTTTATGAAGCAGGAATATTTTTCATATTTTGATTTAAATCCACTCCTGAGCGTTTTGCAAGGAATAACGCCGCCACTGTGTCGCCTGTTACATTCACTACAGTTCTTCCCATATCTAAAATGTGATCAACTCCCAGTATTAAAGCAATACCTTCCATGGGTATTCCTACTGCGGCCATAGCCATCATTAAAATAGGTCTTGAACCACCAGGGACACCGGCAACTCCAATAGAAGTCACTAAAACCAGGAATACAAGAACGATATGACTGGTGAGGGAGAGGTCCACTCCATACACTTGAGCTATAAATAAAGCGGCTATAACTTCAAATAAAGCTGTTCCGTCCATATTGAAGGTTGCTCCAATGGGGATGGAAAAGCTGGTGATTCTTTGAGGAACTCCAAATTTTTCTTGTAGAACTTGGATAGTCACAGGCATGGTGCCGTTGCTTGAAGCCGTACTGAATGAAGTGAGGAATATGGCAGAGGCTCTTTTATAAAACTCTTTCGGAGAAATTTTAACAAGATACTTGAGTAAAGCTCCGTACACGATAAAGAATTGTATTAAATATCCAACGATGACTAAACCCATATATTGAGCAATGACAAAAATCACTTTTGAACCAAATTTAAAAACAGCAGAAGCCACAAGAGCGGCAACAGCATAAGGGGCTATTTTCATCACCCAGTGAACAACCATAACAGAGATGTTGGCTACTCCTGCTAAACCATCTCTTAAGACTTGCTGTGATTTTTCATCTTTCAAATACATCATCCCAATTCCAAAGAGTATGGATACAAAAATAATAGACAGCATATTAAAGTCAGTGAATTGACGAAGGATGTTTTTTGGAATAACAGACTCAATAATCCCCGGCCAAAGAGACTTAGGCACCATAGAGCTTTTTTCTTTCAGTGATGCGATTCTGTCTTCATTTTGCTCGATAATAGCTTGCCTGTCTTCTGCGTTTACAGCCCCTACGCCGGGTTGGACAGTATTAACGAGGCTTTGCCCGATCAGGATAGCAAAAAAGGTTGTTGTAATATAAAAGAGTAAAACACGAACTCCCAGCCCTTTTAAAGTTTGTGTATTTCCTAAGTTAGCGACTCCTAAAGTTAAGGAGCTAAAAACCAATGGAACTACAATCATAAATAAAGAGCGGAGAAAAACATTTCCTACAGGCCACAGAACATTAGAATCAATCCATCTTGTAACAGAATTTTCTCCAATTTCATTAAAAATAATACCAACGAGGACTCCTACGATAAGCCCTATAAAGATTCCCCAGCTTTTTAGATGATTTGATGACATAGTCACATTAAATAACAGTTGATGTTTTTGTGGAAGATTTTTTTAAATTAATGTTTATAAGTACTAGACCAATGGAAAGTCTTTACAAAGTATAAATTTTTTTCCATATAGCTTCAAAACTTGACAAATTAAAACCTTTTCTGTTAATCAGAGTCTTTTTAAGAGGTGATTGATGTCTGAAACTCCAGATTCACTTACATCCAAAGTAAACTCCAGTGTAGAAACTGAAAATGTATCCAACGATGTTTCTTCCTATCGTTCAGTGATGGAAGAGGAAGATATGGTGCGTTTAAATCAAATCAAAGATATTTTGGATTTACCTGAAAAAAGTTACCCGGAGTTTGTACTTGCTAAAAATAAAGCCCGCTTCAAAAAGAAAATGCTTTGGTATCGAGCTAAGAAAGATTGGCTGGATATTGCTCCTTTCCATAAAATCAATAAACTTTTTAAACAGCAGACCAAAGAGCTGGAGGGAATTCGATCCAGCAAACTGGATTATGAAATGGAATTGGAAACAGGTTCACTCACACCTTCCCAGAGAGCATACAGAAAAGATGAACTGAAAATGTGTCGGGTTCATGAGAAAATGGCTATTCAACTCTTATCTAAAATTCAGTTGAAAGTTCGTATTCAGTCCCGCTAAAGAAAACCTGCGTCATACTTGACTGTCATAAAACACAGCATTCCATTTTACGGATAAATTAAAAAATAGTTTTAAAAAAAATAATATTATGGGAAACTGAGCTAAACCATTCAATATGGAGGGTTCAATGTTTGTGAAAATACTTGGCTTTATAAGTTTGTTGTTTCTTATACAGTGTAATCGAGGCAAAGTAGATTTGGAATGCGGTTGTGTAAGAGATGATAATAGGGCGAAATCTCTTGTCACAGCTCGTGTGAGTGATGATGAACTTATTGAGTTTATGGCGGTCATTGTGGATTTGCAGAGAGGCGGCGGAGGCACTTATGGCGGTAATGTAAGAGTTGAAGGACTTTGTACAGAGATGGATAACAATCGTGCTGTTTTTTGTGTGGATAGTAGAGACTATCAATTGGTAAGTGAGGCATTTCGAGGGGGAAATATTAGTGTGAGGGAAGAACGGATAAATTAATTATTTAGATACAGTTTTTACTTCCGCATTCTCCATAAAGTTCAATAATATGATGTTTAGGCTGAAATTTATGTTTCTTAATCACATCTAAAATTAGCTTTTCCATTTTATCGTTTTGAAATTCCACAATCTTTCCGCATTGGACACAGACAATGTGGTGGTGGTGGGTGTCTGATTTAAGCTCATATCTTGCAGGGGCGTTGCTCATTTTAAGTTTAGATAAAATACCTAATTTTGTAATAGTTTTGATAAAGCGGTAAACTGTTGCAAATCCAATATCCGGATGAATTTTCACTACTTTTTCAAAAATTTCACGAGCTGTCAGATGAGTTTGGGCTCCAGTACTGAGAGCTTTTAAAACTGCAAGCCTTTGAGAGGTGATTTTTAAGTCAAATTGTTGCAAAAGTGATTTAAAAGCCGTTTCTTTAAAAACAGGTCTTGGGCTGATTAATTCATCTTTGACAGCACGTGAACCTAAGGGAAGCTTATCTGGGGCCATAATGTGCTTAAAAAGAGCACTTTTGAATTAAATTTGTCAATTAAAAATGAAAATAATTCTCATTTCCAGTATTTAAAAGGAGTGGAATTTTTTGTAAAACAGTACTTTTTGCTTGCAGAATAAAGCACTTGAAATTATAACTAATTAGGATAGGTAGTGATTTTTGAAGTGTGATATGGTGTGTTAAATGGTTGTGATTCGATTGAAGCGCGTAGGTGTGAAGCATAATCCTTGTTACAGGGTAGCCGTTGCGGATTCCAGACGATCTGTTCTTGGAAAATCTATAGAAATTATTGGTCATTATAGTCCTTTTAAAGACAAAAAAGTCTTTATCAAACGTGATCGGTACGATTACTGGTTGCAAAAGGGTGCTCAGCCCAGTCGGACAGTTAAAAGTTTATATAAAAAATTACAATAAAAGGAGAGAGTACAAGTGGAAACAAAAATGATAGATATTGTATCTATGCTTATCAAAGCTCTTGTTGATGAACCTGATAAAGTAGAAGTTACAGAGACTAGTGGAGAGAAAACTACAATTTACGAAGCCAAAGTTGCAAAAAGTGATATGGGCAAAGTGATTGGCCGAAGCGGCAGAACTATTGAAGCTTTGCGTGTTATTGTCAGCTCTTGTGGAGCTAAAAGAAAACAACGTTGTAGTTTCCAAATCATTGACGACGAAAGCTAAGCTGATTCCACTTGGTTTTGTTCAAAGTGCCCATGGGCTTAAAGGTGAGGTGCTGATTGTCCTGGATTCCGGAGAACCTTTAGAGCCGTTTCCAACCACTTTATATGCCGGTCAAAAATCTTCTTTAGAAAAAGATCTTCAGACTCTGGAAATTGAAAATATTCGTTGGGCGCAGAAAGGCCCCCTTATTCAGTTTCAAGGTTATCATCAAAGAAGTCAGGCAGAATCTCTAAAAGGCTTAACACTTTATTTTGATTCTGAGGCTTTTCAGTCCGAACAGTTTCATCTTTTTGAAGTTTTGGGTTTTCTGGTGCAAATTCAAAAGGGTAAAACAGTAAAAAATTTAGGCTATGTTTCTCATTTTATATCACATTCACATCAAGATTTATTGGCTGTGAAATGTACAGACGACATAAAAAGCAAGAAAGAAACTTTTAAAAAACATGAAAAGCAGGTGGAAATTCCATTTGTGGCTTCTTATATTCAAAACATTGACTTTAAAGCAAAAAAGATGATTTTAAAATTGCCTGAAGGGTTTCCTGGTATTGATGATTATGAAGTTTAATATTTTTACTTTGTTTCCGGATTTTTTTAAAGTGCCTTTTTCCCAGGGTCTATTAGGGAAGGCTTGTCAAAAAGAATTGGTTCAGTGTGAAGTCATTTCTATTCGAAATTTTGCAACAGATTCTTATGGTTCAGTGGATGATCGTCCTTTTGGAGGGGGGGATGGTATGGTGATGTCTTATGAGCCTTTAAAGTCTGCTCTGCAATCTGTCTCTGACCCCGGGTATATTGTATACCTGACTCCTCAGGGGAAAAAGTGGGATCATTATCAAGCCCGTAAGTGGGCGGAAGAAAAAAAGACTGTCAGTTTGATTTGCGGGCGCTATGCCGGGGTGGACAGCCGTTTTATTGATCAGTATGTGGATGAGGAGATTTCTATTGGAGATTATGTTTTAAGCGGAGGGGAAATAGCGGGGTTGGTTATTCTTGAATCAGTCTCCAGGTTTATTCCCGGTATGTTGGGTTGTGAAGACTCTTCAAATGATGAAACTTTTGAAACTGATCTTTTATTGGAATACCCTCAGTGGACAAGGCCCAAGGAGATTAAAGGTTATAAGATTCCGGATATTTTTTTTTCAGGACATCATGAAAAAATTAAACAAGCCCGTTACTACTTATCTTTGTTGAGAACACATTTGAAAAGGCCTGAGCTGTTGCAGGGGATACATAAAGAAAATTTGCCAAAGGCTATAGAGTGGGCTAACACTCTCTCTGAAGAAGAAAAGAAATCCTGTCAGTTGATGTCTTGAAAAGTTTCTTTGGCTTTCGCTTCGTTTTCGCAAATTTCAATAGGACCAAGGAGGCTGGTGGCAAAAATCCTTTGAAATTCTTTTCGGGCACTGCAAATTTTAATTTGAGAAGTATGACTTAGTGTAGAAATAATACCTATCAATTTATCCAATCCACTGGATCCTACAAAATTAAGATCGGCTAGATTAAAAATGACTTTCTTTTGCAGACAATACTTTTTACAGGCTTGATCCAAATCTGCTACAGACTCAACGTCAGAGATGCCGTGAAGCCGGATAATAATAATATCATCTTCTTTTGTAATTTGTGCCTGCATGATTTAAATTATCTCTGTAAGCAGGTAAAAAACATAGGCTGGTTTTTTAAAAACCAGACTTTGAAATGATAAACATAGACTATTGGAAAGAAAAACTTCCTTATCCTCATATTGGAGTGGATGAGGTTGGTCGAGGTTGTTTGGCAGGGCCTGTGTGTGCAGGTGCTGTGATTTTAAATCACAATAATACAAATTATACAGATTCTAAATTGTTAAATGCTAGGGAGCGGGAGCGTCTTTCTCAGGATATTTACAAAAATCATCAGGCGGTTGTGTCTTTTTCTTCTGTAGAGGAGATTGATCAAATGAATATTTTACAGGCGTCGCTTTTAGCTATGAAAAGGGCGGTGTTAGCTTTAAATGTGAGTTCAGGGGGTGTTTTTGTAGATGGCAAAGATGCTATACCTGATTTGGATCATTTTGTACAAAAACCTGTCATTAAAGGGGATTTATTAGTTAACTCTATATCAGCGGCATCTATTGTGGCGAAACACTTCAGGGATCAATGGATGATTCGGTTAAGTAAGGAATACCCTGGATATGGCTTGGATCAGCATAAGGGGTATCCTACAAAAGTACATAAGACAGCGATTCAAAAATTGGGCCTCAGTTTGATTCATCGTAAAACTTTTAAATTCTCTTAGTGGAATCTAGTCACTGTTAGCAAAATACTTTGTATAAGCAGCTCAAAACTCAGACATGCGTTTTGTCACAGAACAGACTTTCAGCTGTTCTGTGATCAAATCCGAACTCGCTTGAGCCGTTTATACAAAGTATTTTTACAAAGGTGACATATGTGGAAAAATAACTTAAATGTATAAAAATCATGTATATAGATCATATAAAAGGGCGTATCTCTGAAGATACGGCTTTAAATTATTTTGAGAATCAAGGCTATAATTTTGTAGCTAGAAATTACTCCATTTGCGGAATTGAAGTGGATTTAATTTTCAAGAAGCAGGGTGTTTATTATATTGTTGAAGTGAAGTCAGAAAATATTTGGAGTTTTGAACATCCTATAAGTTACAGGCAAATGAAGAGATTAAAAAAAGCAGTTGAGGTTTTTAGTGAAACAAAACAGGTGTCTGTTCAATTATTGGTGGCTATTGTTCAGAATAAAGAAGTACAAGTTTATTCTTTGGATGATTTGTTTAGTGCTTAGTTGGCTCTGTTTTTTCTTCTGCCGCTTGTTTTGTATTTTCTGAATCTTGTTTATTATTGGCAGTGTTGTTTCCTGTAAAAACACTGGAGAGGCGTGAAGCCCGGCCTTTTAAATTTCTTAAATAATACAGTTTTGCTCGTCTGACTTTGGATTGAGATAAAATTTCTATTTTAGACAGTACAGGGCTGTTTAATGGAAAGGTTTTTTCCACACCGATACCGTCAGATATTTTTCTAACTGTAAAAGAGCGGGAAACACCACTGCCTCCTGTTTTTAGTACAATACCTTGAAAAACCTGAATACGTTCTTTTTCCCCTTCAATAACCCGTATATGAACATTGACTTTATCTCCTGTACCAGGTGCAGGGGAGATAGGCTTGTATTTTTTTGCAATTTCTTCAATTAAATTCATATGTTTTTCCTGCCTTTGTTGTCTCTATCAATCCTCTGTCATTCTTGCAGTCATCCCTGTATTATGTTCAGTCACCCTCGTAACATAAATCATCCCTGCATATTTGTCATCCCTGCGAAGGCAGGGATCCACTTGTCATGTACGCTTTATCTTTTGCATACTGGGTTCCTGCCTGCACAGGAATGACGTTATCCGCGAAGGTGATGTTTTTATCACGGCAAAACTGTCTTTTCAAGGGTGTTTTGCAAATGTCCTTTTAAACGGTATTCGATATTGGCTGTCAGCAGGAGAAGAAGGCGGTCTTTAGGATAAATGTTCCTCAAGGCAATTTGAGCTTGATCCATACATTTTTCAGCTGTTTCCAGAGCCTTGGGGTGGTTTTCAATCAATAATTGGTATCCTGTTTGCAGTGATTGTATCAGTTCCTGGTAAAAAGAGTCTGTTTTAGCTTTAATGTAATAACTTTCCAGTCTTTTTAAATTTAAAAATAACTGTGGGTGATTTTGAATATAAGGGATTTTTATTTTTTCCAATAAAGAGAAGTTTTTAGAAAATTTTTTAATTTCCAATTCCTCTGTAGAGAAGATGTAAAAATGATCATAAGATCCATAAACCATTTGAGGCTTTAAAGGCTCCAGCTCAAATTGTGAGTTGTAATAAAGATGAGAAAGAGGGGGGAAGGGTTTTAGTTGGCCGTTTTGTAAAATACAAAGATCATTGTGCATATACACCCGAAGACTTCCATCAGACCTCAGTTGTAGGGCTAGAGCCATAGGAGATTTGCAGGCCAGAGTTCGTATAGAGTAATGATCATTTTGATAATAAGTTTTTAAAGTGTCTAGCAAATCATCTGTATTTTCTATAGGTATGATTTGTGCATTCAAACGTGTTTTTAATGTGTCAATGCCTAAGTGGTGTTTTCTAAAGAACGGTTGAATTTCATCCATCAGGTGATAAGTAAAGGAGGCTTTCATAGCGCGGTAATGGAGATCATACAAAGAGTAGAAAAAGAAATGCTCAATAACCTCTTCTTGAAACTCTTGATGATGAGAATCATAAAAGCAGTTTATGTAATTTAAGAGCAAACGAGGTATTTCGTAATTTTTTCGCTCAAGATATTCCTTGAATTGATAGAGAGTTGCCATTTAATATGATATACAGTGATGAAATGTCCTTAGTCTAGAGGATTTTTAAGATGGCTAGAGAATTAACACAGGATTTTACAACTTCAAAGCAGGAAGGCATTTCTGTAGAGGATATGAAAGAACTGAAAAAAGAAGTTCTTGAACTGAGCCTGCAGGCTAAAAAGTCTCAAGGGGGAGTGGTCTTTCTTTATTCCAAATTAGTGCGTTTATTTGACACTATTAAACATCAAATGGATCAAATGAAAAAAGACCATGAAGATTTTAAGATTCATGTTCGAAAGCAATTGGAAACACTTCAAAAACAAATGACAGATCAAAAAGATGATCGGGAACAAATTATGACACTGAAAATCAAAGAACTGCTGGATGAGCATCATCAACTGAATAAAAAATATGATTATCAATTAAAAGACCTATGCCGTAGTTTGACAGAACAGTCAGAACAAATGTGGAGTTTAAGTGATCAATTGCAGGAGATTAAAGAGGAAATATCTCCGCGTTCTTAAAGAGGTATTTTTTCTGGATGTTTATAACTGATCCACGCCACAATAAACACTCCGATAACAATAAAACTGTCTGCTAAATTAAAAGTGGGGAAAGCCCAGCCGCTTGGGATATGAAAATCCAGGAAGTCAATGACGTATTGAAAGTGTACTCTGTCAATAAAGTTTCCTAAAGCTCCTCCTAAGATAAAAGACAGGGCAATGATAGGTATGAGTTCTTTATGTCTTATTTTTTGAATAATATTAAAAATAATAAAAAATGCAATGAGTGGAAAAATAATAAATAAAATAGTACGTAATACTTCATTTGTACTGCTAAAGATGCCAAAAGCGCCGCCGGCATTTCTAACATAAGTAAAGCTAAAAAAACCTGGAATGATATCCATAGATTCACCTAAAGCAAAGTGCGTGTGGATGTATAGTTTTACCGCTTGATCCAGCGCTGTAATGGCTAAAGATGTTGTTAATAAAATAAGATATTTCATATATTTTCCACACACTTTGGACAAAGAGATTCATTATTCAGTTGTTCGCTAAAATACCAGCATCGAATACATTTTTCGCCTCTGGCTTTTTGAATTTGAATTTTGAATTCCCCTTTTGTCACTTGAACATGAGATACAATAAACAATTCCTCTAAGTCTGAATACTGACTGCAAACTTTATAAGCTACATCAGGTAAGGTCAAATGCACACTCGCCTCCAAGCTGGAGCCCAGTATTTTTTCTTTACGCAAAGTTTCAAGTTCTTTACTGACTTCTTTTCTAACTTCAAGTAATACTTCAAATTTTTTATTTAACTCTTTATTTTTAAAAGAGGGTTTTTCAAAAACGTTAAGAAAAATACTATCTTCTGCACCCTTCAGTTGTTGATAAGCTTCTTCACTTAAAAAACTTGTTATAGGGGACATCAGATGGAGCAGGTTTTTAATTAGCAGGTAAAGGGCTGTTTGACTGGAGCGGCGCTCTAAACTATCAGCTTTAAAAGTGTAAAGCCGGTCTTTGATGATATCAAGGTATAGAGAGGAAAGTTCATTTGTAAAAAACTTGTTCAGACTTTGATAAACCCGGTGAAATTCAAATTTTTCATAGCTGTCTAAAATTTCTTCAGACAGTTCTGTCAAAAGACTTAAAATCCATTGATCCAGCTCTTTCATGTTTGATAGAGGAATCTGATCTTTTTTTGCATTAAAGTCGTGGAGGTTTCCAATGAGAAATCGAATGGTATTTCGAAATCTTCGATAGGTTTCACGTATCCGGCTTAGAATTTCTTCGCCACTGCTGATATCTCCGGAATAATCTGAGCTGGCCACCCAGAGTCTTAAAATTTCAGCTCCGTATTTTTTGGTAATATCTTCAGGGCTTATAATATTTCCAAGGCTTTTGCTCATTTTTCTTTTTTCCAGATCATATACAAAACCATGGGTGATCAGAGTTTTAAAAGGGCTTTGCTGGTGCAGGGCAATTGAAGAGTTTAAACTGGTTTGAAACCATCCCCGGTGCTGATCACTTCCTTCCAGGTAAATATCTACAGGAAAAACATTTTTTAATTTTTGGAAAACCCAGTGGCAAACACCGCTGTCAAACCACACATCTAAAATATCTTCTCCTTTTTTAAATTTTTTATGAGAATATTCTGGACAGAGTTCTTTTATCAATTCTTCTGCTGACCTGGAGAAGTAATATTCAATTCCTTCTTTTGTTTTCTCCATTTGATCTGCAAGTTTGTTCATTAGTTGAGGTGAAAGAAGAGGTGTTCCAGAAGATTCGCAGTAAAATACCGGGATAGGGACTCCCCAGACTCTTTGTCGGCTGAGGCACCAATCAGGGCTGTCTTGGATCATTGCTTTTAATCTGGATTTGCTCCAGGAAGGAACAAATTGAATTTTTTCAATACTGTCTAAAGCGGTCTTTCGAATAGGAAGATTTTTATGATCAAATTGTAGAAACCATTGGTCAGTGACTCGAAAAATGAGTGGAAATTTTGAACGCGGATTAAAAGGGTAACTGTGTTCAATTTCCTCTTCACAAATCAAGTGAGAAGAGGATTTAAGTTTTTCAATAATCAAAGGGTTGCTTTTGAAAACATTGATGCCGCTCCACTCAGGAACTTCATCAGTAAAGCACCCTTTCTCATCTACTGGACATGTCACAGGTAATTTATATTTTTGTCCTGCAATAAAGTCGTCTGTTCCATGTCCTGGGGCCGTATGGACACAGCCTGTACCGGTATCTAAAGTGACATGGGACCCTAGGATAACGGGGGAAGTACGATCGATAAAGGGATGAGAGTATTTAAGTCTTTCCAAATCTCGTCCTTTAAAGGTTTCTCTAAGTTTCAGTTTAAGAGCAGAACGTTTTTCAAAAACTTCTTTAAGTTTTACAGCTATAATCAGAAATTCTTTTTGACTGGAATTTTCATAAAGTCCGTACTCAAAGTCAGGGTGGACACAGATGGCTTGGTTTGCGGGAAGGGTCCATGGAGTGGTTGTCCATATGACGAAGTAAGAATTTTTTGGAAACTTTTCAGCAGATGAGTGAACAGGAAATTTGACGTCAATTGAAGGGCTTTTTCGATTTTGATATTCCACCTCAGAGACAGCAGTGGCAGTTTGTAGTTTCATGCACCAGTGGATGGGGCGTTTTCCTCTATAGAGAAGATTTTTGTTCACCAAATGAGAAAGCGCTCGAATTTCTTCGGCTTCAAAGAAAGGATCCATAGTAAGGATTTTATTTTCCCAATCAGCTAGAATTCCTAATCTTTGGAATTGCTCTTCTTGCACTGCAATCCACTTTTGAGCTTCTTTCCGGCAGGCCGAACGAATATCTTTTGGATCCCGGCTTTTTATTTTTTTTAAAGCGCGAAGTTCAATAGGCAGGCCATGACAGTCCCAGATGGGAGTAAAAGAACACTTGAGGCTTCTCAACCATGCTTGTTTGACTAAAATATCTTTTAAAACTTTGTTCAAGGCGGTACCAAGATGAATAGAGCCATTGGCGTATGGAGGGCCGTCCAAAAAGTTCAGCTCTGGATCTTGTTCGTGTTTTTTTTGTACTTTTTCATATATAGATTTGTCTTTCCAAAACTGAATGAGTTTAGGTTCTGTTTGAGGGAGGTTTCCCTTCATTGGAAAAGCAGTTTTTGGTAAAAGGATAGGATATGTCTTGTTCATCGTCTTTTTAAACTTTTTCTAATTTCTTTTTGTACGGTTTTTTTCTTGGATGCTTCTCTTTTGTCCCATTTCTTTTTGCCTTTAGCAAGGGCAATTTCTATTTTTGCCAGACCATCTTTCAAATAAACTTTTGTGGGAATGCAAGTCAGCCCCTTTTTTTGAAGTGCTCCTTTGATTTTATGTAGTTCATGCCGATGCAGTAGTAATTTTCTCAACCTTTCTGGTTCATGGTTGCTTTCAAGGCTGGAAGATTTGTACGGAC
This sequence comes from Bdellovibrionales bacterium, assembly GCA_028819545.1. Classification (GTDB taxonomy): domain Bacteria; phylum Bdellovibrionota; class Bdellovibrionia; order Bdellovibrionales; family UBA1609; genus JAPPLG01. The sequence goes on along the minus strand of JAPPLG010000035.1, from coordinate 1,028 downwards.
TGATATGGGCATTTTGCAAATAGGCTTCATCTCTCTTAAATGAAATGTAAGAGTCTTTAAGCTGGCAGGCCCCTTGCCGAAGAGATTTAATCTCTGTGCCTTTGAGTTCCAGGCCAGCCTCAAACTTTTCCATTAAAGTGTATTCAAAGCCGGCTTTTCTGTTGTGAGATATTATTTTTATTCCCATGAGAATCCCCTATACACAGCTTATACAGTTTTACAAATTGATCAACACTTAATTCTTCTGCTCGGGCTGAAGCTGAGATGTTTAGTTTATCAAAGGTATGTTGCAGATATGCTGTGGGAGTAGATGGAGTTTGAAGTATTTTCATCTTTTCAATTTTCTTTAGCAGTATTTTTCTTTTTTGCTGAAAGCATTCTTTTAGAAAAGATAGAAATGATACAGGCAGGATGTTTTTTCTTTTAAAGGTCAGTATGCGCCCCTCCACTTGTGGAGGAGGGTGGAAGTCCGATGTTTTGACTTCCAATTTTTTTTGAATATCCCAGGCATACTGAGCGGCAACAGATAGCAAACCATAGGATTTTTGTTTGTGTAAAGAGGTCATTCTATCCGCGACTTCTTTTTGTACCATCAGGCACATTTGTCGGACTGGCCAATGAGTGGAAGATTGAATCACCAAGCGGCTGGATATTTGGTAAGGGAGATTGCCAACCAGGGTGGAGGATTCAAAGATTTGAGTATCATCGATTTGAAGAGCATCTTTTTCAATAACAGAAAATTTTTTTTGTTTCCAAAAATCAGCTATTTTTGAATCCAGTTCTATTAAGGTGAGAGGAATATTTAATTGGGAGAGGGGAGTGGTGAGGCTTCCAAGGCCCGGTCCTATTTCGATAAGAGATGAGGGGTTTAATTCTTTTATGATAGAGACTATTTGTTCAGAGATAAAGGGGTTGATAAGAAAGTTTTGTCCCAAAGATTTTTTAGGACGTATATTCAACTCTTTAAGTAATTTTAAAATGTACTAGTTACGATTTGATCTGACAAAGGTTGAAAAGATAAGGGTTAC
>JAPPLG010000015.1 GCA_028819545.1 Bdellovibrionales bacterium | reverse complement strand
CCCCCCCCCCCCCCCCCCCCCCCCCCCCCCCCCCCCCCCCCCCCCCCCCCACAACGGCTTCAGTGTGCAGTCAACTAAATCGTCGTTTTACAACGGGAGATGTTTCACCCGTAGCTTATAGAGTTATGATAGATCGGCTTAAAGAAATTGACTGTTATCCAATTAAAGTAAACCCTCCACTAACTAGAAATGAATGGCTTAATATAGACGATACAGATTTTGAAAAAAAGATTTGTATGTTTCAAGGGTGGATACATAATCCATCAAGTAAACCAGTAGATGGATGGGTAGATTCAGGCAAAACAATTCCAGTAGAAATAAAGAATCATCAATCAAATATTGGAGTAAAAGACATAAGAAACTTATCAGGATGTATGAGTGCAAAAGGACAAACAAAAGGTGTATTTGTAGCTTGGCATTTTTCTAAAGGTTGTTTTGAATATGTTGCACAACTTGACAAGACTGAAAAGAAAAAGATTGAGTTAGTTTTTGCACATACAATTATTGGAGACCTTGTTTTAACAAAAGAACAGAGAGAAGAATATCAAGCCCTATATGAAGAAAGGATTAAAGAATCTAAGCAAAAAGCCCGCATATTGCATGATCCAAAGCCTAGAAAAACAGCCGTTTCTAAGGTAGTTTAGCAACAATTAAGTCATACACTATGAATTTTTTACAATGTTAGAAATTTAAGATGAATAAACATATCTACTTGTTCATCATTTTAATTTCATTAATAAATTATTGTGTGCTTGCTGAAACTGCTGTTGCCCCTGTTGCAGTTGAAAAATCTGTAGATGCTGTGTTTAAAGTTGTCACTGAACATAGTATAGGTTCAGGGTTTTTCGTACGGGATAATAAAACTTTTGTCACTTCTCTGGATGTAGTGCGGCCGTTATTTCAGAACACTCGAGGATCATCTGCTCAGTTGGGTATTTTTATTGTCGTTTACGGGGAAATGTTGGAAGTGAAATCCATTAAGTTTATGTCTTTCTTACATAATCAGGTTGTTTTGGAAGTGGAAGGTTATAATGGGCCGTTTTTACAATTATCGAACTCTCCAGTTTCTGAAAGTGATCCATTCTATGTCTTTGGTTTTTTACAAAATAAAAAAAATATACATACAGTTAGTGGAAGGATAGATTCGCCCCTTTCAAAACCCGAGACACATCATGCGGCGACTTCTTATAAAGTTAATGCGCTTGAAAATATAGCAGGGATGTATGGTGGACCTATGTTGAATCAGGATGGACAAGTCATAGGGGTTTTTGATGAACATTTAGGAGATCTTCCAAGTTCTCTTTATGTTCTTTTTGCTCAAAAATTTTCTCCTTATTTGTTGCAGGAAAGTCTTGGGATTACAAGTGTTGCATTTGCAAAACGTTATTTTATTCAAGCGAGAGCAAAACTTGAGAGATTAGCAAAGAAAGGCGACACAACGGCTCTATATGCTTTAAGCAGGATTTTTAAAATAGCTGGTGCTGTAGAGCAACGATACTTTGATCAATATATGCAATATCTTGAAAAAGCCGCTGAGGCAGGTCATGGAGTTGCACAATTAATGTTTTTCTTTAAACCCTCTGGTTATAAAGATACTCCATCAGATGAACTCAGAAATACATTTTTAATGCGAAAGTTTGCAGATGAAGGTAATGCGTATCTGCAAGTCATATTTGCTCGAAGACTGTTGCTAGCCAATAAAAGCAGTTCCAGGAATGTAGATCAGGCAATGAGATTGCTCTATCAAGCCGCAGAACAAAATAATGTTATTGCTCAATTACTTTTAGTTCGGGGTTATCGGGGCCTTTTAAAAGGTTTTCCGGCAGATGAGAAATTGGAAAATTTTTGGAATAATAAGTTAATGCAAAGAGGGTTTGCTGTGAATAATTATATTGATAGTTATTTTTATTTTGGGTTTGGACTGTATTATGGATTAGGTGATGTTGCTGATCAGGAAAAAGGCAGGGCGATATTTGAGGAGTTGGCGGAGTTAGGGGATTCCAGAGCTCAAGTTTTATTATCTACTGAAAGGGGTGTCCCTCAAAATAAGGTTCAGGCGACAGTTTTTTTGAAAGCTTTACAGGAGGCAGGTGCAAAAACTAATGGCGGAGCTTTAGGCGCTTCTTACAACAGGACATTTCAGGATCATGATCAGGCAAAAGTTGTTATTCAATCTATAGTCAGACGACGAAACTCAAAGGGTTCATCTCTTCTGTTCAGTTGTGCAGATCAATTTATGAATTAATTTTATTTGGACTTGTTTTCTGAATAAGTTGTTGAGTTTTGGAGGGTTAGCGATAGGTGACTTGCCAGACAGCATAGAGAGCCAGTGCTAACAGAATCGAAATAAAAAGAGTTATTTTCTTAGCAGTCATTGGTTTTTCTTTTTTATTTAAAAATAAAGGGGTGAGACCAATAAGAACAACCCACACCAATGTTTTCTGCCAGAACCATAAGGGGGACAGGATTTTTAGAGGAATATGCAGTTTTGCAATCAAGCCAAAGCCGGAGACAAAGAGAAGCAGAAGAGCTGTGCCGTGCAAAGACATAATAATTTTTTTAAAGGGTTTAGGTCCGATAATCAGCATTCCCAGAGATAAAAATAGGGCAATCAGGCTGATAAGATGTAAAATTTTATAAAACTCATAACTCATAATCTAAAATCAATAGTATATTCTCGCACTTTTTGTCAATAACTGCATTCCGAACAAAAGTACGAAGTAGTGCAGGCGCCAGACAAAAATTCTCAAAAAAGTCATTCTGAACTTGGTTCAGAATCCAGTCGTATATGTGAGGTGGAGTCCGGATATATGATTGAATTCCTGTTTTTGTAATAAATACCTGTGCTTTCAGATTTTTTACAAGCCTTCGCTTAGCAGTTTCGCTTGGCAGCTCCACTGCTTCGTAGTCCGGAATGACTTTACATACAGGAATGACGTATTGGTTCAAGTGAGTTCGGATTTGATCACAGAGTGGCTGGTCCACTCTGTGGCAAAACGCATGTTTGAGCTTTGAGTGACTTGATATAAAGCCTTTCAGATATAGCTTTTATCAAAATACAATAGTGAAACCCTGTTACAAAGAGAATCCAGGCTTTTTGTTTCTTTTTTTAAAAGAAATTCCCTTGAAGATTCAGGCAAACCAAGTTAAAAACTTTTATTCATTTTTACAAATTAGAGGTGTTCTATGGACTATAGTGTTATTGTTCCTTTAGTGGGTTTTGCAGGTTTACTTTATGCCCTCTTTAGTTATTATCAGCTTTCAAAATATTCTGCCGGTAACGAAAAAATGCAGGCTATTGCCTCTCAAATTCATTTGGGAGCTATGGCTTTTATGCGGGCTCAGTATTTCAGACTTTCTTTCTTTATTCTTGTTGTAGCGATTTTGTTGTGGATGTTTATGAGCTGGATGATGATGTCTGCTTTTATTTTAGGAGCTATTTGTTCTGCTTTAGCCGGGTTTATTGGAATGAAAGCGGCAGTCAAAGGAAATGTTCGAACAGCCGAGGCGGCTCAAACAGGTATCGCAAAAGCCTTGCAGGTGGCTTTTGACAGCGGTTCTGTGATGGGCTTGAGTGTGGCTAGTCTTGGACTGTTGGGTTTGGGGTTAATTCACTATGTGTTTGAGTGGTTTTCTTTATCTTCTGTTTCCGTCATTTCAGGTTTTTCCATGGGAGCTTCATCTATTGCTCTTTTTGCACGTGTAGGCGGAGGTATTTTCACCAAGGCGGCAGATGTCGGCTCGGACCTTGTCGGTAAAGTGGAAGCCGGTATTCCGGAAGATGACCCCAGAAACCCGGGTGTGATTGCAGACAATGTTGGAGATAATGTGGGTGATGTTGCAGGCATGGGTGCGGATATTTTTGAATCTTATGTCGGGGCTATGGTGGCGTCTATGGCTATTGCCGCGACTATGGGAGGCATTCAAGTGTATTTTGGTGAATCAGCAACCTCAGAGTTATTGATTTTACTTCCTCTTTTTATTTGTGTGGCGGGGCTTGCGGCTTCTTTCCTGGGATTGTTCAGCGTGAATTTATTTAAATCACTGTCTCCTGCAACAGCTTTATTTTTCTCTCAAATTGTAGGGGCTATTTTATTTTTGGTTATTACCGGTGTTTTACTATTTTCTACAATGGAAATGGGCTGGAAAATTTATGTCGCAATTTTTGTAGGACATATTGCAGGTCTCCTTATTGGTAAAATCACGGAATACTATACTTCCTCAAAACCTATTTTTAAAATTGTTAAAGCCTCCAAAACAGGGCCTGCCACCAATATTATTTCAGGAATTGCTGTAGGTTTGGAATCCTGCTTTGCTCCTTTGTTATTTATTGTTGCCACTATTTTAACTTCATATCAGTTTGCCGGTCTTTATGGGATTGCCATGGCGGCTGTGGGTATGCTGGCCACAGTGGGTTTAACCATGACCATTGATGCTTACGGGCCTGTGGCAGACAATGCCGGAGGTATTGTGGAAATGTCAGGCTTGGGGCCTTCAGTTCGAAAAATCACAGATCAGTTGGACTCTGTAGGAAATACAACGGCGGCTATCGGCAAGGGCTTTGCCATTGGCTCTGCGGCTCTTACTGCTTTGGCTTTGTTTGTGGCTTTTAAACAGGCTGTTTCCAGTTCTGTGAGTATGGATATTACGGATCCCTATGTGGTTGTAGGTTTGTTTTTAGGTTCAGCTATTGTACTTTTTGCGGCTAGTTTGACGATGAATTCTGTGGGTAAAACAGCTGAAAAAATGGTGGAAGAAATTCGAAGACAATTTAAAGAGATTACGGGTTTAATGGAAGGTACAGCTGTTCCGGATACCCGTCGTTGTGTGGATATTGCGGCGAAGGCTTCTTTAAAAGAAATGATTTTTCCTGGTGTGTTAGCTGTAGTTTCTCCTGTGTTAATTGGTTTTGGTTTAAATGCCACGGCTTTGGCGGGAACTTTAGTGGGCGCTTTAATTACAGGTGTGGCTTTGGCTCTTTTGATGGCGAATGCCGGTGGTGCTTGGGATAATGCTAAAAAATATGTAGAGAGTGTAGATGATCCTGCTTTAGGAAAAGGAAGCGCTGTTCATCAAGCGGCAGTGATTGGAGATACTGTTGGAGATCCCTTCAAAGATACCACCGGGCCTGCGATGAACATTTTAATTAAGCTGATGTCTATTGTGGCTTTGGTGATTGCCCCTCTGCTTTAATTTATGAAAATGCAGTAAAATTCCGATCCTTATAAGGCTATGGATGGATCGGTTTTTGAATCAGCAATTAAGAACTTTCTTTCCCCTATTTGGGATTTACTGAAAGATGAGTCTGTGACGGAAGTCATGGTGAATTCTTTTAATGAAATCTGGGTTGAAAGAGCGGGTAAAATCGAAAAAGTCTCTCATAAATTCCAGGATGAAGACTCTTTAAGAGCAGTGGCCAATAATATTGCTCAAAGTGTGGGCAGACAAATTGGGGATGAAAATCCACGTCTTGATGCCAGACTGCCCAATGGTTATCGTATTCATGTGGTGATTCCTCCTTGTGCCAGAAAAGGTACAACTATGGCTATTCGTAAATTTTCCAAAACACAATTTACTTTTCAGGATTTTATCAGATATGGCTCCATGTCTGTGGAGATGGCTCAGTTTATAGATATTTGTGTAAAACTTGGAAAAAATATTATTGTCAGCGGAGGTACAGGCTCAGGAAAAACAACTTTGCTCAGTATGATTTGTAACCGTATCCCTAAAGGGCAAAGGTTGATTGTGATTGAAGATTCAAGTGAACTTCAAATTGAATATGAGCATATCGTATTTTTTGAAACCCGAATGGCCAATCCGGATGAAGGTTTGTCCGCAGTGACTATTGAGGAGTTAGTAAAAAGCAGTCTTCGTTTAAGACCGGACAGGATTATTATTGGAGAGGTTCGAGGCAGTGAAGCTTTGGACTTGGTGCAGGCCATGAATACAGGGCACAAGGGTTGTTTTGGAACTTTACATGCCAATACCCCTAAAGCGGCCATGGTCAGACTTCAGGCCCTGGCTCAGGGTGCAGATTCTCAGTTGAGTGAAAAAGCTTTGATTCAGCAAATTAGTTCTGCAGTGGATATTGTGATTCAAACTTCCCGCTATCAGGACGGTGTTCGAAGAATTGCTTCCATTTCAGAAGTTTTGGGTAAAGATGAAAGAGACCAATATATAGTCAAAGATATTTATCATTTGGATCGTCTGATCAGACAGGAAGATGGAGGTTTTTCAGGAATTGCTACAGCCACAGGCCATGTTCCTTCGTTTATGGCAGAGATTGAAGATCATAAACTGCCTTTTTCCAGACAAAAATTTTTAAAGAAAAAAGCTTCTTAAATTAACTGCAGTATGCATTAGGATCACCTTCAGTTTTTCCCATAGCAGGGGTGTGGCATGTATTTGAAGTGTTGTCATCCATAGGGTCATTACAGTGTTCTAAAAATCCATTCCCATTGATTCTCCAAACATCCAGTTTGTTAAGGTCTGTTGTGCTAAAAGTAAGTGGATCTAAAATATCTCCAACAGCATAAGCTATATATTTGTGATAGTTTTTATCTGCAATAGCTCCAAGAGCGCTTTCTTCGCGTACTTTTTGAAGTTCTGCAGTGGATAAACTTGAAATAATAGATATTGTACATGAGGCGCTGACATCTGCCCAATCAGGTGGAGGTGAATTGTTATCTCTGCAGTTGTGGTTGGGTTTATGGTAGTGCATGGACCTAAGATGTAAATATGCGCTGGTGAGGCTGGGGACATTTCCTTTTTTACTTCTAAAGCCGCATTCCGGACGGCCTGTAGTTAAGTCATCTCCGCAAAGCTCATAGTAATTATTTACAATAGCTGAATCACCTGTACGACATGGGTTGACTTTCAAGTCCATTGCCGCATGAGCAAAGCCAACATTATATAAAATAGTGCCTTTTGGAAACAAATTACCACTTACTTCAAATGTAAATGTATTATGTTCCATATGGTAAGCGGCCTCCATGCGGTGCAGGTGTCCCAATTGCAGTTTTGCTTCTTTTGTGTAAGACTTTGTTTTATGTTTATTGTATTGAGTGACAGAAAATACAGATAGAACAGCAATTAAAGCTGTAGCGCTTAAAACTTCTACTAAGGAAAAACCTCTTTTATTTAATTTCAAATAAATCCTCCTGACTAATATTTGAACACAATGTTGATTTGAAAATAAATGTTTTACTTTTTCTCCTAAAGTAAGACTATTAATAATTGTAGCATAGACTAAAGACTAAGCTATATAAAAAATAATCTAAAAAGAAAGAAATTAGTATAATAATATCAAAAGATCATGAAAAAGTTTATGCTTCAAATTGAAACTTTCTTTGGCCAAGCCTATGACTGGCTTAGTGTAGCTTTTAGTTACGAACTCTTTTCTATTGTGGACAAAACCCCTATTACCTTAGGGCGGGTTATTATCAGTTTGACTGCATTTTTTATCGGTTACAGGCTGATTCGTGCGTTATCCAATCAGGTGGATCGAAGAATTTTAACTCATTTTGATGTGGAGCCGGCTTTTCGTCATAGTGCCAAGACCTATGCTTTCTACATCATGATGATTTTCCTGATTTTGTTTGTGTTAAAGCTTTTGAATATCCCTTTAACAGCTTTCACCATTGTGGGTGGTGCTTTTGCTGTGGGTTTGGGTCTTGGTGCTCAAAATATTATTTATGATTTTTTAAGCGGTTTGGTGATTATGCTGGAACATCCTATTCGTACCGGAGATGTTGTAGAGCTTTTAGATCAAAAAGATGTTGTACGGGGGCATGTGGAATATATCGGCGCCAGAGCCACTCGCATTTATACAGTGGATAATAAACATATTATTATTCCGAATAACTATTTTCTCAGCAAATCTGTATTGAATTGGACACTTTCAGATGAAGTGATTCGGTCTGATGTTCAGGTGGGTGTGATTTATGGTTCCCCCATTGAAAAAGTGAAAGAATTACTGGCGCAGGCGGCAGGTGAGAATGAAAAAGTTAAAAAAGATCCCAAGCCTGTTATTTTAATTTCTGATTTTGGTGATAATTCCATTGTATTTGACCTCTATTTTTGGGCTAAAATCGCTACTGTTATGGATATGAAAAAGATTCAAAGTGAAATCCGATTTAAAATTAATGAATTATTCAGGCAAAATAATATTGTTATTGCCTTTCCTCAAAGAGATTTGCATTTGAAATCCTCTACAGCTCCTTTACAGGTGGAAATTACAAAAAACTAGTATTTGACTAGGGTCTTGAATCTGTGATCTGATCTTCAGAATGCCTGATGTGGATGTCTCTAAAGAACCCTCAACCCATCCTTTTCCATTAGAACAGGTGGGTTTAAAGGATATAGAAATACCTCTGAAAATTCAGTGGGAAGGTGAAGTACAGTCTGTTTTAGCTGTGATCGAAGCTGTAGTGTCATTGGATGACCCTCATCAAAGAGGAATCCATATGTCGAGAATTTATCATACACTTCATGAGTTTTCTGAAAATGAAGTGTTGAGTCCAAAGACAATGAGAACTCTGTTAAAAAAAATTGTGGATGTGCAGGAAGATCACTGTTTATCCGGACATTTAAAAATCCAATGGAAAAGTATAGTGAGGCAAAAATCTCTAGTCAGTTCACGAACGGGATTTCGTGTTTATCCTTGTTTTTATGAGATGAACACTCAAGGAGATTTCATCAGCGGTGTGGAGCTTCTTTATTCTTCCACTTGCCCTTGTTCTGCGGCTTTGGCCAGAGAGCTGGTGAAAGATCAATTTAAGAAAGATGCGCCAAATGCGGATCAAATACTCAATTGGCTTGGAAAAGAACAATCTATTGCAGGTACAGCTCATGCACAAAGAAGTCAGGCCAATATTCAGATTAAAACAAAGCAGGATGAAAACTATCTGAGTTCTGTTATTACAGATGTGGAAGAGGTTTTGGCGACATCCGTTCAAGTGGCGGTGAAAAGGGAAGATGAGAAACAGTTTGCTCATTTGAATAGTCAAAACTTGATGTATTCAGAAGATGCCATTCGAAGAATCAAACATTATTTGGAAAAGCAAGAGTGGATTACAGCTTATCACGTGGAGATAGGGCATTTTGAAAGTCTTCATCCTTTTAATACTGTGGCCAGAACAATGAAAAATTGGAAATAATTTTTTAAGTGAGAGAAGAGTGAAAGCAACAGAAGGTATTTGGATTCGAGGAGCCAGAGAGCATAATTTAAAATCTATTAATGTTTTTATTCCAAGAAATAAAGTTACAGTTTTAACCGGATTGAGCGGAAGCGGTAAATCCAGTTTGGCTTTCGACACTGTTTATGCTGAAGGGCAAAGGCGCTATATTGAGAGTCTTTCCTCTTATGCCCGTTATTTTATGGAAAAATTAAAACCTCCGGATGTCGATTCTATTTTTGGACTTTCCCCTGTTGTGGCTATTGATCAAAAGACTATTAGTTCAAATCCACGTTCCACTATAGGGACAGTGACAGAAGTGTACGATTATTTACGTCTTTTATATGCAAAATTGGGCACTCCTATTTGCCCTGTTCATCGTGTACCTCTTACGGCGACTTCTGCTGTAAATGTGGTGAAGAGTGTATTGAAAGAGAAAAAAAAGTTGTCATTCAAAGTCTTTTCTCCTGTTGTCCGAGGGAAAAAAGGTTTTATGCAGGATATTGCTCAGAAACATATGAAAATGGGTTTTGTTCGGGCCAGAGTGGATGGTCAGATTAAAAACTTGGATCAGGTTAAAAAACTTTCTAAGAATAAAGCTCATCATATTGAAATTTTAGTGGACCAAATGTTTACAGAAAAAAAATATTATGATCGTTTATTAAAAAGTGTGGAGTTATCTGCTGAACTGTCAGAGGGTTTTGTATCTATTGAAATGGATAAGCCTCATTCCACTAAAACTTATTCATTGAATGCCTCATGTCCTGTTTGTTTTTTTTCAGCTTTGGAAGTGGAGCCTAAACTCTTTAGTTTTAACTCTCCAAAGGGAGCTTGTCCGAAGTGCAATGGTTTGGGTTATGATGAAGATGAAGAAGAAATATTTTTTTCTAAAATTTGTTCTGTTTGTGAGGGTCAAAGACTACGTCCGGAAGCCTTGTCTGTTGTGATCAAGAATAAAAATATTCAAGAGCTTTCTTCCATGGATTTGGAGGAGTTGGAGAATTTTTTGAAAAAACTTAAATTTGCATCTAAATATAAAGTCATTGCACAAAATATTATTCAAAAAATTCTTTATGACCTGGATGTTTTAAAAAAAGTGGGTGTCTCTTATTTAAGTTTGAGTCGGGCCACTCGAACGTTGTCAGGGGGGGAAGCTCAAAGAATTCGTTTAGCCTCTCAAATTTCTTCTGTTTTGCGGGGGGTGCTGTACATTCTGGATGAACCCAGTATTGGCCTTCACCCTGCAGATGGTAATGTGTTTTTGGAATTAATACAAAAGATCAAAGATCGGGATAATACAGTTTTAATTGTGGAGCATGATGAAACCACAATTCGCACTGCCGATCATATTGTGGATATCGGCCCTGGAGCAGGCAGGAGAGGGGGGCGTTTGGTGGCTCAAGGGGCTTTAAGGGATATTGTAAAAAATAAGAAGAGCTTAACAGGAGATTATCTTTCCGGGAGAAAAAAGATTATCACTCCTCTACAAAGAAGAAAAAAATTTCAAACTTGGTTGGAGGTGATTGGGGCAAAAGGAAATAATTTAAAGAATGTACATTTGAAACTTCCTCTTAAAGCTTTTATTTGTGTCACAGGAGTTTCTGGGAGCGGTAAAAGTTCTTTGATTGTTGATACTCTTTATAAAGCTTTGTTGAAAAAGATTTATAAAGATCATTTTCTTCAACCTTTGCCGTTTGAAAAAGTTTTAGGCTGTGAATCTATTGAGAAAGTTATTTTAGTGGATCAAAAACCCATTGGGAGAACTTCAAGATCAGTGCCTGCCACATATGTGGGAGTTATGTCGCTCATTCGACAATTTATGGCTTTGCTTCCTCAATCCAGAGTGCGCGGCTATACACCCTCCCACTTTAGTTTTAATGTAAAGGGGGGTCGTTGTGATTATTGTGAAGGGGCCGGACAAATTGTACAGGAGATGCATTTTTTGTCGGATGCTGTAATCCCTTGTGAAATGTGCCAGGGGAAAAGATATTCCACAGATGTTCTGAATATTTTTTATAAGGATAAAAATATTGCAGATATATTACAAATGACCATTCGTGAGGCTGTACTCTTTTTTAAAGAGCATCCTAAAATTTACCGGCATTTGAAAAGTTTGGATGATGTTGGGCTTTCTTACCTGACATTAGGACAATCCTCTGTGACTCTTTCAGGAGGGGAGGCTCAGAGAATTAAACTCACCCGTGAATTGTCCAAGAGGAATTGCGGAAACACCCTTTATATTTTGGATGAACCGACGACAGGCCTTCATTTTGATGATATTAAAAAATTGCTGGATGTTTTGAATCGTTTAGTGGATAAAGGGAATACGGTGGTTGTTATTGAACATAATATGGATGTGGTTAAATCTTGTGATTATATTTTAGATCTGGGTCCCAGAGGAGGACGCTTTGGAGGGCGTATTTTAACATGTGGATCACCTGAAAAGGTGGCTGGTGTAAAAAACAATCTTACAGGAAAGTATCTTAAAAGGGCTTTGAAAATATGAAACTTCAGGATAAGTGTGCTGTCTTTGGTATCTGGAATCATCCTGAGTCCAGTGTATTAACTTACCTGGGTTTGTATGCTCAACAACATCGAGGTCAAGAGGGGGCTGGTATTGTCTCTTTTGATTCAGATCGCTGTCATGTGCACAAAGGGTTAGGTTTGGTTGGGGATGTTTTTGATGAATCCAACCTTAGTCGTCTTAAAGGGTTTTCAGCTATTGGCCACACTCGTTATTCCACAAGAGGGCAAAGTCAGGATGCACAAAGTATTCAACCATTAACAGCTGTGATTCATGATAAAGATCTAAGTTTGGCTCATAATGGAAATTTCACAAACTTTTTAAGTCTGAAAAAACAATTAACTGAAGAAGGTTTTGCTTTTAAGGGGACAGGAGATACAGAGTGTTTGGTTCATTTAATTGAAAAATATTCTGATAAAAAATCTTCTTTTTTAAAAATTTTAAAAAAAGCTTTATCTCATATTGAGGGGGCTTACAGTTTGGTATTATTGACTTCGGATCAATTGATTGCTGTTCGTGATCCAAGGGGTTTTCGTCCTTTGGTGTTGGGGAAGAAAGTGTTAGACAACGGGCAGACTGCTTACATTGCCGCATCTGAAACCTGTGCTTTTGATTTATTGGGAGCAGAGTATGTCAGAGAAATAGCGCCGGGTGAGATATTTGTTTGTTCCAAAGACGGTATTTCTTCTGAATTTATGGATGTGAAAGAAGATAGAAAGGCTTGTATTTTTGAACACGTTTATTTTGCCCGTCCTGACAGTCATGTCTTTGGTTCCAGTGTTTATATGAGCCGGAAAAACATGGGCCGGGCTTTGGCTCTGCAAAAACCTGTGTCAGCCGATTTAGTGATTCCTGTACCAGACAGCGGTGTATCGGCGGCTTTGGGTTATGCTGAAGAAAGCGGCATTCCTTTTGAATTGGGAATTATTCGTAATCATTATATTGGGAGAACTTTTATTCATCCCAGTCCGAGCATTAGAAACTTTCGGGTGCGTATTAAATTAAACCCTCAGCACTCTTTAATTAAAGGTAAGTCTATAGTGGTGGTGGATGATTCTTTAGTTAGAGGGACAACTTCCAAAGCCATTGTAAAAATTTTACGTTCTGCTGGAGCACAAGAGATTCACTTTCGAATTGCTTCTCCTCCTGTGACAGATCCTTGTTATTATGGAGTGGATACTCCTGAAAAAGAGCAACTCATTGCTTCTACAAAAAGTGTAGATAAGATTAAAGAGTTTTTAAAAGTGGATTCTTTAGAGTTTTTGTCTGTTGAAAATCTGCTTAAGGCGGTGGATCCGGAAAATAAAGGTTATTGTCGAGCTTGTTTTACAGGAAAGTATCCCACGAATGTTGAAACAGGAAGCGTGTAGGATGGTTTCTAATATTGTAGATATTGTAGCTCCGGCCTCTTCTGTTTCTGTAGAAGATGTAAAAAGATCTTTGAAGTTTTTGAAAAAAATGAATTTAAAACCTCGCTTGAAAGGCCCTATAAAGGGTTCTTCTTTATTTGCTCAAAGTGATTCTGTAGCATTTGAAAATTTTAAGCGGGCTTTATGGGCTAAAGATTCTTTTTTGATTTGGAGTTTAAGAGGGGGGTATGGAAGTACAAGACTGCTAAAGTTTTTATCTGCTTTGAAAAAAGCTCCTGAAGTTAAAAAAGTTTTTATAGGTCATAGTGATGTGACTGTACTTCATGATTGGATTCATCAGAGACTTCAGTGGCCGACTTTACACTTTCCTGTATTAAGAGAAATGCTTTTGACTTCTGTTTCTTCTCAAAAAAAGTTTAATCAATTAATTTCAGGGTCATCTCAAGTAAGTTTTTCCAATTTAAAAGTATTAAACAAACAAAAAAATAAAAAAATTATTTCTCAAATTACCGGGGGAAATATAACACTTATTCAAAACACTATAGGCACTCCATGGAATGTGTCCAGAAAGGGTATTTTCTTTTTAGAGGATGTGAATGAGGAGCCTTATCGTGTACACCGGGCTTTATGGCAGATGAAAAACAGTGGTGTTTTTAAAAAGGTTCGCGCTGTTATTTTTGGAAGATGGCAAAAGGAGTATAACAATAAGATGGTTCAACAGGTTTTAAAACCTTTCGCCAGAGAGGTGTCATTTCCGGTTCTTTTGGATTTGCCTTGCGGCCATGGGAAAGTGAATGATCCGTTGCCTTTTGGAACAAGGGCTGAGTTAAATTTTGGAAAAGGTAAAGCTTTTTTAAAGGTTAATTCTCCTTTTATAAATTTAGAGGAGAGTTAAATGCAGTTAATGGCGCATAAGGGTTCTAAGGGACAACTCACTTCTGTAACTTTAAAAGCAGGCGATCGAATTCACTTTATAGGTATATCAGGTACAGCAATGGCCGGTGTGGCTGGCATTTTAAAAGGCCGGGGTTTTCAGGTGCAGGGTAGTGATGCGGGAGCTTATCCTCCCATGTCTGAACAATTGAAGGAAATGAATATTCCTTTGATGGAGGGGTATTCTGCTGTTCGTATTCAGCCTCCTATTAAATTGGTTGTTGTGGGCAACTCTATTTCATCAAATAATGAAGAAGCAAAGGCTTTGATAAATTCTGAAATTCCTTATTTAAGTTTACCTGAAATTATTCATTTTGCTTTGATTCAGGAAAAACAAAGTTTGGTTATTTCGGGCACTCATGGAAAGTCTACAACCAGTTCTATGATGGCTTGGATTGCGGAATTTGTGGGTAACAATCCCAGTTTTTTGATTGGAGGGGTGCCTAATAATTTTAATCAGTCTTTTAAACAGACAGATTCTTCGTGGTTTGTGATTGAGGGGGATGAGTACGATACAGCTTTCTTTGATAAGCGGCCGAAGTTTATTCACTATCAGCCTTTTTCGGTTATTTTAACGAGTATTGAGTTTGATCATGTGGATATTTATGAAAATTTGGAAAAAGTAAAGAGCAGTTTTGAAATGCTTCTTCGTTCTATTCCTCAGGATGGTTTCTTGGTGGCTAATGGTGAAGATAAAAATATTCGGGATATTATCAATCATGCTTCGTCTAAAAATGTGATTACATACGGGGTGACAACGGGGGATTATCGATTAGAAGATCGAAATCCAAATAACAAAGAGGGGTTTCAGACATTTTCTATAAGATGTCCGAGTGGGAAAAAAGTGAAAATTCAATTGTCTGTATTTGGTCTTCACAATGCGATGAATGCTTTGGGAACTTTTGCTTTATGTAGTGAATTAAAATGGGATCAGGAGAAAATTATCAAGGGGCTTTCTTTGTTTCAGGGGGTGAGAAGACGTTTTCAAGTTTTAAAGGAATCTGATCGGGGTATTGTTATTGAGGACTTTGCTCATCATCCGACGGCCGCAAGAGCAACTTTAAGTGCTTTGAAGGAGCGTTATCCGGATTATGATATTATTGCTGTGTTTGAGCCGCGTTCCGCTTCGTCCAGAAGGAGTGTTTTTCAAAAACATTATGTGAATGCTTTTTCTCATGCTCATCGTGTGTTTGTTGCTCCTCCTTTTCGGGAGTTTGAGATTCAGGAGGATCAGAGATTTTCTTCTAAAAATTTAGTGCAGGATTTAAATGTGCGGGGAACTTCGGCTTATTTGTATGATGATGTGGAGAAGATGGCTCAGGAAATTGTTCGGTCTATAAAGAAGAAGTCGGTGATAGTGGTGATGAGTAATGGGCCTTTTGGCGGCATTCATTCTTTGCTCACAAATCTTATTTAGGTTTGTCTTCATCATCCCTGCGTGTACTCGTCACCCCTGCGAAGGCAGTCCAGCAAAACATATCACTTCTTTTTAAAAGTAGAGACAGCTAAAATACTTTGTGTATAAGCAACTCAAAGCTCAAACATGCGTTTTGCTGTATGTGTTCACACCATTCCTGCGAGAGTACGTCATTCCGGACTACGAAGCAGTGTAGCTGCCAAGCAAAACTGCTGAGCGAATGCTTGCAAAAAAATTCAAAAGCACAGTCATTCACCACGAACACAGGAATCAGTCATGCATCCGGAATCCATCTTGTATGTACGACTGGATTCTGAAACAAGTTCAGAATGACTTGTTTTACTGAACTTCTGTCTGCGAAGGCGGGGACCCAGTAGTTATATTTATAATTTGTAAATTTTTATACTCTCTTTGATTCTAATATAATGCACCCAGTTGCCGGCGCTGAAGTAAAATCACCACTTGGTACTTCTGCTTTATTAACTTTTTCTTTTGGTTCGGGCTTAACATACTCAGTTGCCAGCACCGGAGGGAGTTCAGTTACGTACTGCAATAATAAAATAATTTTTTATAAAAAAACTTGACCAGATTTTTATCTCTTTTAATTTGTTGTATAGTTATTTTCTAATATCTTCGAATCTCTTTTTCTATTTTAAATAGAAACAATCGTTCTACAAGCTTTATTTCCTTCATAATAAGTCTTTCAAAAATCATCTCTACTATTGCTGAAATTTCATTTTAAAAAGCCATGTTATATTGGTTATCAATTTAAAAACAAAAGGAGATAAAATGTTAAATATTGAAGTACAAAATAAAAAAAGCACAAGAGAAAATTTTATTAAAAGACACTTAGGAAAAGAGATCAAAAAAACCTACACAACTACAGAACACTTCGTAAAAAAAGACTCAGAGTTTAAAAATCTGAGCGATCAAAAACTACTTTTTCAAACTAGACTTTTAGCTCAAAAAGAAAGAAATATAAGCATTCAAGTTATTAGACACCTATCTGAAATAGAATATAGAAAACTGCATTTTAAAAGAGGCTTTTCCAGTTTATTTGACTATACAGTTAAAGAGCTGGGATATAGCCATGGTTCAGCCTATCGAAGAATCAAAGCTATGAAGCTTTGTCGCGAGATGCCAGAAACAACTGCTAAACTTAAAACAGGAGAACTTAATTTAACTACAGTTTCACAGCTTCAAACCTTTTTTGAAAAGCAAAATAGAAAAGTTACTTCGGCGCCGGCAGCTGGGTGTGTTAAATCTGAATCAAAAGAGGAAACTAATAAAGAATTACCAAGTGATGAATTTACTTCGGCGCCGGCAACTGGGTGCATTAAACCCGAATCAAAAGAGAACACCAATAATCTGAAATTTGACCATAATCAAAAGCTGAATTTATTAAAGAAAATTGAAGGTAAGTCCAGTCGTCAAACTGAAAAACTTCTTTGTGAGGTGGATCCTGAAATATCTATTCCAAAAGAGAAGCTTAGGTTTATTGGAAACGGCAAAACAGAATTGAAAATTATAATGGATGAAAACTTAAAAAAGAAACTGGAAGAACTAAAAAATCTTCTTTCTCATAAAAAACTTAATATGTCCTATATTGAGTTATTTACTTTACTTACAGAATTAGGATTAAAGAAATATGATCCAAGAAGAAAATTAAAAAACAAAGAAAAATCCAATCGGACTGATCAAATCAAGAAAAATCAATCTATTCAAAAAGTTCAAACTCAGGATAATCAGCAATCAGAAATAAAAAACACAGCTATTTCAAAACAGTGTATTTTTGAGAATAAGAGTATTAAAGCAAAAATAAACTATCCATCAAAGTGTGAAAATAAAGATGATTCAGAACGATTTAACAAGCAAAACTCCAGATATATTCCAGCTGAAATCAGACGCTTCATCTGGACCAGAGATCATGCGGAATGCAGTTATATCTGCTCTGAAACCAAGAAAAAGTGCAAATCAAAACATTTACTTCAGATAGATCATATTCAGCCCTATGCATTGGGAGGGAGTTCCAGGACCGATAACTTAAGACTGCTTTGTGCCGGACATAATCAGTACAGAAATAAATTTGATAAACGTCTTTCCTGATTAGGGATTAGATCAGAAGACACCCCGTGAGATGAACAAGTTATGTGAGAGGGCGAGGAAGTAATTTTGTCAGCGAATTAGTGAACATTTACAGGGATGACATATATTGCGGGGGTGACAGTATTTCAGGATGATGTGTATTGCAGAGAGTTTACATCAAAGTCCAGATATAGATGCAAAAGGTGTATAAAAGCTAGTCTCTATTGTAAAGATTGTGTAAAGATTTTGTGAAGGTTTCTGCCAGGTTTTTATAAGATTCAGTGAAAATTTTTCACTCGCTATTTACTTTCTCTGAACATTACTTACAATACAAAGCAGTAAGAGGAAACTTTATGAAATTTATCCTTATTTTTATCAGCTTATTCTTTGTTTTTATATCCCATGCCAGGGTATACAGACACTCCTCTATGTTCCAGGATGTAGAGTGGAAGCTGTCAACCACAAACCGTAATTACTTTGATGAAGCCGGAAACCATATTCTTCTTATCTCTAAACTCTATGGTTTATTAAATCATTCTTTTTTGCCTACAGTTGATTTTAGTGCGGAATATATTTTGGATACCAGACAAGGGGCGACTCAATCCACTTATGTTAGCAAACAAAGTAATGATCAAATCTATCCAGCTCATATGTATTTATCTGTGCGGCCTTTAGAATCTGAACCCCTATTTGTAAGAGCAGGATTGATCAATCAAGATTTTCTAAATGCACCTCTTTTAATCTCAGATTGGACATTTTTGGGGTTTCAACAGGAGTATATTTTGCATCATAAAGCCTTGCTGAAATACATGGACAATTTAAAACTAGTAGTTCAACAAACCATACCTTCAAGTGAGACAGGCTTGGAACATTTAGAGCAAGTTCAGGATATTGCAACATTTTATACAGCTTCTCTTTTTGCTTCATCCTTTGTTCAAAATGAGGTGCAGACTACAGGAAATCTTACAGCCTTTTATTTTAGAAATTTATCATCAGCAACTGCAGAGTATGGACGGGTTTACGGAAACGAAGTGCGTCAGGACTACTTTGGTCCGGATGCAGAATTTCTATATCCTTTTTATGGTCTTTATACACGAGCTACAGCTCGATATAATTTATTTCCGGAATTGGGTTTGGAATTTGATGCTTCTCTTCTTTGGAATATAGGAGCAACTGTTGGTGCATATCAGAGAGTTAAAGCTGGAGATATAGATGAAGACAGCCCAATTCAACAACAAGCATCTGGAGATATTGATGTTAATTCAATTAGAGCAAAAGCTTTTGGATATAATATGTGGATGGGACTTCATATTCCTATCGCTAAAGAGGTGATTATGGTTTTGAGTTTGGAGTACTTTAATAATGACAGTAACGCTTCACCTGCTTACTACAACTCAGACCGATATGTGCACTCCGGCCGTTATGGAGTGATCTTGGGAGTTAAGTCTATTTTTGAAAAATACAATGTCTTTTTTGATTTACAGTATGCTACGATTCGGTCCACTCCGGATGCAAGGCAGTCTATTGGTAACCCCAACTATCTTAGTTTTGAAATAGGTACAGAGTATGACAAAATATAGTTTAATATTATTAATTTTCTTTACTACAGTCTCCTGTCTGCCTCAGCTTTCTAGGCAGGATGCCCCTCCTGTTTGTTTAACAGATGGTGCAGATAGAGCCGCATTTGATGTGGATGAGGTTGAGTATGAATTTACAAGACTTGCAGATTCTTCAAATGAAGATGTTTTGAAGTCCGACTTTCTTATTAAGTTTAAGGCCTGTATAAAAGATTCTTTCAAGAAACAGCCAATGAGAAATCGTACTTTCGCTATTCATACTTTTAGCGACCAGCGGTGGCCCGAAGAAAAAGTTAAAGATACATTATGTGAGAATGTGGAATGGGGTTGTGTTTTGGCGCCTACGGATAATGATGGGTGTTTAAAATGGTCTGAAAAATATAATTTTGCCTTGCCTGCAGAACAAAAATGGA
Source organism: Bdellovibrionales bacterium (assembly GCA_028819545.1). Taxonomy (GTDB): domain Bacteria; phylum Bdellovibrionota; class Bdellovibrionia; order Bdellovibrionales; family UBA1609; genus JAPPLG01. Next base: position 17,302 of record JAPPLG010000015.1, on the reverse strand, counting down.
TTGGTTTTAAAAGAGTTATTGCCCATCGTAGTGGATCGCGTGTGGTTCCAATGATGATTAATCCTTGGGTGCCGGATCCTAAAGTGGTTGATCTTCGACCGCAATTTGGAGATGAAAATGATTATCTTGCAGATAATAAGACAGTTTTTTATCTTCATGATGAGCGCGAAAAATTAAAGTTGCATGGACCTGATCAATCAGCTCTTGATAAGTGTAAAGAAGAGGGAAGTTTAGATCAGGCCTTTAAACACTTGGATGAACATGCAGAAAAAGCTTTCTTATGGGTAGAGGAAATTGAATTTAGCCCGTCTCGTAAAGTGCGTCCAACAGAATCTAATTACAAAGAAATTTATAATATTTGTGATGATTCATTAACTGATGAACAGTGTAATGAAAATGAGAGCCTTGATAGAAAAGGCGGATTTTTAAAACTTGATCTAAAAATTTATGTTCATGTTACCTCTGATGATGAATCTGGGCGTATTAAGCGTGAATATGTAACACCCGGATCAGAGTTTAATGTTACTGCTTATCTCTTATCTCAAGTGGAAGGAGACTCCAGTGATGGCAATGGTACAAAATTTTATATGCTTCACCGGCCTATGAAGACCATGACAGCTATTGCAGGCAGTGAGTATATTCGTTTGGATAATGCTATATTGCATATTCCTTATGAAACTACAGAAGGGACGTCGGTTATCCTTTTGAAGGTGGAGTCTAGAGGTGAAGAGAATATGGAGCCTTTTTATGGGGTGTACGATATTAATGATAAATCTGTTAGAGATCTTCATGGGACGTCTATGAAATTGTCATTAAAAAGCTCTGAGTCTTCCCCGGATCAATTGCTGGACTTGGATAAAGTCAGTATTTCAAAGGTGGAATCTGCAAGAGAAAGAATTAAAGAGTATAAGGAGATGTTTGATAGGTTTGATCAAGGTGATGCAGATGATATTTATGCTCAATATAAGCCTACAGTGGGAGAGTATGGTTTTGATTATTCCAAAGGTTTAGCTTTGGATTTATCCCGAATGAGATTTGCCCGTATTAAAGCTTCAGGAGATACCTGTTCGTCTCCAGTAAGTCGTTGGGTGGTGTACTTGGGTGAGGTTTGCCTAAGAGATCCTAGAATTAATCAATACCTTGAAAAACGACCAGTGACTGTGACAGCTCAGGATATGGTGATAGATCGTGATTCGGAAGATCGTATTGTTGTAGGGCCGGATCCTAAAGAAAAAATTCGGAAAATAGTTGATAACAGGCGGGCGGATGAAAGAGGCTGTATCCAGTTTACCTATGAGCTTTCTCATAAGTTGTATGATGTGCAAAAGTACTTTATGAAAAAATTAACTTTTAGTACAGGTGATCTGGAGGAATCTAAATATATCGGTCTTAACCCTTGGGAATATGGGTTTTTGACTTATCAGGAATTTACTCAAGCTTATGAAAACTGGCATGAAGCTGATGAAGTTTACGGTGAATGCAAGAAGACACAATGTTCAAAACTTGAATCTTTAGAAGACTCGTTAAAGGTTGCTGAATCTGATTTAGAAGGCGCTATGTTTTCTGAGAATTTAGACCCTCCTGTTTTAAGGCTTAATGAATACAGAAATGTCATTATAGAACCTTCTTATAAAATTGAATCTTCCTTAGATGTTCAAACTATAAAAAACCTTCAAATGTTTTTACAGCCGAGTGTGGTCAGAAGGGATTCCCCTGGTGAAGATATTTGGCAGATTCCAAGAGTGCTTCCTATAGGGTATTATTTAGTTAGGTTTATCATAGCAAAAGGCCCACAGGAAACTGCTGAAGGTAAAGAGTTGATTCTAGACCGTGCTTCATTAAATCCTCTTGAAGGGGGCTTGCGGTTGATTGAGGATATGGATTTCATTACTCACCAGAAAAGTTTTGCAAGGACTTTTGAAAAATTAACAACTCCTACAAGTACAGCAAATGAAAATTTAAGTTTGGATGCATTGGATGAACGTACAAGAGAATTTGAGCAGGCTCTTTCAAAAGTTAAAGATGTTTATCAGGAGACAGGCTATGATGCTTATGGGGAGCATCTTAAAACTGCTAACGCCACACAATTTTTTGGGAGTGGATGTGAAGCAGGTGATCGAGTTTCTTGCTTTACCAAGGATGATTATATTGCTCATTTTGACACTTTAGCTTATTCAGAAAATGGTGTTCTCAGTACCTTTGTAAAATTTGGTTTTAATGTTGAGCACTTTCGACATTTAGGTTCTAAAAATAGTATTCTAATTGAAATTTACCCTACGGATCCAGGGGAGTATCAATATTTATCACCTGAGCGTCCTGGTGCAAATAGATGTAATTTGGATATAGAAAACACCACCTTTAAACCATTTCCAACATGTGCTGAAGGGGAGGCCCCTCATGAGGGATGTCACCAACTTAGAACACCAGCGCATTGGGGTCTCTTTTTTACCACAGAATTTGGAATGGTTAATATCGTGTGGCCTACAGAACGTAATTATAGTGAAGTATTTGATCTAAACCCTATAGCTGTTTCCGGAAAATCCAAATATCAAATGGATGTGGAAAAGCAACAGCTAACAATAATGGAAAATGCTTTAAATCATGTCAATAATCAAACTCAAAGAGGGTCTGTTAGATCGGATTGGAACAGAACTGCCAAAGCTTATTCTGCGCACTTTGATCGTTTTGTAGATTCTATGGATCGTGTAGATATTAATAGTTTTAATCAATATTGCAAAGGCATAGAAGAACAAATTTCATCTATTTCTTCCAGTGACTTAAAAGGAGTGGAAAGTCTGCCGGAAGAATTAGCTTTAGGTCTTTATGTCTGTAGTGCAAATTTGGAGGATTCTGAGAGTCCGATACCTGAAACAACAGTTCGGGATCAAGTATCTGGCACCACAATTCAGCATCAAATTAGAAAATACTTTACATATAGAGATTTTTCTAAAGAAAGAAAAAGAGGTGTAGATCCGCTAAAAGAGTATATGCAGGTTCAAGCTCAGGAAGGGAGTTTTTGTGATGAGAGATCCCACAAGGCCACTACATATATTGATCATGGCAATGATTTAAGCGAATCAGATTTAGATTATCAAGACTGTGTATGCAGCCCTCCTAATGAGGAGTCTTTAACGAAAAAGATGGCTCGATGCTTTGCTAAAACACAAGGCTTGGTGTTTGTGGAAAATAATATGGACTTCCTGGCAAAGCTGGACAATGCCCGTCACAGTCGAGGTTTTGAAGCTAATGGTGAAAACCTGACTCAGGTTGTACAACATAGTAAAGATGTAAATTTAGAGCTATCTGAGGATTTCTTGCAATCCATGTGTACTTTCTGGTTTACAGAGTATTATAAGAATTATTTAACTTTTGATCATGTTGAAAATCTTTACAATAAATCAATATCTGAGTTGGAGTTTTTGTACAATAATGAATATATCAGAGTGGCAGAGGAATATCAGTTTGAAGATGTGCGTTTTGATGATTTTAAAAATATTTCAAGGAATGGTTCAGCTGTAGCGCAGTGGTTTCAAGGGATTTATAGAAGTAATGGCTATGAACCTTTTATGGATCATAATAAAATTTCAGATACAACTCATCCTTTTTATATATGCCGAAGAGATCCTTTAAAGTTCTTTCATATTGAAAGAAAAGTTGTAGTGGGTGAGCTGGATACGTATTCAAATGAAACTGAGTATAAAAATGGACGTGTTTACTCTTTGACAACTCAGGCTTCTATGGGTGCTCAGGCAAGGGTGGAGCATAGTGAAAGACAACAAATTGCTTCAAGTGTGAGAGGTGAGTTGAGAATAGAAACTCCAAAAGAATTTCTTGGAAAAGGTTTTGCAAAGGTTTTGAGGCTTTCTTCCAGTGGGTTTAATGAAATATTGAGGGCTTCTTTTGGAACAGGTGTAGGTGCGGAAGCGGCTCGAACAGGTACAGTCAGTTCTACAGAATATAATACCAGCGACTCTACTAAGTCTATTTTATTAGCTGTCAATCATGTGGAGGTGGATTTAGCTTTAAAGAGACATAGATCTTGTCTTGTAATTCGTCCCAAAACCAATGCCTTTGAAGATGTATCAAATAGCAGTTGGAAAAATTTAAGTTTGTTTTGGTCTTCTAATTTGCCTTCTCAGGTGTCTGAAGATGCTGTCTCTTTAATGAGAGCCCCTTATACAGATTCAGGGTTATTGATCTGCGATAAAGAAAGTTTAGAATCCAGAGTAGTCCCTGAAAACTATTATTATATTCATCAGTTTTTTGGAGGTCATGCTTACGAGTTTATGAGCAGAACCATTTATCACAATCGTCCATATACAGAAATTATTAGAGGGCAGGAGCAAATGGATAAATTTATCAGCTTAACTCATAGTGTAGCTTATAATAGGGAATCTAAATTAGACAATCCTTTTGGAATGAATGCTCTGATTAAGCATTTAAGCTTGGATAGAGATCAAATAGATCGTAACTTAGTTGAATCTTTTGAAAGAAATGCTTTGGATTGGTCCGGGTTTTATAAAGGTATTTATACCTATCCGGATTTAATTAATTATTATGACTCTGATAAAGCAAAGTCTAAGGGGTTCTTTGATCGTGTGATGGATCTTGGCGGCAACTGGGTGGCTGTACCTCAGGAAAGTATCCATTAAGAATTTTTAATAATATTTTTTGGATAACTTTGTTAAGATTTCTATAAGCACGTATGTAAAATGTACACAGGTTGTTTTTTTAAGTTTAAAAACCATTCTGCTTAAATTACAATCCATCACATGAAAAATATATTTATTCTTTTTCTTATTGCTTTTATGTGGAATGCATTTTCTGGAGACAAAGCTTCTTTCTTACATTATCAGAAATTCTACTGAACATAATATGACAGTCACTGCCGGTTTTTGGAAGGGGATTTCAAGATACACATTGCAGTTTGAGTTGCCGGCTTTTGGTTGCCTAAAGATGTCTGATCATTATCATTATAGACAAACTGATTATGTTGGTCATTTTTATTCTGGATCCGATAATATTTCTTCATTTATTACAAAATGGGTATTTGTACCAGAATCTTTAAATCTGGTTATTGATGATGAGTCAGCATATGAATCATTTAGAGCTTTGGATTTACTTAATTATGAAGTTGTAGGGGAAGCTAATAGCAGTATGTTTGGTTTGTTTGATTCATTTAGTTTAAATTACAATCAAGTTCCTGATCAGAGTAATGATATATCCGAAACCTGTTATACCTTTATCCCTGAAAATGCTTTATTTGTTGGAGGGGACGGTAATACACATCTTCATGATGAGGTCATTGCTAGTAATTATGATGAAGTTGATCGTCTTCTTAAAAATGGAGCAGAGGTGAATCTAAGAAATAAAACTGGAAGCACTTCTTTGGAGATAGCTCGTGAGTTGGGAGATGATCGTATGGTTTCACTTTTAAAACATTATGGGGCAAGAGAAGAACTTTTCTCTGGTCTACTCTCTGATGCAAGTAAATAATCAAATAAAAAATTAGTAAAAATAGACAATATTTCTAGCTATTCATTAGGGTAGCAGTTAAAGTGAGTTGGGAAATAAATTTATGGCAAAATCACCTATGAGGTTTTGTTGAAGAAAGCTCAAGAAAAAAGAGTTGTCGTTATTGGCGGCGGTTTTGCCGGATTTAGTGCTGTTAAAACTCTTGGAAACTGCAAGGGTATCCTGGTCACTCTTGTTGATCGTAGAAATCATCATTTATTTCAGCCTCTTCTTTATCAGGTTGCAATGGCAGGGCTTAACCCTTCTGAAATATCTGTTCCGTTAAGAAGTTATTTTTCCAGATATAAAAATGTGGATGTTCTGATGGCAGAAGTTAGTCAGGTTGATCTGGAAAATAAAAAAATAAACTTTGATAATGAATGGTTAAGTTATGATTACTTACTTATAGCTTGTGGATCTAAACATTTTTATTTTGGAAATGATGAGTGGGAAGAGTATGCTCCGGGTCTTAAAACTATTGAGCAGGCAACTGAAATTCGTAGAAGAATTTTATTGGCTTTTGAATTGGCTGAAAGAGAAAAAGATCAAAAGAAAAGAGAGCAATATTTAACTTTTGTTGTTGTGGGAGGAGGGCCTACGGGAGTTGAAATGGCAGGAGCTATTTCTGAGATGGCCAGAAACACTCTTTACAAGGATTATAAAAACGCAAATCTTAAAAAAACTTGTGTTGTTTTAATTGAAGCAGGTTCAAGAATTTTAAATGCATTTCCAGAAAAACTTTCGGACAGGGCTAAGAGTGATTTGGAAGATATGGGAGTGGAGGTTTTGTTAAATCAGAGAGCAGGCCCTCTCAGCAAACATGGGGTTAAGGTAGGTGATAGGTTTTTACATGCTCATACAATTATTTGGGCGGCGGGTGTTAAACCTTCACAGTTGACTGAAAGTATAGATGTTCAAAAGCATACAGATGGTCGTATTCTTGTTGGTGGTGATTTAAGTCTTCCAAAAAATCCTAATGTTTTTGTGTTAGGGGATCAGGCGGCTTGTTGTGTTGATAAAAAAGATGAGAAAGAGTTTTTACCTGCATTAGCTCCTGTTGCTATTCAGCAGGGGAGGTTCGTTGCTCGACTGATAAAAAATGAAATGAGTGGAAAATCTCGATCTTCTTTCCGGTATGTTAATAAAGGCATAATGGTTACTATTGGACGTTCCAGAGCTGTTGCCAGTTCTGGTCCGATTCAGTTAACGGGATTTCTTGCCTGGCTGGCTTGGGTTTTTGTGCATATTACTTATTTGGTTCGATTTAAGAATAAGGTATTTGTTTTGCTTCAATGGATATGGGCTTACTTTAGTTTTGGCAAAGGGGCTCGTCTCATTATTCATAAAACTTGGAGATTTTATTCAGGAAAGAAAATTCCTATCTCCAAAAACAGTGATTTGTAATTTATATAGTGTGTGAGTGAGAGAAAGTGTCGCGGCCCCCGTTTCAACTAGACAGCCTGGTTAATTAATTTTCTATATTCTACAGGACTTTTCATACCCAGTCCAGAGTGTGGAGCCACATTATTGTAGTCTTTAATCCATTTTTTAACTAAATTCATGACAGTTTGTGCATCTTTACAGTCAGAAGTGTAGACGTAGTCTCTTTTCATCGTTGCTACAAAAGCTTCAGACATTCCATTGGATTCAGGAGTATAGGGAGCTGTAAAACAGCTTCTTAACCCTAAATAACGTCCCATACGTATAGTCTCATGACAGCGATATATAGCTCCTCTGTCACTCAGCCATTGGATCCTCCTGGGGGCTTTTGTGATCTTAAACCTCTTTTCTATAGATAGTAGCATCAACTCTTGAATATCTTTTGCCGACAGAGGGCGATTACGGACCACGTGAGCTAAACATTCCCTGTCATGGCAGTCCAGAGCAAAAGCCACATACACCCTCTCTCCATTAAAACAAATAATTTCAAAAGCATCTGAACACCATCTGACATTTGAAACACATATGATAATCTCTCCTGTTTTCTTAAATACTCTTTTCTTGGCTTTCTCTCTCCTCAAAAGCAGACCATTTTTGTCCATAATCCTGTAAATTCTCTTTTTGTTAAAACTATTTAAACCCTTCCTGGCACGACTCTTGTTTAACATCACTGTGACGCGCTTATATCCGTAACTAGGCCTGTCTTTTAATACTTCCTTGATTTCTTCCAAGACATAAATATCCTCTGTCTTATTATATCTGCTCAATCTACCATCCCTCCCTTTCCAATAAATAGAAGACCGACACACACCCAGGGTTTTACATACCTGTACCTTACTCACGCTTAAACCTACTTCCTTAATGACTTTTTTCGTGATGAAAACATTTTCTGCATCTGCCTTTTTTTTAAAATCTCATTGCTTGTCTGAAGTATCTGCTTTTCTACAGCCAGTTCACCTAATGCCTTTTTTAATTGTTCATTTTCTTTCTTTGTCTTTTCTAGCTCAGAAACAACATGCTGATAGTCCGGAAATAAGGGTGTGATCTCCTTGTTCATTTTTCTCCTCCACCTGTACAACGCAACAGAACTGATTTGATATTTCCTGGCCAACTCTGACAAAGTTATACCGCTTATGTTTAACTCGTTTAAAATACTGATCTTTTGTGCTTTCGTAAAGCATTTTCGTTTAACCTTTATTAATTCCTTCAACTACTCCCTCCTTATTATGAAGGTGTATAGTCAATTGGGGGCCAAAACAAAAAATTAAAAAAAGAATTTTTGGTAGGAGGTGCCGGCGAGCCGAGAGGGGGTTCAAGCTGTCAAAATAAGTGAATCGTTTAACAAAAAACTACTTTTGCATCCTGTTTATAACCGCTGGTAACTGCTGATAACTGATCGACCACGCAAAAATCACGCAACAGTTTTTCTGAGAAACATCACTCTACCAAAAATAATCACACAAAAATTTTTATAAGAAATACCACTCTACTACAGATAATCACGCAAAAATCACGCAAGCATCACGAAACAGTTTTCGAAGGAAAACCACTCTACCATTTTTTATAATTTGCATTAACTGCAAAAAAGAATACAACAATGTGGTGAAAACTTAGTGGAATTAACCCTTGGACAATAGCCCTGTTACTTAGGGTGTTATTTCTTCCAGTCAGGCTGAATTTACAGTAAAGTAATTGTAAATATGTTAACATTTATAAGAAGAGTTTATCACAATGATTTCTTATAGAAAAAAAATGTTATTGGCTACCATTGAGGCTTTTGGTGGTTCTGTAGAGAATCTAAGATTTCAAAAGTGTTTCTTTTTGATTTCAAACCTTTTAGACAAAAAATATTACAGCTTTGTGCCTTATCACTATGGGTGTTTTTCTTTTGAGTCCTATAATGACAGAAGGGGTTTAATAAATGCTGGGTATTTATTGAAGAATGAAAAAAAGTGGATTTTAAGTAAAAATTGCAATTTTTTATCTGAAATAGATCTACAGGATAAAGAACACATTTTAGATATTAAAAAAGAATATGGAGCAATGTCTAAACGAGCATTGTTATACAAAATATATTCTGACTACCCTTATTATGCTATTAACAGCGAGATAGTTGAAAAAGCTGGTTTGAATAAAAAAGAAAAGAAAAGCATTTTAAATGAAAAACCGAAACAAAAGGAAAGGTGTCTTTTTACTATTGGATATGAAGGTCGTAGTATAGATGAATATCTTAATCTTCTTATAAAAAACAATATAAAAATTTTATGTGATGTCAGAAAAAATCCCCTTAGTCGAAAATATGGGTTTTCAAAGCGATCTTTACAAAAAAAGCTAATCGAATTAAATATACAGTACCTTCATATTCCAAACTTGGGAATTAGCTCACAATTAAGAAAAAATTTAAAATCTGAGCAAGACTATAAAAATTTATTTTCTATTTATACAAAAGAAATTTTACCTTTTGGTAAAAGTGAATTGGATATTATTATTAATAATCTAAATTCAAACAGGAGAGTAGCTTTAACTTGCTTTGAGGTTGAACCTGAAAAGTGTCACAGGCATTGTATTTCTTCTACCTTACAAAAGAAAAATCGTGGTCTTACAATAGAACATCTATGAATCCTGAAAAAATAAGAGTATTTATTACTGTAAAAACTTATCCTACTTTATCAGCGAAGTATGATGAGCTTGTTTGTACAGCAGGTATTACAGAAAAAGGTAATTGGATTAGAATTTATCCTGTGCCCTTTAGGAAACTTCAATGGAAAAATCAATATAAAAAATATCAATGGATAGAACTAGATGTGATTAGAAATACAGATGACTTTCGTCCAGAAAGCCACAAACCGATAAATCGTGGTCAGTCTATAAACATCAAAGAGAAGGTGGAACATTGGGGAGATAAAAAAAATATTATCTTTCAAGAAACTATTTTTACAAATATGAAAGATCTTATTGCAAATGCTAAAAATCAAAAAACATCTCTTGCTATTTTTAAACCAAAAGAAATTGTGGATTTTAAGATTGAACCAACGGAAAGGGAATGGGATGCTCAAAAAATAAAACAAATAGAAGAAGAATCTCGTCAACTTAATTTGTTTGATTCTGATCAAAACTCATATGAAATTTTTCAAAGAGTGAAAAAGTTACCTTATAAATTTTCTTATTCATTTATAGATGAGGAGGATACTAAATCAACCCTTATGATTGAGGATTGGGAATTAGGGGCTCTATATTGGAAATATGAAAATGAACAAGAAGCAATTCAAAAAGTTAAACAAAAATTTTTTGATGAACTCAAGCAGAAGGATTTATATTTATTTTTAGGAACTACAAAGAAATTTCATAATATTAGTCCTAACCCCTTTATTATAATAGGTGTATTTTATCCCCCGTTAACTAATCAAATGTCTTTGTTATAATTCTTTATATTGTTATGGATCGTTTCGAGAAGAAGAGATTGGAACTAGAGGATATCATTGACATGGTACAATTTATGGAAGACCACACTTCTTTCTAAACAAAGCAGACCTTGCCTAAGTCGAAATGTGAGTTAAGAATGAAAAAAGAGGGACATTCACTAAAGTTTCACATTTGGTTTACCGAAACTATTGTATATTCAATCAACAATCAAATCCTATTTGCAATAGTTTGGAGTAATAAAAGTGATAAATTATTTTCGTAATATATTTTTTTTAATTATGTTAATGATTTCTTTTTTTGGGCATTCTGAGCAGTGTGAATCAGGCAGGGAATACCTCTTATACCAGAGAATCAAAGACTGTCTCCCTGTATCGTTATCTTGTAAGCCAGGTACTTTTAAAAAAGATGCTTTTTTGTTTGCTGGTTTAACAATGCAAACAGATTATCAGATTATTGGAATTCAAAGTGGAAAATGTGTAACTGTAGAAAAGACGTCTATGTCTGACCCAAAATATCCCAATCTTTCTTCTAAAATAACAACTCGATGTGCTTTCACGTCAAAGCAAAGATCATCTATAGTTAAATTTTTGAACTTTATAAAAGATAAAAAATTTACATTTAATAGTCGTACTACTGGAACAGCGCAAGTTACTATAGATTTCAATGAAAAAGGTGTAAAGCATGATGCAGTAGATAACATTGGTGTACTTTATACAGTCACAATTGATGGTAAGGAAATACCTGATCCACTTAATACTGCAAAGTCTGACGAAAGTACTTGTGTCACAGAATTTAAAGATAAATGATGAGTAAATCATGGGATAGTTTTTTCATGTCTGGATTCTGGCTTTGCGAAAATGACAAATAGGAAATCACTCAACAGTTTTCTAAGAACACCACTCTACCATTTTTTATAATTCAAAAGGTTTGGAAGTTGAAAAAACGCCACTGTAAATACAGGGTCAGTTATGATTATATATTGTTATTCTTGATGTACATCCTGAATTTTCTTTTGTCTGACAAGTATTACCTTAAAGGATAAAAACCTGTTTTTACCTATAAATTAAAAAAAAGTTTATTTTTTATACAATTTATATATTATTTATTAATATTTTGTGATATTTTTAAACTAAATAGAGGTAATTGTGAAAAGAAAACCTACAAAAGACCGGTTGTTCCTGAATTGGCAGGATGAGGCTGTCCATACACACTCTTGGTTTGAGTCTCATGGTATCAGCCGTCAAGCCGTCTATCAATGCGTAAAGAAAAAGCTTATCAAAAAGCTTGGTGGGGGAGCTTATATAAAGGCCAAAGACAAATTGAATTGGCAATCAGCTGTATTGACTGCTCAAAAAGAGTTACAGCTCCCTTTTCATGTGGCTGGTCAAACAGCTCTTGAATTGCAGGGTTTGGGGCATTTTGTAAAGATGGGAAAGAAGATCCCTGTGTATATAGTGAATAGGGATAACATGAGAGTCCCTATATGGTTAAAAAACAATAATTGGGGAGTGATCTTTCATTTTAGAACTTCCTCTTTATTTCCACCTGATTTAGGTCTTATGAAATATAACAGATCAAAGTTTCATTTTATCCTTTCGTCCAGAGAGCGAGCCATCATGGAGATGGTAAGCCATCTTGAATTAAAAGATTCATTTGAAACGCTGGAAAGATATTTTGAAGGCCTTTTGAACTTAAGGGGTTTACTTGTTCAAAAACTGCTTGAGAATTGTTCCTCAATAAAAGTCAAAAGGGTTTTTCTTTATATGGCTGATAAGCTAAAACTGCCTGTAATGAAGAGCTTAAACACTCGCCGAATTCAGTTAGGGCAGGGAAAACGAGTTATAATTAAAGAAGGAAAGTTGGATAAAACTTATAACATCACTGTGCCTGTATATGATAATTATTCCAATTGAAGTTTATATGAAAAAGGATGTTAAAAAAAGATGAGAGAAAATTACATACACCAAGTTGAACTGTTACTGGATGTTTTACCTGTTGTGATGAAAGACAATCGATTGGCTCTTAAAGGAGGTACAGCTATCAATTTTTTTTATACAAATGTCCCAAGGTTATCGGTAGATATTGATCTTTGCTACCTGCCAGTAGAAGAAAGGGAAATAAGTTTTAAAAATATTCATGAAATTTTAAAAGAGATGAAACTTTCTTTAGAAAAAAGAGGTCTTATAGTTAGATCATCACATTCTCTTAATGCACAAAATGAAGTTAGATTATTTGTGAGCAACAATCATGCACAAATAAAAGTAGAGCCTAATTTTGTTCTTAGAGGTTCAGTCTTCAGTCCTGAGATAAAAACCACATCCAAATATATCTCGGACACATTTCATCAGAAAATAGAAGTTAAGTGTTTAAGTTATGCTGATGTTTTTGGAGGGAAAATTCATGCGGCACTCAGCAGACAACATCCAAGAGATTTATTTGATATAAAGTGTTTGCTTGAAAATACAGGTATTACTGAAGAAATAAGAAAAGCATTTCTCGTATATCTAATTTCCAGTCCACGACCTATTCATGAGGTTATAATGCCAAATTTAAAAGATATTTCATCAAATGAAATACAGGAGTTTCAAGGGATGACAAATGTCGAATTTACAATCGAAGATCTAAAACATGTGAGAAAACTATTAATAACTGCAATAAAAGAAACACTCACTATGGAAGAAAAGAAATTTTTAGTTGGCTTCAAAAGACTGGAGCCTGACTGGAGTCTCTTGGGAATTGAGCATATTCAGACTCTTCCTGGTGTTAGGTGGAAAATTTTGAATCTTAAAAAAATGTCATCAAGAAAAAGAAATGTTCAATATAAATTATTGGAAGAGAAGCTTTTTCAGTGACAGTTAGGTGTAGTAGCTAGTACATTTTATCAAACATCACGCAACAGTTTTCTAAGGAAAACCACTCTACCATTGACGATTATAATAAATATCCGGTATATTAATGAGTATCTATCTCTTGACTGTACGCTATCACCACTAAAGGAGTGATATGCCGAACTCAAGAGATTTTTTTATACTTGATTATTTTATTATTTAATCCAATACTATTAATAAAACATCCCCCGTAGTTTTCGAACGACGGGGTACGAGGCGACCGAGAGGTCGCTTTCGTCTTTTAAGAAAAATATTTCCTAACTTTTGGCAAATTTAATCAAATCAATAAAATCATTTTTGTCTGCTTTTTTAAGTGCTGATATATAAGCTTTGCGAGTTTTGCCTTCAGTTTGAATCGGAGAGGAGTGCATTTTTTCTCCCCAGGTAAATGGTTCTTGATTGTTGAACTTTAGAAGCATATCTGTCATCAGACGGGCATGCCTGCCGTTGCCATTAGGAAAAACATGAATGAAAACCAATTTATGATGAAAACGAGTAGCTAGCTCAACCCACCTATAAGTTTTATTTTCAATCCAATAATGAGTATTTTGAAAGAGATGATTCAATTGTGTTGGTATTTGTTGCCAGTGGCAACCAATATTTTTGTCCATTGTCCGCTGTTTTCCTGCCCATCTCCATACCTGATTAAACATTTTTTCATGTAATTTGTTATTGAATGTTATACTAAGTACATCTGGATTTTTTTGTTGTTCAGCCCAATTTATTCCTTCTATAATATTTTGTTGTTCCAAAACATTTAACTCTCTTTGAGTTGTAATGTAATCAGGAATTAGATCTTCAATTTCATTTGGATCAAGTGGAGTTGCACCGGGAGGATATATTGGTTTAAAACGACTCATTTATTTTTATATTTCAAACTTTTTTCCCAAATTCTTGAATTCATTTTATCTTTTAATTCATTGGCTAATTTTTTTGTTTGATATTGTATTTCTTTAGAAGAAGTTCCTTGAGCTTCTAGTTGCATCGTATGATTAACCTTTTTAATTAACTTATGAGCAAGAAGCGTTGCCTGTTTATCTATGATTTCTTCAAGGTTTTTGTATTGAACTTTTGGGACAATAGCATACACTAGTTGACAGTTCATAGCTGAAGCAATTTTTTTAAGAGATTCAATAGAGATTTTATCTTGAACTTCACTTTTTTCGATTCTTAAAATTGATGAATGATGAACACCACATCTTTTTGCTAATTGTCTGGTGTTCATTCCAAGGGCTCCTCGTACAGCTTTTAACCATCCGCTTGGAGGTCTTTTATCTGTTCTTAGTTTTTTCCATGGACTGATTTTTTTCTCTATTATGAGTCTTTGACTTTTGAGTTTCTTTTTATTTATTGTCATATTGAGTATTATGACAGCATAAAAAACTATCTTTGTAAAGTATTTGGTGCACTATAATGCACCAAAAAACGTTCATTTGGTGCATTATAACGCACCAGAATAGTATGTACTTGATGCACTGTAATGCACCAAAAAGGTGTCAAAACACCTTAAAAATTAAGGTATTTTTACAAAAATCAGCATTTTTATAAGTCAAAAATTGTAGTAGTTGAGATAAAACGCCCCTGAAAATGCTACTGTAAACGCCACTGTAAATACCTGTACTCAAAAAACTAGGGAGAAAACTAGGGAAGAAACTTAAAAACTAGGGAGAAAATGACTATGAAAACGCATATAGAAACGCCTATAGAAAATAGAGTATATCTTGAGAAAGCTAGATGGTTTATATGGAATCCCGCAGGAAACCCGACGATATATGTACAAATCTGAATATAACTCTAAAAAATGTTAATTTTAAAACAGCAGTACTGACAAAGAAATTTTGAGTTTTTCTTCTTTAGGATTTTTTTAATTGTTATATTTTCAGGAAAAACCCCGATAAGTTAATGATCTAAAAAGGAGAAATCAAATGCAAATAGGAAAATTAAAAAAGATTGAGTTGAGAGAAATATGGTCTCGTGAAGATACAGATTTTACTAATTGGTTAAATGATAATCTTGATATTCTTGGGGAAGCCATTGGATTAGATTTAGAGGAATCGGAAACAGAATGTTCATGGGATAACTCTAATTTCAGGGTAGATATTAGCGCCACAACCAAAGAGGGTGAAAAAATTATTATAGAAAATCAATTGGAACAGACCAATCATAAGCATTTAGGACAAATTATGACTTACATGATAAATATGGAAACTAGAGTAGCTGTGTGGATTGCAAAAACAGTAAGAGAAGAGCATATGAATGTAATTAACTGGCTTAATGAGTTTACAGATAAAGATTTTTATTTAATTCAGTTGGAAAGCTATCAAATTGATGAGTCAAAGCCTGCACCCTTTTTAAAAGTTGTTTGCAGACCAAGTATAGAGATGAAAGCAGTAGGTAAGCAGAAAAAAGAGTTGAGTGAAGCAGGTAAATTGAAAAAAGATTTTTGGAAAAAACTTTTGGACAGAAGTAGTGAAAAAACAGATCTTTTTTCTAAATCGTTTCCTTCGTCTTGGACCATCATAAGTCATAGAGTTAATAAAGATGTAGCCCTTGCTTATCGTATTAATAAATACAGGTATTCTATAGCAGTTCTTTTTGAAAAAAGTTTAAAAGAGAATTTTCTAGGATTTAAAAAAGAGTTGAAAAATAAATTAGGATTTGATTTTCAATTTAAAAATGTAGGAAATGCAGGGACACCTTCTGAGAGATATCAGATTATTAAGTGGTTTGAAAAAGGAGGTTATAGAAGTTCAGAACATGAGTGGAATGAAATTCAAGAAGAGATGATAGATAATATGATCCAGTTGGAAAAATTTTTAAAACCTTTTTTGAACACGATTAATATATCTCGTAAGGCTTCTTAGAAGATTTCATTAATTAAGAATATAAAAAAGCTGAAGAGTAAAGGGTGTAAAATTTTATGTACTACTATTTTATTGGTATTAAATATGGACTATCATTTTGTACAGACCACCTTTGCTGTTTAATAGATTCTTTCAATTGTTAGAATGGTCTTTAAAATGTGCAATTTCATGTTGTTTAAAACATTTTACATACATATCTTGACTCCTGTTTATTTATGTATTAGAATGTCCTTTTGACATTATTCAAAAGGACATTCTAAATTTCAAAAATAATAAAAATACAAAAAATATATTGACTGGCTTTATAGAGTTAAGCTAATTTTCTGGGAAAATGAGATTAACTCTTAAAGGAAAGATGTAGGTGAGAAAAATTCATATCACACTATGGGATGTAGAGCATGGAATTTCTATGTGGATAGTAACCCCTATAGGTCATCATCATTGGTTTGATTTAGGTAAAACTTCTGAGTTTTCACCTTCCCAATATGTTGCTCACAGGTATGGAGTTAAAAGTATCGATTACCTTGTCATCAGTCACCCTGATAAAGATCATATAGAAGATTTGCCAAATTTTATGCAAGCCTTTGGACAACCGAGAGTGTTGCGTAGAAATTTAAGTCTTCCTGATGAAGAGTTTGTAGGTTCTGGAGAAGCAGATTATCAAAAATATATGTTGTACTTACATCATGAGTTTACAGGTGTGATTCCTGAATATAAATTACCTATAAATCCGAATTACAATGGAGGAATTGAATATAAACAGTGTTGTCTAACTTACGGAACATTCCCGGATGGTTCCAAACTAGAAGGTAATAATACTTCTATTGTAACTTTTATGCTATATCAAGGGGTTCTTTTTGTTTGCCCAGGAGATATTGAGCCGAAAGGTTGGACAGAACTTTGGAGTCAAAATAGTAGAGACCTACAAAGTATTATAGCTAAGGCACATACAAGACTCTTAGTAGCTCCACATCATGGAAGGGAATCTGGCTATTCTAAAGAAATGATGGAGTCGATTCAACCTCATGTTGTTTTTATTAGTGATAAATGGGGCGCTTCAAAGACTCATTATTGTTACTATGAAAAGCCTCTTGGCATTAAAATGGCTGATAATCAAATAATATGTACTAGTTACGATTTGATCTGACAAAGGTTGAAAAGATAAGGGTTACC
>JAPPLG010000034.1 GCA_028819545.1 Bdellovibrionales bacterium | reverse complement strand
AAAGTGTTACCCATGTGTCCAGTATAAAGTGTAACCCATGTCTCCGGTATGGACCTTTTTATTTTCTATAGCGAGGGAGGGACTTGAACCCCCGACACGTGGATTATGATTCCACTGCTCTAACCAGCTGAGCTACCCCGCCATTTTTAACTGGAAAATATTATGCCTATTTTTCCTTGATTAGACAATACATTGCAATATAATAAAAATATGTTCTTTTTAATACTTCTATTTCCCCTGCTCATATCTTGCACATCTCTACAAGACCATACCTCCTATCAAGTCGTCTTTAAAGCTCCATACTCCCTTGTATGGCAGGCTACACTTCTAGCTATGCAAACTTACCCTATAGCCAAAGAAGATCTCGAAGGCGGAGTATTAACCACTAAAACCATACGCAGATACTCTGTGTGGACCCCTCCCCCCCGATCTCTCCCACAAACCAATAATCGACATTATAAAATTCACATCTTTCTGGAAAAAGGCTTAAAAAATGAAGTGAAAGTTCATATCCTCAAAAAAGAATTTATCAATAAAGATTTTATTCAACACTCCATACCTATAGACTCCAACGGCCTGGAGGAGCGTGTAATTGCCTATCGTATTCAAAGAGAAATCCTACTGGAAAAAAAATTAAAAGCCTTTCATAAAGAGAAAAAAGCAAGGGCTAATGAACCAAAAGATTAAATATTTTGACTCTCTAAATGATTTGATCACAAAAAATTGTGTTATACTTCCAAATGTACATTATAATTTTGTAATAGCAGAAAATGTAAAAAAAATAATGAAAGTTATTAAAATAATGTCAGGATAAAAAAATGAAAGTGTTGATTACGGGAGTTTCCGGATTTATTGGACAATCTATAGCCCAAACACTAAACAGAAAAGGCTATGAGGTGACCGGCATCAGCAGGCATCCAGACAAAACTTTAAAAAAACTCCATTTTCTTAAAGAATGCCACTTATGGAAATCTGAACTTCCTTCATCAGCTTTTCAAAATATTTCCACAATTATTAATCTGGCAGGCGCTCCCATCGTGGATAAAAAGTGGACGCCAAAACGAAAAAAACTATTGATGGACTCACGTGTTCAATTGACAAAAAAATTGGTTGAAAAAGCCAATCAATACGATTCCATTCATACACTGATCAGCACTTCTGCTGTTGGCTACTATGGTCATAGAGAAAATGAAGAATTAAATGAAAACTCTCCCCCAGGCAGAGGTTTCACTTCCCAACTCTGTATAGAATGGGAAAAAGCCGCTCAAGCATTTAACAAGAGAGTTTGTATTTTTAGATGCAGTAATGTGCTGTCCAATAAAGGAGGTTTATTAAAAAAACTTCTGCCTGTCTTTAAATGTGGACTGGGGCCCACCCTTGCAGACGGCAGACAATGGATGAGCTGGATTCATCTCTATGATCTTGTGCAACTTTATATCACCGCTTTAGAACAATCTCATTGGGAAGGAGTCTTTAATGCTTCTTCTTTAGAGCCTGTCACCAATCAAGTTTTTACAAAAAAACTTGCTCAAAGTTTAGGCAGACCAAGTTTTTTAAAAATGCCAAAATGGGCACTGCAAATTCTTTTAGGGGAAAGAAGCTCTTTAGTTTGGAACAGCCAAAGAGTCTTACCGGCTCAAGCCCAAAAAAAAGGTTTTATATTTGAATATCCACATCTGGATAAAGTTTTTTCCAATCATTAAACTTTGAAAACTCTTGCATTTGGACCCCTGCCTTCGCAGGGGTGACGTTCTTTCGCAGGAGCAAAGAAGTTATTTTTGAATGCAGTTCATATTATTGTTTTCACAATACCGACCCATCATTTTAGAAGAAATATCAAAAACACTATCCATTGAAGAAGGCGCTCTATCTTCACTATCTGCACCAACAGCTTTTTTCTTTTTCTTGTCCTTAGGCAAAAACTTTTTTAAATCAAAACCAGAACCTGATCCTGAACGGCCTCCTCTTCCTCCACCGGCACCGCCAAAACCCTGAGGTTGATTTTGGTTTCCTGAAAGACCTGCCAAAATATTCTCATAAGGATCCTCACCGTCTTCTCCAAGACCTTCTCCAGCTTCTCCTTCATCAGAGCCACCGCCTCCTCCAAGGCCTCCGCCGGATAAACCGCCTCCTACACCTCCGGAGCTGTCTCCTCCACCATAGGATGTTGGACCGCCAGCACCTGGGCCATCCCTAGAACCGTCTTCACTCCCATCTAAAAAGGGAGGAGGCCCCGGCCATGGAGAATTTCCAGCCACATCATTATTCCCGCCATCATCGCTCGTGGTGCGGCCAGGGAAATCTGCTGAAGTTGTATGCTCAATACTACAAGCTGGATCGTTAGGGTCTTCACAGTTTGTAGAAGATAAAAAATCACTGGAACACTGACCTTCCGGAATATAGGGAATATCAGCTTCGTTATCACAACGACATCGGCCTGGATTGTTCATACACTGACAATAAGATGATCCAGGGTTATCCAGACAAAACTGCTCACAATCAGGACCACTTGGATTTGCACAACAAACCTGATCTGAAGCTGAGTCACAAGCATTGCCCGGTTCTGCCTCTGCACACATGGGAGATATTGTTGGATACGTCTTACAAACTTCCGGACATATTTCAGCATTCCATTCTTGCCTGCAAAGGTTTGCACAACCGAAATAGGAAGGGTCTTCTTTACATTTATCCATACATGGACCAGCGTTATTTATTAACTGTGTCGCATGGCAAGGTTCAGATGAGTTAACATGGCCTGCACAAAGAGTAGAGTCAGGATTAGCCAAACAACACGCATCTAAATCTGTTCCCTCTTTTCCTTCACAAGTATCACTCTTGCAGGCATCTGCTCGAGGGTGGTTCTCACAACATTCATCAAGCTCCACTCCCTCTTTATCATCACATTTAGTATTTCTTTCATGATCTTTCTTACACTCTCTAGCCACTAAAGAAGCCACTCCTGTAAGAGCGGCCTGCATCAACTGATTTTGGCCGGCTCTGGAAGCCGTTCCACATTTTCGCTCACTGGATTCTTCCAAACTACTGATATATCCATCTAATTCTTGAAGTTCACTCTGGCAAAAATCTTCAGCTCTAAAAGGTATCTTTGCCTGGGCTATACCTGTAGATACTGAAACTACACAAGTAAAAACTTCTATATTTTTTTTAATTTTCTCCAGTTCTGCAGCACACATTCCATGAGTTTCTCTACATCTGCCTCCTTTATGAACACATTTTAATCCTGATGCTGTATCCAAACCCATTGAAATATGTTGTGTTTTTTCAATTGCGGCGCAGATTTTATTATTGTTTAAACCCAATAATAAACCAGCATAATTACCCACTCGAAGGAGATCAATCATACGTCCAATACCCCCAGGAAACAAACACATGGAAGGCACCATACAACAGTGGCAGACAGCATCTCCATTATCCAATGTCTTTGTAACCGCCGTTTCTACCTCGTCCATAAGTTGACGTATATCCCTTATAAAACTACTACAAGAACTTGGTTGAGTTGCAGGACAGTTCAAGTTTGGCATACTCAAATTGGAACAAAAATCTTCATTAGTGGGCTTTGTATCTTTATAACCACTACCGCACTCAGCTTCTGACTGCCCCATCACTTGAGTCAATATCTGTATGACATTGGGCAATTGTTTTGGATTAACTCCCTGTAATTGCTCACCAAGGTTTGCAAATGACAGATGAATGTAAAATAAACTCAAAACAACAAGACTAGACCTGCAAATTGATACACACAAAGAAGAGAACTTAAATACAGAAAACATCAGGCAGTCCTTTGCAAACAATAAGAAAAACAGTCCATATAAGCTGTTCGGCTAAAACCCCTCAAAAACAAAACATTTTTTAGCTTTCCCAAGGAAATTTCTTAAAAAATACTGTCTCATGCCTGCATACTCTCTTTAACTCTAATGTAATGCACCCAGTTGCCGGCGCCGGTAGGAGAAATACCACTTTTCTCACTTAATAAATCTCTTCTTATGTCCCTTTACTGAAATAAATTCTTTCATCAAACGAAGTGGTTAAATACCAATCAAAATTGCCGAACGAAGTCTTTCAGGTACGACTGGATGCCGGATCAAGTCTGGAATGACGTTCTTTTATAGGGGTAATGACGCTCTTTTACAAGAATGATGTACACATACAAAGAATAAGAAACTGTTGACAATGGTATCATATATGATATCATTCTAAAATGAATATAGAGGAAGCTCTAAACTTACTAAAGTCTGAAAAGAACGTTAAATTCAATACTATTTTGAAAATATGTGCGAATTTTTTCAAAGAACCGAGAATAGAGGGCAGTCATCATATTTTTAAAACACCATGGAAAGGTCAACCTTGGGTGAATATTCAAAGAGACAAAAAAATGGCAAAGATGTATCAGGTGAAACAAGTTAAAGAAGCTTTAAAAAAATTAAAAGAAGGAGAAACTTATGAAAAACATAAAAACCCTGGTAAATAAATACTCATACCATATTGAGTACAATTTAGAAGACAAAGTGTATATCAGCAGATGTGCAGAGTTCCCTTCCTTAACAGCACATGGAAAAACACAAGAACAAGCCCTAAAAGAAATAAAAACAGCTGTATCAGGAGCCTTAAAATGGATGAAAAAAGAAAAAGAAGCTTATCCTGAACCTCTAAGTCTGCATAAATTTAGTGGAGAATTTCGCCTCCGTATGTCTCCGGAAAAACATCGGAAAATCGCTATTGAATCCTCACTAAATAAAATCTCTATGAATCAGTTTATAGTCAATAAACTTTAAATTTTGCTTTGTAAATCCTGAAGAATTTCTTCGTAATCTGTATTGCAGTCATACCAGCGTATAGAAGAGTCGCGTTTAAACCATATCTTTTGTTTTTTAATCAAGCTCATTGTTCTTTGAACAATTTGATCATAAAGATCTTCCTCTGTAACTTTACAGTCCAAATACAACAAAACTTCTTTATACCCCACGCTCTGCATCGCTGGAAATTTTTCCAAACCTCTCCTTTTCAACTCACGCACTTCATCCACCAACCCGCAAGCCAGCATATTCTTTGTTCTCAATTCCACCCTCTTTCTCAAAACCTCAGAAGAACCTGTTATTCCCAGTTTTATAATTTTATAGGGAAGCTTTCTTGTTTGAAACTTTTTTTTCACCTCAGACATTTTTAAAGAATCGGTTTCCATTAAACTCAAAGCCCGAAAAATACGATAGCGATCATGAGAATGAATTTTACCAGCATACTCAGGATCTCTTTCCTCCAATCTTTGATATAAAACAGACAATCCCTTTTCTTTTTCCTCCTCTAATAATTTCTTTTTAATGCTACTGCTCATTTTTGAAATAGGATAACAGCCCTTCTCCAAAGCCTGTAGATAAAAACCGCTCCCCCCAACCACTAAATCCACCTGATGAGGTAAATGTTTTTTTAAAAGAGACCTGGCGTCTTTTTCATACTGTCCGGCTGTATAAATTTCCGGAGGTGTTATATGATCCAACAAATAAAATTTTTCTCTCGGTTTTGCAGAGCCAATATCAAATCCCTTATACACCTGCACACTATCTGCATTGATCATGCAGGCCTTCAACTGAGAGGCCAGATAGAAAGATAAATCTGTTTTTCCTGAACAGGTTGGACCAAGAATAAAAATAACAGGATTCAACAAATGCGTCCAAACTCTCTTTCAATACGAGAAAAAGGATATTCCACAAAAACAGGACGTCCATGAGGGCAAAAACTGGAAAAAGCAAACTCATCCATTTGACTCAGTAAACTCTTCATTTCAGAAAGACTCAAAGTCTGACCTGCCCGAATAGCAGAATGACAGGCAAAAGTAGCTGAAATTTCAGAAACCACTTTTTCTGCTGTAAACTCTTCCCCATGATGAATATGCCCTTCAGCCAATTGTTGTATAGCAACAGCAATAGCCTTCTCTTTAATAAAAGGCGGTGAAGCCAGGACAGAAATTTCAGTGGATTTTGAAGATTTTAAATCAATACCCAAAGATTGAAATTCAGCTTTCATAGATAAAACTGCTTTCACCTCAGCAGGGTCCAACCCAATTTTTAAAGGAATCAAGTGTTTTTGTTTTTCCAAATTTTTTAACTGACTCATAAACTTTTCAAATAAAATTCTTTCATGTGCGGCATGCTGATCAATAAGAACAATAGATTTTGAAGACTCTGTAACCAAGTAAGTTTGATGAGCTTGAGCTAAAACTTTTAAAGAAGAAAAGTTATTTTTTAAAATATCGGAAGTCAGCTGTTCAGGTTTTTCCACTGTACTTGAAGTTTCCGAGTTTTTTACAACATATGAAGTTTTTTCCAAAGTGGATTTTTCAATGTCTTTTGGAGAATTTTCCGTAAAATCAAAACCCTTCAAAGGAGAAGATACTTTTAACCTTTTGGAAGACGGTTTGTGTGTAGATAAAAGTGGGTTAAAAGAAGTTTGTTCAGGTTTAACTTCTGCAGACGAAGCCTTAGAAGAAACATCAGAACTTTCAGAGTGCAAAAGATCCAGCCAGGGAGCTTTTTCCAATAATTCTCTAACAGTCCCCTGCACCAGCTGAAAAACACGGGACTGAGAGAGAAAACGAATTTGGGTTTTTGTAGGATGAATATTGACATCCACCTCTGCCGGAGGGCTTGTGACATGCAAAACAACAATAGGATATTCTCCATGCATCAACAGATTGCGGTGAGCCGACATCACTGCTCCATAAAGAATTTTATCTTCTACAGAACGACCATTAACAAAAAACCACATCTTCTTGGAAGACTTGGCCGTACGATTAGGCGGAGCTAAAATCAATTCTACAGACCAAGGGGCTTTTGTGTAAACATGATGGTGTAAAGGCTTGGATAAAATCATCTCCGCTCTTTTTAAGTAAGAGGAAACTGCCGGCCAGAAAAATAAAAGGCGCCCTTTGTGAATCACTCGAAAAGACACCTCCGGACGAGACAGAGCCTGAGCGGTAATTACATTTTTAATAGCTAAGTTTTCAACTGATTCTGATTTTAAAAATCTCAACCGGGCAGGCACATTCTCAAAAAGACGATCGACAACAACAGTGGTTCCCGCCTCCCCTCCTGTAGTCTCAACTTTTAAAGTTTTTCCAAATTGGCTTTTTACAGAATAAGCCTGGTCTGACTCTTTGGATTTCGACCGCAAAGTTAAGTGACTGACACCCGCAATACTGGCTAAAGCCTCCCCTCGAAATCCATAAGTCTGAATGGAAAAAAGATCACTTGATTGACGAATTTTACTGGTTGCATGACGTGATAAAGCTAAAGAAAGTTCTTTAGGGGAAATCCCGCGCCCATTATCTTTAACTGAAACATAAAGCCCCCCTTCAGCAAACTGCACTTCAATAGAACTGGCCCCTGCATCCAGTGAATTTTCAATCAGTTCTTTAACCAAATGAGCAGGGCGCTCCACCACCTCTCCTGCCGCAATTTGATCAATCACAGAAGAATCTAATGTTTGAATTAAAGAAGTTTTATTCATTTTCTACACTCTTTTTTTGTTCTGCTCCAGGTTTTTCCGGAGAAGCTTTTTCAACAGGAGCCGGTTCTTCCTTTTTTTCCGGAACAGGCTTTGTTTCTTTTTGAGGATCAGATTCTAATTTTCCTTCCACATTTTTATCAGAAGACTTTTCTTCACCCTCCATTTCATGAGGAACTGGAGCCTTTTGCACTTCCAGTACAACAACATCATCAGCCTGAACAGCTTTTTTATCTTCTTTACGAATCAACTGAGTTTTCACTTGCTTTAAAGCCTTTTCTTTTTTCTGATACTCTCTATTTAAAACATACCCCTCTTTCGTTTTTTTATACTGAGGAAGCACATCAATCTCTGAAATATATCCTCGAATTTTACGGGGCTTATTGATAAAAATACGATAAAAAGAACCAAATAAATTTTTAGGACGATAAATTTTTGTAGATATTGCAATAATTTTATTGTTTGGCAGTCTCATAACTTGTTCAGCATCAAAGTCCGGCTGAGCATAAATAATAGCTTGATTTTCTGTCACAACAGCACGTTGAATACGAGGAACATCCACTTTCTCTTTTTTTCCAAAAAAACCCAGAGAAAGAAAAATAAGAATAATTCTACTTAATACCCGTACTCCCAAAACCTTTGTCTCCTCTTTGACTGGGTTCCACTTCGTCCACCACTGAAAAGCGAGCCTGCAGAACCGGACAGCACACCACTTGAGCAATTCGTTCCTGATCTGAAATCACAATATCTTCAAGACCCAAGTTCACGACAATAATTTTCAACTCCCCTCTATAGTCTGAATCAATGGTGCCGGGAGTATTCATTAAAGTTAACCCTTTCTTTAAGGCCAAACCACTTCGAGGTCTCACTTGCAGTTCAAAACCATGAGGAATTTCAAATACTAAGCCGGTTGGAATTAAAGTTCTTTCTCCAGGAGTAAGCTTTACCGGTTCGTCAATTCTGGCGCGTATATCAAAGCCGCTGGCTTGAGCGGATTCATAGCGGGGAAAATCCCCTCTAAAATGTTTTAAGGGCTTTACTTTCAGTTCAGCATAAACAGGCTCTAACATCATCAACTCCCAGGAAAGACTCTCAAATTTCACCTAAAAACACAACTTTATCCACAACCTGTCAATGGCCTTTCACTACAGATTTCAACAGCTGAAAACGTACAGTTAAAGGTGTCGCTACATAAATAGAAGAATAAGTTCCTATCACCACACCAATTCCTAAAGTGAAGGCAAAGTCTTTAATCACACCGCTGGTTAAAAACCACATGGCTAAAACAGCCATCATTGTTGTGATCGAAGTCAGCAAAGTACGAGATAAAACATCATTCAAAGAGCGGTTGCATATTTGAGCAAAACTTTCTTTTCTGGAATAGAGAGCGACATTTTCCCGAATGCGGTCAAAAGTCACAATAGTATCATTTAATGAGTACCCTATAATGGCCAAAACAGCCGCCAAAGTCTGCACATTCACTTCACGGTCAAAAAATGAAAAAATGGCCATTGTCAAAATAGAATCATGGAATAAACAGAACACAGCTGAAGGTGCATAATTGTAATCAAACCTCAAACCTAAATAAATCAAAATTAAAAGCAAACTGTAACAAACCGCTAAAATACCATTTCTTTTCAGTTCGCTTCCAATCTGCGGACCTACAGAATCCACTCTTCGAATTTCAGCTCCAGCCCATCGTTCTTTAATTTTTGCTGTCAGCTCAGTCACTTTCTCTAACTTAGATTCTTCCATACGGATGAGGATCTCCTGATCCTGTCCAAAGGACTGCACTCTGGCATTTCCGTAATTTTCTTCTGTTAAAAATGTTCGAATCTCATCCAAAGAAGGCATTTCCTGAAATTGAATTTGTATTTCATTTCCTCCGGCAAAATCAATTCCATAACGAAAGCCTTTTGTAAAAATCAAAGCCAAACCAGCCAAAGTCAACAGACCGGAAACAATAAGAAAAAAAGAAGAATATTTTAAAAAATTAATTTTCATAAAAACACCTTTATACTTCCAAAAAACCTCTGGATTCCTGCCTGCGCAGGAGCGAAGTAATTGAGATGCCAATCGAAAATTACTGAGCAAAAGAGTTGAGAGTAATTAGGAAGGACTGGATTCCTGCCTGCGCAGGAATGACGTACCACGCAGGAAGACGTATTACACAAGAATGACGTATCATACAGGAATGACATTTAATTACCTCCTACACATTCAACTATCAACTCGACAATAACCCACATACAAAATACCTATAGCTTTAATTTAAAGTGAAGAACCAAAGAGTTTAAAATAGTGCGGGATACAAAAATTGCCGTAAACACCGAAGTGATAATTCCACAGAACAAAGTCACAGCAAAACCTCGAATAGGACCAGTGCCGAAATACATTAAAATCAAACACACAATACCTGTAGTAATATTGGCATCCAAAATTGCTGAAAAAGCACGACTAAAACCTTCATTGATAGCCAGCTTTACACTGGATCCTTTTCTTAATTCTTCCTTCAGCCTTTCAAAAATAATAATGTTGGCATCCACCGCCATCCCCACTGTTAATATAATGCCTGCAATACCCGGTAAAGTCAGCGTAGCTCCAAAAGACGCCAGACAGGAAATCAAAAACATAATATTTAAAGACAGGGCAATATCCGCCACCAGCCCCAGCCACCTATAGTAAAGTAAGAGAAAAATCAAAACAAAACAGATAGCTACAATTGCAGACAGGCGGCCCTTAGCCACATAGTCTCTTCCCAAAGTCGGGCCCACTGTACGTTCCTCCAACTGTTCCAGATTTGTCGGTAAAGCCCCGGCCCTTAAAGTCGTACTCACCATTTGAGCTTCCTCCAACATCTGAGTTCGATCTCCGGAACCGAGAGTAATCTGCCCCCGATCTGTTAAGTGGTCTTTAATTTCAGGAGCTGTTTTAATCACTCCATCTAAAACAATTGCAATTCTTCGTCCGATATTTTCAGCGGTGACTGCTGAAAAGATTTTACGTCCCTCAAGGCCAAATCGAAAATTCACCAAGGGTTCTCCAAATTGTCCGACCCCAACACTGGCATCTTCCAGCATATCCCCCGTCAAACCTGTATCTGTTTCCAAGAGCATAGGAGACCTGCCTGCACTTAAAGTACGGGCAGACTCATCCTTAATAAAAGCAATAGCTGTACGTGGAGGAAGTTTTGCTTTCAAGTCCCGATTCAACTTCTGCACATAAGCACGATAGGACTGCTCTGACTGTAAAGAGTACTGCCCCTCTGCTTCTGCTGAGGCAATCAACTCAAGCAACTCTTCCACACTTAACTCTTCAGAAACCAAACTCAATTCCAAGTGAGCTGTCTTTTGTATTAATTCTCTAGCTCTCTCAGCTTCTTTAATACCGGGAAGCTGAACTAAAATTCTTTTTCCACCCTGAGCTGTAATAACCGGCTCACTGACCCCAAACTCATCAATTCGGTTTCTAATGACTTCAATACTCTGATCGATAATTTCTTTTCGAATATTTTCTTCCTGCAACTGAGAATAAGCCAGCTCCAGCTGTCCACCTGAACTGTCCAAAACCTGAAACAGGCTTCCATATTGATCTTCAACTTTCTGAACAGCTTGAGGGATTTGACTCAAATCTTTTAATTTAATAAAAATATGATTTTTAAGGAAATGCTCTTCTACCTCAATATTCTCTTCATTTAAAAACTCTACAATAGCATTTTTAGAGCGATCTAACTTCTGCTCTAAAACATCATCCACATTCACACCCAAAACCAGATGCAGGCCGCCCTGTATATCCAGGCCGTACACCAGTTTCTCTTTGGAAACCCACCAACCTTTATGATCAATAAACTGTGGGGCCATCCACCACACGGAAAGCAAAACTGCCCCTAAAACAATCGACCATCTCCACTTATTACTCTCAATAAACATCTTATCCCCTTGTCTTTGAGGAGGAAGTTTTGGAACTCTCTTGTTCCTTTTGCTGAGTCTCCGAAGAAGAGATATGCGACCTTAACACACGAATTTTCACTCCTTCAGAAACCTCTAAAATGACATATTGTTCTGTTAAACCGTCTATTGTCCCTAACAACCCCCCAGACGTCAAAACAGACTGTCCTCTTTTTAATCCGGTTGTAAACTCCATATGCTTTCTAGCCCTCTTCTGAGCGGGGCGAATAAATAGAAAGTATAGAATCAGCATTATGAAGATAAAGGGCATAAACTGTTCAATTATAGAAGGCTTTTGTTGAGGCGCTTCTTTAGGTGAACTTGCAGGGGCTGTTGTATTGGCCGTCGCAAGAGGCTGAAATGTATTTTGCAGAATATGTTTCATAGACACAAACACAAGGTTTAAAGGGCACAAAAAAAACGAACCTTTATTTAATATTTAAATAAAGGTTCGTCAATTTTTAAATTAATAACTTATCTATTATACACAATTCACAGCTATATCGTGCAATTGATCCCCCACTTCATCTGAAGTGGGATTCTCTATTTTAAACTTCTCTATCATCATAGCCTCAACAGAAGTATTAACAGCTCTAGTAAGTGAACCTTTTGCATCATTAATTTCCCCTAATAAAAAGATCGCATTATCTCTAGCCTCTGCTTCAAACCTCATAATATTATGAATACCCCTAGTCAAATTCAATACAACAGAATGAGTTTGCAAACTTTGCTGACTATTTAAAGATTCTTTGATTAAGGCTTCTTCCAACTGACGAGCAATACCTTCCAATACTGCACATACCTCAGCATTAGTTGCGCATTCTCTGGTTTTTTGCAAAGCTTCTACAGCCTCATCAAGAGTTCGTTTAACCTCAAAATCACTTCTAGCATCAAGTATAGGGCCAGCAGTAAGAGGAATAACTCTAGCTGATTCTTCGGCTCTTTGAGCGCGTTGCTGTGGTCTGGCTGGATTCATATTTCCTCTAACTGCACCAGAACCAGAACGACCTATGTTTGGTACAATATTACTATTCTTGCCGCTTTTACCGGCAATAGGAGCTGCTACTAAAACAACAGACTGTGACAAGCCAATAACCAACAAAACAATTAAGTGATACAATTTCATTTTTAACTCCCTTTTATGACTTTTGTTACATTTTGAAACGCATACTAGCAAACACATGCGTCAAAAATCCAGCAAAAAATGCCAACGTGTAAAATTTTCAACATTCTAGCATAAAACTCAAGCAATATTCAAAAAATCCACTCTTACGCAGTGAGTTTTCACAATATGAGGCAGGTCTTGATTTTACGCATCCATTATTTACAAGGTTTTATATCTTTGTTTAGATTTCCTTAAATCTTTGTTTTTTCCGAAAAATTAAAACAGGGGATAAGGGGATAGCTATGTTTTCAAAGGTTTTATTTTTCCTTACGGCTATTCTAGTGTCTTGCTCCCCTCCTTCTCCAAAAATCACTCCAGATGAAGATAAAGATAAACTTTCTTCTGAAGAGGAGTCCGAAAACGAAATACTGACAAACTTGGAGTCTTCAAGAGAGTTCTTTCGTTATAAGCTTACAAACTGCATAGGTGAACAGTCTGATCTCTTTAATAATAGAGAAAAAAACGGATTCCTGGATATTTCGGTAGATGACGGAGAAGTGCACATTTCAAGACCGGGGATGGATCCGTCCTTAAATGTCGGTTTAACAGGAGACTGGGACCATTCAAACGGCCAATTAAAGGACATTTCCGGTCAATTTGGCATTTCACAATTAGAAAATTGGAGTCGTGCATCAGGATCCCTATTTATTTCCAACGAAGAAGTGTCTGCCAATATCAGTGGACTCAAAATTTCATATGCAGGATCCAATAACAGGGGCAATATCGAAATCAACTGTTCTGTCTCTTTAGTTATTGGAAGAAAGAAAGATTAACTTTCTATTCCTCCCCTTTCCTTATACAAGCTTGACATAAGCCTGTGATCTGTGGATTTTAGTAAAACGATCGCGAGGTGGAGCAGTCTGGTAGCTCACCGGGCTCATAACCCGGAGGTCGCAGGTTCAAATCCTGCCCTCGCAATGGTAAAATAAAAATTCCTCGCAAGAGGGATTGTTATTTTGTCATCTGCAGGATTTGAAGTGAAGACATGACTTGTGTTGAATGTGAAAGCATTGAACACAAGGCAGAAAAGCTTGGATGCTTTTCTGAATGCCTGAGGGGAGTCTACGCAGGGAAAGAGCGTAATGCGAGTGACCGCAGTAGGCAAATCCTGCCCTCGCAATGGTAATATCATGAATAAAATTCTTATCCTATTTTTCGCATTTCATGCCTTTCAAGTACAAGCTGGAGAAGAACAACAAGCCTCACAAGCACAACTCATCAGCCCTTTACAACGGGTTCAAGCAGACAGTTTTATAGATATAGGGGTTTATATTACACTCCAAAAAGGTTGGCACACCTATTGGCAAAACCCGGGAGATATCGGGCAAAGCCTCCAGTGGAACCACCCTTCTTCAATTTCAATGTCCTCTTTGATCTGGCCCATTCCTCAAAGAATGGCAACTCAACAATGGACCAATTTCATTTATAAGAACAAGCTTTTGGTTAAAAGAAAACTCTATGTCCCAAAAGACGTTCAAGATACATTCTCAATTTCATCCAAAATAACATGGCTGATCTGTAAAACCTCCTGTGTGCCCATGAGCCAGAATGTTCAGCTGAACCTTTCTATAGGCGAACCTCTGAAAGACCCATCTTCACATAAAATATTTCAAGGTTTTACATACCCGGAATCTCTTGATCTAACCGGCACAATAGAAAGACAAAAGAAAAGAGATATTTTATCTATTCAGTCCCAGAAAGCTTTTCAATTGATTGATTTTTTTCCGATCAATAATTTGTCCAATCAACCTCCTGTTATAGAGCAGTCCGGCCCCTCTTCTTATGTCCTCAGTCTTCCTAAAAGCAAAAAACTTTACAACAACAAAGCACTCATTGTCTTAAAACGAGATCACAAAATACAAGCTGAAGAAATCCATCTGTCTCCCCAAAGCAATTACTCTTTACTGCTGATTCTAACAATGGCTTTTATTGGAGGGCTTATCTTAAACTTTATGCCCTGTGTACTGCCTGTTGTATTTTTAAAATTTTATCATACAGCTTCTATCCCCCGTAGCAAACTGATTGCCTCCTCCCTTTCTTACGGAGCAGGTATTATTTTATCTTTTATAAGCCTGGCTTTTCTTATTCAATTACTCAAAAGAGGAGGGCAAGCTGTAGGCTGGGGCTTTCAAATGGAATCTCCTCTCTTTGTCTCTCTTCTTATTCTGCTCTTTACTCTTATTAGCTTTAGTTTTTTAGATCTCTTTTCCATTCCGGTGTTCTTAAAAAAATCTAAAACCAAGGACAACATCATAGGAAGTTTTCTCTCCGGTCTATTGATCACAGCAACAGCCTCCCCATGCACAGCGCCTTTTATGGGGACAGCCGTAGGCTATGCTTTTTCCAGATCTCTATTGGAAATTTTGTTTGTATTTTCCAGTTTAGGGCTGGGCATGGCCTCCCCTTACCTCCTCCTTTGTTTTTTTCCAAAACTGTTAAAATATTTTCCTCACCCAGGATCCTGGAATCAAAAACTCAAATATGCCATGTCTATCCCCATGCTCGCCGCATCCGTCTGGTTGCTGTCTATCCTTTATTATCTTATTGAACCACACCTTGTGATCTCCTTTGTAATAGCCTTAACTTTGCTGGCTTTAGCTTTATGGTTGAAAAAAAATCAATATCTCAAACAGTGGGTGTTTATTGGCCTACTCTTAACATCCGCCCTCCTTGTATTGCGTATGCACACTTCTTTCTACCTTAAAAATCTCAAACAAAAATCACTTCAAGCAGGAAAGACTTTCTCTATTGAAAAACTGAATCAGATCCGAAAACAAAACCCTGTACTGCTTTATTTTACAGCCCCTTGGTGCCTTTCCTGTCAAGTTAACGAGTGGACGACATTAAAAGACAAGGAAGTTTTGGAGTTTTTAAATCAAAATAATATCGTTCTTATGAAAATCAATTGGAGCCCGGACAATGCAGATATGTCACAAATATTTGAAAAGCATAAAAGAGCAGGTATTCCTTTTACACTTTTCTTCCCTTTGGAAGAAAAACCTGAAGTGATCCTGCCTGAAGTGCTTACACCTCAAATTCTTATGAATACTATCAAAAAGTACATTGACTTATAAAATAGAAAGGTCAATTTGTTGTTTTAAATGCATTTGATCCAGGCGGTATAAAAGATGAATATGAGGGCCGGCATCCATTGTGATCAAGGGGCCGTCTTGTTTTTCTTTCCAAAATTGGTCCAAAATTTTTAATACTTTTCGGCTCTTTTCTGTATGGTAGGAAAAAAAAGGCCGGGCTGTTTCAAACAGATTATGCATATCCTCAAACTCTTTTTGCACAACCTGTTTCATAGAAACCCAATTTTTTTCTTTCATACCTGCTGTCAATGTTTTCAGTCTATCCCTAGCTCTGGATGCTCTTCCTTCAAAATAAGGGCTGGTTCGAACTCTTTGATGAGCTTCCGAAGAAGAAACTTTTTTCTCACCTTGGCCGCATAAAATTAAATCGTGGTGCAGCTTCTCATATGGAAAAAAAACAGACTGAACTTTATCTTCATCCCACAAACACCAGGGAGCAAAAAAAGAGCGGCAGGAAGACCCAGAGCCTTGACGGGAAATTAATGCCAACTCCTCTGTACTTAAAGGTTTTGTACAGCCTTTTTCCAAAGCAAAATGATAAACAGCTTGGGTAAGCGCTGAAAAACTGGAAGCAGAACTTGCCGCACCGGAACTTTTTGGAAAATTATTTCCAGAGCGAACTTTAAATTGCCCTTCCAAATTAAAAATATGTTTCAATTTTTTAAAAAAAGATAAAAATCTTTCCTGTTCTTTTTTACTCATGGAAAGAGCCATCCACTCCTCCCCGCTTAAAGATTCCCAAGAGTCTTCAGCGTCCACAGGTTCTAGTTCCACTCCGGAAACAAGATGCTCTAAAGTATAAGATAAAGAAGGGTTCGTTGGAAAATTACCTTCAGTTTTCCCCATGTACTTAATCAGAGCAATATTTGATGGACTTTTGTAAATCATAACGAAGACGAAGTCTGCGGGACAACAGTGTACACAGTTGAAGATGTATCAGATGATGAATCTTCAACAGGAGGGCAAGAACAAAATAAATGAATATCTCCATAAGCTTCCTGAATTCTTGCGACAGAAGGCCAAAACTTCTTCTGCTTCAAATAAGGCAAAGGGAAACAGGCTCTGTGTTTAGTATAAGGAAAATTCCAATGATCTTTACAAAGATCCTGAATGGTATGAGGGGCATTTTTTAACAAATTATTTTTCTTATCCACCTTATCCCCTTCTATTTCTTCAATTTCTTTTCGAATGGAAATTAAAGCCTCACAAAACCGATCCAGCTCCGCTTTATCTTCACTTTCTGTAGGTTCAATCATTAATGTTCCCGGAACGGGCCAGGACATTGTAGGAGAATGAAAACCATAGTCCATCAAACGTTTAGCAACATCCACCACATCCACTTCTGCAGAATATTTAAATTTCCTCAAATCCACAATGCACTCATGGGCCACCTGCTGATTCAAACCTGTAAATAAAATACGATAATAAGGCTCCAGTCTTTTTTTAATGTAGTTGGCATTTAATATTGCCGTTTGACTGGCTTTCTTTAACCCCTCAAAACCCATCATCCTGATATAAGCCCATGAGATAGAAAGCACCCCTGCATTTCCATAGGGAGCAGAGCTAATAGTAAAAGGAGAGTTTTCAAAAAAAGGATGTGAAGGTAAAAACTTTTCCAATTTTTTTACCACACCAACAGGGCCCACTCCAGGACCTCCCCCGCCATGGGGAATGCAAAAAGTTTTATGCAAATTCAAATGCCCTGCATCCACTCCCAATAAAGCCGGACGACACAAACCTGTTAAAGCATTCATGTTAGCCCCGTCAAAATAAACCAAACCCCCATGTTTATGAATGATGGAGCTGATTCGAGAAATATTTTCTTCAAAAACCCCACAGGTTGAAGGGTAAGTCAGCATAAGACAGGATAAATTTTTTGAATGCGCCTCAGCCTTTTGCTGTAAATCATTCCAGTCAATCCCGCCCTCAGCATTACAGCGAACAGTCACCACTTTTAAGCCAGCCATACGGGCGCTTGCAGGATTTGTTCCATGAGCTGAAGAAGGAATCAAACAAACATTTCTTCCCCCTTCACCTATAGACTGATGGTATTTTCTAAAAATAATAAGCCCTGCATATTCCCCTTGAGAGCCGGCATTCGGCTGAAGAGAAATTTTGGAAAAACCTGTAATTTCACATAAGAAATCTTCCAGCTCTTTAAAAATTTCCAATGAACCTTTCACCTGATCCAAAGGAGCAAAGGGATGAATATCTGAAAAACCCTTCCAAGTCATAGGTTGTAGTTCTGTTGTGGCATTTAGTTTCATTGTACAGGAGCCTAAAGGGATCATGGAATGAGCTAAAGTTAAATCCTTGTCCTGTAAATAGTGAATATATCTAATTAGTTTAGTCTCTGAATGATAGTTGTTAAAAACAGGATGAGTCATAAATAAACTTTTACGTGCAAGATGCTTGGGAACACCTTCAGCTTTTTTTGCAGTTTGTTTACTTGAGACAAAAACCTGCTTAAAGAGTTCAATCAACTCATTCATATCTGACAAAGTTCTGCCCTCTCCAACAGAGATATTAACTTGATTCCCTCTGGAGTATCCCAGGTTAATCCCCTTTGCTTCTGAAAGCTTTTTAATCTTTTTCTTCTGATCAGAGTTCAGTTGAAAACTTAAAGTGTCAAAAAAAGTATGATTGATCAAAGGGCAAAATTTTAAATTTTCATAAAGATATAAAACTTGTTTATGAATTTCCCGGGCAATAGATCTTAAACCTTCCGGGCCGTGATAAACAGCATACATGGAAGACAATACAGCAGGAAGCACCTGCGAAGTACAAATATTGCTGGTCGCTCTTTCTCTTCGAATATGCTGTTCTCTTGTTTGAAGAGCCAGGCGTAGAGCCGGATTGTGGTCTCTATCTTTGGAGACACCGACAATTCTACCTGGAATCTGATTGGCATATTGTTTTTTGACGGCAAGAAAAGCTGAATGAGGCCCTCCATAAAGCAAGGGCATACCCAGGCGCCCTGTGGAGCCTACAACAATATCTGCTGACAAAGGTTCAATCAAACAGCAAGCAAGCAAATCTGTGGAGACAATAATAGGAATATTCTTTTGCTTTAACTGTTGTAGAATATTTTTTAAATCAGGAATAGAGCCGTCTGCAAAGGGGTATTGCAAAAATACAGCAAAAACATCTTCTATTTTATCATTAAGAAGAGAACCTCTTTGAATTTGAATATCCAAAGCTTCTGCACGGGTTTTTAAAACAGATAAAGTTTGATCCCAGATATTATCATTAACAAAAAAAGTTTTTGATTGAGATTCAGTATTATTTAAAGCCATAAACATGGCTTCTGCACAGGCTGTGGATTCATCTAAGAGAGAGGCATTGGATAAATCCATCCCTGTTAAATCACAAACCATTGTTTGAAAGTTCAGTAAAGCCTCAAGACGCCCCTGAGCCAGCTCTGCCTGATAGGGAGTGTAAGCTGTATACCATACAGGGTTTTTAATAATATTTCTATTGGTTACACTGAGAGACAGACACTCATAAAAACCTTGGCCGATATAATTTTTAAAAGTCTTATTTTTAGCGGCTTGCTTTCTTGTATAGGCGATCAATTCTGATTCTGTCAGAGATACAGGTAAATTCAAACTTTGAGTGTTTAAAACTTCCCGCGGCACACCTTTTGAAATAATATCCTCCAGGTTTTTTTCACCCAAAAACTTCAGCATAGAAGAAACTTCTTCTACAGACGGACCTATATGACGATCAACAAACTTTTTCATTTATTCAAATCCATTTTTTCCAACCCACTTCGATGAATGTCATAGCTTTTCATCACATCATTTTTAGACAGGACATTT
Source organism: Bdellovibrionales bacterium (assembly GCA_028819545.1). GTDB lineage: Bacteria > Bdellovibrionota > Bdellovibrionia > Bdellovibrionales > UBA1609 > JAPPLG01. The sequence goes on along the minus strand of JAPPLG010000034.1, from coordinate 19,250 downwards.
TGAAACGGTCGATATGTGAAATAGGTTTCACATTATAAAAGCATAGTTTACACAAATGGCCTGTCTAAAAATGCAGAGTGAAACCCTACAATGAAGAGAAGCTAAATTTTGCTTCTTTTTTAAAAGAAGCATCCGTTAATGTCATTATTTTTTAATCATTAAGAAACAGAGCGTCTTCTTATTTGCCCTTACGAAACTTGGCTAATAGATCTTCCAATTTAGTACGGGTTTTATCATCAAATAAAGATTTTCCGGCTTTGTCAGTTAAAAACACACTTGCCTTGGATTTTAATAAGAGAGCCACTGCGTGTTTATTGCCTGAGCCGACTGCAAAATAAAGCGGAGTCACTCCTTCTTTATCTTTAATATTGACGTCTGCACCTTGATTCACCAAAAACTCTATCACAGGGAAGTGAGAGTTCACACTGGCCAGATGAAGAGGAGTCCAACCTTCAGGAGTCTGCATATTAATATTGGGTTTTCTACCAAATACTTGTTTCACAACATCCAGCAGGCCTTTTTCAGAAGCATAATGCAAAATAGTTTTACCGGAGCTGTCTTTCAGATTAATAGGAAACTTTTTTTTCATCATTTCAGAAATAAGTTTTTTATAATTTTTCGGAGGAGTAGATTCTGCCAACACCTGATGGGCAGGGGTTTGTTTATACATATTGAGTAATTCCACTTTGGCCCCATTTTCCAGAAGAAGCATCACATTTCTTAAATCTCCGTTTCCAACAGCCAAATGAAGAGCTGTGTCTGAAGTTTTATTTTGGGTATTGACTTTAAGTTTTCTTTCTACAAGAAACTTGGATAATTCAAAACTTTTTTGCTTTTGCCCTGGTTGTTGTGAGTAAAAAGAATAATGCAGTAAAGAGTTTTGTCTGTTATCAAGACTATGAATATCCCCTCCAGCTTTTACCAGAATCTCTGTAATGGCCTTATTTTTTCTTAAAGCCGCAACATGCAAGGGGGTTTTACCTATGACAGTACGGGCGTTTACAAGAGCTTTTTTAGAGATTAGCCATGAGACAATCTCAGGTTTCTCAGCGCCTACAGCTATGTGAAGAGGTGTTCTTTTTAATTTATCTGTTATTTTAACTGGAAAATTTTTAATCTTCTTTAGAGATGCCAAATCCCCTTTTTCAATAGCTTGTTGAATTTGCATAAATTCGACAGGCTTTGCATAAATATAAAAAGAGAAGAGCAAAAGAGCAGAGAGAATTAACCGATGCATATTTCCATCCTGAATCTTCAAAATCTAAACACTTATTAGACCTGTAAAAGCACTGATATTACAATTCTTTTCGCCATTTCAGCACTTTAATTTAAGGAATTTCGCAAAAATGTCTCATTTTGAGAAACATCTTAAATCTGAACCCCTGCCTTTGCGGAGGTGAAGTGGTGAGATGCCAACCGAACAATAGTACTAGGCACTGCTGAGTGAAGGTGTGTCTAATTCACTTTAACTTTGAGGAATTTTCGTTTTCCAACCTGCAACAAATACTCACTGTTAGATTTTAACTTCAATTTTAAATCAACATCTAAAACTTTTTCAGAATTGATTTGTACTCCACCACCTTGTATCAACCTTCGAGCCTCTCCGGTAGAAGGCACCATCCCTAGATTTTTTAATAAATGAGCAATCCATACAGCTTCCTTTTCTGCTGATATAGATACCTCTTTTATTTGTTCAGGAATTTTATTTTTACTGAACACCCTTTCAAACTCCTCTTGAGCCAAGCGAGCCTGCTCTGAACTATGAAACTCCTCAACTAAAAGATAGGCCAGCCTCTTCTTGTATTTCAAAGGCTCCTTTTGAGCAGAAACGACATCAGATGCATCCATTAGCAACTCATAATACCTCAACATTAAATCATCCGAAAGACTCATGACTTTTCCATACATCTCCTGAGGTGAATCCTTCAAAGCTATAAAATTGTTAAAACTTTTAGACATTTTCTTTTTGCCGTCAGTCCCCTCTAACAGAGGAAATGTAAGAACACACTGTAATTCTTGTTGATGGGCTTTTTGAATCTCCCTGCCCATAAGCAGATTGAAAATTTGATCTGTACCTCCAAGCTCTATATCTGCAGTCATTGCATAAGAATCATAACCTTGAATTAATGGATATAAAAACTCATGAATATATATAGCCTGACCTTGTTTAAATCTTTTTGAAAAATCATCCCTTTCCAGCATACGAGCCGCTGTATAATGACTGCAAAGCTGTATCCAATCCTGTGCTTTAAGTTTGTTGCACCAGGATGAGTTAAAAAGTATTTTCGTTTTTTTTGCATTTAATACTTTAAAAACCTGTTCAGCATAAGTTTTAGTGTTTTGTTGAATCTGCTTTTCACTTAAACGAGGTCTTGTTTCACTTAAACCGCTGGGGTCTCCAATACGTGCTGTAAAATCACCAATAAGAAAACAAACTTGATGCCCAAAATCCTGAAAAATTTTTAGCTTTCTCAACAAAACTAAATGCCCCAGGTGTAAATCAGGATAAGTGGGGTCGAAACCAGCTTTAACAACTAAAGGCTTTTTAGATGAAAGGCTTTTTTTCAGTTTTAATTTTAATTCTTTATCTGAGACACAGTCCTTAGCATGTTTTACTATTTGATCAAAATGTGCCTGATATTCATTCATAACTATCTCGCATGTTCAATAACTCTGGATTCCCGAATCACACTCACCTTAATTTGATGAGAATGAATTTCTCTTTCTAATTTTTTTACTATATCTGAACAAAGCATAATACTTTGATCATCTGTAACTTGAGAACTGTCTACTAATACCCGCACCTCTTTTCCTGCACGTATTGCATAGCTTCGAATAACTCCGGCAAAACTATTGGCAATAGATTCTGCATTTTTCATACGACTGATAAAACTTTCAATATTAGAGCTTTTCACACTCGGGATAGATTGATAGAGATTAAAACTTGCCTGAACAACATGATCCAACAATGTTTCAGCAGGAACAGCTGAGTTATGGCATAAAATAGCATGCACAATATCTGGTTTTTCATGATATTTTTTTGCAAGATCTGCTCCCACCTCAGCATAACTTCCCTCAACCCTATGATCTACATTTAAGCCAATACAATGCAATAAAGCGGCTCTTTTTGCTTTCTTCTCATCTTCGCCCAACTCAGACATAATATGCCCCGCTAATAGGGCTAAATCAACGGACACCTTCAAGGCATTTCGCCCGTTAATAGTCTTAAAATGCAAACCACCTAAAGTTTTAATTATTTGCGGGTGCACATCATGTAAATTAAGTTCAAAGCAGGTTTTTTCTCCAACCTCCTGTATAGTCTTAAAAATTTCAGTTTTTACTTTTTCTACAACCTCTTCAATGCGAGAAGGATGCACTCGCCCATCTTTTATCAATCTATGAATTGCTGTCTTTGCAATCTCTCTTCGAACAGGGTCAAAACAAGAAAGTACAACTCCCCCCTGCCCCTCTTCAATGAGTACATCCACTCCACAGGAATTTTCAATCGCCCGAATGTTTCTTCCTTCCCGACCGATAATTTTACCTTTCACCTCATCCCCGGATAAAGTTAAAACTGTAGTGGTTTTTTCTGTTGTTACAGCGGATGCATGACGGGCTATCGCCCTAGCCAAAATGTTTTTAGACTTTACTTCACTTTCTTGTTTCAACTGGTCTTCAATTTTTCTTAACTTAGGAGCTATGTTAGCTTTTACATTCTCCTCTAATAGATGTATTAACTCTTGTTTTGCCTCTTCCTGGGACAATTGAGCTGTATTTGCCAGCAAAGATTTCAACTGACTCAGTTGATCTTCTTTTTGTTTTTCCAATTCTTGAATATGATCTTTTCTTTCTTTTAACTTTACTTTTTCCAATTCCAACTCTTGTTCTTGTTCTTTTAAACCTTCTTTTTGTTTTAAAAACTCATGCTCCTGTTTAGTTTGTCTCAATTGAAGTTTTTCATGTTCAGTATGTAGTTTTTTTGCCGCTTCACTTTGTTCCTCTTCTATTTGTTTTTTCATTTTAATAAGCCAGTCTTGCGCTTTAATTTCTGCTTTTTTCTCAATTCGATAAGCTTCTGACTGTGCTTTATTTAAAATGCGGGAAGTTTCTTTTTCTAACTTTTTTTCTTGCTGTTTGTTGAACAACATCTGGTAGATAAGAAAGACACCGCTTCCGACAAATCCACCTGTAAATAAAGCAACCAATAGGGCTAAAGATGTATAATCCATTTATTGCACCTCCTTGTGTTTTTCAAAGAAGTGAGGAGAATATAAGATGAACTTTTCATTTACACAGGCATCCATTCGAATATCATGTTCTTCTTCCGGTAAAGGCTCTAAACTCAATTGAACACTCCAGGAAACTCCAATTTTTAAAGCCCTGTTTGCTTGAGACAACACTTTGTCGTAAAAACCCGCGCCCCGCCCCAATCTTCTGCACTGATGATCAAAAGCCACCCCGGGGACCAGAAACAAATCAATCTCTTTAATGGAATGCGGGGAAGTATAAGATTCTTCAGAAAAGCTTTGATCTTTTTGAGGATACAACCAGCAAATGTGCGGGTAATCTTCCTTTAAAGCAGAAAGCGAAACCTCACTTTTAAAAGGATGATATATGGCCGCTTTTTGAAACTCGACCCAATTCAAGCCTTTCAGTAAGTTCTGTAATTTTTTAGATAATACTTGAGTATTATTTTCTAAAGTAAAGTTATTACAGCGTTTTTTAAAATATTTTCGAATTTCAATTTTTTCCAAAATCAACCTCTCTGTATCAATGAAAACAACAAAACCCCTTAATATAGGGGGTTTTTATGCTTTCTGTTCGGACTTCAACAGAGCAGAGATCGATTGGAGCTTGGATTCCAGTTGATTGATTTCCTGAAGCGCTTGCTCCTTGAGAGCAAAGTGATCCTCAGCAAGATTAAGACAAGATAAAATCAAAGCTTTTTGCATGGAGATATTCTTATTGTTTTTTAAAGATTCCTGCACTCTTTCTTCAACAGCTTGAATAAGCTGTTCTACTTTTTGTGTGCCTTGGTTGGCTTTTAACCTGAGTGAATATCCTCCAATTTGAACATCGTATATTTTTGATGAATGAGATTCCAAAGCCATGATCTAAAATTCCATTGAAGTCTGCTTTTAAAATAAAAGTAATTATTGAGATGGTCAATCTAAAGTATGATTATTTTTGATAAAAAAGACCTGGAAAATCAATTTTTAGAGGAATTTGTAAAAGCCAGGTAACGGAAGGAGTTTCCACCTACAGGCAAATTGAGTTTGCCGGAATCCACATGAACAGTTCTATACATAAACTGATAAACCTGAGTTTCAGAGTCTCTCTTCTGTCTAAGAGTATAAATTAATAAGGTGTTGTCCCCTGGTTTTTGTGCAGTTTGGCTTATAGTGTCATCTTCACCAACAGGCAAAGTGGAGTAAAGAGGCATTTTCGTTTGCCGTAACGAGTAGCAGCTCCCACTTTCCCCTTCTACTGGAATCAATAGGGTATCGTAAGCAATTTGATCCTCTACAGGTAAAAAAGGACTTATATGTTTTAAAATTTTATCATAGTCACTCAAACCTTCAGATTTTTGATCCAAGTTATAAGGGTTTCTGGAGGCAAGCCTGTCTTTGGATAAATAAACCAAAACCTCAATACCATCCAGGATTTTATCTCCATCGGAATCAGGATTATTCACGCTGAGTAAAGGAAAATCACTTTCAATGGAGTTGATGTATTCTTCTTCACAGTCTGTAAGTAAATCATGATCTGTATCTTCTTGGGATGAACATGGAGTTAAGGATATGAGTTGCTGTTCAAACGCCAACCAATGAAAGTAGTCTCCATAGCCTTCGTAACCATCTTTAAAGCTAAAACGTTTATGGGGTTCAAATCCAGGCATATTTTCTTCATCCTCATCACAAAGTCCGTCCATATCGGAATCCAATCCAATGGCTCCGTTTAAACAAAAACCTGCATTTAAATTATACACGACAAAAGGATCTGCATCCCATTTCTGGCTAAGATCTAGAGTTAAACCTGCAGATTCATTTTGATCGACATAATATCCCTGTCCTTTTTTTGCAACTTCTCTTAAATGGCTAACATCATCTGTTTCCTGCGTAGACAGTGAAGGATTTTCCGGATAAGGCTGTCTATAAAAAGGAAAAAAGCCAGTAGAAGCAAACATATGCAATTGAAATGCAGTATTGATTCCCTGCCCCACCCTATGAGCCAGACCAGGCCCTCTATCTTTATAACCTCCATAATAAACAGAATGCACATAAACACGCTTAAATCTGTGGACAATATCTTTCACTCCATTAACAAAGTGCCTTTGCCCATCTTCATGAACAGATAGATTACCGTCTGAAATAAATACTATATGATAATCTATAATTTTGTTGGGATTCACACGTAAATCAAGATCCAAAGCATTTGTCATTTTATACAACACTTCATCTAATACTTTTGCGTAATTTCCACGACCCCTATCCGGCCTTTCAAAAGTTTTATCTAATGAAGTTTCAATAATTTCAGAACTGGAAGTAAAAGCAACTGTATCATCTTCTATGTTATTTCCGTTTAAAGTAATAGGGCTGAAAACTTGGTTTGAAAAAGATAAAATCCCATAAGATATACTATTACCTCTATTCTGTTCGATGAAATTTCGAATACTTTGCTTACGCATTGTTTTATTCGGGTCAGAATTTTTATTGCTATGGGTTTGATCCACAATGAATAACACTTTTGTACCATAAAACATCTCAGCATCTTCAGAGCAGAAAAGAGGGGTGGAATCTGTAATTTCATATGGAATATTCAGATGCCTGGAGTCTAAATGAGACCCTTGAATAGGCTGACAGGAAGTAAAAGACATGGCAAAAGAGCCAATAATAACGACCAATGCAATAAACTTTTTCATGTTTTTCTCAACGGATGTTTAATTCATAAGTCTTAAGACTTTTTTCTTAAGATGATGGTCTGTAATAAAAACTAGACTTAAGTATTATAGTTCTTAATTTTTGAACAAATATGCCGATTATTACAAAGATGAAATATCTTATATATCCTATTTTATTCTTTACACTCTCTTGCTCTCATTTAAAAGAAGAAAGAGAAATCAATCAAAAACAGCGTAATTTAGAGTTGGGAAGCCCTTATGCCCTTCCAGAGTCAGAAAAACTGGAGTGGCACCTAAATATTACTAATACCCAAAAAGCCTGGCAAATTTCCAAAGGAAATAAAAATATTGTTGTTGCTATTATAGATACTGGAATAGACACCAAACACCCTGATTTAAAAAACAACCTTTGGGTGAATCAGGCAGAAAAAAACGGAGTCAAAGGCGTCGATGATGATAAAAATGGTTTTATTGACGATATTCATGGATGGAATTTTGCTGACAACAGCAGTGTCATTATGGATTACCACGGACACGGAACACATGTGGCCGGTATTATTGGAGGAATGGGAAAAGTCTGCAAACCCGGTGTTGCCCCTCAAGTGAGTTTGATGGTGTTAAAGTACTATTCCCCAGGAGCCCCCGGTTCAGTAAATCTTGCAAACACTATTAATTCCATATATTACGCCATCCGAAATGGAGCTCACATTATTAACTTCTCTGGAGGAGGCCCTCATCCAAATGAAGAAGAAAGAAAAGCTATTGAACTTGCTTTAGAAAAAAATATTCTTCTGGTAACCGCTGGAGGAAATGAAAAGTCAGATATTGGAGAAAAGCCATATTATCCGGCAAGCTATCAACTTTCCAATATCTTAGCTGTAGGCGCTTCTGATAAATCAGACAAACATTCCAGTTTTTCAAATAGAGGCAAATATATTAAAGCCCATGCTCCGGGTACAAAAATTTATTCCACTTTACCTTTAGGGCTAGGGCGCTGTGGATTTTTAACAGGAACATCTCAGTCCACTCCCATCTTTACGGGAGGAGCTGTTTTAGTGAAGCACTATAAACAATTGGACAGACCTTCCAGTATTATTGATTACTTGTCCAAAACCACAGACCTCAGATTTGACTTAAAAGGTAAAAGTGAAACAGGAGGAAGGGCAAACTTTTATCAAGCATTAGGATCTGAAGATAAAAATACTGCCATTGATGGAAGCACAGTGAAATATTCTGACAATATGATTGGAGAAGTTGCAGGAGATGAAGATAAAGAATCTTCAGAAATAGCTGTTTTTAAAGATATTTTAAAATTAAGCCAAAAATCAGATACGGACGAAAGATCCCCTTCTTCTGTTGAGTGGCCTCAATACCTTATCAGTCCGTCCCACTGGACTGGAGTATTTTTAGAAGAATCTTCTGAAAATCAGCTTGATTAACTTTCATCTTTTATATAAGTTATCTTGGATTTTAAGAGGTTTCTTATGTCTACAGTGCCAAAGAGTAGGATTAGCAGATCAAAAAGAGGAATGCGTCGATCCCATCTCAGAATTAGAAAGTTTACTTTAAACACCTGCCCCAACTGCAAGTCTGCGGTACAACCTCATAAACTGTGTTTATCTTGTGGATGGTACAAAGGAAGACAGGTTGTTGCCTCCAGAGTAGAAAACACATAAAAGTCCATCCTTTTATTTCTGCCCTCCTTATGTTAATTTATAAGGTAGAATGCAAAATACTACTTTAGATAAGGACATTTCAAACCTGGCCCTGCAAGGCTGTTCTTTTCATAAAATAGCTGTGAGCTTGGAAGACACTCAAGAATATAACGATTACTGCGCTTTTCTCTTTACTGGAGGACTTCATAAACACTTGTTTAAATATCTCATTGGACGACTAAAAAAAAACCTGCCAATCCCATGGGGCTATTTATTTATCTTAATTAAAAAGTACCAATTGGATATAAGTACAGATTTAGTCACGCAGGTATTTTTAAAAGGCGATCATGAATCATCTTTTTTAGCTGTCAGTCATTGTTTAGAGTCCTCTGAACTTCTTAATCTGCGCACTGAACACTTGAATCAACAATACAGAAAAGATCCACAACTCAATATTGAAGAGGAATTGCAAATTGCAAAATCACAAAGATTGACAAAAAAAGAAGGAAAATTAATCCAAGACCTCATTCAGTTGGATGATAAAAACCCTCTATTCCAACAAAGACAAAAGGAGTACCAATATACCCAGGCAAAAGATGTTTTTAATGAATATAAAAATGCACATCAAAATTTAATGTACACCATTCGAAACCAAACTTCACCTGAAGAAGATAAAATTCTTAAAAACCTCGTCAAAGGCTTAAATCAGCTGGCAAAAAAACACCCACCAGCACTGATTAACGATATGATTATTATTCTTTCCTCCACCGGTTATACCCATTTAGCTATAGAGTTTTTGGAGGACCACCTGAATACAGATGGAAGACAGTGGATTTACCTGGATTTGTTATTAGAAGATAAGCAATATTTAAAATGCCTGAATTTTATAGAGCAAACATTTTTACAAACACACCCAAACTCAGACACGGCATTTTCTTTAAATTATGCCAAAGCCCAAGCCTATTACGGTTTAAAAGAATATGAAAAAGCAAAAACGATAATGAACAACCTTGTCTCACTGCGCCCTCAATATCGATCTGCTAAAGCTCTTCTATCCCAATGGAAGTTGGAGGAGGAGTTATGAAAAAATATTATTATGTCATTGCACTTTGTTTTATTGTGGGGTTAATCGCATGGAGATGGGAGATCTGGCTGAACAACTGGATGACTAAACACAGCCTTAGTCAAATTCAAGAAATTCAAAAACATATTGGGTTTCAATGGGAGGATATGACGGTGAACAGCGCCGCCCTTAAGGTGCATTTCACTAATGTGAATATCCAACCCAAAAAAGATACCACTAAATTTGAACAGGAAATAAATCCCAGAAAGTTAACAGTTCAAATTGCACCTTGGGCCTCTCTAATCAAACAAGATTTTATCTTAAACATCACAATAGAAGACTTCGACTATACAATCAATGTATCTCAAACCTCTAACAAAGATTTATTTGAGCTTTTGGAATCAGCCCCCATTAATAAAATCTTTGTGAAATCAGCTCATCTAAAGTTTTTAAGCCCAAATGGAGAAATACTTGCCCCACAAACTGATCTTCAATTGAGAAAACATAGAAACTCTTTTTACATGAAAATCAAATCTCAACCCATATTGAATCAATCTATTTTTTCCTTCCAAAGCCATTTCTATATCACAGAGGATCAAACAGACATTATCTCTATGGAAATAAACAATAACACCTCTCAATTATCTCTAACAGGAAATATACCCACCAATGCATATGAAAAAGAATTATTTTTTAATGTGGAATCCAGTTTTGATGCCAATGATTTGCACACTTGGATGCGGCATTGGCGCGAACCTCTTCCGATTCAAGGTTTTTTTAATATAAAATCCCAAATTAAATATTCAAACACTCAAGGCTTTACGGGACCTTTTGAACTTTTTGCAACAAATTTTTTATGGAACCATATTAATTTATCTCAAATACAAATGAAGGGAAATTTCAAAGATCAAATGTTGCACTTGGAAATGGCACACTTTGAAAAAGAAAAAGGGTTTACAAGTTATTTTGAAAATACACAAATTGATTTAAATAAAAATAAAAACTTCACACTAAAAAACTATTCCTCTATTGAAGATTTCAGCACTGTTGAACACCTTTTGGATTGGAACAGCAATGTTCAATTTCAAGGACAGTTAGAGTCTGACTGCACAGGAAACTGGTTTAAACCTCAACTGGACTGTTCTATGCAGTTAAATATGCAAAATGCTTATATGGACTCAATGTCTTTAGAAAACCCTCGTATTTTTGAAATAGAAAATAGCAAACTAACTTCAAAATTCATATGGACTCCTGAAAAATCTACATTACAGGGTCGTATCGCCTTGGGGCCTTCAGCAGATAAAATGTCTTTCGAAGGCTCTTTTGAAAATGGTCAAGCTGAAATCCTTTTCGACGGCCCATTAAACTTTAACTATGTTCAACATATTTATGGTTTCAATATACAGGGGAATGCCAGCCAATGGAAAGGTAAGATGGTTTTAAAAAGCAACGGAGTATCCATTGATTCAGAAATAAAAACAAAAAATTTATACTTTTCACAATACCTTTTTGGAAACTTACAGGCTGATTTAAAACTAAATACAAAAGGACTATACTTAAATAAAATCAGAGCAAGGTTAGGTAAAAGCCGGTATAAGGGACGTTTGGATATTTTATTTAAAGAAGAAAAAATCAAAGCTCAAGCTCAAATGGCACCTCTATTCTTAGAAGATCTTTCTCAATTTGCCAAAGACGTCATATCAGTGCCGTTAAACTTTATTGGAAAAGGAAATGCAAAATTGTCTATCGACAGCCCTTTTGGAGATTTAGACTATACAGTGACTTCTCAATTTCAAAACGTAAAAATTTATGATGAATTTTTTAGAACATTAACTGTTGATATTTCTTCTAAAAAGGGACAAGCTCAAATTGAAAAAGCTATAGCAGAAAAATTAAGAGGGTCCTCCATTACAGCTTCCGGCACTCTAAATAAGAATAATATTTTAAACTTAAAGTTGACCGGATCCAAACTTCCTATAGAAAAAATGGAAAATTTTAACCGTTGGCTGAATTTAGAAGGAATATTAAATTTTCAAATGGCTGTAACCGGCCCCCTCAAAAAACCTAAAGGGGATCTATCCGGCACTATCACTGCAGTACAAAAAAAACAATTGGCGCAATTCAAAGTGAAATTAACTCCTTCTCAAATAAGAGGCGAAGGAAGTTTTTTCAATGACAGCCTGTTGATTCGTAATTTTAAATTTGCTCCGTATCAAAAAACCCTTTCCCTATCTGCAACAGCTAAAGATTGGGATTTTATTCAATTAACAAAAACAAATTCCCCCGGACTTGTCGTCTCTAAACTTACAGGAGAAGCTTCTTTACATTTTTCACAGGATTTTAAAAAACCTTCTGGCTTTGCAGATGTCAAAGAACTAAGTGTGCAATACGGCTTAAACCAACCCGGATATGCAGATCCCTTTTATGTAGAGTTTAATAAAGGAAGATTTTCTTTTCGAGGCTCTGACTTAAAATGGAAAACAAATGAACATGAAATAACTGTAACCAAAATAGACCCTAATAACAGTCAAATATCCGGCACTATAGGTTTGGAAATATTCAGTCTTTTTTTTCCACACATTAAAAACATCGGAGGCTCTTTACAAACAGATTTAAAAATTAAAAACGATCTCAATAAATTTTCTCCTGAAGGCTCACTCAAAGTTGAAAACGGCATGATAGATATCAATAACCATATTAATCCATTTCAATCTGTGGAATTAACAGGTCGTTTAAAATCTCAAGTCATGCGTATTAACCAATTAACAGCACGAACCCCTTTAGGTGGAAGTGTTTCAGCTGAAGGTCTTATTGATTTTTCTGAACCGGGTCTACTCCCTATGGATATCTCCGCTCAACTCAATGACAAAGTTGCTGTTTACATTTCTGATAAAATTCATGGAGTGGGTTACGGAGCTATAAAAATCTATGGAGATAAAGCACCATACACCTTATCCGGAGTTTTTAATATTAGAACAGGGTCTTTCAAACAGGAGTTTGATTCTACAGAAGAACAAGAAGACACAGCTGTAGTGGAGCCTGATTTAAATACAATTTATCCTTTTTACTGGAATTTAAAAGTACAATTCGACAAACCCTTCCCTGTGGAAAATACTTTATTTTCATCTTTGATTACCGGCTCTGTACAGTTAAATGGAAATTTTTTAAATCCCAATGCCTCGGGACAAATCACTTTCGTGCCGGGTGGAAGTTTTTACATTAGAGACTATGATTTTGAAATTACATCCGGCCGCCTCAATTATAATTCACAATCTATTTATGAGCCTCAACTTCAAATCATAGGAATTAACCCATTTGAAGAAACCCGCTATGATAATGAAAGAGAAACTATAAATAGATACAACATTACTGCAGATATCACAGGAACTCCAAGTAATTTTCGTTTTGAACTTAGCAGTCAACCGGCTCTTTCAGAATCAGATATTTTATCTATGATGGCTTTAGGGGCACGTTCTATTGGAGATTCCTCCGGACTCTCCCCTGCACAAATAGCTCAAAGCCAAGTGGCAAAATATTCTTATGCTCAACTTGGAGCTGTTCTATTTCATGATATTTTTGGGCGTGAGTTAAACAAGTCTCTGGGGTTAAGACTATCCTTTACCCCCTATATGAGCATGAGTAAAAATAAACCCTCAAGTAAAATTGGCATTCATAAAAGATGGTTTGAAAAAATGAATACTTCCTATATTGGATCTGTGGAGAGAGACTATGACAGCTTTAAAGTTGAATATATGCTCTCACCTGCTTTTTCCCTTTTAGGAATTTGGGAGAAAAAAGAAATGATAAATCAGGATCAATCCAATACTTTGGGTGTAGAATTTGAATACCAACTGGACTTTTAAATATTTTATATTTTTCTGAAAAATCAAAAATAAATTGATTCTACTGAGTATAGAGAGGATACTCAGTATGGTTGAAGATAGTTTCTTTTTTTATAAATTTGAAATACTCCACATTCTATCTTAAAATATATGTATAAATATCCGATTTTACTTATATATTAACCAAAGATTAAGGGAATGCATGAACAAGGTTAAGTGGATCAAAATACTTTGTATAGTAATATTCTTAGCCCATGGAGTTTCAGCTAAAGAGTTTGTATATCCTGAAATAAAAAATATTCACATCCTGACTGACAATACAACTTTAAAAAATGATTTGGAAAAATTTCTAAGCAGATATCGAGGAGAACCCTCTTCTAAAGAAACACTGGACGACATTCAATCAGAAATCACTGATTATTTATCAGAACATAAATACCTGCAAGCCACATTGAGTGCCCCTAATCTAAAACAAACCCGCACAAGGAAGTCCACTTTAAGTTATACAGTAAATAACCCTATTCAATATCATTTTATTATCCGAGGAAACAGGCAGGTTCAAACATCCACTCTATATAAAATTATAAATAAGGAAAATCTGCTCAATCACCCCAGTTTTACAGACATTATTCAAAATCAAATTACAGAACATTATAAATCTTTAGCTTTCAATGAAATTAAAATAAAAACATCTCTTGTTAAAAAATCAAAATATGTACATTACATCAGACTCAAACTCACAGAAGGCCAACCATTTTTAATACAAAACTTAAAGATATCAGGTGTAACTGACAAAGAAACCAAACGTTATTTGGATTTATTTCATACCTATGCCACTGATTCTTTAAAATCCAATTATTATGTAGCAAAAGAGTTTGAATCTACTTTGCAAAAAGTAGTTACTCATTTAAGAAAACGGGGATTCTATAATGCAGTTATCTATTATAAAAATATTTTCTACAGACAAAATAAAGTTTTTATAGAAATTATTATTAACGAACGTACTCCTATCAAAATAGAAAAGATTGCTATTGAAGGAAACAGACAGTTTGATAAAAAAACTATTCAAAATATTATTGAATTAAAGTCGGGTGATAATTTAAACGTCCCAAAACTTGAAGAAAATATATCCAAACTTATACAAAAATATTTTGAACAAGGTTTTCTTAGAGCTGAGATTAACAAAGAAGATTTAGTTCAAATTTCAAAAGCGTCCAAATCAGCTATCATTCAAATATATATTTCAGAAGGTCAAAAAATTTATGTCAAAAACATAAAAGTTCAAGGAAACAACAAAATTAGCTCTGACTTTATTATTCATGCTTCTTCATTAAAAAAAGGTGATGTTTTAACTTATAAAAAGATCAGACAATCCAGGGACTTTATAGAAGACTTAGGACTTTTCACCCGCATAGAAATTCAACCTGGCAAAGAAGATTCTGTTATTATCTCTGTACAAGAAAACACATTTAACTCATTAAGATTTAGATTAGGCGTAAATACAGAGCATACATTATCAGGAAAAATTTTAGCTGAATTAAATACAAAAAATTTGTTCAAAGACAATAACAGTCAATTGTTATTAAATATGGAAGCTCAACCCAATTATCGTCTCCTTAGAAACATGCTCAATCTTCCTTCAGGTGGATGGAATGCCTTTAAGAATCCTCAGTCTATTGAAAAATACCTGCCCTATTACTTATCCGGAAGTTATAAAAGATATTATACATTGGGTTCCAGATGGAGTGGACAAATCAGTTACTCCCATGCTAACAGTCTTTTCTCTTTTACAAAACTTCTCCCTGAAAAAGATTCAGATTTGTATCTAGACAGCTCGGAAAGAGTGGAATGGCTTAGATCTCACACATTTAGCTTTGATGTCGAACGAAAGTTTGACCTCAACACTATACTCACTTTCAAAATTTGGGGGCTGGATTTACAAAGTTCATACTTTCAGGACTTTTTATTTTATTCAGATAAAATCCACAACCACATGACCTTTGAACTTGAAGAACAAACAATTATTGCAGAAACCGGACTGGAGGTTATGGTGGATCGAAGGGATAATAGGTTTTTCCCTCGAAAAGGGTTTCAGTTTGAATCCACATTAAATTATTCCAGCCCTTATATCGGCGCTCATAAAGATATTCATTTTATAAGAGCTGAAGCCAAGCATACTTATTATGCTCCCGTTGTATATACAAATGTTATTTTTGCCCAATCCATACATGGAGGAGTTGTACACCGTTTAAATTCAGGGCAAGTGCCAGTCACTCGTTTGTTTATTTTAGGAGGAGTAGGATCACTTCGCGGCTATAATGGAGAGTATAGAGGTCAAAATGCACACCGTGTCCCAAGCACTAAAGATCTTCCTATTCAGCGTGCAGTGGAAAACAAGTCATATTCTTCTGCCTATATATTGTTGAAAAATGAAATTAGAATACCTCTGGATAAAAGACTAGGCTTTACTTTGTTTTATGATGGAGGTTTTGTCTTTTTACACAATACAAGTTTAGAACAACATCACGGACACTCTATAGGTATAGGTCTATATGGTTTAACCCCTCTTGGTATTCCTGCAGTCATTAATGTAGGTTATCGTTTGAACTCTGATGCACATTATGATGAATACGGAAATTTCAGCACTATCCACACAGACTTTTCCATCGGCTTCTTCTAAAATTGGAGCTGAGGGGGATCGCCCACTACAGTTGTTCGCATCACGCTCACAACTTGCGTAGGCTCTCTTCAGCCTCTAGATAAAACATCCAGTTTTATCTCTCCGTATTAGCTGTTTCACAGCCAACACGGATCGAAACTTCAATTCGATCCCCCATTTTCGATAAAAAAAGAAAGAGCTTACAGCCCTCTCTTTTTTTATTGGAGCTGAGGGGGATCGAACCCCTGACCTCAACACTGCCAGCGTTGCGCTCTCCCAGCTGAGCTACAGCCCCATTTTAATAAAGACGAAGTTCAGAAATAAGATCACCGTCTTCCCGACTCTTTTGATCTTGTTTTTGTTGAGTACTACCTTCTTTCGAAGGTGTTTGAGTTTTCTCTAAATCAACAGTTCTCTTTCGAACTTGAAATAAAATTTGACTAATATGCTGATTAAGCTTCTGCAATGATTGAATTTGATTATTTTTTGCCTCCAACTCTTGTTTAAGCTCACTCCAGTTTAACTGTAACGATGTATATTGCTCTTTAAGAGTTTGATTTTCAGAAAGCAAGCTATTGACCCTATTGGAAAGAGCTTCATTTTCAATAGTAAGTTGACTTGCACTTTCTTCAGCTGTTTTAAATTTTGTTTGTAAAGAAAAAAGCTCCCTTTGAATATTAACTGTATCTCTATCATAAAGCTGAGTCAGCTCTTCATTCTTTTTCTTCTCTTTTATAAAAGCTATCTCCATTTCCCTGCTCAACTGATGAAGATGCTTCTCATGTGATGTTTTAAGCTCTGTAATTCTTTTTGCAAAACTGTCTTCCATATTTTCCACAGTCGTTTCATACTGTGTTTTAGAATCCTTTAACTGTTCTTCCAGATTATATCGAATTTCATTCACATCTTTTTTATGGGAGTCTTTCAATTTATGAAGAGTTTGACTGTGAGACTCCTGTAATTTGTGCATAGATTCTTTAAAATCTTTTTTTAATTGATCCACTTCTGCCTGATGAGCTTCTTTTAAAGAACATTCTCTTTTTTCGGCCTGCTGAATCCATGACAGCTTATCTGCATGAAACTCAGCTTGTAATTTTTTGATGGAAATTTCACTTTGATTTCGAATATCAACTTTATCTTCATAATATTTTGTCTTCAACTCAGCTAAAGAAACATCAAACTCTTCCCGCACATCTTTTGTGTTAGACTGATATTTTTGAATTTGCTCTTTTAGCTCTGTTACTTGGTTTTTATACTCTTCAGCCAACTTTTCATATTGAGTTTGTTCTTTTAATAGTTTTTGCTCTTGAACAGACTGTTCCTGAATTTTACATTCAAGTGTCTTAATGCGATTTTTATATTCTTCGATTTTACCCTGTAGACCTTCATAGAGTTTTTGATCTTTATTGTTAGTTTCAATTAAATTATTTAATGCTTCAATTTTTGTATCTTTTTCTTTTTCCAGGCAGTAGAGTTGAGATTCATAGTCCTTTTTCATCAAAGCTGTACTTTGCTCATAGTCAGAGCGCATCCAGCGTATTTGACTTTCATAGTGTTTATTTAAACTTTCAATTTCATCTTTATGTTGAGCTGTAACCTTTTTAAAAGAGTGGTCCTGTTTAATTTTAGTAATGGCGGATTGATTTTTTAATTGAATGGCATGCAATTTGGCAGAAAAGTTTTTCTCTAACTCTTCAACATACATTGTATGCTCTTCCTGTAAGTGCTCTATCTTCTTTTCATACTCTTTTTTAGAAGATTTGGAAGACAGCCTTTGGATTAAAGATCGCATTTCTTTCTTATGGGCTAACTGTAACGCATACATTTTAGCTCTAAAGTTTTTCTTCACTTCTTGCGTGCCAAATTCATGCTTTGATTGCAGTTCCTGAATATGAGATTGATATTCGGATTTAAACTTTGTCCAAGAAAGATTTTCATTTTGCAGTTTTTCAAGTTGATTTTGTTTTAATAAGTTTTCTGCATGAACTTTAGTATCATAATCCTTTTTAAGTTTTGACACTTCTTCTTGATAAATTTGATTGATACTTTGAATTTCTTTTGATTTACCCTCCAATTCTTGTTGAAGGTTTTTAATTTGACCGGACTTTGTTTTCAACCTCTCTTTTAATGTATCGATCGCCTGGTGCAAAGCTTTTTTATGTTTCACCCATTGAGTAATTTGTTCTTTATGATCATAAGATTTTACAGTTTTAGCGGCTGATCTCAGGACACGTATCTTTTTCTTATTTGTTTCGTGAAACTGAACGATTTTTTTACGATAAGCTGTTTTAAGTTTGTTGAGTTCTTTTTGGTATTTATTTTTTACAAGGCCTTCACTTTCCTGATAAGATTCCTGCAAATTCAACTCTTGAGCTTTTCGTGTAAGGTTCATATGGTTGATTTGTTTAAGATGCTTTTCATTCAATACTTCTATTTGATCCTGAAGGACTTGAATTTCATGTTGGTGTTTTTTGTGAAGGGACTTAGACAAGTCCTTCATTTTTTGATTCAACAGTTTATTGTAATAAATGGTTTGTTTTTTAAGCTGTTGAATGAGGTAAGAAGACTGTTCAATTTGTTCTGCAGTTTTTTGAGTGGAATCTGAAAGAGTTTTCTTTTTAGTAGAAAGTTCAGGGGCGGATTCAGGAGAAGCTTCCTGAAAACTAAGGTCTCTTTGATTGACAAGTTTGAGAGGTCTTATGTTTTCTTCTTTTTTTGAAGAGACAAAATCTACTTTCTCTTTAAGAGAAGAAGATGGAATGGGAATAGAGCGGACTGTTTCCCAATCCTTGGAATTTCTTTGGTCTAGTGTGGTTTTTTTAATCTTTCTATCCTTGAAAGTGATTCCTATTGAAATTTTTTCAAATATTGGATAGTTTTGTCAAAATACAAAGGTATTATTGCTTTGCATAACATTTAATAAGTGTACTTCCAGACTAGGAGAGGTGGCCGAGTGGCTGAAGGCGCACGCTTGGAAAGCGTGTAGATGACTAAAACCATCTCGGGGGTTCGAATCCCCCTCTCTCCGCATGATAAAAAAGGTCCATACCGGAGACATAGGTTACACTTTATACCGGACACATGGGTAACACTTTTACTCCAAAAGGATTTTCCCCCGGCTCCACCTTTC
>JAPPLG010000014.1:58726-161178 GCA_028819545.1 Bdellovibrionales bacterium | reverse complement strand
TTACACGCTCTCTCAATTTTCCAATTCTGTCATCGAATTAGTGAACATTTACAATTCCTGCGAAGGCAGGAATCCAGTCATAATCATCATTCCGGACAAAGAACGTCATTCCGGACTTGATCCGGAATCCAGCCCTATAACAAATAGAATGTAAAACCTTATATTTTCAATATAAACTACTAAAAATACTTATAAAAATAAATAGTTTAACTAAAAATAGAATACTGTGTTCATTTTATGAAATAAAATGTGAATTTATTCTTTTCTAGAGGTAGAGGTTGTAGAAGTAAGGTTTTTATTAATTAGAAGAATGTAAAAAATGTCTACATTAATGTTGACAAGAAATCTTTACATTTGTAGAATTCAATAAAACTTATATAGCATTGCATGGAGGTATTATGCTTTATAAATTTATTCGGAAACAGCGTATGAAAAAGGGGATGACACAGGAGTACCTGGCAGGTGAATTGGGTATTTCCCGTCCAACATATATGCAAATTGAAAGTGGAGGACGAGAACCAACCATTTCTGAAGCAAAAAAGATAGCTGGTATTTTTGGCATCTCTATAGAAAATTTGCTTGTAGAGAAGGATGCTAAAATAGTTGTAAAAATTAAACAGAAAAAAGTTAAAAAAACTCATCCTTTACAAATACGTGTAACAGAAGAAAATCTTGAAAAATTTAAACAAGTTCTTCTCTATATCTTAAATAAAGTGGGGGGAAAACCTAATATTGGTGAAACAGTTTTACATAAATTGCTTTATTTCATTGATTTTGATTATTTTGAAAAATACGAAGAAAATCTAATGGGTGCTGTGTATATTAAAAATCACCATGGACCCACTTCAGTTGCATTAAGCTCTATTATTAAAAAAATGCAAAAACAGGGAGACTTAGAGGCTGTAAAGAGTCAATATTTTAAGTATAGGCAAAAAAAATATTTAGCTCATAAACGCCCTAATCTGGAGATATTATCTGCACAAGAGGTTGAACATATTGATGATGTATTAGCTCGTCTATCTGACAAAAATGCTTTGGAAATAGAAAAATATTCTCATGAAGATATTCCTTGGAAATCTGCAAAAGACGGAGAAGTTCTCTCTTATGAAAGTGTCTTTTATCGTGATGAAAAATATTCAGTAAGAAATTATAATGATCCGATTTGATGAACTGCCAATTTTTCAAAGAGAATTTAAAAAACTGAAAAAAAGATATAGATCTCTTTCAGAAGATTTAACAGAGTTTCAAAAAGTAATTTCTGTATCTCCTTTAGGAAATAAAAAACACTTTTCAATTATCCGGAAAATGGATGATCTGTATGTTGTTAAGGCCAGGTTTTTTTGTAAATACTTAAAGGGATCTTCCTTAAGAATTGTCTATGCTTACTTTCCAAAAGATAAAAAAATTCAATTTATTGAGGTGTATTTTAAGGGAAATAAAGAAAATGAAGATGCTGAAAGAATTAGAAAATACCTTAAAAATTCAATTTAAATCTTTTAGAAAATGTTTGTAAAAATCTAAATTTTATCTATTAAAAAATAATCTTTATATTCAGAGAGATAGATTGTTGGTTTCTATAGATTCTAATCTGTTGATATACTCTTGGATCAAATGGGCTTTGAAAGCTTTCAGTAAAAGCACTGGCTTATTTTTTAATTGTTGTTTTTCTAATTTGTTTTGTTGTTCATTTAACACCTGATCCTTCGTTAATATATAACGAGAACCTGTATAAAAATAGTTGGAGCCTTTCTTTAAATGTATCAAAGGATCTTCATGAGTCATTATTCCATAGACAGGGTTTTGAATAGGGTGTTCAAGTTCTTTTATGCCAATGGGAGGTGAACCAAAAGTATAACAGCCTGCTATAGGAAACTCTTCCAACTGGGCCGTTGCAATAACAGCTAAAGCTCCTCCGCGTGAATGTCCTGTAAAATAAATAGGTTTGTTGGAGAGCTGGCTTAAGTGAAACCATATGATGTAGTGGACTTTATCGTACATTGTCTTAAATCCATTATGTATTCTTTTAACTTTTTTCTCTGTATAAAGAAATTTTAGAATGTTAGCCAAATCAAAAATTTCTTTATTTCCTTTAAAAGCAACAACGATGTGTTGATCATGTTCAGCTATTAGAAATGAAGGTTCTCTGCTATGAAAATACTTAAGAGTAAAAGATATTTTTTCTAATAACCTTTTTGCTCTAAATTTAGATGAATAGACAATTTTAGAGCATTTTGCCATAAGTACAGCTTGTTTATTGGAGTAAGGGTGCAATAATAAGGAAGGCGATGTTTGAAATGTAATATTTGTCATATATACCCTCTTATATGTAGGGGAGATTAATGTTTTGCAAACAGTTTAAAGAGAGTCAATTAAAACAGTTTTTTTGTTTTTAATTGAGACAAACTTTTATAGTATTAAAATGTAATTGGTTTTTTGTGGGGTTTTTATTTACTGATGGAGATGGTAATGGGGGTTGTTGCCGCTATCTCCCCCTAACTAAAATTTAATCAAATACTTTTGGTTTAAAGTTGTCTTTATTTATGCAGACCATCTCATTTTTTTTAGCTTGTATGACAAAAACTCCATGCTCCTCTGCATATTTTATTGATTTTTGATTTGCCGTTTTAAAGGCTAGAACTAAGTAAATTTTATTTTTCTTTTCATTTCCTGTATATCGCATTTTATCTGTTTCTTGTGTTGTTGTTATAAAAAATTTTGTTGTTTCAAGTGTTAATTCATCAGAGATAAACATCAGTAACAATTCATTTTTTCCAATTTTTATTAGATCAAAAGGGCTACTCACAAATGTTGATTCAATATTGCTAATTTCATATTTTTTTAATATATCATTGATTTTATTTTCTCTTCTAAGATAGCTAAAAATCTTCTCTTCAAGAGAGACGTTAAGGTCATATTTGTCTCTGAGGTTTTTTCTTTCTTCATCGGTGTATTCTAAATATTCATAATCCATTTCAACCTCCATAAAACTAAATCTGTTTTCGAGATAAGAGAGTATCATGAAAATATAACAAACTGCAATTATAATTTATGAAACAAACTAATACCAATGTTTGTTGAAATGTGATATTTTTAATTGGACAGAAAACAGAAAGGTATGAAAATAAAATGGAAAATAATTTTTCTCCAAAATTTAAAATTACCAGGTCTCTACTCAATCAATTGATGGAGATTGAGCAGGCTAGAGGGTTTTTAAAAGCGGCTCATTTATCAAACCAATGGATACAAAATATGAGCAAAAATGCCTTTCTTTTAGAAACGCATCATACGACTCATATAGAAGGAACACAGCTTACCTTTGAGCAGTCCCGAAAGATTTTAGCTGGCCAAAAAATATCTGGCGTCAATGAGGAAGATATAAAAGAGATAAAAAACTATAGAGATGCTTTTAATTTGGTTTCAAAACATTTAAAAGAAAAAAAGAGCATTACAGAAACTCTTATTAAAAGTATTCATAAAGAGTTAGTTAAAGGTGTTCGTGGAGGAAGTGCCAAGCCGGGAAGTTATCGAAAGATACAAAACTATGTAGGAAATGCTGTTACAAAAGAAGTTGTATACATACCTCCTAAACCAAATGAAGTTCCTACTCTTATGAAAAATTTTGTCCGATGGATCAATCAGAAATCAGATATTCATCCTGTTTTAAAAAGCAGTATTATACAATTTCAGCTTGTTCATATTCATCCCTTTATGGATGGTAATGGAAGAACTTCTCGACTTCTTTGCACAGCTTATCTTTATAAAGAAGATTATGACTTTAAGAAGCTTTTCTCAATCAGTCAATACTATGACAAAGATAGAAAAAACTTTTATAAGACTATTCAAGCTGTAAGAAATAACAAGATGGATATGACTGTCTGGCTTGAATATTTTGTTAAAGGATTCTTATTCCAAATGAATGAAGTTATGGACATTGGAAAAAAAGTTATTTTGAAAGATGCTTTAATACAAAATCATAGTTTATCTAAAAGACAAGGGGTCATTTTTGAGTATATTTTAGAAAATGGCAGACTGTTGCCAAAAGATTTTGATAAACTTTTTTCTAAGTTTGAGAGATTAGATAAAAATTTAAAAAGAAAGACATCAGGTAAAATAACAAAAAGAACGTTACAAAGAGACTTAAAAGATATGATCGATAAAAGAATTGTAGAGCCTAGAGGTAAAACCAATCAAAAATTTTATTGTTTGGTAAAAAAGAGCTAAATTTATAAAAAACTTGCGACAAACTTGCGACAAACTTGCGACAAAGGTTAGTTATTGGGAGATGTCTTTTAGCCTTTTAATTTAAGGTGTCATTGTGGAGCGGTATGGGTATTTTTTGTTGAATTCTTTTATCTCTTCAAAGTAGTTGTGGGCTTCCTGATTAAATTTACAAAATGTTACAATTTCTGATCTTGGAATGATAAGTTCCATGTCAGCGTAGGGTGTTCCTGTTGGGTAATGTGTAGTCCACTCAATACGTTTTTTCTCTTGTTCTCTATATCCACTGAAAGATGGAATGATAAAAATTGTCTGAGATTCATACCTTAAATTCGGGTTGTCTGGATACTTTGATAAAACACCGACATATACTTTTCCATTTTTTAAAGTCAACAAAACAGCTTTTTTATGCCATTTAGTGCACTTATCGTAAAAATTATCTTCTATTTGAGGCAAGAATTGTTTAATCCACTCAATTTTGGGAAGCCAAAGAAGGAAGATATAGAGTATAATTTTAAATAACCACATAAACTTTTTTAAATGTTCTTGTTGTTCTGTGAGTAAATCAATATTTAAAAAAGTATCAGGGAGCTTTAGTATAGAAGCAATAATGACAATAGTAAATAAATAAGGCCACCCTGAAATTGTAATTTTTTTATGTGGAGTGAAGGTATTATAATAGTAAATCCACGCAACCCCTGGGATAACCCATAGGAAGCTTTCAAGTTGATCAAACGTCATTGTGCTTTTTCTTTTTTACTTTTTTCTACTAACTCTTTTCCAATTTTTTGGAGATTTTTAAACTCATCACTATCTATAATTTCACTAGAGGGAGGCCAAGGCTCTGCTCGAGTGCCTTTTGCCAACCAATTGAATAATACGTTTTTTTTGCTTTCTTTTTGTGGCATTTTAAACCCTTATCTTTTTTTAACTGTATCAGTCTTCTAGTGTAATTTCAACTATAGTACACCTGTTCGTAAGTCCAAAACCTGTGATTTTTTCAGAATTTAAAAATATTGAGATAACTTTAGTATAAGAGAGTAAGTTATTAGGAGTTGCTACCGCTGCCAACTTCATATATCTCTTCAAAGTAGTTGTGGGCTTCTTGATTAAATTTACAAAATGTTACAATTTCTGACCTTGGATTTATTAAATTTTGATTTAATATCATCTAAGTGTTTCTGTACAAGCTGATTTCTTCCTGTTTTTTGTGCTGTTGATATTGCTTGTTTAATTGCTCTTAGTGTAAGCATATTTGATGTCTCTTTCTTTGACATAGGGTAACGAGCTTTTTCAATATTAGAAATATACATACTCTTTAGTTAATATAAAAATGGTGTTGATAACAAGGTAATTTTTTAACTCTAAGTTTTAGCAATTGTTGTCAAAAATGTTTTAGATTATATTGAGCGCTTCAGTAGGGAGTTCGGGGGTAAGGTATGCCTATATCTATAAAGTCATCTAAGTCTAAAAAATCATTACAATTTGTAGACCCTAGTTTTTCGTCAGCTTCATAGTATGGACAGTCACTGCCTTCTTCTCCATCAATATCAGGGTCGCCGCTGCCGCCATTTGATTCTTTAAAGCTTAAAAATTCTTCCTGAGTATTCCACTCTCGAATAGTGAGATGTACACGGTGAAGAGCTTCCATATTGGAGTCTAAACACTCTAATGTAAAGTAGGGGTACGCTCTCAGAGCAGCTCTCAATGCAAGATTTTCTATAGGATTATCTACATCAGGTGAAAACATAGAAGGGCAGTTGGAGCAAGATAAAGGATCGGTAAAAATTAAATCTTCAATACCATCAAAGTATGTAGCAGTAGGGGTAGAGTAAAAATATCTATTACCACTTGCAGTAAGTAAAATTGTTTCTATGTCTATAGGTCCTATTTCAAAAGTTCTTCGGGGTTCATCTGTAACCCAAGAGTAAAATCTGTTTGGGATAGGAATTTCAATGGGTTTTTGGGTATGTGATACTGATGTTACTGTAGGTGCATAATTGTCCCATCCTCCGGAGCGAAGAGGACCTCCAATACATTCTTTCAGGTCACCGCCCCAATCATTTGTTTCTGTTCCTTCATTTCCGCCTTCAACTTCATAAGAGCCAAAACAACAATTTGGTGCATTAGAGTTACCATCACCAGCAGAGGAGTGGTCATAAGGGCAAAAACATTTGGAGACGTTACTGTCCTCATCTATCCTATACCAAGTACCTGGATTAGGTTGACCTATTGGACATGGAACTGCGCTTGTAACTGGGTTACCAGCGCAACGTCGTGTACCGGAAGGAGGAATACAATAGTACTCAGCATTGTTGCTTTCATTACCTTCACCACCGACAACAATAGTTGTGTCTGAGGTGTCTTCTTCTTCTGTGTGTTTGTGCAGAACCTGCGGTCCTATTCCAGAGCGATAGTTCCAGTGCCATGGGGCCATAAATGTAGTGTATTCACACATATGTCGGGGGATATTGTATTCTATAGGAATACCTTTGTCCGCCTGCCCTAAAACACCAATATCTGCTTCATTAAGATCCAGGATACAATAGATATCTTCAAAAGATTCATCACCTTTATTGACACCACAGTCTGTCAAACCAATAAGATCATCGGAACTGAGTGCATACTCGGGGACAGCTATTCCTTCCCTTTTATAAAAATTTTCATCTAATTTAATATAAAAACGTTCTGTAGCTACCTCATCCAAAGATTCAGAAAAAAGATCTTGAGTGGGGGAGCAAGAGGTGCAGAAGTACAGACAAAATAAAGTAAGTAAATTTCTTTTTGAAATCATTTATAAAACCTTTTTGAAAGTTTGTTTTATTATGACTAAAAAATAGTGTGAAAGACAGATCAAGCCTTTAAGCGAGAGGAAAAACTAGACTTTATGAGATATACTAAGATGATCTGTAATAGAAACGCTGTGTAATTTTTACATTTTGTAGTTGGTTCACCACCTTCAAAGAGATGGCGTGTGTTGCGGAGATGATGACAAAGTAGTGTAGGGGCTTCATTTTTCTAGTAAATGGTTAGAAGAGCTTTTATGATTTTTCAAAAATGGTCACTAATGTCCATTTTTGGTCACTGACTGAAGTCAAATATCAAGTAAAATGACTGTGTAACCTATTTTTAAAAATAAATATTTAGTATAACTGTCTGAAAATATTGGAAAAAGTACACTAATATTCTCCAACAACTTTTTTGAGCGGTACACCTGTCGTAAAACTTGCATACTTCTTTTTCAAGAGCTTTGAAGATGGAAAAAATGAAAGACTCTTCAACTAAGTCAACCATAAATAAGGAGGAATGTAATGAAAAAAATTATAATTATTATGAGTATTTTTTGCGGGATGTATCTTTATGCTGAAAACAGGACGAATACCAGGGAGGAGATAGAGTTTTTGTTTCATAAAATTCTCTTTGAAAAACAAAATAACCAATTTACAGAGAGGGAAGAATTTTTTAATATTTTATGGGAAACAGCAAATGAAATTTTAACAGATGCTCGTGAATGTGCAGAGTTTAAGACTGGCACATTTTATTGTGACGGCCCTAAGGAAACATATTATATTCATACTATCTATATAAATAGGAATTTAGGGCAGGCTTATTTTGTTCCTGAGCCAAAACCTTTGAACTAAAGCTAATTTGAATCAATAGCTGAGATTATTTTAAGAGTTAGTTGTTTAAAATCATTATAACAAGATTGAACAGCTTGATAATGAGCTCCTATAGCTCCATCCCCTGGTTTCAGTAGAAACATAGGTTTTGTTTTTTCCTGTGCCATAGGCATAAGAGACCTGTAGTCTTTTAAGTGATCTAGAAGATAATCACTTTCTTTTAATTGTATTTAAAGTTTATGGATCATAAAAAGAAAGCTAAAAGTGAGGAGTAACACATAGGATAAAAGGATAGTCTTCTTGCCTCCATTGGAATGGAAAAGCTGGTGGCGTTACACTTCTGACTTTTCTGACTTGCCATTGAGACTGAAGTTTTGTTAGCTTAACTGGTATGAAATCTAGTAAAACCTATAAAAATCCTCCTTTGGATGAAATGTATATAAGTATTCATTTTCAAGTGGATCCCTCTATAGAACAACTTGATTTTCAACAGTTCGCTATTGAAGTAGAGGCAAATTTTAAAAATAAAGAATACATCTTTCCTGTTATTGAGCGTATAGGGAATATGGAGAAAATTATCACTACACCAGAAAAAGTGTGGTTCTATAGCGAAAATAAAACAAAACTCTTACAACTGGGAAGAGATCGTATGGTCTATAACTGGAGGGCTGGAGAAGTTAAGCCAGTGAACTATCCAAAGTATGAAAATATAAAGCCGGAATTTTTAAAGTATTGGAAGATATTAGAAGATTACATCAGACGCTACAAGAATAGAAATTTAAGTATAAAAATGTGTGAGTTATACTATTCAAATATTTTAGAAATTGGTGCAAAGCAGTTTTTAAAAAATGATAGGGATTTACATAAGGCTGTCAATTTTATTTCACCTTATCCGGAAGACTACAAAGCTGTTACACCACATATCAGTTTGCAAATCCCAATGGATCAAGATACCCTGTTTCTAAGATTGGAAAAAGTCAAAGATAATAAGAGTAATAGAGATGCTTTTTTACTGGTACTTTCTATAAAGAATAATAAAGGTTTTGAGAACATTAGTGAAGACTGGTATGATGAAGCTAATAGAAAGATAAGACAGTTCTTTGAAGATATTACAACAGAAAGTATTAGAAATTTTTGGAAAGGAGAGATTAATGACACGCCTTGACTCTTTTGATTCTATTGGCATTTATAAACATGCTGATTTTCGTTGGGTAAAACCATCCTACATAGAGCATAACGTTAAGTTTAATTATTCTAAAGAATTAGTATATTTACAAGAAGAAGTGCGAAACTATAAAGAAGGTTGGGATAGTTATGGTGCAGAAGTTCCGGATGCTCAATCTATAATGTGTAGCATAGGTTTTCTTTCTTCTTTTACTAACGAATTAAGAAATTTAAATACTATCTCTGATTTTCCAGAGTTTTGTATAGCCCCAGACGGAATTTTAGGTTTTGAGTGGGATTATGCTAAAAACTCACATCTTTTTGCTAGGATGTATTCAGCAGACAAAATAGAGTATACCGTGACGGAAAATAATATTAAACAGTTGCCTAAGGAAGTAAAAAGTGCAGATTTTCTTGAAATATGTAAAGAGAAGCTTCAATATAATCAGGCGGCTTAGTAAACACATACCTCTGACCTTAGATGATTCTGAAGAACTTGTAAGGAGATGTAAAAAGAAGGTTATTCGGGGTAATGGACGGATACATAGGAATGCTTTTTATTTTGGTTATCATAAAATTTCAGTGGATCGGTCAAAATACAGGCCTTACAAAAAAACTCTTCAAGAAATACCTGGAAATGAAAATATTAATAATTGGCGATTAATAAAAGGTACTGTGCGATATATTAAACTTATTTCAGGTGTAGAAAAAGTTGTAGCTGATCCTACAGGGAATAATCTAGCTCATGCTTTGATTATTTGCGATTCTAATATAAAAAAAAGAAATGAAATTGCTGAATCATTATCTGCAGTGTTTCAAAAAATTCCTGAAGAACAGTATAAGGTTTAAGCGCTAAAACTCTAGATGTAATCTATCAATAGAA
This sequence comes from Bdellovibrionales bacterium, assembly GCA_028819545.1. Taxonomy (GTDB): domain Bacteria; phylum Bdellovibrionota; class Bdellovibrionia; order Bdellovibrionales; family UBA1609; genus JAPPLG01. Next base: position 151,293 of record JAPPLG010000014.1, on the reverse strand, counting down.
ACGCTGTGTAATTTTTACATTTTGTAGTTGGTTCACCACCTTCAAAGAGATGGCGTGTGTTGCGGAGATGATGACAAAGTAGTGTAGGGGCTTCATTTTTCTAGTAAATGGTTAGAAGAGCTTTTATGATTTTTCAAAAATGGTCACTAATGTCCATTTTTGGTCACTGACTGAAGTCAAATATCAAGTAAAATGACTGTGTAACCTATTTTTAAAAATAAATATTTAGTATAACTGTCTGAAAATATTGGAAAAAGTACACTAATATTCTCCAACAACTTTTTTGAGCGGTACACCTGTCGTAAAACTTGCATATGATTTCTCTAAGAACTTTGAAAAAGATTCAGAGTTTCGATAAACTATAAAGGAGGTTTAACTATGGCAGTACAAAAAACTTATTCATCTGAACGTGAGATTGCTGAAATCTGGAAGCTTTTTCGTGAAACCGATCGGAAAATGCAGGAAATGTCCGAAAAAACTGATTTGAAAATTAACAAGCTAAGTGGTGAGTTTGACAGAAAATGGGGGCGTTTGATTGAAGCTTTGGTGGAAGGCAATTTAATTAAACTGTTTAATGAAAGAAATATTCCTGTTGGGGAAACTAGTGAGAGGGTTAGGGGTTTAAAAAACGCTAAAGATAAAAACGGAAAGATATATGAGGGGCGTTGTGAGTTGGATGTTGTGGCAAAAAATGGGCAAGAGATTGTAGCGGTAGAGGTAAAGACATCTTTGTCCTCAAAAGATGTAGATAATTTTTTATATAAGCTGAAGCATTTAACATGCTTTTTTCCGAGTTATAAAGGCAACAAGATTTACGGGGCTATGGCTTATTTAACAATTAATCAGAGTGCAGATGTGTATGCTAGAAAGCAAGGGTTATTTACGATCAAAGTTGTAGGAGAAAGTGCAACTATTACCAATAACAAACACTTTAAACCTCAAATATTCTAGCGCAGGAATAATTTTCTGAAGAAATGAATAATGTCTTCAATAATGGCATAACCGCAGGGGATCCATATTAAAGTTAAAAAACTGCCGGTGAGTAATCCCCATGTAAAAGATAAAGTCATTGGAATAAGGATTGGATCATAACCTCCAAGGCTATATGCCGCAGGAAATAAACCCAGCACTGTTGTGAAAGTGGTGATGGCAATTGGTTTAAAACGAAAACGAGCAGATGCAACTAAAATTTCATGAAGAGATTTTTCAGGATTTTCTTTTCTCATTTCCTCAATAAAACTGACTAAAATAATAGCCGCATTGATAGTGACTCCAGCTAGTCCCACTATTCCAATTAAAGCTAAAAAAGATAAAGGTTTTTGATGAAGGGCAAAAGCCAGGCTGACTCCAATAAATCCAAGTACAATAGAGCTTAAAGTCAAAAAAGAAATCATAAACTTGCGGAAAAGAAGTAATAAGATAATAAAAATTCCGAAGACGGCAAGCACCATAGCTTGAAATAAAGAATCCATAGATTCTTTGGTGTGTTGTCTTTCTCCTTGGAAGACATGAGAGGTATTATTATATTTTTTATAGAGATCTTTAATGATTACTTCAGATAATGCATTTGCTTTTTGTGAATTCATTTGGGCCATATCCACTTTTGCTTTTACTTCAATAGAGTTCTGATAATCGAATCTTTTTCTAATAGAGCTCCCTTGAGGGTTGTACTCCAAGGAAATAATCTCCTCCAAAGGGATTAGTGAGCCTGCTTGGGTTTGGATTTTAATTTTTTTCAAATCTTCAATATTAGATCTGATATGAGAGTCATAATAAATTTTTACATAAAAAGTTTCTCCTTTTTCTACAAGCTCACCCACTCGGTTCCCCTCTAAAGCTGTCTGTAGGGTTTTTCCTAAAGAGACTGGACTGATGCCCAACTGGGCCATTTTTGTCAGGTTGGGTTCAATGATGTATTCAGGGCCTGTGGAAAACTGATCGTCTTCCACTTCAATTACCCCTGGAATTTGAGAAAGCTGATCTTTAAAATCCTGAGTTAAAGATAAAAGCTCTTCACGGTCTGGTGAAATAAAGATGACGTGAACAGCATAGCCTACAGGAGGACCGGCTCCAAGAGCTTCAAATCGAAGAGTTTTAAAATCTTTATTGTCGATATTTCGAAGTTTTTTCAACAGCACTTCTGGTTTTTTTCTGTATTTTGAATCTTCTTTTAAGAGTAAGAACATTTCTCCTGTGCTTTCTCCTTTCCCCCCGGAAGCAGAAAATCTCTGATTTTGCATTCCAGATTGAGTGAGAAGCCCTTCAATTTGATCAGCCCCTGTAGTTTGAGTAATTTGATTGACCAGTCTTTTTGCCAAGAGATCTGTTTGTTCAATGGATGCGCCCTCTTTAGCCTCATAGTAAATATAATGATGTCGAACATCATCTTTTGGAAATAAAATAAACTCATTTCCCCAAAAGCTTACTGAAATGCTAAAAGCTGTAATAGCCAATAAAACTAAAGAGCATACGTAACGTCTTCGAATACAAAGGGACAATAACTTTTCAAATCTTTTAGTGATTTGGTGGAAGTATTTTTGAATCCTAGTCGTTTTGTTTTGTGATTTGCGAATAGTCCATTGTAATCGGGAAGGCAAAAGTACAAAAGCATCGAGAAGGCTCATAATGAGGGCTACCGAAACAACAATAGGAATCCATTTGATAAATTGCCCCATCACTCCTTTAGTGACCAGCATTGGGAGAAAAGCAGAGACAGTTGTAAGAACCGTAGCTGTGACAGGTTTATAAAGCTGCATCACAGATGTTAAAGCAGACTGTAACGGAGTTTTATTCTCATCCATTCTAAGTCGTGCATAATTTTCACTAACGACTACCGAGTTATCCACCAACATTCCAATACAAATAATAAAAGCCAGCATGGTGATCGAATTAAAGGTGATTCCAAAGGATGCACAAAGGGCTACAGCCCCCAATATGGATATAGGCAGACTGATTGCCGACAGGATGCCCAGCCAGCCCGGAAGGAGCAGTAATAAAACAATTAAGACCAGGCTCAGACCCACCCATGCATTTTTTACAACAATAGACAGTTGGTTTTGTGTTCTATCTGCTTCGTTGTCATAGACTTGTAGTTTGTAGCCTTCCGGTGCCGGATAGTTTTTCACTAATTTTTTTATCCGATTGGAAAGGTGTATGGAATCCTCTTTTTCTTTTTTTGTTATTTGGAGGTAAGTGACAGACTCGCCATTGAATCGGATTCGTTCTGGGATCTCCTCCTCTTCATCAGTGACTTTACCTAAATCTTGAATAAGAATTTTATGGCCTGAAAAGTTGGATCGAACGACTAATTTTTCTAATTTTGAAATTGTATCCAGTTTTGTATGAAGTTTGACTTGTTCTGCTTTTACAGAAGACCGAAGTATTCCTGCAGAAACATCTTTCATGCTGGCAGATACAGCTTTTGTCACTTCATCAAGACCGACATGATACTCCTGCAGTTTTTTAGGGTCTAAGGTGATTTTAAATTCTCTTGGTTTGTAGCCTGTAAATTGGACACTAGCGACTCCTCTATCTCTTTCAAGTGCTGTTTTTAACTGAAAGGCCAGTTGATCTCTTTTACGATTTGTATTGTCTCCCTCCACCAGAACTTTAAGAATAGGAATTTCTTTTGCTTTAATGTGAAGTAAATAAGGGGATTCCAGGATCATTGAAGGAAGCTGGCGCACTTTTGATAAAGCCCTTTGCAGTTCATCCACAACTTCCAGAGTATCTTCATTGTCAATGTCGATGCGTAGGGAGAGCAGGCTCATACCGGGGGAGGAGATAGATCTGGAGTCTTTCATTCCATCAACAACTCTGATTTCTTCTTCAATTTTTAAAGTGATTTGATCTTCCACTTCTTCAGAAGAGGCTCCTGGAAATACAGTTGTAATCATGACTCTTGCAAAGTCTACGGGCGGTCTTGTTTCTCTTCTAAGATTCATAAAGCCCATAAGGCCCATTACAAAAAGAGCTAAAGTGACAACAAATGTTAACTTTGAATTTTCAAGAAAAAAGGCAAAAAAGTTTTTCATTTTTTGTATCTCGCAAGCAGTTTATCTCTCAAAGAATAGTATCTTAGTAAAGATAAATTATAATTTCTTTGTGCTTGAAGGTTTTCTTTTTCCACTTCGGTGTTTCGATCTTGGGCAGAGATCAGTGTGTTGATGGGGACGCGCCCTTGAATATAAGATTTTCGAATTTCATCCAGTGCTTGTTTTTGAAGCTTTAAAATTTTAAAGGAGGCTTTTAAAGAAGAGTGGGCGTTTTCTAGTTGATTCCAGCTGATTTTTAATTGGTTGGATATTGTTTGCTTGTGGTCTTCATATTCCAGCTCATGTTGCAGTTTTTTAGATCGAAGATAACGAAACTGTTTCCATCGGGATGGGGAGTGCGATAGAGGGTACACAAAAGCAATGCCGATTCTATAATTTTTTAATTCAGCTGATTTGACAGTTTGAAACCATGTTTTTTCATGACCGAGAAAATCTGCTCCGGCGTGCAGTTTGACATAAGGCAGATAAAAATACTTTTGAGCATCCAGTAGAGCTATAGTGGAAGAGTGATGGGCTCTAACAGCTTGAATAGCATTTAATTGCTCTACATTATTGACAAGAGATAAGCGAGGTATGGGAAGAGTGCGGTGTTTTGCAAAATTAAACTTCTTATCTTTAATTTGTGTAAAATCTTGTAAATCAATCATGGAGTTTTTAAGCTGAGTTTCCATTTCTTTTTGTTGTTTTATAGTTCTTTCATATTGAGATAAAATTTGAGGGATTTCCCCGGGAAGGATATGGCCCATTTTTGATTTTTGTTGTGCAAGGTCAGCCAGTTCTTTGTAGTCCCTGCTTCTTTGTTTGGCCTGTTGTACATAAATATAAAAAGCATAGCTGTTCCAAAACTTTTCGGCTGTTGTAAGAATGAGTTTTTTAATATCTTCTGTACGAGTGAATTTTGCGCTTTGGTACTTATATTCTGCGGATTGTAGCTTTAGACGGTCTTCTCTACCAAAAATATTTCTAAAAATATTTTGTTCAAGGCTTAAGGAAACTGTTCTTGAGTATGGCGGCGCCAGAGCGGAGGGTGGGAGATGACTGCAGGGTGTTTCAGCAGTGGTGTGGCAATAGGTTGTTTTGAAATTTAAGCCGTAGAGCCACTTTTTTTGCAGAGAAAAATTAGAGTTGAAATTTTTCACGTTAAAATTATTTGCTGTAGGTGTTTTGGGAAGTATGTAGTTCCATCCCACCTGCCAGTCGAAAGGCAAAAGAGCTTCTGCCTGGATCAATTTGTCTGCTGATTTTTGTGCTTGAATAATTTGAATACTCCGGCTGTTTTCTAAAGTTTTTAGAATAATCTGGTCTAGGCTCCATGTTTTTGCAGAAGCACTATAAGCAAATATGAAAAAGAGTAAGCTAATATTTTTCATTATTGAATAAGGTAGGAAAAAGGGTTTACATTTTTTTTATTTTTAAACAATTCAAAGTGAAGGTGGGGGCTTGAGGACTGTCCTGTGGACCCGGACAATCCGATTTTTTGTTTCCTGTTAACGTGATCTCCTGTTTTAACTAACAGTTTGTTGAGGTGGGCATAGAGAGTGGCCCACTGATCTGAAAATTCCAAAATAATATATTTTCCATAAGAAGTGGAATATCCAGCTTGAAAAACTTTCCCTTTATGCGCAGAATAAACAGTAGAGTTAGAGGGAACGGCAATATCCATACCGTCATGAGAACCGGAAAAATGGCGGGAGATTTGACGTATATCTGTAGGCCAGCTGAGTTCAATGACCTCTGGGACGGAGATGCAGGATGTGCAAAAAAGTAGAAATAAAAAATAACGCATGAATGGACATTGAATCATAAAAAATAGAAGATGTAAATATATCCAAAGCAATGGAGTCAAAAGGAATGAGTGTTCAAAATATTCGAAATTTTTCTATTATTGCTCATATTGATCATGGCAAGTCTACCTTGGCAGATGGGTTGATGAGTTTGACGGGAGCTGTTGAAGAAAGGGATAAAAAATCCCAGTACTTGGACAGTATGGATATTGAAAGAGAAAGGGGCATTACCATTAAAGCTCAGACTGTCTGCTTGAGTTACACACATCAGGATCAACAAATTTATCAACTAAATCTTATAGATACACCGGGACATGTGGATTTTTCTTATGAAGTTTCCAGGTCTTTAAGTGCCTGCGAGGGAGTTTTGTTGGTGGTGGACGCCAGTCAGGGAGTGGAGGCTCAGACTCTGGCTCATGCCTACTTGGCTTTGGAGGGGAATTTAAAAATTATTCCTGTTTTGAATAAAGTGGATCTGCCTTCAGCGGATGTTCCGCAATGTAAAAAACAATTGATGGACTTAATGGGGTTTCAAGAAGATGAGATTTTGGAAATCAGTGCTAAAACCGGACAGGGACTGGAGCAGATCTTATCTGCTGTTGTTGAAAAGATTCCTCCCCCCAGCTCTTCTTCTGAAGATTATTTGAGGGCCTTAGTCTTTGATTCCTGGTTTGACTCTTACCAGGGAGTGGTGGCTCTTTGTCGTATTAAAGACGGTAAAATTAAACAAGGGGACGCTGTTCGGTTTATGGGCTCTCAATTGGAATGTGAAGTTTTAAAGATGGGAATTTTTTCTCCTTATGTGGTTTCCAAGAAAGAGCTGTCTCAAGGAGAGGTGGGTTTTATTATATGCGGAATTAAGGATATTAAACAAATTCGGGTTGGAGACACTTTAACTCATAAAAATCATCCTGCAGAAGAGCCGCTGGCGGGGTTTAAACAATTAAAACCTATGGTGTACTCAGGAGTTTACCCAATCAGTTCGGATGATTTTGCTCATTTAAAAAAAGCTTTGGAAAAACTTTCTTTAAATGATTCAGCTCTTGTTTTTGATATGGAAACTTCTCCTGCTTTGGGGTTTGGGTTTCGATGTGGGTTTTTAGGCCTTCTGCACCTTGAAATTGTTCAGGAACGTTTGGAAAGAGAATTTAACCTCAATCTTGTGGTCACTGCCCCCAGTGTAATTTATCAGGTGTTTTTAACCAACGGCCAAGTGGAGGAAATTGAAAACCCTTCTCATCTTCCTGATTTTTCAAAAATAGAAAAAATGAAAGAGCCCTTTGTTCGTCTTTCCATTCATACTCCATCCGAGTCTATTGGAGCTGTTTTAAAACTTTGTGAACATAATAGAGGAGAGCAGGTCCGAATGGAATATTTGGCCAAAGACCGTGTGATCATAGAGTATCGCATTCCTTTAGCTGAAGTGGTGACTGACTTTCATGATCAATTAAAATCTGTTTCCAGGGGATATGCTTCTATGGAGTATGAGTGGGAGGGATATCAGGAATCTCATTTGGTGAAGTTGGATATTTTATTGAACGGAGAAGTTTTGGATGCTTTGTCTCTTATTGCTCATAAGGAAAAGTCTTTATTTCGCGGAAGAGATATTGTTAAGCGGCTAAAAAAGATCATTCCTCGACAACAATACCCTATTGCTGTGCAGGCGGCTATTGGAGGAAGAATTATTGCTCGTGAGACGATCAGTGCTTATAGAAAAGATGTGACTGCCAAACTCTATGGAGGAGATGTGACTCGAAAAAGAAAACTTCTTGAAAAACAAAAAAGGGGAAAAAAGAGAATGAAAGAATTTGGAAAAGTTTCTATTCCTCAGGAAGCATTTATGGCTGTTTTGAAATCGGGTGAATGAAAAAGTCTGTTACTTTTGTTTTATTGGCTTTGTGCATTCGATTTATTCTGGAGCCTTATCAGGTTTCCACATCAGACATGGCTCCGACTTTACTTACAGGTGATTATCTTTGGGTGCAGAAGCAAGTCTATGGGTTGAATGTTTTTAAACGTTATTGGCAGGTATGGAAACAGCCTCAAAGAGGTGAAGTTGTGCTGTTGGAAGAGCCGCAACATCCCCATCATCTCATGTTTAAAAGAATAATAGGACTTCCAGGAGATCGTGTGTTTTATTCCAAAGGTGTTTTATTTATCAATGAGAAAATGTATAAACCTCAACCCCCTTTAGAGGTGAAACAAGAGTGGGGATTTTTAAGGCCATTTGATTTTCCAGGTGAAAATGAGACGGGCGGTTTAAATAATTATGTGCATTGGCAGGAGGAGTTGTCTGCCGGACCTTATAGTGTTTTAAGAAAAAAGGAAGAAGATATTTCATTTGGGCCTTATAAAATTCCTAAGGGACATTATTTTGTAATGGGGGATCATCGCTCTCAATCCAGGGATTCCCGTACTTGGCCTATTCATGCCAGGATTGCGGGGGGCATTGTCACCTTTAAAAAACAATCAAAATTTGAGAAAGTCATCATTCCAAAGGGTACAATCGTATATGTGGATGAAGATCCTTATTTTCCTATTCGTTTTGAAACACTGACAGCTGTTGTTCTGGAAAACTCTTCAGTGAGTGTCAAAGTCAAAGCTCTTGAGCCGGGGTTAACAGCTCATGTAGAAAAAAATTCCAAGTGGAAGATTGAGGGGCTTTTACACTCTCAAGTAAAGGTCAGTAATGAAAAAGAATTTTCTGGAGGGCAAGATAAAAGTCTTATTCCCCTTCATTCTATCAAGGGACGGGCAATGGTTGTTTTATGGGGCTGTGAGACAACACTTCCTATTTTGAAATTTTTATGCCAGTTTGATTCTTTTAGAAAGCAGAGATGGTATTGGCCTGTTCATAAAAAAAGGAGAATTGATTGATTCCGGAAAAAATTATTAAAAAATTACGTACGTGGTACGATAGCAAGTCTTTTTTTTGGGGGGCTGTTTTTTTTATTCTTTTTTTTCGCTGGATTGCTTTAGACCACTACGTTATTCCGTCAGGCAGTATGATTCCAACCTTTCTGGTTTATGATCATATTGTTGTTAAAAAATACCCTTACGGTCTTCGTGTTCCATTTACAAAAAAGTGGCTTTGGAGAAAAGCTCTGCCCGGGAGAGGGGATATTGTTATCTTCCGTTCGACCAAAGGCTCCTATTTTATGGTCAAGAGAGTTATTGCTCTGCCAGGAGATCATCTTAAAATTCAGGATCATAATATATGGATCAATGGCAACAAAATTCAAAGTCAAACTTTGGAAATGGACAATGAGGATAATAATGAAACCCTCTCCTATGCTTTAGGCGCCGCTGTCTCTGATTATGACATGAATATGGAATTTTTAGATTCTCGCCAATATCAGGTTTTATGGAGAAAAATTGACTCATATCAAAACTATGAACTGACAGTGCCGGAAGATTCTTTATTTGTACTGGGAGACAATAGAAATAACTCTCAAGACAGTCGTTATTGGGGGTTTTTACCTGCAGAGAATTTAATGGGGCAGGCTGTTGGTATTTGGCTAAGTTGTGATAAAACTCTTTTTAACCTCCCCCTTCTTTGTTACCCTTGGACCTTCAGATGGTCGAGAATGTTTTCTTCTGTTTATGACAAACCGGATAACTCTTAAAAGACCTTATTGAATAGTTGACGAATTTTCGCCTTTTCTCTAAAATACTCCAGCTATGTTAGGACGTTCTCTGATTGATATTGATAATTTAGAAGATCATCATATTAGTGATATCATAGATTTAGCCAAAGTTTTTAAGAAATACTTTAAAGACGGGGCACTTCACAGGCTGGTGGATTCCACTAAAGCCAGTAGAAAACTGGTTTATTTATTCTTTACAGAACCAAGTACACGTACAAGGGTCAGCTTTGAGACGGCCTGTGACCGTTTAGGTGTTAAAGCAATCTATTTAAGTGCCGGCAGATCCAGTGTTGCTAAAGGGGAGACGGTAGAAGACACTATTAATATATTAAAAGCTTTAAAACCGGATGCTTTAATTTTTCGATCTAAAAAACTTAAAATTCCAATGGAAGACTTATTATCCAGTCCTATCCCATTAATCAATGCAGGCTTGGGTACTCAGTCACATCCTTCCCAGTCTTTGTCAGATGCTTTAACTATTTTGGAAGATAGGGGGCAGATTAAAGGGGAGCGCGTTCTCATTGTAGGGGATGTGCTTCACTCTCGAGTGGCGCACTCCAATGTAAAACTATTGTCTCGCTTGGGAGCTGAGGTGGCCTATTGCTCTCCAAAAGGTTTAGCTCCAAGAAATGAGGTATGGAAGAATTTTAAAAACTTTGATGAACTTAATGAAGGGGTTAAGTGGGCAACAGTGTTGGTGTCTCTTCGTGTTCAGGAGGAAAGACACGGAGATCTTCTGGGCTCTATTGGTTTTTCTGTTGCAGAGTATAGGGATAAGTTTCGTATTGGTTATGATCAGGTCAATATTTTCTCTCCGGAGGGGATTATTTTACACCCCGGGCCTGCAATTCGAGGAGTGGAGATCTCTAATTTTGCCCTTAGGGATTCTCGTTGCCGTATTTTGAATCAGGTTGAAAATGGACTTTATGTTCGGTTGGCTTTGCTTAGTTTAATTTTGGATTTAAAGGTTTAAGTGGCTTTTCTTGTTTTAGAGACAGGACAGCTTTTTCCAGGTCATCACTTAGGCGGCGGGGAAAAAGCAGGTGAGGTGGTTTTTAACACAGCTCATAGCGGTTATGAGGAAGTGGCTACGGATCCTTCTTATTTTTCTCAAATTGTTGTCATGACAGCTCCTCATCAGGGTAATTATTCTGAAAGTGATGCTTATTGGGAGTCAGACAATATTTGGATTGAAGGATTGATATGTTTAAAGATGCAAAATTCCCCTAGAGATGTTTCCTGGAAAGATAAATTGATTCGACACTCGGTTCCTGTGTTGGATGGAGTGGATACTCGTCTTTTAACTTTAACCTTAAGAAATCATGGTTCTATTTACGGCGCTATTGTTTCAGCGGATTCTGAAGATACAGCTCAAAAGAAGGCTCAAGCTTTAATTCAAAAATCTAAATCAAAAGAAAAAGACTGGCCCTATTTAATTTCGACCTCCAAACCTACTGTGCATAAAGGGAAAATACCTGGTGGACCTCGTATGGCTGTGTTGGATTTTGGGTGTAAAAATAATATCTTACGAGAATTATTTCAGAGATGTTCTGAAGTTAAAGTTTTTCCTTCCAGAGCAACAATTGAAGATATAGAGGCCTGGAAGCCTGATGGCATTTTACTGAGTAATGGGCCGGGGGATCCTGCTTATGTTCAAGTGGCGGTGGATACAGTGAAAAGTTTAATAGGACGATACTTTATGTTTGGAATTTGTATGGGCTGTCAAATATTGGCTTTAGCTTTGGGGGGTAAAACCAGAAAGTTAAAGTTTGGTCACCGGGGAGTGAATCATCCTGTTAAAGATTTACTGCATGATCAAATCTATATTACCAGTCAAAATCATGGGTATGTCATTGTAGAAGGGTCTTTACCCTCAGATGTGCAAGTCACTCATGTGAATTTAAATGATCAGACAATTCAGGGGTTTTTCTCTGAAAATAAAAAAATCCTGGCCGTACAGTTTCATCCTGAAAATCATCCGGGCCCTGAAGACTCTGTATTTCTATTTGATCGTTTTATTCAGCAGTGTTCTAATCTTAGAAAGGTTTGACAAAATCAATTGAGATATTTTATCCATGTGTATGAGGTATTTATTGTGAAGGTCACTAAAATTGTCATAGGTCTTATGTTGTGTCTGACCTTGGTTTCTTGTGATGCTCTTAAGAAGTGGTTTGGTTTTTCTTCAGAAACAGAACCTGCATTAAGTGACTCTTCATCAGAATCAAATAATAATGAAAGTGAACAGGCGGTACAGTCTGTAAGGGAGAATCCAGTGTCTGCTCAAGTGGAGTTTTTGAATCAAAATAAGGATAAAGAAGGGGTGAAAACAACTGCTTCAGGCCTTCAGTATAAAGTTATAAAAGAAGGCGCCGGTAAATCACCAGGGCCTCAATCTATGGTGGAAGTGCATTATAAAGGCACTCTTATTGACGGAACAGAGTTTGACAGTTCTTATAAGAGAAATGAAACGGCCAAGTTTCCTTTGGATCAAGTGATTCCAGGCTGGACAGAGGGAGTTCAGTTGATGAAAGAGGGAGCCACTTATGAATTTTACATTCCAAGCCATTTAGCCTATGGTAACCGTGAGGGTATTTCAAGTATACCGCCAGGTTCAACTCTGATATTTACAGTAGAGCTTATCAAGGTGTTCTAATTATTTGGCATATTTTTATAAATCCAGCCAGTGAATAGTTTTATTTTTAAAAACAAGAGACCCATCTTCCAATACTTGAATTAAATCTTTATATTGTGAGTGATTTTGCAAAGCTTGTTTTAAATGTTTTAATTCGTCGGATGACATTTTAGAAATATTTTTATTTTTTACACTTGCTAAAGACTGCCAAAAGAAATCCAAAAATTTTCTCCATAATAGTTCGTTTACAATATAGTGATTGTTGATGCATTCTGCATAAGGAGGGGATTTGAATACATTTATTCCTAATCCAAAAATAATTCGCACATTATCCGTCATTCCTGCGGAGGAAGGAGTCCAGTTCGGAATGACGTTATATGCAGAGGTGACTGGATTCACGCCTTCGCGGGGATTCAGAGGTATTTGAGTTTCTAAGAGCAGTCCAGCTATTTTTTTGTCTGCTAAATAAATATCATTAGGTGCTTTTAAAGACCATAAATCAGAAGGCCAAATTTGTTGAAAAGAATTGTATAGAGCAAGTCCTAGAAGTGGTGAAAAAACAGCAGTGGGAGTATAGGAGCTTTGCCATATCCAGGTGGCCATAAAATCACTAGGGATCCATTTTCTTTTTTTTCTACCATAGGGGTGTGTTTGTTCTTGAGCTATTAAAAGTAAAGGAATTTCAGACGTACTTTTTAATTCTTTTGCTGTCGTGTTAGAGCTTTTAAGTGTTTTAAAAAATTTGAATTCTTTTTTCGTTTCTTCAGCCCATTTTTTTGTCCATAGAATAGCAGTCAAGGTGTGCCTTTTATGAGAAATGATTTTTTATTTTACAGATTTTTTATCTAATAGTTTTTTTATTTCTTTTTGTATAATTTGTCTGGAAAGTTCTGGTATCACTTTCCATGAAATTTCTTCAGAAGCTTTTTTGATGGACTGGATGCCTTCTGTAGTTAGAATATCTTTCATTTGTTCTTTAAAGACTTGAGTCACTTCTTTATGAATCATTTCTTTGATATTCTGTTTGAGCTGGGTGTTGATAAATGTTTCCCATTTATCTTGAAAGTGTTTATCTATAATATCTACGATTTTATCACTTAAAGTGTCCCATTTTTCTGTTTGAGATTTTTCTATAAATGCAGGAGTTGGCTGGATTCCTGCCTTCGCAGGAATGACGTTACTTTCAGGAATGACGTTATTTTCAGAGGTGACGTTATTTACAGGAGAGATAGATTGAGATTTTTCTATATCAGATATATCAGAATCCATCGAGAAGTCTTCCAAATAACCTTCTTGTTCCAGATCACTTTCTTGCAACACTTTAGAACCGGTGGGTTCTTTGACTGCTGTCTCTGTGCTGGTTGGTGCTTCAGAGTTTTCTTCTGGAGATTTTAAAACTTGAGATCCTGTAGGTTCTTTTATATCCTCTTCTGTTTTCGAATCTTCTTGAGGGGAAGTTAGAACTTGAGACCCTGTGGTGGATTCTTTTTTTTCTAATACATTTACAGATGTTTCTTGGGAAGTATCTTTTTGATTTGCGGCATTTATATTTATTATTTCATTTTTGTTTATATGTGGTTTTTCAAATGCCTGTGTTTTGCTTTTTATACTTTCAGATACTTTTTTTAAAAAAGTATTCGTATTATGGAGAGATGTGGAGTCTGTTTCATCAACCAGCTTAATATCGTCAGGAATTACAATGGCTTGTTTTTTATCGAAAGCAGGTTGTTCTTTTTCTGTTTCCTGCATATTTTTTGATTGGGGTTCATTGTTTTTATCTGTAGAGGTATCTCTATTAGAAGTTAAAGGAATATTTGCAGAGGGTGTTTGCGGCTCTGTTGTAGATATTGGTTCTTCACTTAATGTAATAGGTTGTTCCTGTTCGTCAGAAGTTTGTTTTTGTTCTGTTTTTTGAGTTGGCTCTTTATTAGGTTCTGCAATTAAGTTTATAGGCTGTTCTTGTTCATCAGCAGGGGGTTCATAAAATTTTAGGTATGGACTGGCTTTGAAGCTTTTAGTTTCAGGAATAAGATGATGGATAATGTTTTGCAGTTGGCTATATTGGATTGGTTTTTTTAAAGAAGCAGGGTATTCGGGCGCCAATTCTGTTAAAGTTTTTTCATCCCTTGAAATAAGGACAATAGGAGGTTTTTCCTCTTTATTTTTTAAATGCGAAATATACTCATTACCTGTATGTTCGGAGTCAAGAAAGATAATATCTATTTTTTCAGGAAGCTCCTCATGAGAACCCATACAATAAATGGATGGAGCGTACGGGTGCAAAAAGTATTGAAGCGTTTTTTGAAGATGAGGATTGTTATCTATAAGCAAGACATTCATAGCTTGCATTATAGTGATAGTTTTAAAAAAAATCTACTCTAAAGAAGTGGACTTTTTTCAAGTTTTTATGTATTTTTAAAAATAAGATGAGTACACCTCTTGAAATATTAAAGTTTCCGGATTCTCGTTTAAGGCAAAAAGGTCAAATCGTGCAGGAAGTCACACCTGAACTGCAACAATTTGCAAAAGATTTGTTGGAAACCATGTATGCGGAAAGTGGAGTAGGTTTAGCCGCTGTTCAGGTGAATAAGCCTATTCGGTTATTTGTTGCAGATACCGGGCGCCCTTCAAGCCGTTATGATGATGAAGACTTAGAAAATAAATTAGAAAGAGCTGTTGAACAGCCTCTAATTTTTTTTAATCCTGAGATTACATATCGTGAGGGTCAGGTGATTTTTCCTGAAGGATGTTTGAGTTTTCCTTCCTATTATGCAGATGTTCAAAGATCAAAAATTATTGAAGTTAAAGCTTTGGATATTAATGGCAAACCTTTTACTGTTAAAACAGATGGTTTGTTAGCTATTTGTGTTCAGCATGAAATTGATCATTTGGATGGGAAATTATTTATTGACCATTTGAGCCCGGTTAAAGCTGAAAGTTTGAGGAATAAAATTAAGAAGCACGGGTATCCTTCTCCAGATCAAAGTACAGCAGATAAAAGGTCTGCTTTATAATTAGATTTATTTATCAAATAGATGCCGGAGGAATTCCTGTAAAATCAATAAAAAACATTTTGTTTTTTGGAACTACAGAATTTTCTCATAAGTGTTTGAATCATCTTATGGAAGACTCTCAATTTGCAGTTCAAGCAGTTGTGACCAAACCTGAAAAAACTTCCGGGCGCGGTATGAAACTGCACTCTTCTCCTGTCTATACATTGGCTAAGCAGATGAATATTCCTGTTTGGACTCCACTTTCGTTAAAGGATTCAAAGCCTTTAGAGTCTCTTAAATCTTTGGATATATCAGCTGTTGTAGTGGTGGATTATGGTCTGATCCTTCCTTCTTATTTGTTAAACTGGTTTTCAAATCGCGTGTTTAATATTCATACAAGTTTACTTCCTCGCTGGAGAGGGGCGGCTCCTATTGTACATTGTTTGCTTGCAGGAGATAAAAAAACAGGAGTGACTCTTCAGAAAATGGTTCCCCGTTTGGATGCCGGGGATATTATTTATCAGTTGGGTTTTGATATTTCTGATCAAATGAACTCCTTGGATGTATTAAAAAAAATGGAATCTTTAAGCTTTCAACTGATGTCGAAATATTTACCTTTATTTTTAAATGGAGCAATTTCTCCAGTTTCTCAGGATGAATCTTCAGCAACATATGCTTCAAAAATTGAAAAGTCACAATTGAAGATCAATTGGTCTGATTCTTCTGGAGATTTATTTAATAAGGTGAGGGCTATGGTGATTAAAAATGGAGTTTATACCTTATATCAGGGATCCAGGTTAAAAATTTGGTCTGCTGACTATGACAATGAGTCTCATCAAGAGGAGTGTGGAAAAATTATGCTTTATAATGGAAAAGGTTTAAAGGTGGCTTGCGGCCAGGGTCATCTTTATTTAAAAGAAGTGCAGTTAGAGGGTAGAAAAATTCAAAAAATAGCTCCTTTTCTTCGTGGTTTTCCTTTAAAAACAGGGTATATATTTGATTAAGAAAATGCAGAAAAGAACTAAAAGTTTTATTATTAACCCTTCTTTATTATCCTGTGATTTAAGTAATTTAAAGACGGAAGTTAAGAAAGTAGAGGAGGCTGGGGCTGATGGACTTCATATTGATGTTATGGATGGTCATTTTGTGCCTAATTTGACGTTTGGGCCTTGGATTGTAAAAGATCTTTCTCAGATCACTCATTTACCTTTGGATGTTCATCTGATGGTGGCCAATCCGGAAGTTCAATGGGAGTCTTTTGCTCAGGCGGGGGCTCATTCTATTAGTGTGCATTATGAGGCGCTGAAGGACTTTTCTATTTTAAGTAATATTAAAAATTTAGGTATTTCTAGTGGGTTAGCTATAAAACCTAAAACTTCAGTTGAGTCTGTTTTTCCCTATTTGGAACATATTGATTTTATCATTATTATGACCGTAGAGCCAGGGTTTAGCGGTCAAAAATTTATTGAATCTTCTGCTTTGAAAATAAAGTCTTTAAGACAGGAGTTGGATAGACGGAAAACATCCGTTAAAATTGAAATAGACGGGGGAGTCAACAATCAAACATTACAGTGGTTGAATGAGGCTGACATTTTAGTTTCAGGGCATTATATATTTAAGAGCAATAATTACCGTTCAGCTATTTCACGTTTAAAAGGTGTAGTGAATGAATAAATATATAAAAAATAGAGGTCAGGTGGCTGTTGAATACGTTTTATTATTAATTATAGTTATTGCTTTAGCCAGTGTGTTTAAAGAAGTTATAGATTTAGGGAGTTCTCCGGACGGTTCAGGGGCATCTGCTTTTGTTGATTATTGGAGAACATTGATTAAAGAAATTGGCGCAGATGTACCTCATTAATGAATAATTTAGAAAAAGTACTTATTTTTGGAAGCGGCCCTATTGTTATAGGTCAAGCGTGTGAGTTTGATTACTCGGGCACTCAAGCCTGCAAAGCTTTAATGGCAAAAGGCTATGAAGTTATTTTGGTAAACTCCAACCCAGCCACTATCATGACAGATGTTGAAATTGCATCAAAGGTTTATGTCGAACCTTTATCCGCTGAGTTTGTAGAAAAAATATGTGCTGTTGAAAAACCTCAATTTGTTATTCCCACTTTAGGAGGACAGACAGCTTTGAATCTGGCTTTGGAATTAGAATCCAAGGGAGTTTTTAAGAAACATAATATTCAACTTTTGGGGGCCTCAGCTGAAACAATCCGCAAGGCGGAAAACCGAGAAGAATTTAGAGAAATTTTAAAGAGTATAGGAGCTAAATATCCTGAAAGCTGGCTGGTGCACTCTTATAAAGAAGGGTTGGAGAGGGTTCAGAATGTTGAGTTTCCTTTAATCTTACGGCCGAACTATACATTGGGGGGAAGCGGCGGCGGTGTTGTGCATTCGCTGGATGAATTTGAAAAACGTTTAACAATTGCTTTAAGAGAAAGTCCAACCTCAGAAGTGTTGATTGAAAAAAGCTTACTAGGCTGGAAAGAATTTGAGTTGGAAGTGATGCGGGATAAAAAAGGAACATTTGTTGTTGTGTGTTCTATAGAAAATGTAGATCCCTGCGGCGTACATACCGGAGACAGTATTGCTGTTGCCCCTCAGCAAACTTTATCTGACCGTGAATATCAAGAAATGCGCTCTGAAGCTAAGAAAATTATTTCATCTATTGGAGTGGAAACAGGAGGGGCAAATATTCAGTTTGCCGTACATCCTGTCACCAGAGAGAGACTGGTTATTGAAATGAATCCTCGTGTAAGCCGCTCTTCGGCTTTAGCTTCCAAGGCCACTGGGTTTCCTATTGCAAAGATAGCGGCATTGTTGGCCATGGGATACACCCTTGAAGAAATTCCCAATGACATTACAGGGACAACCCCTTCCTGTTATGAACCTGCTTTGGATTATATTGTCACTAAATGTCCTCGTTTTGATTTTAATAAATATGAAGGAGCTAAAGATTCCTTAACAACTCAAATGAAAAGTGTTGGGGAAGTTATGGGCATCGGTCGGACTTTTATAGAATCTTTTATTAAATCTGTGTTTTCTATTGAAAAAGATCGGGAGCTTATGTATCGGGTTGATTTTTCAGAACAGTATTTATCTTATCCGAACAGCAAACGTATTTTTCATATTTTTCAGTCTTTTAGAGAGGGATGGAGCGTTCAGCAGGTGCATAACCTGACTCAAATAGATCCGTGGTTTTTAGAAGCTATTTTTGATTTTATAGAAATGGAGAAACAATTAACCTTTGACAATTTGTTAACGGCAAAACAAGCAGGTTTTCCGGATGCATGGATTGCTCATGTTTTAGATTGTTCAGAGCAGGAAGTAAGGAAGAAAAGATGGAAGAAAAATATTTTGCCTGCTTTTTATTCTGTAGATACTTGTGCAGGAGAGTTTCGCTCCAGTACACCTTATTATTATTCAACTTATCTGGGGCAAAGGCAAACACGTAATATTGCTCATGATAAAACTGTTGCGATTTTTGGAAGCGGCCCTAACCGCATTGGTCAGGGAATTGAATTTGATTATAGTTGTGTGCGTGCTGTGAAAAAGTTTAAAAAATGCGGCTATTACACAGTTATGATTAACTCCAACCCGGAGACGGTTTCCACTGATTATGATACCGCAAATGAGTTGTATTTTGAACCTTTGGCGGAAGAATATGTACTGGAAGTATTGAAGTACATACAGCCGCAATTTTTTTGCTCTCAATTTGGCGGGCAGACAGCTTTGGAGTTAGCCCGACCTGCTTTATCAGAAGGATTTAAAATCATAGGATCTTCAATGAAAACAATAGACTTGGCTGAAGATCGTATGCAGTTTGCCCGCCTTTGTAAAAATGCAGGCTTTCAAGCTCCGAAATCAGGGGGGGCCGGTTCACTAAAAGAAGCTTTAAAAATTGTGGAGAGAGTAGGGTATCCTCTGGTATGTCGTCCCAGCTATGTTTTAGGAGGGCGGCGTATGGAGATTATTCATACTGAAGAAGAATTGAAAAATTATTTTGACCGTTATCAGTATTTTATCTCTCAATCAAACCCTTGTCTGATCGATCAGTTTTTAGAAGGATTTTTAGAAGTAGATGTAGATATGGTGCGGGGAAAAGACTGGAATGTTATAGGAGGTATATTGGAGCACATTGAAGCGGCGGGGGTGCATAGTGGAGACAGTATGGGAGTGTTGCCTCCAAGAAGATTAAAAAAAGAAATGTATCAGGAGATTGAAAAGTGTTCTGTCGTATTGGCGGAAAAACTAAATGTAAAGGGTGTTTTAAATTTACAAATTGCTGTTAAAAATGATGAGATTTTTATTTTGGAGGCTAATCCGAGAAGTTCTCGAAGTGTGCCTTTTTTGTCTAAAGCCACAGGGGTTCCTATTGTGGATTTAGCTGTAGAGGCCATGTTGGATTATGACAAACCTGCGGTGGTGGATTGGACTGATGTACAAAAAATTTCTGTTAAGGGTGTTGTGTTTCCATTTAAAAAATTTGACGATGTGGATTCTATTTTAGGGCCGGAGATGAAATCCATAGGGGAGGTTATGGGACGGGGTGTTGATTATTCTGAAGCCCTGTTAAAAGCTTTAGTCTCCAGTCAATTAACTTTTCCTTTGGAGGGGGAGGTTTTTTTATCTCTTAGAGAAAAGGACAAGCCCTTACTTTTGGAAGATATTAAAGAATTGTTGGACTTAGGTTATACAATTAGTGCCACTCGAGGCACAGCTGATTTTTTAACATCTCATGGACTGTCCTGCCTTTCTGTGAAGAAGGTGCATGAAGGGCGCCCTCATTGTGTGGACCGAATTCGATCCGGCAGAGTGGCTTTTGTATTTAATACAACATCAGGACAACGGTCTATTGAGGCCAGCTTTGGTATTCGAAGAAGCTGTGTGGACTATGCAGTTCCCTGTATTACAGAAAAGGATGCCATTAAATCTTTCTTAATCGTGTTGAAGAAGATGCGTAAGAAATCTTTTCAAGTTTCCCCTCTGAGTTAATTTTTATCAGCTTTTCTTTACAAAGCAAAAAAAATGGATTAAATTTTTAGAGGTGAGTTGTATTGTCACTCAAACAACTCATTTGTTGTATTATAATGTGAATAGCTTAATAATATTCTGGAGTTCAGATCATGTCTGTTATTTCTGTGAAAGGTTTGAATAAGTCTTTTCAAAAAGGTTTAGGTTCTAAGAAAGTTTCTGTTTTAAAAAATATTACTTTTTCAGTGGCTGAAGGCAAGATCACAGGGTTTTTAGGAGCAAATGGATCGGGCAAGACAACAACTATGAAATGTATGTTGGAGTTGATATGGCCGGATCAAGGGGAGTGTCGTTTTTTTGGAAGCCAAAAGCTTCACTCAAAGTTATGGTCTCGAATTGGGTTTCTTCCGGAGCACCCTTACTTTTATGATTTTTTAACAGGAGAGGAGTTTTTATTTTTTTATGGGAGGCTTTCTCATGCTAAGTATTCTAAGTCTGATTTAAAATCTCGGATTAATATGCTGTTAAAAAAAATGGATTTAAGCAAAGATAGAGATAAAAAGTTGAGACAATATTCAAAAGGTATGCTTCAGAAAATTGGGTTGCTTCAAGCGGTCATCCATGAACCGGATCTTTTGATTTTAGATGAACCCATGTCTGGTTTGGATTTCAATGGGCGCTCTTATGTTATGGAAATTATTCATCAAGTTGCGGAGCGCGGCACCTCTGTGTTTTTGAGCAGTCACCTTTTACATGATGTGGAAAGGCTTTGTTCAGATTTAGTGGTTTTAAAAGAGGGTGAGGTTATTTTTGAAGGAGATATGGGAGAGTTTATGGGGGCTGAATCAGATAAGATGGAAATTATCTATATTGATCAAAATAAGGCAGACCAAACCCGGCTGGCTTCCAATTTGGAAGAATGTCAAAAAATATTGGATGAACTCAGGCAACAGAAACTGGACGTTGTTTCTGTAGAAAGAGTCAGTACGAATCTGGAAGAAACTTTTAGAAAATTGGCTTTAAAGCAAAGGTGAGCATAATGAAAATGTGGAGAAATATTTTTATATTGGCCGCGAATGGATTTCAGGAAGTCATACGTCATCGATTCTTTTATGGTTTGGTTTTGGTTGCTGTTTTAATTCTTTCAGTAGGGGCTATTTTGGGTCCTCTTTCTATGTCTGAAGAGAAACGTATCACAGTAAATTTTAGTCTTTTTGCCGCACAAATTGTTTTAATTGCCGCCTCTATTTTCTTTGGAAGTTTATCTATTACAAGGGATATGGAGAAGAAAATTATCACCACATTGATTACACGGCCTATCTCCCGCGCCCAATATATTTTAGGTAAGTTTTTTGGAATGGCCTTTATCATGATTGTTGCTGTTATTCTGTTAGGCTTTATTTTATCTGGTATTTTTTATTATTTTCAGATTCCCATCCAATCTGTCTTCTTTAAGTCCTTGTGGGGTATTTACCTGGAAGCTTTAGTTTTACTTTCCATTTCTATTTTATTTAGTTCTTTTACATCTAATTTTTTAATTATTTGTTACACAGTATGTTTTTTTATTATTGGGCATTGGATTGATACTATGAAAACGTTATTGCAAAAAACAGAAGAGCCTTTTTTAAGGTTTATTTCCGAGTATGGAGTGTTGGTATTTCCAAACCTGGAGCGCTTTAACTGGAGACCTCATGTTGTGTATCAAGACTTGGTGCCTTTCACAGAGGTCATGTTTTATTCTTTTTATGCTGTATCTTGGGTGATATTGTTTTTGGTTATTGCGATTCAAATTTTTAATCGAAAAGATTTTGTATAGTATTATTTTTATTATCTTTATTTTAGGTCTGTTTATAGGTCAGTGGGCTTATGGGCTGGTTTTGATTTATGAAGGACATAGAAAATTCAAGCTGTACAGATGTCCAAGCTGTCATTATTTTTTAGGGTTTATCCCTGTCTTATCTTGGTTATTTGCCTGCGGTAAATGTTCAAAATGTCTTAGAAGAATAGATGTCAGAAGACCTGTGATTGAATTTGTTATGGGGTTTTCCCTGGCTGTTGTCTGTTTGGCTTTATATGAAAGTTGGTATGTTGTTGAAATAGCTCTTTTCTGCATCATTGCTGTTATAGCTTCTGCAGTGGATCTCAAACGAACTATTTTGCCTGATACATGCACCTTAGGAGGGATAGGGCTGGCTTTGCTTGGCGCCTGGATTAATCCTGAAAGGGAATTCATTTCTGCAATATTGGGCGTAGTGTATGGAGGAGGGTTTCTTTTAGTGCTGGGGGCTGTTTACCATTTTATTTTTAAGAAAGAAGGTATGGGAGGCGGAGATATAAAGATGTTGGCTTGGATTGGCGCTTTAGTGGGTTTTCGCAATCTTTTACCGGTATTGCTGTGGGTGAGTATTTTAGGAACGCTGTATGTAATATACGCAGTGATACGTTATAATAAAGAGCGAAAATCACTTTTAGGAATGGAATTAGCCTTTGGGCCTTACCTGGCATTAGCAACTTATTTATTTATTTTGTTTTCTTATCCGGATAGTTCATTTTTTATATTTTCTATTTTTGAAAGTTAATTTATAATTTCTATTTCTTAAAAAGGCGGTCTAGTGGCTTTATCCAATTTATTTTTTCCAAAGAAAACGTTGATTACAATTGATATGGGGTCCAGGTATCTTAAGGCCGCACAATTTAAAATGGTAGACCGAAAACCTGTGTTGACACATTTTGAAATGACTCCCGTTCCCGCTCAGGCTATGGATAAAAGTACGTTGATAGACAGCCAGTTGGTTCAGGCACAGTTAAAGCATCTGCTCTATAAGCAAGTTCAATATACCAGTAAATGTAAAGTTATATTGGGAATAGGTGGGTCTGCTATTGTGACCAGGAAACTGAGTGTCATCAAGTCAGATCATATCAGTGTGAAAAAAGAAAATATTCGCTTTGAGGCCTCTCAACATTTGCCTTTTGATATCGAACAAACAGAGTATGTGACTATTGATTTGCCGCGTATGGAAGATGATGATCCAAATATGGATTCTGTTTTTCTAATAGCAATGCAGAATAAAGATCTCAATACATACAATATATGCACTCATGATATTGCTGTTCAAACAGATGTTGTTTTTCCATCTTTATTGTCTTTGCAGTATATTTTATCAAAAAACTATAATCAGCTTGAGAGATCTGATTATGTTCTTGTTTTAGATATTGGTTTTCAAACCACCGGATTTTATGTCATTCGAAATTTTCATGTTGTTTTTTCAAGAGATTTGTTTACAGGAACTCAATCTTATTTGCAGGAGATTCAACGCAGGTTAGGTGTTAACTACGATGAAGCACAAAATTTACTGGATACAGTGTGTAAAGGAGAAAGCGTTCCGGATGAAGCAATGGAAATTATTCAAAACCATAATTCAGTAGTTGCGCAAGAGATTTCCACTGGTATGGAATATTTCTTTAATTACTTTTCTAAAGCTGTTATTTCAAAGGTTTGTGTTACAGGAGGTGGGCGTAATGTTCCTGGTTTGCAGTCAGAAATTTCTCAAAGAATGCAGTCAGACATAGAGAACTTACAAGTGTTTCGCAACATTCAAACAAAAGGTTTTTCCAAGAAAAAATTGACTGATTTGCATTCTTTTGCAGGAACTTGTGTGGGTTTGGCTCTTAGTCAAATTGTTTCAAGACGATAAAGTTCTAGTTTAATGATTAAAAGGTGTGCTACACTTATTCAGGTGGAGTTTTTCTGATGATTAATTTTAAAAAATCAGGTCAACATAGCAGTACAATTAAATTGGATTTATCCAGCCAGCTGAAACAACATCTGGAATCAGGTGAGTTTGGTATTCATACTCTTATATCTTTAGGTATAAAACTTGCTGTTATTGGGATCATTCCTGCGGGTTTGGTCTTTTATGAGAAATACAATAAAAATATGTTGTTACAACAAAAAGCTCAGGTAGAAGGAGAGTTAAACGCTAAAAATCAAGAATTGCAAAAACTGACATCACAGCTGGCTGCGTATGATGGGGCTCATAAAAAACATGAAGATTTTCAAAATAAATTAGGAATTCTGAAAAAAATAGCTCAAGAGAGAATTATGGTGATTCGTGTTTTAGATAGTGTGCAGGATGCAATGGGCCGAGCTTCAGAGCAAGAAAATATGAATGATTTTATGTTTTTCAGCACAGTGAGTGTAAAGGGAGATAAGCTCACTATTGCAGGTTCAGCCAGCAAAGAAGATGTAATTGATCAATTTGTTGGGAGACTGCAAAGGCAAGACACTGTCTATCATTCAATCAATTGGGAAGATGTTGTGTCGAATCAACAGACTAAAATTAAAAATTTTAGAATTACAGGTAAAATCATTGATGATTCAGGCACTTAATTTTAGGTTTTTGTCATGAATTTTATTTCTAATCTTACTATCATTGGTATGATTTTTATATCAGGGGTGCTTGCGTCAGGTTATTGGTTTTTTTTGTATGATCCAGGCCTTGATATTATTCAAGAAACAGAAAATGTCAAAAATCAAATTATTCAAACGGATAAAAATATTAAAAAGAAAAAAGAAGAAATAGAAAAGGCCGTTGCATTTGACAATAGTGTGAGATTATTGGGGCAAGAGTTAGAGTTGTTTTATGAGTATTTTCCGTATCAGTTAACCAATCGACAACTGTTTCAAGACTTAACGCGTCTTTCAAAAGACAGCGGTTTGGAAATTATGTCTATGAAGGGTTCTTCAAGGCAAAAACAAACGGAACTTTACGAAACTTTAAATGTACAATTGGTGATAGAAGGGGAGTTTGCACAGTTTTTAAGTTTTTTGTCAAAGCTGACGGACTTGGATAAAGTTATTACTGTTCAAAATGTAGACATTAAGCCTGTGGCAGTCGGGAATAGAAATGAATCAGGAGATGTTAAAATTCAAAAGATACAAGCACAGATCAACGTACTTGGTTTTCGTTACATTCAACCTGCCACCGTGCAAGATGAAAATGCAAAGCAAAATGAGCAGACTTGAAGAAACATACGTGTTTGAATAGCCTAAGAAAGTATGAGTCGCTTTTATTTGTTTTTAATCTTATTATTCTCTACGTGTTTTTCTTTGTCGGAAGACAATCAACCTGTGTTGGATGTACCGGAGTCTTCGACAGATACTGCTGTAGATATTCAAGTTCCTTCTCCAACAGGGCAACTTCCTCCCGGGACAGCAGAAGCAGAAGTTTTATTGGATAATGCTCCTCCAACAAAACTCGACACAGTGGAAGGGCTGGAAGTTACAGAAGGAGTAGTGCAGACAGCTGAAGAGGCAGAACAACCAAAAGATACTCAAGAAGAAGTTGAGCAGGCAGAGGCTGTGCCTGCGGGAGAGGAGTCTGAGGAGGTCAGAGCTTTGCGATTAAAAATTAGAGCATATACCCCGGACTATAAATATACTATTGAAGATAAGAAAGATCCTTTTTCCAAGCCGGGAGCTTTAAAGGATATTACGACACTTCCTGAAGACCGTCTGCATCCTGTAGAACAAGCCAGTATTGATAATATTCAATTGAGGGCCATCATATGGGGTCGTGATGGAGTGGTTCCAAGAGCTTTGTTCGAGGTTCAAAATAAAACTTATACTTTAACTGAAAATGATCGGCTCGGGCAGGAGGGTGCTTTGATTGCCAGAATTGAAACAGATCGTATTTGGGCGATGAAGCCGGTTACAGATCCGGCAACAGGCTTAGTGAGATTTGAACCCTATGAAAAAACTTTAAGTACAGCGGCGGCAGGTAGTGCTGCAAAAGGAATGGAATTATTTTACGAAAGGTAAGAGGTTTGTCATGATTAAAATATTATTTTTTATTTTTACTTTTTTGCTTTACGCATGTACTTCTGTAGAAACTCAAGAAGATACTAGTGCTTATAACTATGAGGATGAAGAGGAAGAAGAGTTTTTGGCCTCTCAGGATGAAGATGAGTATGATCAGGAAATGGAAGATCTTTCTTCTGAAGAAGGTCCGTCTGCCACGCAGTCTGCTGAATTAGAAGAGCAAGAGGCTGAAGATGAATTAAAAGAGATTGAAGATGAGTTTGCGGAATTTGCTGATGAAGAAGCTGAGTATGCTGAATCTATTGGCGAAGATCCATTAGAGGAAGAGGTTGTAGCAGAACAGGCGGAAGAACCTTTATCTGAAATTACAGAAGAGGGTCTGGATCCTGTTTCTGCAGAAGAGTTGGAGACAGCTCAAGTATTAGGTGCAGAAGAGCCGGTAGAGGTTGTTGAAGATGTAGGAGCCCTTGAAGGTGAAGTAGCTCAAGAAGAAACCATAGTGGAGGATGCTCCTGTGAGTGTCGATGCAGTGGAGGAAGATGTTATTGCTCAAGAGCCTGTTATTGAAGAAGAAACTACAGTTGCTCAGGAAGATACATCATCTAATATTCGTATTAATAATATTCGATATGAAAATGAGCAAATTCATATTGATGTCACAGGAGGGGTTCCTTCTTATCGTTCACGATTCAATGAAGCAACCAGACAGTTTATCGTTGAAATTCCCAATGCAGTTCTTATGGATAATTTAAGATGGCCTTATATTATGAAGGAATTTCAATCCGGGTTTGCTCTATTGCAGGCTGATCAAAAATCTGAAAATGTTGTTCGTATTATTATTCAAATGAGGCCTGAGAGCCCGGCTCCTCTTATTGCAGAAACAGATACCGGCGGTTTTATGATCTCTTCTGTAGGAGAAAGTGCTGTAGATACATCTATTGCAGACAGCGAACAAGAAGGTATGGACGCTTTTGACGAAGAGCCGGAGCTGTTAACTGATGAAACTTTTTCTGAAGAGGAGGGAGTTCCTTTAGGGGGAGAGACTCCGTTTCTTCAAGCCGCTACAATTTATGATTTTTTGCTTAAAGACCAAAAATTTTATGGAAAGCCTATTACCTTGGACGTACGAGATGCGGGGCTTAAAGATATTTTGTATTTTTTGGTCGAAGACTCTGGAATCAATATGATTATTTCAAATAAAATTAAAGATGCCAAAGTGAATATACAGCTTAAAGAAGTTCCATGGGATCAGGCTCTCTTTTTAATTATGAAACAAAATGACTTAGCTTATGTGAGAGAAGGCAATGTAGTGACTATTGCCGGTATTCAAGATTTTGAAGCTATGCAGTCCAAATTGAACGCTATCAAACTTCAACAGGAGGCTTCAGCTCCTTTGAAGTTGGAAATTGTTCCTATTGCTTATGCTCAGGCGGGCAACATTTTAAGCCAGATTAATGTGTTTAAAACAACTCGGGGAAATGTGCAGGCGGACTCTCAAAACAATGCACTTATTATTCGTGATACGGAAAAAGCTATTTCCAGAATGAAAAAGCTTATTGGAGATTTGGACCGCACACCTAAACAAGTGATGATTGCGGCTAAAATTGTTGAAGCCAGCGAGGACTTTTCAAGAGACTTTGGTATTTCATGGTTGATTCCCGGGGAGTCTATAACAACTCCTTCTATTGGCGCTCTTGGCGGTGTTGAAATTACTCCCAGCCCTTTACTAAGTGCTTTGCCCAGTTCTCCGAATGCCGGAACCCTGGGAAGTAACTTATTGATTGGAACTTTCAGAGGTTTGGGGGACTTGGATGTTCAGTTGGGTTTTGCTGAAACAAATGGGAGTGCTCGTGTTTTAAGCTCTCCTCGCATTATGGCTCTCAATGGGCAGGCCGCATCTGTGAATCAGAGTTCTGAGAGTATTGCATTTTCAGCTGTTATTCCTGAAGGAGGGGGAGGCTCTCAAATTCAAATTCAAAGATCCCCTTTGCAGTTAAGCCTCCAGGTCACTCCTGAAATTACTAATGTAGATAGTATTTATATGCAGGTGAGTGTGAATCGTTCTTCGGAAGGAGCGCCTCAACGCGGACAAGGAGGCAGTGAAGCCAAACCTGTCAGCAATAGAAGCGCCACCACTCGAATTTTGGTCAAAAGCGGTCAGACAGCAGTGATTGGAGGTATTTACGAAACAAGAGAAGTGGAAAGTCTGCAGGGGGTGCCTTTTCTTCAGCATATCCCCGTGGTTTCATGGCTCTTTTCTCAATTGGTCGACAGGAGAGTTAGAACAGAGCTGTTGTTGTTTCTCACTCCTCGCATTATTGATATTGGCAAAGAGTCTGCAGATGTGGCCTCCAACAATTAAGAGAGCAATATGTTTAAAAAACTTTATATTATATTTTTAATATTCATTTTTTTGCCTTTCTTATCTTGTGTAGAGGGCAGATATTTTAGCTCTCAGGTGGATGTTCAAATGTGTGGTGCTACACGGAGAGCCGGAGATCAGATTGTTTGTGTGCCTACTCCAATAGTTCGTTTCAAAGGTCAGGAGGATATTATTTGTAGAAGAGGGCTTCCGGAGCCTTTTACCACTCCATGGGATGAGTTTCGTGCACAACAGGGAGAAGAAACTACAGGAGGTGAATCACAGGATGGAGAACGTAAAAATTCAATTTTTCTTTCTGTCAGTGATTATTGGTTTAAAGTTTTTCCGGTTATTAGAAACCGAAGTGCATATCATTTGGTCATTGAAGAAATTAATTTTAAAGTAAAAGGTGGTGGTGCAGACGCTCAAGTGACAGACAAGCCTTTTGCCAGTGGATATTGTGAGACAACCCCTTTCCTCTATATATTGAATCCTGGAACTTCTTCTGAAGGAGAGAAAGGTGTGTGTGCTAGAACTCAACACGATAGAGATAGAGGCATACCTGACTGTAATGAGGGAAGTTATACAACTTATAGTGATTTTGCCAGAAGCTATGTTATGGGCAACTTGGCATTTTATTTGGATGGCCTGCCTGCTCCTCCTGAGGTCAATACCAATGACAGTAATTTTACGACTCTTCGTATTCCCAATTATTCTGTGAACTGGGAAATAAAAGGTATTTTTTATACAGTAAGTGGTGAGCAAGTGGGAAGTTTGCAGAAAAGAGGCCGTTTTCGCACACAAAGATCCAGTTTTTAAGCTTCTTTTTTTTCTGAAAAAGAAGTAAATTAAGAGATGATGATTAAAAATCCATTTATTATCCTGTGCGGCCCCAGTGGGGCCGGGAAATCCACCTTGTTGAAAAATATGATTCAGGATATTCAGGTTTTAACTCCTACAATTTCATTTACAACACGTGAAAAACGCCCTTTTGAAAAAGATCAAAAGGATTATTTTTTTGTGTCTAAAGAAGAATTTTTTCGAAAGATCAGCAATGGAGAGATGCTGGAATGGGCTCAAGTTTATGGATATTATTACGGCACCTCCAAAAAGCAGGTCGAAAAAATATGGAATGACGGAAAAGCCGTCATTAAAGATTTGGATCTACAGGGTCTTCAGTCTGTTAAAGAAAGTTATCCTCAAAGTTTAACCGTGGGAGTGTTTCCATCTTCAAAAGAGGAGGCTAAAAATAGAATGGCCAAAAGAAAGGCAAGTCCAAATGAAAACCAAATATTGCGTTTAGAGGCTTATACAAGCGAGGTAGAACGGCTTGAACAATGTGTGGATGTTAAGATTATCAATGATGATTTAAAACAGGCAACATTGGAATTACAAAAAGAGATTAAAAAGTATCTTTTTCAAGAAATAGATTGAATTTTTTTATTATTTCTGTTCAAATCTTGTTTTGTATATGTAATACAGTTTTTATTTTCACTAACTACAAAAGGGGAACTCTATGGCTCGGGTAACGGTAGAAGACTGCTTGGATAAAGTATCCAATCGATTTACTTTAGTGATTTTAGTGGCTAAAAGGGTGCGTCAGTTTTTAAATGGAGATCAGCCTCTTGTGTCTGCCAATAATAAGTATGTTGTGAATGCCCTTCGAGAAGTGGCGGCGGGAGCGGTGGACACTAACCTTTCCAAAGAGGATATGGCTTTAAAATTAGAGTCCATTTTAAAAAGAGACAATACATCTGCAACTTCTTCAAAGACTGTTGCAAAAGAAGATGGATAGTTGCCGTTTCATTTGCTATAATGAATGTTAATGGGAGTTTCCAACAGCCAAACTATTGATTCATCCAAAATCAATCCTTTGATCAAAAGGACACATGAGTACCTATCCTCAGAAGATCATAATTTAATTAAAAAAGCTTTTTGGTTGTCGGATAAAGCTCATCACGGACAATTTAGAAAAACCGGAGAACCTTTTATTGAGCATCCCCTAGAAGTGGCTATGATTTTAGCCGAACTTCATCTGGATGTTTCTTCTATTGTGACAGCTCTTTTGCATGATGTGGTTGAAGACACTTCAATTACTTTGCATGAAATTAAAAAAGATTTTGGAAAATCTGTAGCTTTTCTTGTGGATGGAGTCACAAAACTTTCTCAAATTAAGTTTAAAAGCAATTATGAAAGAGAAAGTGAAAATATTAGAAAAATGTTCGTATCTATGGGGAAGGATGTACGAGTTATTTTGGTGAAGCTGGCAGATCGTCTTCACAATATGAGAACACTGGCCCCCTTATCTGAAGAAAGACAGCTAAGAATATCCCAGGAAACTTTAAATATTTATGCCCCTTTGGCCGGGCGGTTGGGGCTTCATTCTATCAAAATGGAGCTGGAAGATTTGGCTTTTAAGTATATATATCCGGAAGTTTATTCGTCTATATTTCAACAATTTGAAGAGGAAACAAAAGAAAGAAATAAATACATTAAAGATGTCATCGCATTTTTAACTGAGGAGCTTGCTAAAAAAACAAAAGTTAAATTTGAAATTAAAGGTCGTACGAAAAATATGTACTCCATATATAAAAAAATGCAAAATCAAAAAATATCATACGCTGAGGTTTATGATATTATTGCTTTTCGTATTTGCACGCAGAAAATGCATGAATGTTATGAACTTTTAGGCTGGGTGCATTCTCTATGGAAACCCATCCCCGGAAGGTTTAAAGATTTTATCGCGATTCCTAAAGCAAATAACTATCAAAGTCTTCATACAACGGTGATTGGACCTCAAGGTAAAAAACTTGAAATTCAAATTCGCACTTATGATATGCACTATATTGCAGAAAGAGGAGTGGCCGCTCACTGGCAATATAAAGATGAGGCATTTTTAAAAAATGTAAAAGTGCAAACTCAAACTTTAAAAAAGTTTTCATGGCTTCAGGATTTAGTGGCTCTTCATCGCCAGGCCCAGCACTCCAATGTATTTTTAGAAAGTGTTAAGAAAGATTTATTTGAATCAGATATATATGTCTTTACTCCAAAAGGTGATGTTAAAGAGTTTTCATCTGGAGCTACTCCTATTGATTTTGCTTATGCTGTTCATACAGATATCGGCAATAAATTAAAAGAAGCTAAGGTTAATGGACGTATTGTTCCTCTAAAATACAAACTTCAAAATGGAGATGTTATAGAGGTGAACACATCTGAAAAAAGCCATCCGGTTAGGGAATGGTTGAATATTTGTATGACTTCAAAGGCTCGTTCGAGAATTCGCAGTTATATCAAAGATGAAGAAAGAAAAATGGCTGTTCAGGTGGGTCAAAAACTGTTGGATAAGGAATTAAAAAAGGTGGATTTTTCTTTGGACAGATTTTTAAAGCAATCAGAATGCAAGAAAACAATGGTAAGTATGGGGCTCAATACCCATGAAGATATTTATGCTCAAATAGGTTACGGAAAAGTCATTACACAAAATTTTATTCAAAAAGTATTAGGGAAAGACTTAGTTGCTCCAAAGGTGCCTGAGGCTCCAAAGAAATCCAAGAAAAAACATGACTCTCCGATTGAAGTGGAGGGTATGGGCAGTGTGATGGTTCAATTGGCCAAGTGCTGTGCTCCTTTACCGGGTGAAGATATTTTAGGTTATATCAGTGTGGAAAGAGGGATTGTCGTACATCAGCGTGAATGTAAGAAACTCCAAAACTTGACTCCTGAAAGGTATGTAGATGTTTCCTGGAGAATTAAAGATGAATTTAAGCAAGTTGTTCATGTTAAAATTATGGTTTACGATGAAACAGGTACACTCAATAATATCTCCAATATTTTTACTGAAAGAAGTATTAATATTTTAGAGCTAGCTTCTGCAGCCAGGGAAGATGATTTAAAAGCGGATGTATTCGTGAGTTTTGAGGTGCGTGATATAGAGGAGCTTAGATCTATTATTCGCTGTTTAGAACAAATTAAAAATGTAGTCAGTGTATCCAGATCAAGCAGTGCAAGTATAAAATACTAATATTCTGTAAACTATTCATTAGGCTGTCGGATTTTTTTTGAATAATAAGAACAATTCTGTTATAAGTAGTCCTCGAATAAGGAGGATTTATGTCGTTAGCTTTTAAAGTGGGGGATTCAGCAGTTTATGCTGGCTATGGTGTTGGAGAAATTACTGCTATTGAAACTAGGGAGATTTTAGGTAATAAAGAAACTTTTTATTCTGTTCGAATTAAGGATTCTGCTACAGATATATTAGTTCCAAAGAATCGCACTCACCAAAAGGGAGGGCTTCGTCGGCTGGTCAATCGAGGCCAAATTGAAGAAGTTATGGGGGTTTTGAAAGAGTCTGATTTTCAGCTTAAAAATATGAAAAATTGGAATAAGAAAATACAAGAATATATGAAAAAATTAAAAACAGGTTCTTTGCTTGATGTTGCTTATGTTCTAAAAGAATTGTCACTTATGAAAATGAGAAAAAATTTAAGTTTCGGGGAAAAACAATTGCTGGATCAAGCTTGGGATTTGTTTTCTAAAGAAGTGCTTCTTGTTTTAGGTAATATTGAAGGAAAACAAATTTTAAATGAAGCCTCTCAAATTATTTTCGTACAAAAACATTGAAAAATATACGTGTTAGGTTTGCTCCAAGCCCTACCGGGGCTCTTCATGTTGGTGGAGCCAGAACAGCTCTTTTTAATTTTCTTTTTGCTAAAAAATATGGCGGCCGATTTATCTTGCGTGTAGAAGATACAGATCTGGACCGAAATCAAGAACATTTTTTAACAGAGCAGTTAACAGCTTTGAAATGGTTGGGTCTTGATTGGGATGAAGGGATGGATAAGGCAGGGGAGTACGGTCCTTATAGACAAAGTCAAAGATTGGATGTTTACAACCAATATGCTCAAAAACTCTTGGATTCCGGAAAAGCTTATTATTGTTTTCTCACGGATGATGAACTGGCACATATGAAAGAAACTTCTCAAAAAGAAGGAAAACCTTTCCGTGTCAAAAGCCCTTATCGAAATTGGAGTCAAGAAGAGGCTAAGAAAAAACAAAATGTAAAACCGGTTATTCGCTTTAAAATGCCTGAGACTGCCAAAAATTATGTTGTTGATGATGTTGTTCGGGGAAGAGTGGAGTTTCCATCCGATATGATAGGAGATTTTGTTTTAATAAGATCCAACGGGCTTCCTGTTTATAATTTTTGTTGTGCTGTGGATGATGCTTTAATGAAGATCAGTCATATTTTTCGAGCAGAAGAGCATCTACCGAATACTTTGAGACAGTTGATTATTTTTGAAGCTTTGGGTTGGGCTTCTCCTGTTTATGGACACCTTTCTCTTATTTTATCTACTGATAAGAAAAAGTTGAGTAAAAGGGAAGGGGCTCTTTCTTGTTTAGAGTATAAAGAGCAGGGTCATTTGCCTTCAGCATTGAATAACTTTTTAGCTCTTTTAGGCTGGAACCCTAAAGACAATCAGGAGGTTTTTAGTTTTTCAGAATTAATTTCAAAGTTTTCAGAAAAAAACTTAAATCCGGCAGGGGCTGTTTTTGATGAAAATAAGTTAAAGTGGATTAATGCTCAGCATATTCGTTCTATGGATTATAAAGAATTTTGGAAGATGCTTCAACCTCTTTTAGATCGGGATAAAATCAATCTTCCGTTTTTAAATAACGAATCTTTAAAAGAGAAATCTTTTCACTCTTTAAAGTCTTCTTTTTCCACTTTAAAGGAGGCTGTAGAGGTTTTTCGTTTTTTAAGCTATGATTATTTTAAGATAGATGATTCTGTAAAAGAGATTTTCGAATGGTCTCATACAAAAAATTTAATTCAACTGTGGAAAGAGGAATTGGAAAAAGTCAAAACAGAATATATTTCTTTGGAAGATTTTAAAAATATTCAAAATAGTATTAAAACAAAGTTGAACATTAAAGGAGCTTTGTTATTTAAACCTCTTCGAGCTGTTATGATAGGACAGGTAGAGGGTTTGGAACTTAAAGCTATTATAGAGTTGATTCCAAGAGAAACACTTATTCAACGATCCAATCAACTTCTTAGTCAAATGTGCTAAGCATGAAAGTCATTCCGGACTTTCTTCTGTTCAGTGGCATCGGTTGGCACCTGCACTGCTTTGTTGTTTGAGCTTTGAGTTGTTTATACTAAGTATTACCCGACTTTATAGAAAACTCTTATGAATAAAATACAACATGAAACATACATGACTGGACCTTCATCTTCGTAGGGGGTCCATTTTTATAAAGACAGTTCTTTGGCAATATTTTTTTCCAAAGCTTCTATAGTACCGCCGCCAATTTCCAAAAGTTTAGCATCTCTCCAAAGTCTTTCCACAACATACTCTCCAACATAACCATAGCCTCCCAATACCTGTATTGCCCGGTCTGCAATATTTTTTCCAATCTGTGAGGCTAAAAGCTTTGAAGAATCTGAATTTAATCTCTGTTGGGTTTTGCCAAATTGAGTTTGTAAAGCTGTAAGATAAACATAAGATCTACAGGAATTTAATTCTGCATAACTTTGAGCCAAGTATTTTTGTATTTGCCCAAACTGCCGAATTTTTTGCCCAAAAGCTTGACGTTGAGAGGCATATTTATTCATCTCGTCAAAAGCTCTTCTTCCAATGCCTAAACTCATAGCCGCTAAAGTCAGTCTTTCTATCTCCAAATTTTTCATCATAGGATAAAGGGCTTTTCCCTCTTCTCCAATAAGGTGTGAAGCTGGAACTTTGCAATTATCAAAAATAAGTTCTGAGGTATTGGAAGCCCTCATTCCTGTTTTACCTTTAATTTTTTGACCTGCAGAGAATCCAGAAAATCCTTTTTCTACAAAAAACAAGGTAATGTCTTTGCTGTCTTTCTTTCGAGCATAGACAAGGCAGGCGTCTACCAATTCTCCATCATCAGAAATTGTTCCATTGGTGATCCACATTTTTCTACCGTTTAAAATATAATAATCTCCCTCTTTGTAAGAAGTGGTGCTCATTGCCAAAACATCTGTGCCGACGTCTGGCTCTGACATGGCCATAGCGCCGACCCATTCACCTGAAGATAGTTTTGGGAGCCATTTTTGTTGTTGTTCTTTAGTCGCATTTTGACTGATATTATGAACACATAAAACAGCATGGGCTAAATAAGCCAAGCAAAACCCTGGATCAGAATAGCTCAGCTCTTCATGAGCAATAACAGAAGCTATAGCATCCATTCCCATACCTTCTCCGGAGGTTAAGGCCAATAGCCCTAAAGGCCCTAATTTTTTAAATAGAGGTAAATTAAATGATTCTTTTTGATCAAAACCTAAAGCCTGAGGTTCTACTTCCTGGATGACAAATTGCCTGATGCTTTTTCTTAATAATTGGTGCTCAGGGGTGGGGTTAAATACATCAAAATTTTTCCAATTTGTCATTTTTACCTGCTTGGGTTTATCTTTAAATACTTAAGATGCATAAAAAATGTGGCTTCAAAACTCTCATATTTTTTATAAGAAAACAAAGCTCTTTTCAATGAAGTTCATTTTTGGTAAAATAAAGACTATAAACTTAAGTCTTAGTGAGGGTAAATTGATTTCAATTTCTGATCAAGCGGCTCAGCAGATTCAACACCTGCAAGAAAAGGAAGAGTCTTCTTTCCTGCGTATTGCTATTAAAGAGGGAGGCTGTTCCGGCTTTTCCTATAAATTGGATTTTGATACCCATAAAGGGGATCAGGATCGTGTTCTTGAGTCTAAGGGGATTAAAATAGTCGTTGATTCCAAGAGCCTGCTTTATTTAATGGGTATGATTTTGGATTTTGACGGAGGGCTTAATGGAAAGGGCTTTACCTTCTCAAATCCCAATGCAAAAAAATCATGTGGTTGCGGATTTTCTTTTGGTGTGTAATATACACATCCAATGAAACAAAAATTTGTTATTCTTGACTTTGGCTCTCAATACACTTGGTTATTAGCCCGGCGTCTGCGTGAAATGGGTTATTACTCTGAAGTTCAACACTATGAAACTCCAATTAAAGATAAGCCCTATGGGATTATTTTAAGTGGTGGGCCGCACTCTGTTTTTGAAAAAAATGCTCCTGAGTGTTCTATTGAGAAGTTAATTAAAATAGCTCCCTGTTTGGGTGTTTGTTATGGAATGCAGTTGATTTGTCATCAGTTGGGAGGAAAGGTACAGCCGTCTTCCCAAGGAGCTTATGGTAAAACAAAAATAAAGTGGAAAGAAAATCTTCTTTTAAATGTACAGGAACAGACGGTGTGGATGAGCCATGGAGATATTGTGGAAAAAGCTCCTTTGGGTATGAAGTTAATGGCTGAAAATGAAGGGATGCCTGTTTCTTATTTGGATGAATCCAGAAAAATTTTAACCTTTCAGTTTCACCCTGAAGTTCATCATACAGAGAAAGGTTTTGATTTATTAAAATATTTTGCAAAAAATATGTGTCAGGCTGAAGAAGGCTTATGGAATGAAGATTCTATGTTTCAGGAGATAGAAGCTTATGTTCGTAAAACATGTAAAGGCAGGGTGCTTTGTGCTTTGAGCGGTGGTGTGGACTCCACAGTTGTAGCCAAGCTTTTAACACAAATACTAGGATCTCAAAATGTTCAATGCCTTTTTGTGGATACAGGTTTGCTTAGAGAAAATGAATTTAGTGAGGTGCTTGAAAACTATCGTCAGATGGGTTTGAATGTGGAAGGAATTTCAGCTGAAGAAATTTTTCTAAAAAGGTTAAAAGGAGTTATAGATCCGGAAGAAAAAAGAAAAATCATTGGGCATACCTTTATTGATGTTTTTAAGCAGAATAAAGATTCTGACATTGAGTTTCTTGCACAAGGGACTTTATATCCGGATGTTATTGAAAGCTATTCCCCTCATAATCCCAGTGCGACCATTAAGTCTCATCACAATGTGGGCGGGCTTCCAAAAGAACTGGGCCTCAAGCTTGTTGAACCTATAAGAAACCTCTTTAAAGATGAAGTAAGATCTTTAGGTAAAAAATTAGATATCCCCCATAAAATATTGAATAGACACCCTTTTCCAGGGCCTGGTCTTGCTATTCGTATCTTGGGGGAGGTTGATAAAGAAAGCTTGGATCTGCTGAAAAAAGCAGATCATATTTTTATTTCTGAGTTAAAAAATCAGGGTTTATACGATCAAATATGGCAGTCTTTAGCCGTGTTACTGCCTTGCCGTTCTGTAGGGGTGCAGGGGGACTTTAGAACTTTTGAAAAAACTCTGGTATTAAGAGCAGTGACTTCTACAGATGGGATGACAGCCCACTGGTATCCCTTTGATTCTTCTTTTTTGGAGCAGGTTTCTAATAAAATCACCAACAAGGTGCGTGGTATTAATCGTGTGGTTTATGATATAACATCTAAACCGCCGGCGACTATTGAATGGGAGTAAAACTTGTCATTTGTTCACCTTCATGTTCATTCACAGTATTCACTTCTTCGTGCAACTTCAAAAATTGAAGATCTTGTTAAAAAATGTGTTGAATATAATATGCCAGCTTTGGCTTTAACAGATTATGGAAATCTTTTTGGAGCTTTGGAGCTTTATTTTACATGTAAAGAAAATGGAATTAAACCTATTATAGGTTCTGAAATTTATCTTACTGAAGATCGATTGGAAAAAAAGAAAAAAATTGATTATGAGCAAAGTTTGGTTCTTTTAGCTCAAAATG
Source organism: Bdellovibrionales bacterium (assembly GCA_028819545.1). GTDB lineage: Bacteria > Bdellovibrionota > Bdellovibrionia > Bdellovibrionales > UBA1609 > JAPPLG01. The sequence goes on along the minus strand of JAPPLG010000014.1, from coordinate 113,329 downwards.
AAGAAGGGTATAGGAATCTTTGTCATATCAGCACCATAGGGTATCAGGAAGGTTTTTATTATATTCCAAGAGTGGATGACTCTGTTTTAACAAAATACTCTCAAAATATTATTGCTCTGACCGGAGGGGAAACCGGCCAGGTTTTTAAAATTTACAGAAATTACGGAAGTGAAAAAGCTTTAAATAGAATTAAAGATTTACAATCTATTTTTAAAGACCGGTTGTACTTGGAATATACAAAAACCAATCCTCAGGATTACAATCAGTTTTTAAAAGAAACTTCTTCTATTTTGTCTCTCCCATTAGTGGCGGCAAATGATGTTCATTACACAGAAAGAAAAGATTATATTATTCAGGATGTTTTAAGATGCATTGGAGAAAACGATACTTTAGAAAATAGAAAAAGAGAAGATAGAGAACAGGAATTTAAGTCTGCAGAACAAATGCGGGTTTTATTTAAAGATGAAGATATTTCTTTAATACAAAATACTTTGGATGTTGCAGATCGCTGTCAGCTGGAGTTTCAACTGAAAGACAAGCAAAATCGTCCTATTTATCATTTGCCCACTCCGATTTTGGAAAAAAAGAAAAATCTAAAATTAGAGTTAAAATACTTAGCTGAAAATGGTCTTAAGAAAAAATTGAAAAATGTCTCTAACTTGGAACAATATCAAACTCGCTTAAAAGAGGAGTTAGACATCATTGATTCTATGGGTTTTACGGGGTACTTCCTTATTGTTCATGAGTTTGTTCACTGGGCAAAAGAGGAGGGGATTCCTGTGGGGCCGGGCAGAGGCTCTGGAGCTTCTTCATTGGTGGCTTATACTTTGGGTATTACTGATTTGGATCCTATGCCTCAAAATCTTCTTTTTGAAAGATTTTTAAATCCTGAAAGAATTAGTATGCCTGACTTTGATATTGATTTTTGTCAAGAGCATAGAAACCGTGTGATTCAACATGTGCAGGAAACATATGGAAAAGATTTTGTTGCACAGGTGATTACTTTTGGACGTCTACAGGCGCGGGCGGCTATCCGTGATGTAGGGCGGGTGCTTTCTATGTCTTATTCAGAAGTAGATGCTATTGTAAAATTAATACCAGAGCAGTTGGGCATCTCTCTTCAGGAAGCTCTTAATCAAAATCCAGCCTTGAAAGAATTAACAGAGACAGATTCACAAATTTTTACTTTAATGGATCTTGCTCAAAGAATTGAAGGGTTGGTTCGCCATGTGAGTATTCATGCGGCAGGAGTCATTATAGCGGAAAAACCTATTTTGCACTATGCACCTCTTTATAGGGGGGCTGAAGACGAAAATGTTATTCAATTTGATTTGAAATACGCTAAAAAAATTGGTTTGGTCAAATTTGATTTTCTGGGCTTAAAAACACTTACCCATATTCAAAGAGCTTTTGAGCTTATTGAAAAAAATCGAGATAAAAAAATTAGAACAACAGATATTTCTCTGTCTGATGAAGGGATTTATCATATTATGAGTCAAGGGGACACATTAGGTATTTTTCAGTTTGAGGGAAAGGGGATCACTGATCTGATCCGAAAAGCAAAACCCACCTGCTTTGAAGATATTATTGCAATCAATGCTCTCTTTCGACCGGGGCCTATGGATATGATTCCCACTTATTTGGAAAGAAGAAAATCTAAAACAGCTAAATATATATTTCCTGAGCTAGAGTCCATTCTGAAAGAGACCCATGGAATTGTGGTTTATCAGGAGCAGGTGCTTCTTATTTCTGCCATGATTGCGGGTTACAGTTATGCGGAAGCGGATGTTTTAAGAAGAGCTATGGGAGAAAAAATTCCGTCAGAAATGAGAAAACAAAAGACTCGATTTTTATCTGGAGCCCAAAAGAAAAATTATGACTTGAAAAAGTCTGAAAAATTATTTGATACAGTTGCTGAATTTGCAAAATATGGATTTAATAAGGCTCATGCGGCCGCCTACTGTGTATTAGCGGCGCAGACAGCCTGGCTGAAGCATTACTATCCTGTAGAATTTTTTGCCGCTCTTTTAACAACAGAAATGGGAGATACCACAAAAGTCACAAAATATATTCAAAATGCCAGAGTGCGGGGTATTAAACTCAAACCCCCTCATGTCAATTATTCTGAATATGAATTTTCTGTTCATGGTGAAGAGATTTATTTTGCTTTGGGGGCCATCAAAGGGGTGGGGAGTGTGGCCGTTCATCATATTGTATCTGTACGTGAAAAAATAGGTTCATTTAAATCTTTTGATCACTTTTTGGAATCTGTAGATTCTAAAAGGGTCAATAAAAAAACAATAGACTCTTTAGTAAAGGCAGGAGCTTTTGATGGTTTAGGATATGAAAGGTTTGAAATAGCATCAAATTTTGATTTACTGGTTGAAAAGGCGGAAAAGAAGAAACAGGACATTTTAACAGGGCAGTCTGATTTATTCTCACTATTGGATGAAGGAGAAACAGTTTGTCTGGCACATTCTCAAAAATGGAGTAATTTAGAAAAACTGAATCATGAAAAACAAGTCATTGGGTTTTATTTAAGTGAGCATCCTTTGGATTACTTTAAACCTTATTTAAAGTCTTACCCTTCAGAAACAATCCATGAGATTGTTGAAAAACCTAAAGATCAAATAAAAGTTTGGGGAATTATTGAAAATTTAAGAGAAGTCAGAACCCGCAAGGGAACAGCAATGGGTTTTGCTCAATTAGGGGATCGTACAGGCTTGTTGGATTTGGTATTTTTCTCCAATGTGTATCTGGATAATGAAAAGCTGTTGCAATCAGATGAACCTGTGTATATCGAAGGGCGTTTTCAATCTAGAGATAATAAATGTATTGTAGAAAAAGTAACTCCTTTAAGTATGTTGTTATCACGGGCTAATAGAGTTGAAATCTCAATTTCCGATCAAATTAAGGATGAGCAAATGAAAGGGCTCAAACAAATTATAGAAAGCAATGAAGGCTCTTCAGTGGTTGTTTTTAATATCAATACTGGTGTTTCTTCTTTGAGAATGAAGTCTCAAACTCCTCTTAGTGTTAATTTTTCTGTATTGGAAAAAATAAGGGAGTTTATACCCCCTGAGAATATCAGGTTCTCTTAGCTGTTTTGATCCATAAATCAAAGACTTCTTGAATGTCAGCTTTACAGTAGTTAGAGAGTTTATCATGTACTCGATGGCTGACTCCACAGCTTCGGATCAGATCAAATAGTTTTAAATCATTATCAATATTAATAGCTAAACCATGCTGGCTGACTCCTTCAGTGACATGAATTCCAAAGAAGGCAATTTTTCCTTTTGAAGTAAAAAGGCCTGCCTGTCCTTCTTCCTTATGAGTGGCAATTCCCATTTGGGCGAGTGTTTCTTTTGTAGCTTGTTCAATAAAGTGCACAAAGTCTTTTACTCTGAATTTATTTTGTTTGATGTTAGCAATGGGATAAAGAACCAGCTGTCCTTGAGAGTGTAGGGTAGCTTGCCCTCCTCTTTTAATTGGGATAATAGGAATATTTTTTTTCTCATATTCTGATTTTTTCAGCATTAAGTCTTCTTCAGACCCTCTTAATCCCATAGTGATTACAGCAGGGCAGTGAAAACAAAGAGCAAAGTTTTTGTTTGTTTCCAAACATTTTGTTTTCAATTTTTCTTGTTCTTTGAGACTTTCCATATAAGGAATTTGATCTGCCCATACTTTTTGAAAAATCATTTATCAACCTTTATCACTAAATGGTTTTCTCTTTGTAAATAGGGAGAGAGTTTGAAATCCAATACTTTTAATTTTTTAACTTGTTGTAGAATTTGAGTGCCTTGAGCATTGACGTCAGCATTGTACACGATTTGTTTAGCTGAAATAACATTAATTGTCAGATTGTTGATATTAGGTGTTTTTTCCAAAGATTTTTTTAAAGTTTCTCGTTCCAGATGGTTTAAGCTTCCTTCCAGAGTTATTGTAAAGAGCTGTGAGGAGAGAACACCTTTTTCATAGATAGACTTCATTTCCATAGCAAAGTTTTCAGCCCAGTGGTGTGTTTTTAAAAAATCCCAGGAATGTTCAGGAACTTTCGTTCTCGATTTATATGTGGAAAGTTCTCTTAGGTAAATAGAGTTATAAAGAGTTAAGTCCCAGATCGCTTGAGACATAGAATCTGAAAGAGGCTCTAAGGTGATAGAGCCTAAAATGATAAGACCGGATTGAAAAAATTCAGCAAGTTTTTGAGCTGTTTTAGCATTGAGTTTGTTAAACTTTAGTTTCTTAGGAATCATAAAATGATATTGGCTAAAGGTGGGGTGAACAGCATAAAAGCCATATTTAAGGAATAAGCTTTGAAGGTTTGAATAAAGATTTTGTATGGGATTTGGAGTTTCCACATTTTCGTTCCACCAGCGGTACACTTTTCTATTTTTTTCATCTTTAAACTCAATAAGAGTTAGAATTCTGTCTGCGCTGTAATCCAAATAAAAAAGATGAGAAGAGATAAGAATATTTTTTAAAGTTTTCTTTGAAAATCGTATCAATACTTTATTCAAAAATTGTTTATCTTCAGTGGGTTCTGTTTCAATGATTTTTGTTAATAGGATAAAGTTTTTGCTTTGAGGCAGAACTTTTTTGTCAATAGAGCTTTTGATTTTTTCAAACTGATCTTTCCCCAGCATATCTGAGATCAATTGATAGGCGGCTTCTTTTTCAGCTAATTTTAAAATTTCACTGGTTTGATCGTTAGGTGTGAGGATCTCCAGTGTTTTTTCTTCAATTTGAGCTTTGGAAAAGCTGGAAATAAAAAAGGTAAAAACTATAATGTATTTTCTAAAATTTAAGTCATAACTCATTGAAATTCCTTATCTTTTCAATTCTATAATATATTCTGTTAGTACTTCTAAGTGAGTCAGAGAGCATACCAGAGCTAAACTGTAATTTCTATTCTTTTGGGCAGTAATTTTTAATATTTTAAGATTTTAACTATTTTTTGAACTATAATTTATTGTGCAAAAAGTTATTTACTAGAGGGTACTGTTAAGGTCAATTAGTAATCTCTATTTTTGATTAACAGCTTGTATTTTAGACAAAATGGGCTAAAAAACTCAAGCATCCTCAAACTGTTGGATATTTTTAATGTTGACAAAATACCCTTTTTAGGGGTACACATTAAAATGTGGATGTTGTAGATTTTTCCTAAAAGGGTGGTGCCACATGAGTATTAAATATAGTTTAAAAAATTTGGAAAAAGATTATGGTTCTTTAACTTTGGCAGACTTATTGGTTATTTATAGAGAGGACAATGAACTAACTCAAACTCAAATGGCTCATAAATTAAGTACATCCAAACAGAAACTATGTGATTTTGAGAAAGGCAGGAGACTACCGTCAGTGAAAATGGTAGCAAAATGGGCTAAAAAACTCAAACATCCTCAAAAAGTATGGGTACAAATTGTCCTGCAAGATCAATTAAGACGAGATAATGTAAAATTAAAAGTTTCTATTGCCTCATGATTACAGAAACGACAGAAAAATAATGAATTTTTATTGGGACAGGCGGATTTGAACCGCCGACCTCTACCATGTCAAGGTAGCACTCTAACCAACTGAGCTATGTCCCAAAAGTTTTTTCACAATTACCTTAATGTGTTTTTTAATTAGAATCAATTTTTTAATAGTCATCCCCGCGAATGTTCACTAATTCGATGACAGAATTGAGATATTGACGAATGGACTTTCCTTAAATTATCTTTCAATAACTCAAATTTTTGATTATGGTTATAATTTATAAATTTATCAATTTTTATACTTTCTATAATTCTAATATAATGCATCCAGTTGCCGGCGTCGGTAAAAACATTACTACTTTGAATCTGTGATCAAAGCTGAACTCGTTTGAGTCACTTATACAAACTATTTCACTTCTGTGTGTAAAAAGTCATTCCGGACTACGAAGCAGTGTAGCTACTGAGCGAATACTTGCAAGCCTTTGCTACTTTTTAAACTGGGAATTTTCTAAGAAATAAATCACCTGTTCAATAACTATCGGATCTCTCTTCATTCTGGAATGGTTCACTTCAATTTCTATAAAATCATGCATTCCCTCTAACTTGGCAGACTCTACTGTAACCAGGCCGTCATGATCTCCTTCCAAGTACTTTGCAGACCGTCTGGAATAAGGCTTGGATCCTGCAATGACACCCACGGTATAATCAGGCATTTGAAGTGCATCCAAAAACTGAGAATTTCCAACTCCTAGCTCAGGAATCACTGGCCCCAGCCAGGAAAAGTACCACTTGTCTTCATATTGGTTAACCAGTTGTGTGCCTTTATTGGGTGTTCCCATTAAAATTACAACACCTAAATTATCTAATTTATTTTCAGCTAAATAAGCTCGAACCAAAAGACCCCCTAAAGAGTGACCTATAAAATGAATTTTTTTGCCTGGATTTTCAAAGATATATTGGTCAAACTTACTATAAATTTCTTCTTTGATATCGTTTAAATTTTTGTTAATCGAATCGTAGTCTACATTTCTGACTTCATAACCGGCTTGATGAACAGCAGTAGCAATTTGATTCATAGAGCGGGCTCTTCTGGCAAAGCCATGAACCACAATGACAGACTCTTCTCCTCCTGCTTGAAGGGGCACATGTGCACAGCTGATTAAAAATATGCACATAAAAAATAAAGTCTTTCGTACAAACATCTTGTTTTCTCCTAAGTAATCTGTGTTTAAAATTCACTCTTTATAACAAATTTTCATATAAGTCTTAAATACAACTAAGACTATAGACTAGTTGTCTTTTTATATAGGATAAAGCACTTATTGGGAATATTCAACATGTCGATAAATAAGTCATGAAATGGCTTATATTTTTACCCCTTTTTTTAGTGTCTTGTATTGATCAACCGGTCACAGGGCTTTTTTCCACTTCTGGAGAGGCCAGGGATCAACTTAGAGATAGAGTTCGCTCCAGATCTTTGAGTGATTCTTCTGAAAGGTGTTCTGAAAGTGAGCGATGCAAAGAAACCTGTGAAGATATGTATTTAAAGGCGACAGACCTGGATCGCTGTTATGATTCACCAGAAAGTCGGGTTAAGGTGGTCTCTGAGGTTTTTGAGGTTTTAATTAATCCGAGCAGACTTTCTGAATTAAATGATATTGAAGATAAAGATTTTTCTCACTTTTTAAATATTGGCTATAGAGGATTTTTAGATCTTATTGATCCTGTTCATAGAGATGAAGACGGAGATCGAAGAAATGAATATTGGGAAGATATTCATGCTTATGACTCTGATTCAGCTCAGTTGGTTTTGGAATGGATAGCTAATAGGGAAAGAATTGCCCGCACCATCGTATCAAAAGACGATGATTTGGATATTATCCGTCATCTTTTTTGTATTGCCGGGCGCTCTGTTTCTGAAGAAGAACAAAGAGAATATATTTGTGACTTATGGGGTGTAAGTGAAAGTGATTGCAGTAGCGACATCTTAAACAGTGATGGAATGTGGACTCCACCTAATATAGATAATCATTGGAGTATTACTCTTGAAGATTCGGATCCACCTTCAAGAGGTATTTGTCATGATAATCCAGCTTCTATTTATATAGGTTTAGTTCAAGGTGAGTATGATGATGTGGGATTTTCCACTTATGCAGAAGCACAGGATAATGACAATGCTGTGGAGATGGCCACAGATCTTATTGCTGAAATATGCGGCAGTTCTCTATTATGTGCTCAGTTTTATCTATGTCCTATTCTAGTTGAATATAAAGGTTATGAATTAGATTCATTACCATTACAGGAATGCAGTTTATATAAGGAAGCTTTAGATTTTTTAAGGAAATGAATATGAAAACAGTAGGATTGATTATTGTATTATTTGGACTAACTTCTTGTGTAGATTCAACCAGTCTGGACTATTTGGCTTCTATTTCAGACTCAGGTGGAAGATCCAGTGACAGCCGTATTGGCAGAAGGAGATCTACACGCTCCACCAATCAATGTGAAGATTCTGAGAGATGTGAAAATATCTGTGATCAAATGCTGGATGCTTCTGATGAAAGAAAAAGTTGTTACAGGCTGTCTTTAAAAGAAATAGGAAAGGTGGAAGAGGTTTTTGATGAATTAAAAACAGTGCATGATTTAAGTGATATTAGGCAAGGGGACTTTGATCTTTTTGCCAGTGTGGCTTTATCTTCCTGGTCCAATGTGATTCGAGGAGAGTATCGAAGAGATGAAGAAGACGATGATGATGAGGATGGAGATGATCCAGGAGGGCCGGCGTATACCCCATCTCAAGCTGAAGATGTTTTAAGTTGGATTATTCTTAATAAATCTGTTGCAGAATCCATACGTGATTTTTCAGATAAAAGGACTCATATTATTGCGGATCTCTTAGTTCATAGTGCTGGACAAAGAGATGTAGATGACAAACCTATAAAATCCACTCCATATTGTTCTGACACCGTTAGCGATACTACTAATGACACCGAGATCTGTTCTGAAATAGAAAGTAGTAGCTCATTAACAGAGGGTGAAAAAATTGTTTTACAAAATATTCAAGGCTATTTGGGGGGTATTGTCACTTTTAGTAGCGATGATGAAGAAGTGTCTGCCATCTATGAGCTGACTCATGATGTGCTTTCCAGAGTTTGTGAAAATGTTGATTCTATAAATGGTTATGGAAGCGACCGCTCTTATAAAGCCTGTCTTTCATGGATTTATTTTTGTCCTTCTGTATACGATAACGAAGGTACAGGAGCTTTTCGATATTCTGCCAATCAAATTGATCAATATTTATTGAAAGACACTTATCTAAGTGTTCCTGAAGTTGCTCTTCGTAATTGTACTTTCTTAACCCATGAACCTGAATGGTCCGATTACTGGGATTAAAAAATAATATTGCTATTACTAAGATTAAGGCGTGTAAGATCGAATTGGAAGTGTTGAAGTTAGTGGTTCAAACGAGTTCGGCTTTGATCACAGAACAGCTGAAAGTTTGTTCTGTGGCAAAACGCATGTTTGAGTTTTGAATTACTAACTTCAACTCTTCCAATTTATTATTTCATAATTAAGGAGAGGCTGTATCTTCAGATTCAGTTGCTTTAGAACTATTTTGTTGTTTGCATAAAACAGAGGCGCGAATCAAATGGTCAAAGACCGGATGAGGTAAAAAAGGTTTGGACTTAAATTCAGGATGAAATTGTACACCTATAAACCATGGGTGATTCGGGATTTCCAATATTTCCACTAAATTGTTTTCTTCATTGATACCTGATAAAGACATTCCGTGTTTTTCTAAAATTTCCCGATATTCATTATTTAATTCAAACCGATGCCTGTGCCTTTCAGAAATATGTTGAGTTTGATAAACTTCGAAAGCTCTTGTATTTTTGTGAATAGTGCAGGGGTAAGCGCCTAATCTCATTGTGGCTCCTTTATTTTTAATACCGATTTGACTTTCCATAGTGTGAATGACCATGTCAGGGCTTTTATCTGAAAACTCTTTGGAAGAAGCCTCTTTTAATCCACAAACATTTCTGGCAAATTCCAGTGCCGCCATCTGCATGCCAAAACAAATACCAAGGAAAGGAATATTATTTTCTCTGGCATATTGAATGGCTAAAATCTTTCCGGGTACCCCTCTTTGCCCAAAACCTCCAGGCACAATAATGCCGTCAAGATCTTTTAACACAGGAGCTACGTTTTCTTCATTAAGGCATTCGGAATCAATATATTCAATATCCACTTGAGAGGAGTTGGCCACTCCTGCGTGAGCCAAAGCTTCATGAAGAGACTGGTAGCTGTCTTTAAGATCCACATATTTTCCAACTAAGCCTATTGTGATGGATTTTTCAGGAGATTTATAATTTTGTACAATTTGGTTCCATCTTTGTATCTGAGGTTCTTGAGTGGAAAGTCGAAGTTGCTCCACTATTTTATTGTCTAATTTTTCTTTATGGAGAAGTAATGGAACTTCATAAATGACATCTACATCAGGAGTAAAAATAACATTACTTGGAGGGACACTGCAAAAAAGAGAAATTTTTGATTTTAAAGATTCATCAATTTTTTGATGGCTTCTGCAAATTAAAAAATCAGGCTGAACACCTACTTCTCTCAAAGATTTAACTGAGTGTTGTGTCGGTTTACTTTTAAATTCACCGGCAACTTTTACAAATGGAACTAAAGTGACATGAATAAATGCTGTATTTTCAAAACCTAGATCCGCCCTCATTTGTCGAATAGCTTCTACAAAGGGAAGGCTTTCAATATCGCCTATGGTGCCTCCAATTTCTACAATAACAATATCGCTGTCTTTACCTTTGTCAAACATATGTGACTTAATTTCATCTGTAATGTGTGGAATAACCTGTACAGTATGGCCTAAAAAATCTCCTCTTCTTTCTTTGGAGATTACACTTTCATAAATTTGCCCTGTTGTGATGCTGTTGGATTTTCTTAAAGGGGCGGATGTAAATCTTTCATAGTGACCTAAATCCAAATCTGTTTCAGCACCGTCATCAGTGACATAGACTTCTCCATGTTGAAAAGGGGAGAGTGTTCCGGGATCTACATTCAAGTAGGGATCGCACTTAATAATGCTGATAGAAAGCCCCCTAGCTTCCAATAAAGCTCCTAAACTGGCCGCAGTCAGGCCTTTTCCGACAGAGGAGACCACTCCTCCTGTAATGAAGATATACTTTGGTGTATTCATTTTCCTGCAGGTTAACTTAATATGGATAGGCAAAAGTCACAACAAAATTATGCTGATCTTCGCCCCAACCGACTTCAACCCTGATTTTCTTGTCATAAGAGGGGGGCAGACCAATGCGAACCCCTGCTCCAGCTGAAAATAAAGGTTTTTTAACCCAACTGACATGCCCTAAGTCTAAAAATAATACAGACTCCAGCCAGGAAAGAAGAGGTAGTCGAAACTCTCCTTGAGCTAAATAATATTGATCAGAATGAAATCTCCCTTGTAAATAGCCTCTAAGATAGTCCATTCCCCCTAATTTAAATTGAAAGCTATAAGGTAATTTATTTTCTTTAGTGTCAAAGAGGGTGCCTCCAACAGCAAAGTTTAAGACCCACTTCTCGTAATCTAAGATAGAAAAAATAAAAGATATTTGAGTGTTAAATTGTAAAAAAACATCACTTAAATTGTAATGTTCATAACCTGCTTTGACATCTGTTTGGAATAAATACCCTTTAGAAGGATTGAAAATATTATCTCGTGTATCCCTTCGAATTTTTGTTCCTAAAGTTCCTCCAAGTTCATGAGGGGAAAAACCATAGCATTGATTAGATAATACTTTTTCTTCTGTTTTTGTGAACAGAGTGCAGGGCCGTTCTTTTTCTTCTCTTCTTTCTTGAAATTCTGCAAACACACCAGCTTTCCACTTTTCATTTAGTATATGTAAATATTGAATATAAAGTTCTTTTTTTTGTACAGGTATTTCAATACGATCAGTGGATTCACTTTTATAGAAAGGATCAGATGTTTGCTCCCATCTTAGAGATGATGACCACTCTCCCTGATCTGTCCAGTAAATCCAGTTGCTTTGAATACCTTTTATAGTTTTTGTCAGACCCCAATGCCCGCTGAAGGACAGGTAACTGCCTGTTTTAGAAGTGGGGTAAATAAACAGTCGGGCTCCTAATATATGTCCTAAAAAATTAGATCTGCTGTATGCAGGAACAAAAGCTCCTTTGTGGGAGCTTTCTTCTTTGGACAAAAACCAAGTGACTTTGGCTTGAACCGTAAAAGAAAACAGCAAAGAAAAAAGTAGTAAGTATTTAGTTTTCACAGGAATTGGAATCTATTCCATAGGAGCGGAGTTTTCTGTTGAAAGTGGTTCTTGGTATATTCAGGTGATGAGCGGCAATAGATTGGTTGCCTGCATGATCTTTCAAAGCTTTAATAAGTATTTCTTTTTCCATTTGTTTTAGAATAGGTAATTTTTCTTCAGGTGAAGGAGTGTTTTTATTATAAATAGGATCAATAATTTCTATAACATTGTCAGCCTTCAATATGGTGTTTGAGAAAAGGGCTTTTGCCCGTGCTACTGAATTTCTGAGTTCACGAATATTTCCAGGCCAGTGATAAGATTTTAAACTGTCTATAGCAGAAGTGGAAAAAGACACTCCAAATTCAACAGCAAGGGTATTTAGTATATTGTTAAAATCTTCCATCCGATCTTTTAAAGCAGGAGGGTTTAGTTCTAAAACATGAAGCCGAAAGTATAGATCTTCACGAAAAGTTTTGTCCAAAACCTTTTCTTGTAGATTTTGGTGAGTGGCTGTTACAATTCTTACATCCACTTTAATTGTTTGATCAGATCCTACAGGTTTAATTTCTTTAGACTCCAAAGCTCTTAAAAGTTTTGGCTGTAAACTGAGAGGCAAGTCGCCAATTTCATCTAAAAATAATGTGCCACCGTGTGCAGAGCGAAAAGCTCCTAATCGATCATGGCTTGCTCCTGTATAGGAGCCTCGAACGTGACCAAAAAATTCACTTTCTGCCAAAGTTTCTGTTAAAGCACTGCAATTCACACTGACATAAGGGCCGGTGTTTCTTAAAGACTGGGAGTGTATCATATGTGCTAAATGTTCTTTACCTGAGCCTGAAGGGCCTAAGATAAGTACAGGGAAATCTGTTTGAGCCATAGAGGGAATACGTGAGAGTTGCTTGTTCCAGGAAGGATTAAGGCTGTGACTGAAAGTTTTCCAATTTTTCTGAAACCTCTTAGCTGAAAAAATAAATTCTGTTTTGCCAATTTGAATGCGGTCTTGATCTTTTAATATCGCTGAGAATATTTTATTCCCATTCAGGAAGATGCCGTTTCGACTGGACATATCTTTTAAGACGTAGTGATCTTTCTTTTTTTCAATACGGGCATGCCGGCGTGAAATAAAAGGGTCATCCAGGACAATCATCTGGCTTGTGTCGCGGCCGACACTGATAAATTCATTAATTTCTCTTTGTTCAAAAGTGGCTTGAGAAAACCATGAAATGAAACCTTTGTTTGGTTTTTGGGAATTTTGCTTTTGAATTCTTTTAGTGACGGCTGGAGCTTCTAAATTCATTCGATAAACCTTTGCTTCTGAAGAATTTCTACAGGTTGTTTCGATTAAGTGTCAAACTGTTTCTTAAATTATTCTTTGATAAAAAAAGTTTTTGAAATTGTTATAATATTTTTGCTATGATTGTGAAGGAGGGGGAATTTTGAAAAAATCAAATATTTATACTATTGCTTTAGGGGTTATCGCGGTTGCCGGTATATATTTTTTTGGCTTTGAAAAAGCAGCTGTTTACAGAAAACCTTATTACTTTGCTCCTCCTGAAGTCATTAAGTACTTTGCTTTTGGCTACAATGATATTTATGCAGATCTCTTATGGGTTCGATATATTCAAAATGCTGATTTTTGTCGTTATGAGCAGGGGATTCCTGTTTATGACGGAAAGACAAAGTATAAATGCCACAAAGGTTGGGCTTATCATATGTCGAATGCCATTACAGAGTTAGCCCCGCGTTTTAAAAGACCTTATACCTTATCTGGTGTGATTATGGGTGTGATTATGGGGGATAAAGAAGGTACGCGTATTATTTTGGATAAGGCGGTTGAAAGGTTTCCTGAGGATTGGGATGTTTCATTTCATGCAGGCCACCATTATTTAATGGAATTAAACGAACCTCGTAAAGCGGCTGATTTATTGCTAAATGCCGCTAAAAAAGGAGGACCTTTATGGCTTTATAGTCTTTCAGCAAAACTTTATTCTGAATCCGGTCGTTTGGATGTTGCTGAGAAAATGATTATGAAGCTTATTGAAGATGACCCAGACAGCTCTTTTGTGCGTGGGTTTAAGAGAAGACTGCGTGAAATCCGAGAGCTTAAAGCAAAAGCTTCTAATTAAAAGCCCTTTTCAACAGAAAAACCTTTGCAAAACTTGACTGTTTCATTTAAGCATCACACATTTTTTAATAGGTTTATTTTCCAGAGGATATATCATTGTCTGATTATTATGATGTTTTAGGAATTTCCAAACAGGCTTCTGCAGATGAGATTAAGAAAGCTTATAGAAAATTAGCTTTGCAGTATCATCCAGACCGAAATCCTGGAGATAAAAATGCTGAAGACAGGTTTAAAAAGGCGTCTGAAGCTTATCAGGTTTTAAGCAATCCTGAGAAAAAAGCTCAATATGATCGTTTTGGACATGCCGGATTTCAATCCTCTTATGGATTTCAGGGTTTTAGGGATGTTCAGGATATTTTCTCTTCTTTTTCAGATATTTTTGGACAAATGGGCTTTGGAGGAAGAGGAGGTTTTGAGGACTTATTTCATTCTTCTTTTTCTGAAGGCCCCCGCTATCATAATAAAGGGTCTGATTTAAGATACCATCATACTGTGAATTTAAAAGATGTGCTGTATGGGGGAGAACATGTCATTGAATTTTCTGCAGAATTAAATTGTAAGCAGTGTAAAGCGACAGGAGCCAAAGATGGGACAGCTTTAGAGACATGTAAATCCTGCAATGGAAGGGGGCAGAAAATGCAAAGGCAGGCCTTTATTTCGTTTGCAGTACAATGTCCTCAATGTTCAGGTCAAGGTGAGGTTGTTCAATACCCCTGTGGTGCTTGCCAGGGGAGAGGGCAAAGCAGGCAGAAAAAGAAGTTGTCTATTAAAATTCCTCCAGGAGTGGAAACAGGAACAAGGCTTCGTATCAGAGGTGAAGGGGAAATAGGTTATAAAAATGGAGTTGCTGGAGATCTTTATGTGGAAATAAAGGTTCAAGAGGACCTTTTATTTAAACGTCAGGGTGCTGATATTAAAACAACTTTGGAAGTGTCTTATTTGCAGGCTATATTGGGTGCGGAAGTTCAAGCGCCATCCCTGGAAGATGATATTCAGCCTGTAGATATTCCAAAAGGCATTCAGCCTGGAGATGTTATTGTTTTGAAACATAAAGGACTTCCTGTTTTGGGGTCTGGAGGCCGGAGAGGTTCTCTTATTTATGAAGTGAAAGTAAAAATTCCAAAAAAATTAAAAAGAAAAGAACTGGAACTATTAAATCAATTGAGTCAGTTTTCAAAATAGTGTCTCTGATTGAAAATTTTACAATGAATTATAAAAAGTTGTTTTTTGTAGCAATTTTTGTTAATATACTCACGCTATTTAACAAACTATTTGGTATATAAAAGTTATATTATGAAAAGAATATTAGTTATTTTTTCTTTAATTTTCTGCGTTTCTGCCTTTTCTTTTGAATTAGAAGATTTGATAGGAGAATGGAAAGAAATGGGTTTTACGTGTATAGACAAAAATAGTGAATTTATTCCATACAATCACCATCGCACACAGTTTTTAGAAATGTTTGATGAAGATATGTTATTTGAAACTAGAGATCATTTAGATAATCTAGAATCTTCTACGATCAATATTGACGATGAAAACATGGTTATAGAATCTAAGTTTGATACTGACACTCAAGATGATCAGGGTGATTTTTGCAGAGCTAGAACAGTATGGAGCGGCTCATACCGTATTCAAAATAAAGAAGCGGCCCGTGCTGTTGATGAAGCACAAAATAGACGCATCATTAACTGGGAAGAGGGTGCTCCTATAGTTCATATAGCACCTGTTGTAGAATATCCTTTACTGGTATTTACATATACAAAAAGCACAAAATTTTATAAACAAGAAGGTTGCCCCAGTAAACAACCTGCAGAAGTTTCTTCCGGAACACTTTTCGTAAAATTTCGTGTCATACATACAGAAATAGATCAACGATCTCTTATTTTTATTCCTCAAAATATTAGGAATACATGTTTAGGAGATAACCAGTATTTACATTTTAAATTCAGAAAAAAGAAAGATAACACGACTGAAGTACATGGTTAATATCACTGTTCAAAAAACACCTAACCCTCAAGTCTTAAAATTTATATTTAGTGATAAACTTACAGAAAGTATTGCTGAATTTGACAGTGTTGACTCTGCCAGAAATATTTCTTCATTATCTGCTCAGCTTTTGGGGTTTCCCTGGGTTAAGAAAGTGTTTATTGGAGAAAATTTTATCAGTATTACAAAAGAAGATTGGGTGGAGTGGGAGCCTGTTAAAGATCCTTTATTGCATTTATTGAAACAAACTTCCAAAAGAGATATTTTGAACATTCAAAAGACAAGCCCTATAAACAAGTCAAACAACTCCCAAACAGATGCAGAAGTTGTGAGACAAATTCAGGATATTTTGGATCGGGAAATCCAGCCTGCTGTTCAAATGGATGGAGGTTTTATTCAATTTGACCACTATAAAGACGGAAAAGTATATTTAAAAATGCAAGGGGCCTGCTCCGGCTGTCCAAGTGCTGAGTGGACTTTAAAACAAGGTATTGAAGACAGGCTTAAAAGGGATTTACCTCAAATACTTGAAGTTATTTCTATCAATTGATTTTGTTTTTATTTTCTTGTTTTGATTAAGTTTTAACTATATTATTACTCTATCTTTGTGCAATAGAAAGGGTGGCTGTCATGAGGTTATTTATTTCACTGGTATTTGTAAGTAGTTTTTGGGGGTGTCAGACAACACAAGAAGTTCCTCAAAAGTCTAATTTAACTGCAGGTTCGGCCAAAACTTTATTAGTTAAGGGACAGACAACTCAGGCAGATATTTTAAAAGCCTGGGGATCTCCAAATATAGTGACTCAATCTTCAACTGGAGAGGCTGTGTGGACGTATAGTAAACAATCCTATGATACTAAAAACTCTTCATTTGCAGGTGGTTTATTTGTCATTGCCGCAGGTTCAGCGGTCAGCAAGGGGGCAACATCTTCTTTTGATGTTATTATTACCTTTGATGAAAATGATATTGTAAAAGATTTTTCTGTTACTTCCACTCAGTTTTAAGGGACTTCATATGAGGTATTTCTTTCTTTCTTTTGCTTTGTGTTTGACAGCTTGTCAGACAACACCTGCCTTATCTCCTGATCAAAGACGAACTTTGCAAACTCGTATCTTTAAGCCAGCGTCTTACAACACTGTGTTTAGAGCTTTTAAAACAGTGATGCAGGATGAAGGTTATGTCATTAAAAATATGGATATGGATGGAGGATTCCTGGTTGCTGAAACTCAAAAAAGCATGGGCGCAGGTTATAATACTTTAGTTATTTTAGGTGCTCTAGGAGGAAACGGTGGTACCAATTATGCTACAGGCAGAACATATACTTGTACGGTTAACCTGGAGGAAATTCAAAAAGATGTTGTGGAGGCTCGTTTAATTTTTCAAAGAACCACTAACTATTCTCGTGGAGGAAAAGCCGGAGGGGAGCTTTTAAAACCAGAAGTTTATCAAAATCTTTTTGCAAAAGTTTTCAGGGAAGTTGAACGAAGAAAAGCTTTAAAAAGAAAATAAATTATTTATTTCATTCTTATCTAATAATTAAAATTTTAATAAATTAAGATATTTTCATATAGATTATATCTCAAATATAGAATGTAACATAATATAACTTATCGGTTAATTCCAGGAATTTGAATGATCTGTGTCTGTATCTCAATCTACTAAATCTAAATCTATACTTAGGCGATCATCTGTTCTTCTGTCCCCATCTGTTATCAAATCCAGATTATCTCCATAATAGTTATCGTACTAGTTGAAACGGGGGTCGCGACACTAATTATAATGCTTAATAAAATCCTATATACTCATATGGAATAGGAACTATGGGGCTATCACTTGTTTCTTTTGTGTCGGGTGACACCGGTTGTTCGTACTTTACTTGGTGTTCAAAATGTAAGGAGGTTTTTTTAACTTTAAAAGTACTGAATTTATAACAACGATCTATTTGTCTTAGATCATTCTTGTAAAGTTCATCACAAATATTCATGCAGGTATCACTATCTGAACAGGTCATTGCATAAACAATTGCCGGAGTTAAAAAAATATTATGAAAAAGAACTTTTTAAAAATTAATGTTTGTCATCTTGTATTTCTGTGTATGTTCTTCATAAAGAATTAATTAATATTTACCCCAATGCATTTCAAGGTTTCGTCTAATTGTTCCAACTCCTGCATATTGTAATAAAATCAAAAATTGCCGCCGTATTTATGACTTCATAAGCGCCAACAGTACATTGTAAATTCTCATTACCAGAACCACACAAGACCTTTACACATCCACCCTCACCCCAGTACTTGGCTCTTATAGTTAAACGAGGTAAAGTCCCTACATCAAACTTCATACAATAGTCAGGTGTTATGAGTATATTCTGTAGTGTGGATCTGTCAAAAGAAAACGTAACAAGCTCAGCATCATTTGCATTATTGACTAGTATAAAGAATTCCTCTGTGTCTGTTGCATAGGAAATTACAGGAATAAAAAAACACATTACAAAAAAGAATTTTCTAAAAGTAATGTTCATAAGTTTTTTGTTATATTTAATTTCTATAAAAAGTCAATTGAAACTGTGGTTGTTCAAATTCAGATATGTAAAGTATCTATATTTTATGTAAATTTTATACTCTTATTACTTTTCAAATAATATATCTTTAAGGTTGAGCTTGAAGGAGTTGTCTTACTTCTTCTTCAATTCTCTTGAAAGAAGGCAGAGTATTTTCTTCAAAATGAGGATGTAAGCCAACTCCGGGAATATTTTTTCCAGCAATAACTTTTGGAGGAGCAAAGAGATCATAAAAACATTCTTTGGATGTACGATAAGCCAGGTGTTCTCCAAAATTAGTGACTTCTGTATCTTCGTTTACAAATACAATTTTTTTTGTTTTTTGAATGGATTTTTTAATTAAAGCCCAATCATAAGGATACAGCGAAAGCATATCAATAAGCTCAATAGAAATATTTTCTTTCTTTAATTTTTTTGTTACTTCTCTGCATAAATGTAAAGTACGTCCATAACTCACAAGGGTGAGATCGGAACCTGCTTCAACAACTTGGGCTTTTCCTATTTCAATTTTGTACTCTTGTAAATCAGGCCATTTAGGTTTCCAGTTTTCTCTATTTTGTAAAGGGGCATCAATCATGGATTTTAACTCCCCTTCATCTTGAGGCTCCCCTGGAATTTTCTCTTCACCTTTTTGTCTAAGGAGAGCTTTAGGTATAAGATAGAGAACAGGATTGGGGTCAGATATTGCTGAAATCATCAATCCGTAAGCCTTTAAGGGTGTAGAAGGCATTACAACTTTCCACCCTGGAAATCTTGTCGCCCATGAATCAAAACTATGACTGTGATAAATAGAACCGTGCACCCCTCCCCCTACAGGAGTCATTAGAACCATGGGCAGAGTATATCGACCCTGACTCAACCAGCACATCATGCCTGCTTGTTTTATTAAATCAATGGAGTTGAAGATATAATCGGAAAATTGCACCTCAGCAACACACCTGC
The DNA here is from genome assembly GCA_028819545.1 of Bdellovibrionales bacterium. Classification (GTDB taxonomy): domain Bacteria; phylum Bdellovibrionota; class Bdellovibrionia; order Bdellovibrionales; family UBA1609; genus JAPPLG01. The sequence continues at coordinate 93,947 of JAPPLG010000014.1, read as the reverse complement.
TTCCAGTCAAAGACAAGCCAATAGCTGTGCCGATAATTCCCCTTTCATCAAGTGGTGTGTTCCAGGCTGTCTTTAACCCTTGAGTGACAGTGAAAACACCGCCTAAAGGGGGTCCAACATCTTCTCCAAAAATATTTTGAAGATTTTGGTGTTTTTCTCCATGATGAAGAGCCATTCTAATAGCTTGAGCCATGTTTGCCATTTAGAAATTTCTCCAGTTGGATTCTTCATTATTTGCATAAATATGAGACCATATGGATTCATCCGGTTCGGATTCTCCGGATACTTCCAGCTCTTCTTTTTTTAATTGTTCAAAAATGTCTTGATGGATTTTTTCAATTTCTTTTTGAGTAAGTATTTTTTCTTTAATGAGTTGTTGTTCAAAAGTTTTTAAGGGGCAAACTTGAGACTCGTCATAGTTAGCTCCAGAGGATGAAGAGTGGCCATACATTCTGGATACCTCTGCTTCCAGTAAGGCTGGTTTTCTATTTTTTCTGACGTATTCAATACTTTCCTGGAGTGTGTAGTAACTCTCTTCCACGTCGTTCCCATTAACATTATAGGTTTTGATGCCAAAAGCTTTTCCTCTGTCAGTGATATGTTTTTCTGAATGTTGCCCATCAAAAGAAGTGGAAATTCCAAATTTGTTGTTTAGTACAATAATAAGCAATGGAAGAGGCTTAGAGGGTTTGGAAGACCAAATTAGGCTTGTAGCAAAATCAGCTAAAGCTGTACCGGCATCCCCTCCTGTAACAATACTGATTCCTTTTGTATTTTTTTGGGCATGAGCTGTTCCAAGAGCAATATTATGCTGAATTTCTATTACAGATGAAATAGGAGAAATATTCCATTCCGGGATAACATAATGATGGATGAAGTTTCTTCCTCCAGTAAAGGGGTCTGTTTTTCGACTCATCATTTGTCTTAAGGCATCTTTTGTTTTCAATCCCATAGCCAGCAAGGTGCCTGTACACCTGTAATGCAGGTGGAGCCAGTCATATTCCAAGCCCTGTCCCTTTTTAACAAGTTTTCCCAAGGGAACTCCAAAGGCTTCTTCTCCGGGAGCTCCAACCCAAAAATACCCTCCTCTCTTTTTAAAAATCTGAATGAGCCTTTCGTCAAGCAATCGAGAGGATGCCATTTGATAATGAATTTCTTTCAGTATGGTTTTTGATAAACGAAAACCCATTCTAAAAAACTACAAATCTTTTTCTTTTTGAACAATAGGTGAATCTTTTTGAGCAAGTAAGGAAAGATCGCTTGCAACGTTAATAGCTTCTTCAATATCAGCTCTTTGAAGGTATTTTTCACGAAACTTGGGATCATTAGTATCCAAAAAGTATAACTCTTCCTGGTCCTTATTTTCTTCGTTTCTTTTTTTGGCGTCTGCCAAGACAGTCTCAATTTTAATCGTCGATTGGTTTTTTAATTTTTCTTCATACTCTGCAATATCATTATTAATTTTTTTAAATTTATCACTTTTTTTCACTCTGGAAAGAGATCTGAGTTTTAGTTTTTTGATTAAATGATCATTAATTTTATTCCATTTCCAGTTTACATCTCGTGTTAAGAAAGCTGTCGTATGTTGGCGGGGAAGTACATAATCCAATTTCTTTTCTCCATAGGTATCTATAGAAATAAAACTGGGAAGTGAAATGTCAGAGTTGACTCCCATTTTTTGAATAGATTGTCCTCCCGGGATAAAAAATAAACCTACTGTTACTTTTACAGCTCCCAACCCTTTAGGAAGATTTTCAACAGATTGAATACTCCCTTTACCAAAGGTGTGATCTCCCCCTACGATAACCGCTCTTTTATAATCTTGCAGAGCACCTGCAACAATTTCAGAAGCGCTGGCACTACTTCGATCCACTAGTACAACCAGATTGCCTGAGTATGAAATTTGGTTATCCTCATCAGCCATTGTTTGATAAGAGGAAAACCCTCCAAAACCTGTAGTCATTTGACGAACAATATTTCCTCTTTCCAGGAATAGTCCAACCACATCAATAGCTTCTGTAAGAACCCCTCCTCCATTGCCGGAAAGATCCAACACCAGCCCTGCCACTCCCTTCTTATTTGCTTCTTTAATAAGTTTTTTAATGTCTTTTGAAACAGATCTGTGATTTGTGGATTGAGTAACACTGCCTCCATAAAATGAGGGAATGCGTAATACCCCGATAAGCTGTTCTTTGCCTTTAATTTTTCTCTTTGAATAAATGATGGATGAAGCGCCGTCTTGAAGTGGTATTTTATCACGCACTAATGTGACAAAAATCTTTTTTTGTTTGCCATCAGTTACAGATCTAAGCACTTTAAGATGAACTTTTGTCCCCTTTCTGCCCCGAACCATTTCTACAACATCTCTAAGATCCCACCCAAAAATATTGATCATTTTATTTGTAGTCTGGCCGATGGCAATAATTTTATCTTTTCTTTTTAATTTTCCGGATCGAAAAGCAGATCCCCCAGGCAGAAGTTTTTCAATAACCGTATATCCATACCTGGAGCTTAACGAAGCACCAACACCCTCTAAAGAAAGCCGCATATTAATTTCAAAATCTTCCAGTTCATATTGGGAAAAATAGCTGGAATGAGGATCTAAAGACTTTGCAAAGCTGTCTAAATAAAGTGCGTACCATTTTTCATACTTGCATGTTTTGATACGTTTATTTTTCTTTTCCTGTTGTAGGCAAAATGACAGCCGCTCTTCAGAAGGCTTGGGGTCCCAGCTGTATACTTTCTGCTTCAGCCTTTTATACATACCCAGTAAATGCTCTTTAGCTTTGGACTCATCTTCTTCTGTAATCATGATACTGGCCAATTCATAATGAAGATATTTTCGATGAAAGTCATTTAGAGCTGTTTGATTTTTAGCATAAGATCTTTTGTCGGAATTTAAAATAAAGGATGTATTTGTATCCAGCTTAAAAGTATCCTTGGATATTTCACTTTCTGCAAAGGTGACTCTTTCTTTCACTCTGTCATAGAATAAATTGTACAGCTTATAAAGAGGACTGCAGTTAGCCTGTTCTAAATTTTTAAAGAAAGGTGTAAACCATTTTTTAATAGCTTGAATATCCGATTCAACAAAATAAAGTTTTCCATCATCCAAGTTCTTAATAAGCTGATTAATAATTCTTTTCTGCAATGCTGTAGATAGATTTGGCTGACTGACATGTTTTTCCAAATATTGCATTTGAATGGGATAGATCTGTTCACATATAAGCTCTCTTTTTCCAAAGACAAATGGAGTGTAAAACAGTACAAAAACAAAAAAGTATTTTTTAATATGTTTACTGAACATAACTCGACTTCTTTGATTTTCTATTTTTTACTACTGCCGCAGACATATTTTTTACAATATTGATTTTTTCACTTTTTTTCTTTACTGATGTGCCCAGTAAACCTAAGGCTTGGGTTAGGGTTAATGCGGAAATAGATATTTCTTTAGGAAGAGAAATTTTTTGTGATCCGTGTTGAATATAAGGGCCGTATTTTCCATCCAGTACTTGAATGCTTTTCCCTGTGTCTTTATGAGCGCCAAGGTCTTTTAGAACCTTCTTTCTACTGCCTCTTTTTGGCTCACTTAGAATCTTCAGAGCGTCTTTCAAGCTTAATTTGAAAAAATCATCAATGGACTTAATGGATCTGAAGTCACCGTCGTGCACAATATAAGGCCCAAATCGTCCGATGCCTTTTTTAATTTCTTTTTCAGTTTCTGGATGAGACCCTAGAGTTTCAGGAAGTTGTAAGAGTTGTAAGGCCATATTTAAGTCAATATCATCTTCAGACAGCCCCCTGGGAATAGAAACTCTTTTTATAGAGTTTTTAGCATTTTTCTTGTCTGCTTGAACTTCACCTCTTTGAACATAAGGGCCATATTTTCCATTTAAAACATATATAGCTTCTTTTGTTACAGGGTCTTTCCCAAGACTTTCATGTCCTTTTTCTTTTTTATCTAGCATATCCATTAACATCTCCTTATTTAAATCTCCCGGATAGGTGTTTACGGGAAGTGATACTGAAGCCCCATTTTTATTTTGAGTCACATAGGCGCCGTATGGCCCTGCATAAAATATAAAGCCTTTTAAGCCGTCAATGGCTATTGAGCGGCTGTCTTTTGCCTCCTTTTGATTATCAACCTGGTTTTTCAACCCTTTCTTGCCAAAATACACTTTCTCTAGGTATTGAATATGATCTGTCTCCCCCAATGCAATATCATCCAAAACTTGTTCCATATCAGCAGTAAATTGATTGCTCACGTAATTTGGAAAATGTTCTGTTAAAAACTTAGTAACAATTAAACCTGTCATCGTAGGAATTAACATATTCTTATCTTTAAAAACATAACCCCTTTTTTGTATTGTAGCAATAATTGGTGCATATGTAGAGGGTCTTCCGATTCCTTCTTGCTCCAGTGTTTGAATTAAAGACGCCTCATTAAATCGGGCTGGAGGGCGTGTTTCATGTTCATGGTTGGTGATTTTTTGGCATTTTAAAGCGTCTGATTTTTGTAAAGGAGGCAGTTGATTTTCTTTAGTTTCTTTTGTTTCTTGATAGATTTTGTAAAAACCATCAAAAACCATAGTTGTGCCAGACGCTGAAAATTGTGCGTTTTTACCTGCAGTAATAACAGCAGAAACCCTTTTTTGTTTGCAGTCGACAGCTTGGCTGGCCAAAGTTCTCTGCCATATCATTTGATAGAGTTTTAGCAAATAACCTGTTAATTTTGTGTCTTGCGGGTGCGTAAATTTATTTCCAGCTGGGCGAATGGCTTCATGAGCCTCTTGTGCTCCCTTTGATTTGTTTTTATATATACGGGCTTTTTCTGGTATGTAATTTTTTCCATAGATTCGTTTAACTTCAGCTCTACTAGCTGAAACAGCCTGTTTAGATAAGAAGACAGCATCTGTTCTCATATAGGTAATAAAACCTCTTTCATAAAGCTGTTGGGCCAGGTTCATTGTTTCCTTAGCGCTTAAGGACAGTTTTCGATTGGCTTCTTGCTGTAAGGTGGAAGTTGTAAAGGGCGCTTGAGGTTTTCGAGTTATGGAAGTTGTTTGAACACTCGACACTGTATAAGAAAGTTTTTGAAGCTCTTTCGTTAAAGATTTTGCTTTTTTCTCATCCAGTAATAACCTTTTCTTTTTTAATTCACCAGTGTCGCGGTCAAAATCTGAACTGCCGGCCAGCTGTGTTCCTTTATAAGACGAGAGTTGAGCTATAAAGTTGTTCTTCCCTTTTAAAAAATGAGCTTGAAGGCTCCAATACTTTGATTTTTTAAAATGAATACGTTTTAATTCTCTTTCACTTAGAAATTTTACAGCCACAGATTGGACGCGCCCGGCAGAAAGACCGCGAGCCACATGCTTCCATAATACAGGAGAAATAGTATAACCTACTAATCGATCTAAAATACGTCGTGTTTCTTGAGCATAAACTAAGTGTTTATTCACTTTTCTAAAATGTTTCAAAGACTCTAAAATAGCTTCCTTTGTAATTTCATGAAAGACCATTCTTGTAAATTTTGATTTTGATGATTTCAGAATTTCTTGAATATGCCAGCTGATGCTTTCCCCTTCTCGATCTTCATCTGTTGCTAGTATAATTTCTCCAGCAGTTTTAGCTTTTTTCTTTAAAAGATCTACAACTTTCTTTTTAGAGGCAGGAATACAATAAATAGGTTTAAATTTATCTTCTATGTTGACGCCCAAACGGGACCACTTATATTTTTTATAAGTTTTTGGGATATCTTTAGCAGACTCAGGCAGATCTCTCAAATGCCCCATGCAAGATTCAACTTCGTAGTCCTTGCTTAGAAATTTTTTAATTGTTCGAGCTTTTGTGGGCGACTCTACAATCACTAGTTTTTTCTTTTTCATCTCTTACTTATGCCTGTAAATAATTAAACCATTTGTTAAGTCATGAGGAGAAAAACCTACTGTGACCTTATCTCCCACGACAACTTGAATATTATAACGGCGCATTTTGCCGCAAAGTTTTGCAGAAATTTCAACTTTATTGTTTTCGAGGAGAATTTTATAAATTCCTTTTGGGCATACTTGTGCAATTTCTCCTTCAAACTGAACTAAATCACTTTTTGACATTACCGAGTCATCCCTAAATTATTGGAGGCGAGAAATCTTATATTATCTTGAAAAATGACTTCCAGACGGTCATTTCTGACAGAAAGAATATAGCCCCATCCAAATTGTTTATGCGTGATAGGTGTTTTAGATGAGTAGGTTTTTGATATGCTATAAGTGACAGTAAAAGTTGTTTTATATTTACTCTGCAAAGAGTTCCATCGGCGTTCTATTTCATTTTGTAGTTTCTGTTCTTTTTTTGATAGTGCAGGAGATTTTGCTGTCTTCTTTTTAACAGCAGGTTTATCTTTTTTTACTTTGGAAACAGTTTTTGGTTTAGGCACAGCCTTTTTTGCTTTTGTTGTCTTGACTTCTGGTTTCTTTGCGGCCTTCTTTGTTTTTGTTGTCTTTGCTGTTGGTTTTTTAGCAACTTTCTTTTTGGAAGACGTTTTTTTAACAGGCTTTACCGGTGCTTTTGAGGATTTGCTTTTTGCCTTGGAAACTGCTTTTTTTACAGTTTTAGAGGATTTTTTAACAGCTTTAGAGGATCCTTTAGTGGTACTTGCCTTTGAAGATTTCTTTGTTTTAGACTTTTTGACTGCCATATAAATTTTACTCCTCTATAAAATGCAAATATTGTATAGACAAAACCTCTCAATTATAACTAACTTGAGAAGATGAACAAGCTCTATATCACAACCCCTCTCTACTATGTCAATGACAAGCCTCATGCGGGGACAGCTTATTCTACAGTTATTGCTGATATTTTTAATCGGTTTCATCAATTTTTTTCTAAAGAAACTTTATTTTTAACAGGAGTTGATGAACATGGTCAAAAGTGCCAACAGGCCGCTGAAGGTAAAAATATGGATGTACAGGACCATTGTGATGAGATGGCTCAGGTTTTTATAAAAACCTGGGAAAATTTGAGTATTAAGTATGATGTTTTTTATCGCACCACTTCTTCAGAACATAAACAGTGTGTTCAAAAAGCTTTACAAAAAATTTTTGATAGAGGTTTTATTTATGAATCCACCTATGAAGGCTGGTACAGTGTCAGTGAAGAAATTTTTTACAAAGAGAAAGATTTAGTTGATGGTAAGTCGCCGCAAGGGAAGCTTGTTACAAAAATTACAGAGAAAAATTATTTTTTTAAAATGTCTCAATTTAAGAACCAATTGATACAACATTTACAGGATCATCCTGACTTTATTTACCCTTCCACCCGGCAAAATGAAGTTTTAAGTTTTGTGAAAAATTTGGAAGATCTGTGCATCAGCCGCCCTAAGTCCAGATTAAAATGGGGGATTCCCCTGCCCTTCGATTCTGATTATGTGGTCTATGTGTGGGTGGATGCTCTTTTAAATTATATTTTTGGAGCAGGTTTGTGGAAAGAGAGTGATAGTGATTTTGAAAGCTGGTGGAAGGAGTCTGTTCATTTTATAGGGAAAGATATTTTGATTACTCATGCTGTTTATTGGCCTTGCTTATTGATGGCTTTAGACCTTCCTCTGCCAAAAAAAATTGTGAGTCATGGATGGCTGTTAAATCAGGATTTGGAAAAAATGAGTAAATCTCAGGGAGATATTTTGGACCCTTTGGAACTGGCTCAACAAATTGGCCATGATTCCCTTAGATATTTTTTCAGCTCTGTGCGTTTTGGCCATGATGCCCCTATTTCACAAAAAATGATCATTCAGGAGCATAATCAAAGTTTAGCAAATAATTTGGGCAACCTTGTTCAAAGGGTTCTTACTCTTATAGAATCCTCTTTAGCGGGAACTCTTCCTCCACCTCCATCCTCTCTTCATCCTTTGCAGGAAAAAAGTATGGAGACCTGTGAAAAAGTGTCTAAATATATTCATGAATTTTCGATTCATATGGCTGTATTTGAAATTACAGAATTATTAAACCAAACGAATAAATTTTTAGAAGAGACAGCTCCATGGAACTTTATCTCTGAAAAAGATAAAACAGCTCCAATTTTGTATACGGCATTAGATGTTCTCCGTGTGGCTGTCAGTCTGCTTCAGCCCATTATTCCCAATGCTTCCCAGGAAGTGCTTAGAAGATTGGGACTGCCTCCTCAAAGTTTTGAGCAGACAAAGAAGGTCAATCAATTAAAGTCTGGAATTGTTGTTAAAAAAGAATCCCCTATTTTTCCAAGAGTGAGGCTATAACACAGCGGATACAACAGCAGGGGGTTCTTCATAAGACTCAGAAGGTTCGTATAGCTCCTGATCTCTTTTTAAATAGATCAAGTGGTAAGTTATAGAGATGAAAAAAGAAGCCAGTACAGTCCAAAGATACTCTAAAGCTATTGCTCCAACAGTTTTCCAGGAAAACACTTCTGTTTGTATATCCTGAGTTAAATAACCGACAGGATAGGAAAGCCCCATATACGTTGCAACTAATAACAGGAACCAAAGAGTAAATCCTTTGGTTAATTTTGATGAGTGTTTTAACGCTGAGACTTCTTGAATGCGATAGGACTTGTTAAATAAAACAATATAATTAACAAAGGAGCACTTTATTAATTTGACTAAACCGGGAACAATTAACAATAACCCCCAAAGGTAGGATACAGCCAATACTTTACTCATTTCTTTTATCCAGGGTCTAAAGTTTTCAAATAAAAATTTGTGAAAAGTAGAGGGTATGTAAATAAACTCATCTTCTTTATTCAGCATTTTTTGGAAAAAATAAGGCAGAACAAACAAACAACTAAACCCCAGAGTAAATAAGCACAGACATTGGATAAATAAAGGGAATAGTAGAGAAAAGACGGATAAACCAAAAAACTGGTTAGAGGAGTAATGTGCAAAGAGGGCTAAGCCCGTAATCGTAAGATACAGACCGACAGTTAAAGCCAAATGATTTTTGATAAAACAAAACCAGTAACGCAGGCCTTCAAGTAAAGAATTAAAAAAAATATTTTTTACAGTCATTTCTAAACTATTCGTCAAATAAAACGAAGTGTGTTAAAAATAGAGGTAAAAACTAGCTGTTAGTCTAGGGGTACAAAAGTTGAAAAAAACCAATAAAAGTTTGCCTGTAGAAATTGTCTCTCAACCTGAGATAAAACCTACAGATTTACTGAGACAATATAATCGAGAGATTTCCCGTTATCCTCTTCTTAATAGAGAGGAAGAGTTTAAATGGTCCAAGATTTATTATGAAACAAAAAATCGTGAAGCCTTAAGAGTTTTGGTCCAAAGCAACCTGAGGTTTGTGGTTAAAATTGCTTCTGAATACTCTAAGTTTGGCTCTCGCCTGGTGGACCTTATCCAAGAAGGGAATATGGGCCTTTTGAAGGCCATTAATGAATTTAATCCCTATAAAGGGGTGCGTCTTATTACTTATGCTGTTTGGTGGATTCGAGGGGCTATTCAGGAGTATTTGATGAAACAGCATTCTATTGTACGTATTGGCACCACCCCTAACCAAAAAAAATTATTCTATCAACTGAGAAAAGAACATCTTCCCCCTGTAGGGGTCACTGACAGTACTCGTCTGATTGAATCTAAAACAGGCATATCTCCAAAAGAAATAAATTCTATGAGGGAGAGGCTCAGTGCGCGGGATGTATCTCTTGATCACTCTACAGAACCTTATGAGAAGATGGTGGCTTCAAACAGCTTGGATGAACAGTATGCTCAGGAACAGGAAATTCAGATGCTCAAAAAAGAGGTTCGAAAGCTCCGTCCTTCATTAAATGAAAAGGAGACTTATATTTTGGATCATCGAATTTTATCGGATAACCCGCAAACACTGCAAACTATAGGAGAGCATTTTAATGTCACTCGTGAGGCTGTCCGTCAGGCTGAAAGCAAACTTTTAAAGAAAATCAAAGAACGAGTGACCTTACAAAAATAGTTTTTTCAAACAAGTTTATACCCTTTACAAAGACGATCTATTTCAATGTAAAAAGACCAAAAATGAAACGTCTCTGTCCATTTTTGGTCACTAACCAACTTAGATTATAAAATAAAGTGATTTCTCATTCTATTTTCAAATTATTAAAGCTTCTTCCAAATTATTGAAAATACTGAATAAAATAACAATCACACATCCTTAATATATGTATAGCTGATATTTAGTCCAAAGCTGTCCATCTATTTGCATATAGCTTTTAGAGGATTTGAAACAACCTAAAACTTTAGATAAAATACAGAAAGGAGTTTAACAATGTCTGTACAAAAAACTTATTCATCTGAAAAAGAGATTGCTGAAATTTGGAAGCTTTTTCGTGAAACCGACCGGAAAATGCAAGAAACCAGTCGAGAAGTGAAAGAAACCAGTCGAGAAATGAAAGAGGGTTTTCAAAAAATGCGTGAAAGCTCTCAAGAAACTGACCGTCAAATGAAAGAAACCGATCGCAGATTGGAAAAACTGGATCAGCTTTTTAATGGTCAGTGGGGCAAGCTTATGGAGTCTCTGGTCAAAGGGGATTTGATCAAGCTGCTGCAAAAAAGAGGCATTGAGGTGCACTACATTTTAAGAGATGAGGAGAGACAAGGAACTTGGAAAGAAAGGCAGTGGGAGTTTGATATTGTAGCTGTAAATGGAAAAGAGCTTGTTGTGGTGGAAGTGAAAACAACGTTAAAGACGAAAGATGTGGATCATTTTATAAAGAAGCTTAAGATATTTACGAAGTTAAGGCCTCGGTATAAAAATAGTAAGATTTATGGAGCTGTGGCTTATTTGAAAGCAAATGCTGACTCCGACAAGTATGCAGAAAAGAAGAAGCTTTTTGTAATTAGAGCGACAGGAAGCAGTGCGAGTATTACAAATGCTAAGAACTTTAAACCTAGAAATTTTGAAATTTAAATGTATTAAAGCTTTTTGTAAAATTGTGTAATTATTACACACTAAACCAGTTATTTATCAAACAAGGAGAAAGTTCCATTATTCTCACTTTACAAGTTAAATGAGTTATTATTTTCTTGCTTGAATTTTATTAAGCAGAAAGAAGTTCATTTTCTCTCACATAACGTCCTAGCTTAATTCTTAACTTTCTGACAGCTTGAGCATGCAGTTGAGAAACCCGGCTTTCTGTAACATTTAATATTTGTCCGATTTTCTTCAAATTAAAACCCTCATAGTAGTAAAGAGATAAAACAATTCTTTGTCTTTCCGGTAGCTCTTCTATGGATTTATGAACTATTTTTTTAATGTCTTTCACAGACATATTTCCAAATGGGGTTTGTCTTTTTTGCAATAAATCAAAAAGAGATTTTTTATCTGTCATACTAAATTTTTGCATTTCATCAATGGAGACTAAATTGACAGACCGAACTTGACCTAACAAAACAAAATATTCTTCCATAGTCATACCCAGCTTTTCTGCTATTTCTTCTTCTTTTGGAGTTCTTTTTAAATCGGACTCCAGCTCCAAAGTGGCTTTCTCAAGCATTTTTGCTTTATCCCTGATAGATCTTGGCACCCAGTCTTGTGACCGCAGTTCATCCAAGATAGCTCCTCTGATACGAAACTCAGCATAAGTTTTAAATTTATTATCTCTGGAAGAGTCATATTTATCTACAGCATCCATTAATCCAATAACCCCGCTGGAAACAAGGTCCTCCATATCAATATTGGCAGGCAGGCGAATAGATATTTTTTTTGCAATAAACCGAATCAAAGGGGTATATTCCAAAATAATTTTATTTTTTTCTTCAATTGAAAGTATCTTCTTTATTTTTTTTGCTTCGCCCATGATAGTCCTCCAGTTAGATGAATTGATGGTTGATTTCTATGTTTTGAACACGTCCTGTGGATAAAAACGAATTCACATGATTTTTAATTTTTTCCTGTAAATCTTTTTTCTTAAATTCATCTGAAAAATCAGAAGTTTTTGAATTTGAAAGAAAGAAAATTAAAAGCTCTTTGTATTTGGCCTGATCTTTTAAGAGTTCATGTTGAACCCGAATATCTTCTACAAAAAATTGAACATTTACTTTTGTTAATGCCAGGCCGTTTTGATTTAAAATACGGACAAGAAACGGCTCCATACCTACTGCATGAAGAGATTGTGTGTTTGTTTGTTGAGTGGAGTTAAACTTTTTGTAACCAAAGAGAAATAAACTCATGAAACAGACGAGAAAAAAGCAAATCCAAAATAAAAGCAGAAAAGAAGATTCATTTTTGGAGGAAGAAGGTTTTAGAGATTCTTGTTCTTCCCATTTATATTGAAATGCCTGCTCCATTGAATCCTCCTGCTGTAACAGAATGCAAATAAGCGAACACTGGACTTTAATTTTGAAAAATTGAGTAAAATTGAAAAAAATTTGATTTTTTAACTTCTGTACAGTCATTTTTTTGACTATTTAGCCTGTTTTAAATTTGACACTAGGCGCCTCTTATGGACAAAAGAAGAACTTCAAGAAAAAGATACAAAATTCATATTTATATGGAGATACTTTTTTATTATGGCTGAGAAAAAACCAATTCAACCGCTCTTACTATTTTCCCTTATTGCTGTACTTTCTTTCTCCACAGGTGTGTTTGTTGGAAATATGGTGACTTTGTATTTTATGGATGAACCGGTTGTTGAATCAAACTCTGAAGAAGTAGAGGTTATTTCAGAAGCTGATTTGGAAATTGAAGAGCTTTCTGAAGCACCTGTCAAAAAAGACAATAAAACTTTAGATCGATATAAAGATATGTTGCAGAAAAGTATTGATGAATCTGTTCAAGATGAAGAATTTTTTAAAAGTTACGGCATTGTGGTAGGCAGTTACACCAGTATGGAAAAGGCAAATAATATTGCTATAGATTTGAAAAGCCAATACAATTGGGAGTTAGCTGTGTATCCCATGGATAATTTTCATAAAGTTGTTATAGGGCCATTTGATAACAAAGAATCTGCACAAGTGTTTTTAGAACAAATGCCAAAAATTTCCCGTTTTATATCTGCTCAAATTATTGAGTTTCCATCTGAATAAAGTGAATTACGGTCAATCATCATTTAATTTAAATGAAAAACAGCTTGAAGCTGTTCAAACTGTTCATGGAGCTTTATTGATCTCTGCAGGTGCAGGCTCCGGAAAAACCCAAGTATTAACCAGCCGGATTGCCCATATTATTTCCAAAAAACTTGCTCAGCCTGATCAAATCTTAGCAGTGACTTTTACAAATAAAGCGGCCAAAGAAATGACAGAAAGAGTGACTTCTATGCTGTCAGATCTTCCTTTGTTTGAACCTTTATGGATCAGCACTTTTCACTCTGCTTGTGCCAGAATTTTGCGTGAAAACATTAAAGCTCTTGCCCCAAGAAAACAAGTCATTATTTATGATTCCGGAGATCAGTTAAGTTTGATCAAAAAGGTGATGAAGGATTTGAGTATTGATGAAAATTATCATCCGGCAAAAAGTTTTCAGAAACAAATTAGTTTATGTAAAAGGATGGCTTTATCTCCTTATGAAGTAAATAATCATCCCCGTCTTCGCTTAACAGAAGATTTCCCTCATCTCTATGAGGCTTACGAAGAGGCCTTACTTTCTGCAGAGGCTTTTGATTTTGAAGGGCTTTTATTTGAAGTTTATAAGCTATTTACAACAAACTCAGAAATTTTGTCTCACTATCAGGAAAAGTTTAAATTTATTTCTATTGATGAGTATCAGGACACCAACCATCTCCAATATTTATTGGTTAAACAACTGGCTCAAAAACATAAAAATATTTGTGTTGTTGGAGATGAAGATCAATCAATATATTCATGGAGAGGTGCTGATATTTCAAATATTTTAAATTTTGAAAAAGATTTTCCGGATTGTAAAATCATTAAGTTGGAACAAAATTATAGATCCACTCAAACCATTATTTCTGCGGCTGGATCTCTTATCCGCCACAATCATTCCAGAATCAATAAAACATTATTTACCAATAATTCAGAAGGAGATCTTATTGAAGTGAGATCCCACTGGGATGATAAAACTGAAGCCAATTCTGTTGTGCAGACTATTTTAAACCTGTGTGAAAAGGGGGATATGTCCTATAATGATTTTTCTGTATTTTATAGAACCAATGCGCAGTCTAGAATACTGGAAGATCAATTTAGAAAACGAAATATCCCTTATCAAATTGTCGGCAATTTAAAGTTTTATGATCGAGCTGAGATTAAAGATATGATTAGTTATTTACGTTTAATTTTAAATCCTAGAGATGAAATTTCTTTAAGAAGGGCTATCAACTCTCCTAAAAGAGGAATTGGTAAAACGACAATAGAAAAAGCCAGTTCTTTATCCACAAATCAAACTTTGTATGAATCTTTAGTACAATATGCAGAAACATATCCAAATAAAAAACCCTCCAAATCTATTATGGAATTTCATCATACTTTGACCAACTTGAGGGAGAGCGCTCAAAAGAAACAAGTCGCTTTATCACAACTTTATTTAAACTTACTGCACTCTACTAATTATTTGAGAATGCTGGAACTGGAGCAAACTCCTGAAGCAAATAGTCGTATAGAAAATTTAACAGAATTAGGAAATGCGATACAACAGTTTGAAGAAGAAATGGGAGACAAAGCTTCGTTAGAAACTTTTTTAGAGCAAATGTCTTTACTGTCCTCTGCTCATATGCCTCACGAAGATGCCGTTCAGATGATGACATTGCATTTATCGAAAGGTTTGGAATTTGACGTAGTTTTTATTACAGGGCTTGAGGAGGGTTTATTCCCTTTGATTCAAAATATTGATGATATTGATATTGAAGAAGAGAGGCGTCTTGCCTATGTGGGAATGACTCGCGCTAAGAAAAAATTATTTCTTTCTTATGCTCAGAATAGAAAAAGGTTTGGAATTGATAAAAAACAAATCCCTTCTCGATTTTTAAAAGAAATTTCTCAAGACTACTTACTCAAGCCAAGAAAATTTCCCAACCTCTCTCACTCTTTTTAATTTAATTAAGGTTTTTTATCTAAGGCTTTCATACTGAGGCGGATGCGTCCATTTTTAGCTTCCATGACTTTCACTTTTACTTGTTGCCCTTCTTCAAGAACATCTTCAATTTTATTCACCCTTTTGTGCATAATTTCTGAGATATGCAGGAGCCCTGTAGTATTAGGTAAAATTTCTACAAATCCTCCAAACTCCACTAGCTTTTTTACTACTCCTTCATAAGTTTTTCCAACTTCTACGTCCTCACAAATTTTATCGATAATATCTTTAGCTTTTTGAATAGAAGCGGAGTCACTGGATGCCAAATTGATAACTCCATTATCGTCAATATCAATTTTAACCCCTGTTTGTTGTATAATAGAGTTAATCATTTTACCGCCAGAGCCAATCACATCTCTAATTTTATCTGGTTTGATGTTAATAGTTTCAATACGTGGAGCGTAAGGAGACATCTCTTTATTGCTCTCTGATATAGCTTGATTCATACATGAAAGAATATGCAGTCTGCCCTTTCGAGCCTGCTCTAAGGCTTTTTCAATAATATCAAAACTTAATCCGGCAATTTTAATATCCATTTGTACAGCACTCACTCCTTCTTCAGAGCCGGCTACTTTGAAATCCATATCTCCAAGATGATCTTCGTCTCCTAAGATATCGGATAAGACAGCAGTTTTATCTTCCTCTTGAATAAGGCCCATAGCAATGCCTGCTATAGCTTTTTTTACAGGCACACCGGCGTTCATTAAAGCCAAAGAACCTGCACATACAGTCCCCATGGAACTGGAACCGTTAGATTCCAAAACTTCACTGACCACTCTGACAGTATATGGAAATTGATCTATTTTAGGAATAATAGGTTTTAGTGCCTTTTCTGCAAGAAAACCATGTCCAATTTCTCTTCGACTTTGTCCTCCCATACGTCCTGTTTCTCCTACACAAAAAGGAGGAAAGTTATAATGTAGTAAAAACCTTTTTTTGGACAAACCTGATAAAGCATCTAATGTTTGTGAATCATCATCAGTACCAAGGGTCACTGTAGATAAAACCTGAGTCTCCCCTCTTGTGAAAACGCCGGAGCCGTGAGTGCGTGGAAGAACCCCCACTTGACACTCAATAGATCTGACTTCATCTAATTTGCGGCCGTCTATTCGAATATTTTTCTGCAAAATAAGGTTTCTGGAGATTGTGTATTTTAAGTCTTCAAAGGTGGAAGAAAGTGCTTTTTGTTTACTTTCATCTTCAAAATTGAAGTGCTCTTCTATCTCCTTTTTTAAATTGCGTAAAGCAAGGCTTCTTTCTTTTTTTGTAGGAACAGTTAAGGCTTTAAGAATTTGATCTTTATATAACTTTTCGACTTCTTCAGATAAGTTAGTATCTTGTTCCGGAGCTTTCCATTCTTTTTTGGGTTTATTACCTGTTTTTTCTCTTAAGTCTTCCTGCATACCGATAAGAGAAACGATGGACTCATGTCCTTTTTTAAGAGCAGATAAAATACATTTTTCAGATACAAACTGAGCTGACCCTTCCACCATTAAAATGCCTTCTTTGGTTCCAGCCAAAGTCAGATTGATATCTGCCTTTTCTATCAGATCCGAAGAGGGATTAAGCACAAACTCTCCATTTGCCCGAGCAATTTGAATAGCAGCTGTAGGCCCTGAAAAGGGAATATCACTGATATGAAGAGCTGAAGAAGCACCCAAGCTTGCTAAAATATCTATTGGAAAACTATTACTACAGCTTAAAACAGTAGCTACAATTTGTGTGTCGTAGCGATATCCTTCAGGAAAACAAGGTCGAATCGGACGGTCTATCATTCGGGCAGATAGAATAGATTCTTGTGAAGGCCTCCCTTCTCTTTTAAAAAATCCTCCTGGAATTCTGCCTGCTGAATAAAATCTCTCCTGATACTCTACTGTTAATGGAAAGAAATCTTGTTCTGAAGGTTCATGAGCTGAAGTGACAGTCACCAAAACGATATCTTCATCGCATTTAACCAAAACAGCAGAGTCTGCTTGTTTTGCTAAATATCCTGTTTCAATACTTATTTCTTTTTCACCAATAATGACTGAACTTCTTAGAGAAGACATGAAGATACTCCTTATATTTAAGATTATACTTTAAGGTTACTTTCTTAAACCCAACCTTTGAACAACACTTTGATAACGTTCAAAGTGGACTCTTTTTAAATAAGACAATAAACTCTTTCTTTCATTAATGATTCTAATCAGACCTGAACGAGAATGAAAGTCTTTTTTATGTTTTTGAAAATGCTGTGTAAGGTGGCGTACTCGTTTTGTTAATTGAGCAATTTGCACTTCTGTACTGCCAGTATCAGAATCAGACCTTCTGTATTCATTAATGTTTAATTGTTGGTTGTTTGTTGTCATTTGGGGAAAGTTATCTGAAAAGCTTAAAAAGGTCAACTCTGAATCTGCTCTACAGGGATAAAAGCACCTTCATCTTGTGCAAAATCTATAGCTCTTTCTATATCTTCCTGACATTTAATCTCAAAGTCTTTTAAAGTTAAGCTTTGATCCAGATAAAAAGGCAGGCAGGCCAGCCTGTTTAGTCTGGAAAGACAGGCTCCCACACCAAGCTCTTCTCCTACTTGTGCTGTCCATGCCCGAATATATCCTCCCTTTTTACAGGACAACTGAACAGTAACTTCTGTTTTATAAATATTTAGAATTTTTAAATCATAAAAATGCATTGGTTTTTTTATAACAGGAACCTTTTTCCCGGATCGGGCATATTCATATAACTTTTTCCCCTGATATTTAACAGCTGAATAAGAGGGTACAGCTAACTCCAGCAATCCTAAACTTTTCTTCAATACTTTTTCAATAGTAGAAGGATGGACTTCTACCTTCATGGTTTTTATAACATTTCCAGTGATGTCCAAAGTGTCAGTCACTTGACCTAACTGAAATGTAAATTCGTACATTTTGTCAGATGAAGTTAGAGAAGAAGAAAGTTTGCAGGCAGAGCCTAAAACGACCAACATTAAACCTTCAGCCATAGGATCTAAAGTACCACAGTGTCCAACAGACTTTTGTTGAAGACAGAAACGCACTTTTTGAACTAATTTGTGGCTGGTAATCCCTTTTGGTTTATTAAGCAGTAACAGCCCTGATATCAAGAAAATTCGTCCTTTTCTCTAAGATCCATTAAAGTTTGCTCTACAGGAGACAAGGGCATAGAGATATGATTGACGAAAAACTGCAGATAAGGACAATATTTCATTCTCAAGCGATTGTTAATCAAACTTCGCATTGCAAATCTATCTTCTTCCAGTTTGATACGGGTTCTTTCCACGTCTTCTTCTCTCCCCATTACAGAGATATAAATATTTGCTCTTTTTAAATCTGTTTGAACTTTAACTTCTTTAACAGAAATAATACCGGGGTAATTGCTTTTTGTTAAAAAATAATCCATTAAAATTTTCTGTAAACTTTTTTGTATTTTTAAAATTCTTAGTGTCATTTGAGATACCGTTCTTTTATTAGTTATTCAGTAAAAAATTATAGTTCTGTTCGAACAACCTCTTTCTTAATAAATGTTTCAATGACATCTCCTACTTTAATATCATTGAAACGCTCTAAACCTATACCGCATTCAAAAGCTTCATCCACTTCTTTGACATCTTCTTTAAATCTTCTTAGGCTGTCTACCTTTCCTTCGTAAACAATACGGCCGTCTCTCACCAATCTTGCAAGATGCTGGCGTCCGACCTTTCCGGAAAGTACATAACTTCCGGCAATAGATCCCAACCCTGAAATAGAAAAGACTTCACGCACTTCAGCTTTACCGCATTCCTGATCAACAATAGAGGGGTCAAGTACGCCTATAGCTCTTTTTTCCACTCCATCCAACAGTTCGTAAATCACTGTATACATCCATATAGGAATGTTATGTTCTTTTGCTAATTTTTCAGATTTTGAATCAGCTCTGACGTTAAAACCAATAATTTCCGCCTGTGCGGTGACGGCTAATAAGACATCGCTTTCAGTAATGCCTCCAAGGCCTGACTGAATGATTTTAATTTTTACTTCTTCTGAGTTTACTTTGGCCAAACTGTTTTTAATAGCTTCTAAACTGCCTCCTACATCCGCTTTTAGGATTAAAGCAAGCTCTTTAATTTTACTTGTATGCATTTGTAATAATTCATCCGCAGATTTTTTCACACTGGATTTTTGAACACTTCTTTTTTGTCTCAATAGAAAATCACGGGCTGTTTTTTCATTTTGAACAACAAAGAAAGAATTCCCCACCAATGGCGCTGAATCAAATCCGGAAATTTCTACAGGCAGACCCGGCCCCATAGAAGGCACACTTTTTCCTCTGTCATTCATCATCTGCCTCACACGCCCCAAGAGCGATGAAGTCATAATATAATCAGACTTTTTCAAGGTACCGTTTTGAACAATAAGAGTGGCGACCCAGCCACGCCCTTTTTCCATTCTACTTTCAATGACAATACCCTGAGCGGACTGCTTGGGATTGGCTTTGATTTCCTGCATTTCGGCAACTAATAAAATTTGTTCCAACAGGTTTTGAGTGCCCTCGCCAGTTAAAGCAGAAATAGGTACAAAAAGTGTATCTCCTCCCCACTCTTCAGGCATAACATTATGTTGAGACATTTGTTGTTTTACTTTTTCTGCATCAGCCCCTGGTTTATCCATTTTATTGACAGCCACAATAATAGGCACCTTGGCAGATTGTGCGTGTTGAACAGCTTCAATAGTTTGCGGGCTGACTCCATCATCAGCCGCCACTACAATAATGACAATATTTGTAAGACGTGCCCCTCTGGCTCTCATTTCAGCAAAAGCTTCGTGGCCCGGAGTATCGATGAATGTGATAAAGGAAGAACCTACAGGTAAACTATATGCTCCAATATGCTGGGTGATTCCTCCAGCTTCTTTTTCAACAATGGATGTTTTTCTAAGAGTATCCAATAGAGTTGTTTTTCCATGATCCACATGACCCATAATAGTGACAACCGGAGGGCACAATACAGGCTTTTCTTTTAAATTTCCAAATTTAAGCTCTTCAACCAGTTCTTCAAAAGTTTTTTGTTGATCTTTGACTTCAAACTTAAACTCCGGCGCAATTAAACTCACGATATCCAAATCCAGCATGGTATCATTTTCCGCTGACAGCCCTTCCTGCTTGAGTTTATCCATCAATTTTTTCGACTTGAGACCCATTTGATGTGCAAGCTCTTGTACAGTTAAAGGGGCATAAAATTTGATTACTCTCTTATGCTCTTTTGGAGTTGTAATAACTGTTTTTTTAGCATGATGATCTAAAGGCCCTCGTTTTTTCTTTGGTTGAAAAATAACTTCTCTTTTTCTAAAGTCAGTGGCTGTAAACTTTTTAACAGCTTCTTCTTTATCCGAAAATTTTCTAACTTTCTTTTTTTCTTCTTCTTCAACAAGCTGTTTTGCGTTTTCCAACTCCAAAGTTTGAAGTGTTTCTTTTAAAGAAGGTTTTTCTTCCTTTGTAGAGATTGAAGTTTCAGAAACAGGTTTTTCTTCAGGAGCAGGAGTTTCTGTTTTTTCAGTAATAGGTTTAACTTCAACGGCTTTTCTGCGAATAATTTTTTTAACAACAGGTTTTTTGACTTGTTCTTCCTTTGGCTGTTCAGCAGAAACAGTTTGTTTTTTAACAACACGGCGGACAACCTTTTTTTTGGGAGCTTCCGCTTTTTTTTCTGTGTCTTCTTTTTTCTCTAATTGTAATTTTTTTCGAATTTGTTTTTCCTGCTCTTCAGTGAGCATTTCCATATAACTTCGTACAGGAAGCTTCCATTCCTTTCTTATTTTATCAACAAGCTCGACACTTTTAACATTTAGCTCTTTGGCTAATTCATATACTCTCATTCAGTCTCCTGCTCTGGCTTGGATTTTTGATTTTCATCTACAGAAGAAGTTTCCTCTTTTTCTAAAGAAGAATCAGATGGAGATGCCTGCACTGCAGATTCAGCTTCTTTTTTTACAGGAGCATCTGCATCAACAGGCTGTTCTTCTTGGTTATTTACAGGGTCAGAGTCTTTTTCAAGTCTTTCCATCTCTCTTTTTAATCTGAGATCTGCTTGAGCCCTTGCACCCAGCTGTTTTTTCTCTTGTATTTCCTGTTCCAAGGTTGGAGCTTTTTCAAATTCTTTATTTTGTTGTTTATATTCTTGAACTAATTGTTTTGCAGATTGTATGAGAGCTTGAGCTTTTTCTTCTGATTCATAGCCAGGGATACTTTGAGCTTTCTTAATATCCAAATCTTGCAGTTCCTGTACTGAGTTGACTCCGGATTGGAAAATGCTCTGAGCTTGAGCGTCCCCTACATTCGGCAGTAAAGAGAGATTGAATAAAGCCTCTCTTTTTTTATTTTCATATTCCTGTTCAGAAAGAATATCCAAATGCCACTGAGAGATCTGTACAGCCAGACGGACATTCTGGCCTTTTTTTCCAATAGCTAAAGACAATTGGTCGTCCGGTACAATAACTTCCATAGCTGAGGACTCTTCATCTACAAATACTTTGGAAATTTTTGCTGGAGCTAGTGCATTGCAGACAAATTGCACAGGGTTTTCATCCCAAATGACAACATCTATACGCTCCCCTTTTAATTCCTGAGTGATATTTTGAACACGTGTTCCTTTCATTCCCACACAAGCTCCTACAGGATGAACAGCAGAGTCCAAACTATATACAGCAATTTTAGCTCTTTGACCTGCTTCTCTTGCGGCCCTTTTTATTTTAACTATCCCTTCATAAATTTCAGGAACTTCTGTTTCAAAGAGTTTAATCAAATACTCAGGATGAGCCCTGGACATAATAATTTGAGGCCCTCTGCCTGTCTGCTCAACTGTTAATATGTATCCCTGTATACGGTCTCCAGGTTTATACCTTTCCCCTGGTATTTGTTCTTTTCTTGGAATGTAAGCTTCTGTTTTATCCAAGTCCACTACAATAGACCCTCTTTCCACACGGCGGACAATACCGCTAACGACTTCTCCTTTTCTTTTTTCAAATTCATTGAAAATCATTTCATGTTCGGCACTACGAATACTTTGAGAAATAATCTGCCGGGCTGTTTGTGCATCAATACGCCCCAGCTCTTTTGTTTCGAGACGTAAACCTATTTGATCATTCTTTTGAGCTTCAGGGTCCAGCTTCAAAGCTTCGGAATATTTAATTTCAATTTGATCATCCACAAACTCTTCATCATCCACGACAGTTTTAAACTCAAAAAGCTCCATCTCACCTGTTTCATCATTGAATTTGGCTTCAATATCTCTATAAGTTCCGTATTTTTTTCTTGCGGCTGTCAACAGCCCTTGAAGAACGGCATCCATAATAATTCTTTTTTCAATGCCTTTATCTTTACTGACTTGTTCAATTAAACGATTTAAATCTGAAAGCATAATTAACCACCTTTATATATTTAGTAATGAAAAACTAAATGTGCCCCTTTTATAAATTCAAAATCAAAGTACTTGTTATTATCTAAAGTAATTCCTCTATCATTAACTTGAGTTAAACAGCCTGAAAAGCTTTTTTTATCATCTGTCTTTGGAATATACTGAAATGTAATAGCTTTTCCTATGACAGAAGAGAAGTGCCAAGGTTGAATGAGTTTACGCTCCAGCCCCGGACTGGAGACTTCCAGCTCTATCTGACGACTCAAGCCTACAGCCATTAAAAAAATCTGAATTCTCTTGGAAATCTGCTCACATTCAGAAAGTTGAATATTTTTTTGATCTTTATCTACATAAACTTTAAGGCAATGATTGTGCCACTCCATATGGTAAAGGCGGCAGTTGTTTTCTGCACAAGCTTTCATAACTAAATTTTCAATATTTTGTTGTTTTTCCACACCAAGCACCATACACAAAGAAAGCCCCTGGGGGGCTTTCGATCTTTTCTAACAATTGTATGATTTTAATGCAATATTAAAATGATCTATTTTTAAAAAATGCTGATTTTATAGGATTTTATAGATATTTTTATATAAAATGGTTTATTACTATTTTTCTATTGGGGGCCCTTAAGGCTCTATAATGTAAAATTTTTAATGATGAGTTACGTTTTATCCGATTAAAAAGAAAACTCGACTAATGTTGAGGTTAGGCGGTTTTAACAACAAAATATGTCCCCTTTGGTGTATCCATTTTTGACAAATATGTGGATCTCAAGCAATCTTTAAAGAAAAAGGAGTTTTAAGGTGTTTCGTTTTTTTATTTTAATATTAGCTGTTCCATCATGGGCTTACGAACGAGAGGAAGTTCAGCAAACCAAGCTCCCCTCTTCTCCTATTCAAGTGTATGAGAGCCAATCTTCAGAAACAGATTCTGCTCAAGCACAAGAACAGGCGCCTGTACAACAAACACAACAAAATCCTGTGATTATTATTCGTGAACAGCCTTCTGTGCAGGTTTATAGCGAGCCGGCAACTCCACAAGAAAAACTTTCAAGAGCCAGGAAGCAGGCTGAAGAACAAACTGAAAATAAAATTCGAACACGCTTGGAGTTGCTAAGATTGCAAGATGAAAAAGCCAGAATGGATAAAGTGCTAAGCCCCTTAGAGGATCAAGATGTCAGTGTTCAGCAATCTACAGAACCCGCTCCAGTTCAAAAAACAATTGATACAACCCAAAAATCCCGTTTCTCTTTTGTTCATATAGGTATGGGTTATTTGAATCATTACACAAGAAGCGCCCCCTACCCTGAATCTATTGAAAGACGTGGAACTGCGTTTGCAGGAGGTTTTGGACTTTATGAATCCAGAAAATTCTCAATAGAATACATTTTTAACTTTTCCAGGCATCGTGTGGTTTACCCTATAGTAAACCCTCAGTACGATCCCAGATATACTCTTTTTGATTTATACAGCCATTCTATAGCTATTAAATATTATATTCTGTCCGGGCGTCTTAAACCTTTTGTGGGATTGGTTGGATCTCTTAATATGAGAGAGTACTCTACAGATGTCGCTGAACATCTCCGTTACACCCCTATGTATTATTGGCATAAAAGACACTCAACAGCCTTCCAAGGGGGAGTAACAGCAGGAGCTGAGTTATTTATCACTCGAAGATTTGTAGCCGGTTTGGAACTGCGTTGGAGTTTGAATATTCATGATCTGAAAGATATGGGATCAAATCATCATTATTATTTTGCGACTTTTCAAGCCGAACAACCCTTGCCTGAAGATATGAGCTTATACGGCATACAAGGATTTTTTAGGATTTTGTTCTAAAATTGTGATAGCATTAATAAGATGTTGTATTATAAAAAAGGCACCACTCTAAATGAAGTGTTAGTGGTTGTTGCTATTGCTTCAGTCTTGGCTTCTATTGCTTATCCACAATATAATAGATATATTCGACAAGGAAAACAACTGGAGGCAAAAGCCAATTTAGGTGTTGTTTATCAAAAACAACTGTCTTACCTGTCTTCAGAGCTAAAGTTTTCTAAATCCCTTAAAGAGATTGGAGCAGTTCCAGTTGGGCCTATTCGATATAATATTGGAACGGATTGGACAACAGGTAATCATACTGAAGATACATTCAATCAAGATAATTCATCATCTGACCCTTGCCCCTGTAATGATTCAAAAGGAGCAGGGCTTCCTGCAGGTTCATGTTGGGCGGATCCAAACCCTGAAGGTACAGGCGACTGCTCTGCACCTGTAAATAAAAAGTGTTATGGCGGGGTAGCTCCTACCATGGCTGGCAGATTAAGTAACTTATCCCCTCCTATGAGTCCTATACCCACCGGAGGATTTGATGTTACTGGAGGAAAGTTTGAATATTACGCTATTGGATGCACCAGCCCCAGCTATAGAGATAACGATAAATTGGATGTATGGAGTATCAATCATAAAAAAAATTTAAAAAATATAAGACCGGGGTTTTAGGAGAACAAAATTATGTATTTTAATTTTATGCACAAACGGGGCTTTTCCTTAATGGAACTTGTCACTGCCACTGCCATCATTGTCATACTGAGCTCCGTAGCTTATGTTTCATGGAGAAAGTATATTAGAACAGCTATTATGTCTGAAGCAAAGGTCAGTTTAAGCATGGTGTTTGCTTCCCAATATCAGTACAAAGCCACCTGTAATACCTACCATCCGGATTTAAGAACTGTAGGAGCACTGCCTAAAGGAAAGCTTTATTATAATGTTGGCGGCAATCCTAGTACCGGAGTGACTGATTGGGGCCATTGCTTAACAGAAGAAGATGCAACATGTACAGGCTGTGTAACATATTTTGATGAAATTTGCTGCAGTCAATCTGATTTTGAAGATACCAATAATGACTGCCCCTGCTACATTAGAGATCAGTATAAAATTGACAAGAGTACAGTAACGGGAAGCGGGCATACATCTGCGGCATATTGCGGCGCTGACTTTACTAATGGATCTATATTAACAAATAAATTTTGTGTTCTTGCCGCTACAGCCATTAATAAAAAGAGAGGTAGTGCTGATTCTGCTGAATGGGATGTATGGGCGGTGAACCATCTTAATATTGTTAAACAAGTCCATTCTCCAGGCAATTAAACCTACTGAACTATTTCCACCAATCTATTGGTATCCATACGAATAATACTAAGCCCTCCAGGAGGAGAGGTTCCAGTACAGTTGTTCTGTCTGTCTTTACAAGCCAAAGCTGTCACAGCTAGTTTAGATGGAGTGCTGATAAAAGACTCTTCATTTCCTGTCCAGTTTGCGTAAATAATAGCCCTTATATCATTTGAATGAACGGCAAATTCTTTGTTAAAAAAACAATCACTGGGATCAGCAAATACATCATCTGATCTACTCACACGCTTGCAGTGCTCTCCACCATTCAAAAGACCAGGGGTTGCACCCTTTTTATTTCCTGCAAAATCTATAATATTGAACAAAAGAATAAATTCATTTTTTGGAGTGCCTACTGTCCAATCATCAGTGGGAGATTTCCATTGCATAACCCCACGATCTTCAGATCGAATTGTATAATCTTCAGAACCGCATGCAATAGCAGTTCCATTATTATAGTGGTTACAAAGTACAGCTCCCATCCAGCATTTTGTATCTGACTGCAAACAGGAACTTGTCCCTGATGATGTGTCCAATTCATTAGTAGATGTTGTTTGAATATCAAAGTCTCCACATATCTTATTTGCCGCATTTGTCTCAAAATGGGCATTCGCAGAAGTTCCGTCTGTATGGCAGATCACTTTATAGTTATAGGAATAGCGCCCCTTAATAGGGATATGCATGGCTCTAAGATTAGGAAGATAAAACCCTGTATTGGCCTTGAAAACTTCAGCCATAGCCACAATTGAACTTAAATTTTGTTTTGCTGAATAAGCTCGGGACCGCCGGTGGTAGCCCTGGTAGCTTGCATAGGAAATGCTAAATAAAATAGAGATGATAGCTGTAACAACAATCAACTCCAATAGAGTAAAACCTTTTTTACTTAACATCTTTGAACTCAGTATCCACATATTGATCTTTTTTCTTGTCGTCATCGCTACTTGTTTGATCATCAGTTTTCTTTGAGCCAGACTCTTCTTTGTATTGTTTATAAATAGATTCACCAATTTTTTTATAAACATCATTTATCTGATTATAGATGTTTTTTAGCTCTTCAACATCTGTTTTTTCATTTTTTATAGCATTTCTTGCTCTTTCCATAAGAGGACTCAAAGTATTTAAGTGTGTTTCAGAGATTTTATCTTTACTTTCTTTTTCAAATTTATCAATTTCATACACTAAATTATCCAACCGATTAACAACATCGATACGTTCTTTTTTCTTCTGATCTTCACTGGCGTATTGTTCAGCCTCTTTCACCAAACGTTCAACTTCTTCCTTATTCATGCCAGGGCGGTCAATTTTTACAGATTGTTCTTTTTTAGTACCCAAATCTTTAGCTCTAACATGGATAATACCGTCCACATCAATATCAAAAGTCACTTCAATTTGAGGGACTCCCCTTGGAGCCGGAGGAATGCCGATCAATTCAAAATTTCCCAAAGTTTGATTATCATCTGCCATTTTTCTTTCACCTTGAAGCACACGAATAGAAACTTTGCTTTGGTTGTCTTCAGCTGTTGAAAAAACTTGTGACTTTTTAGTTGGAATGGTTGTATTTTTATCAATAAGAGAAGTCATCACACCGCCTAAGGTTTCAATTCCCAAAGAAAGTGAAGTCACATCTAACAAAAGCACATCTTTTATATCATTAGAGAGAATTCCAGCCTGTACAGCGGCTCCCATTGTAACCACTTCATCAGGGTTTACAGAGCGGTTAGGCTCTTTACCAAAGAATTGTTTTACTTTTTCCTGGACCAGAACCACACGTGTGGACCCGCCAACCAGTATAACTTCATCTATCTCTTCCACTTTAAGCTGAATATCATTGAGAGTCTCTTTGCAGATATCAATTGTTTTATCTACCAAAGGCTCAATCAACTGGTTCAATTTGGATCGAGTTAAATTCATATTTAAGTGTTTGGGGCCTGATTCGTCTGCTGTAATAAAAGGAATATCTATAGTTGTTTCCCCGGTAGAACTCAGCTCAATTTTTGCTTTTTCTGCCGCTTCTCTCAATCTTTGAACAGCCATCTTGTCTTTTGATAATAAGTCTGTTCCCTGGTCTTTTGTATATTCCTGAACAATCCATTTTAAAATTACATTATCTATATCGTCGCCGCCTAAATGAGTATCTCCTTTTGTAGCTTTTACTTCTACAATCTTGCTTCCCACTTCCAGAATAGAGACATCAAGTGTACCGCCGCCAAAATCATAAACAGCAATAGTTTTATCTTCTTTTTTATCCAGCCCATAAGCCAAAGCCGCGGCTGTAGGCTCATTAATAATACGTCTTACATTAAATCCGGCAATTTTTCCTGCATCTTTTGTAGCCTGCCTTTGGGAGTCATTGAAATATGCAGGCACTGTAATAACAGCTTCAGTAACTTTATGCCCTAAATAAGATTCTGCATCCTGTTTCAGTTTGGAGAGAATAACAGAGCCGATTTCTTGAGGAGAAATTTGTTTTCCATGAACTTCAAAAAGACAAAAACCATCTTTTGAAGGTACAACTTTAAACGGTACACGCTCAATCTCATCGCTGACATCTTCGAAACGTTTTCCAATAAATCTTTTAGACGAAAAGATAGTATTTTGAAAATTTGTAACAGCCTGTCTTTTAGCCACCTGTCCAACGAGCCTTTCCCCTTTATTTGTATAAGCAACTACTGAAGGTGTTGTGCGCCCCCCTTCTGCATTTGGAATAACCTTTGGAGCTCCTCCTTCAATAACTGAAATAACCGAATTCGTTGTTCCTAAATCAATACCAATAACTTTAGACATAGCTCTCCTCCATTAATAACAATCTGTGGTATTTTTGATTACCGTCAAGTCTATTTAAGCCTGTTTTTTCATAATTTTTTAAATATTTCACAAAAGTATGCATTTTTGCCCCTATTAGTTGAAACGCAACCCTTCACAAGGGGAAAGTTTTAAGGCCTTTCTGATTGGAATCCAAGAGCTAAAAAGACAAATCAGTATAGAAAATACAAAAATACTTAAAAAATCCCAGCCTCTAAAATCCAGTATAATCTGATTCAATTGATAGACATCTGATGGAATCAAATACCCCCAGACATTATAAAATCCAAAAAGACCATAACAAACCGCCACAGCTGTTAAAAATCCAAGCATAATACCCAAAATGCTGACAATAGCTGTCCGAATTAAAAACATTTGTACAATAATAGCAGGTCTTGCTCCCATAGCCTTTAAAATACCAATATCATGAAAGCGCTTCAAAACCTGAAGCAGCATTTGATTGGACATATTAAAGCCTGCCGCAATAATTAAGATTAAAAGCACGATAAATATAATCACTTTTTCCATTTGAATAGCTTCAAATAAATTTTTATGAATGTACTTCCAATCTTGAACCAAATAGGAAGCAGATAAGTGTTCTCTCAACTGTTTTAGATGTGAGTCTAGATGTTTCTCTGAATTGAGAAGTAGGCGAAACCCGGTTAATTCTGACGTATTTAAAAGCTCCTTAGCTGAA
The DNA here is from genome assembly GCA_028819545.1 of Bdellovibrionales bacterium. Taxonomy (GTDB): domain Bacteria; phylum Bdellovibrionota; class Bdellovibrionia; order Bdellovibrionales; family UBA1609; genus JAPPLG01. Next base: position 64,862 of record JAPPLG010000014.1, on the reverse strand, counting down.
TTGAGCGAAACAGCAATATACCTGGAATTAAAATCATACTGCCCTAAATCGGCAATACCGGCAACTTGAAGCTTTTTTAACTGAGGCAAATGAGCATCATTAGGAACGGCTAAGTAAAATGAAGAATTTATCTGTAAATTAAAACGATGAGCCAGTTTTTTTCCGATAACAGCCTGAAAAGGTTTTTCCATAAGTGAACCTTCAGTAACACGACTTCTTAAATTTAAAACCTGATCCACACGGTCTAAAGGAAGCCCTTCAATTAAAACCCCAGAAAGCTCCCCGTCTGAAAGAGCTAAAGCTTCTGCAGAAATAAACGGCAAAACTTTCATTTCTTTCACATAAGGTTTTATATCTGAGAAAGAAGCCTTTTTGCCATCCACTCTAATCAGATTGATATGTCCAGTATGAGAAATTAAAGATTTTCTTAATGTTGTTTCATAACTACTCATCACAGTCATGGTTATGGCCAGACACATGACAGCTAAAGCCAGACCTAAAAGGCTGACAGCATTTTCCATATGAAAAAGGTTTTTAAGAGAAAAACGTTTAAGCCAAATAAATAAAAAACTATTCATTCAATCCTCTTGTTTTTAAATTCATTTCAATAAAATGATCTAATTCTCCATCCAACACATTTTCCGGTTGAGAGTTTTCCAAGTTCGTACGGTGATCTTTCACCATCTTATAAGGATGTAAAACATAACTTCTGATTTGACTGCCCCATTCATTGGCTTTCTTTCCAGCCTGCATAATCTTTTGCTCCTCTTGTTTTTTATCCAGTTCCATTTGATAGAGTACAGAGTACAGCATTTTCATAGCCTGCTGGCGGTTGGCGTGCTGACTACGCTGGTTTTGACATTGCACCACCTGTCCGGTAGGCAAATGAGTAATACGAACAGCAGAATCTGTTTTATTCACATGCTGTCCCCCAGCCCCACTGGCCCGGTAGGTATCTACTCTCAAATCTTCATTCTTGATAGGCACTTGGATATCTTCGTCAATTTCCGGCCAAACAAATACAGAGGAAAAACTGGTATGCCTTCTGGCATTTGAGTCAAAAGGGCTGATTCGAACCAGCCGGTGCACCCCTGACTCCCCTTTCAAATACCCATAGGCATAAAGACCGGAGACTTTGATTGTCACAGATTTGATGCCGGCCTCCTCCCCTTCCAATAACGAAATCACTTCTGATTTGAAAATCTTTTTTTCAACCCATTTCAAATACATTCGATAAAGCATAAATGACCAATCCTGAGCTTCTGTTCCTCCAGCTCCAGAGTGAATAGTCATATAGGCATTACTGCTGTCTCTTTCTCCGGATAAAAAGCTTTTAATCTCCAAACTATGAACATCTTTTGAAAGCTGTTGAGACTCTTTAATTAGTTCTTTAAAATACTGCTCATCTTTTTCTTCATACACCATTTGCAGTAAAGTTCGAGACTCTTGCAGTTTATTGCTCAGTGTCTCCCATTCACCTATAATTTGAGCTAAATTAGATTTTTCTTTATTGAGAAGAGTGAGCTTGGAATGGTCTTTCCAATTACTTGAATCAGCAATTTGACTTTCCAGATCTTTCAGCTTTTTTTGTTTTTGATCAACTTCAAAGAAACCTCCTAAGATCCTCTACTTTTTGGATCAAATGATCAAAGGTGGATTGCAGTTGGGTCATTTCAATTTCAATAGACATAAGGCCTCTGTAGTTTTGTACACTAAGTGAATTTACTTTGTCACCTATTCAAAATACTTCTCAAAAATTTGATCCTGGATATTATACATTTTTTTAGCTGATTGAGGGTTTTTTTCATGTTCAAAACCCAGTAAATGCAAAATTCCATGTAAAATAGCATAAGCTGTTCTTTCCCGAACAGGCCCCTGCCCCATATTTTTAATGTAAGATGTGCATAAAACAATTTCTCCAAGCTCTGCTTGTTTAGATGAAAAATTTTCTGAAGGGGCAAAGCTTAAAACATCTGTCGGTTTATTCTTTGATCTAAAAGTGCGGTTGAGTTTTTTCATCTCTGCACTTTTTACAAAAACCAAATTCAAATGGGGCTTATAGATTTTAATTTTCTTTTTTTGAAGTTCCTTAAAAATTATTTGCACCCATTTTTTTATAAAAGTTTGAGAAATAATGCGACAGCCGGACAGGTTAATAATTTCTACTTTCATTTTTGAAACCTGGTTTTTAAAAGGCTCCAGCATTCAATGGCCTGAATAAGTTTAAACCGCACTCCTAAAAGTAAATAAACAGACAAACCAATAATTAAAGAGGCAAATAAAGCAAAGGCTAAAGAAAAGTCTTCCGGCAATAAATACAAAGATACTTTATAAAGCATTTGAAAAAGATAATAAGAGATTAAAGCAAATGATATTAAAAAAGGTGTATTTTTTAATATTCTAAAAATAGTTCGCTTTATATATAGAGAGCCAATGATTTTGGGATAAGTAAAAAGTAAAAAAATCATCTGTACAAGGGCGGAAAAAATCATAGCCCATATCAATCCGCTTAATCCCCAAATGGGAACAAATGTAGCAGAAAAAATCAAATGCGCTAATACACTTAAGCCAGTCGCACTGGCAGGAGTCCATGTATTTTTGATAGAAAAAAAACAAGTGCTTAGCATTTGATTGCAGGACAGTATAATGAGCAATAAACTATATATATTTAAAATTTTAGAGGTTTCATGAGTGGCTATTGCTGAGAATTTACCTCTCTCAAATAAAACTTCTATAATGGGCGCTCCTAATAAAAATAAAATTAAAGAGCATGGAAGAATAATATAAAGCATAACATCTCTTTGGTGAGCCGCTAAATCAAATAAAGACTCATCTCTCTTTAAGGCAGACAGTTTGGATAGGGCCGGCAGTAAAGCTGTACCCATACTAACGGCCACTAAAGAGCGAGGCAGTTCCAGCAGGCGGTCTGCATAATAAATATAAGTATGTGTCCCCTCTTCCAGCCATCCGGCAAAAAATACATTTAATACACCAATGATGGCAAAGCCTCCAACCCCCACAACAGCAGGAAAAAACTTTTTCAATACAGTCATCAAGTGATCAGAAGTTAAGGATAAAGTCACTTGAGGTAAAAACTTCAGGCGAATCAGTACAAGCGCTACCATTATAATTTGTGCAACACCCCCCAATAGAACTCCGATAACCAAGGACATTGCTGGATAATTCAGGATGCTTTGAGGAACTATAAAGACAGAAAAGATAATAGATAAATTAAATACAGCAGGAGCTAAAGCTGGAATAAAAAACTTTTTCAAAGCATTTGCAACAGCTGTAAAGTAGGCATAAGTAACGACCAGAAATAAGTAGAAAAATAAAAATCTGGCTAAATATACAGTCATTTCCACTTTTCCCTCTATTTGAGAAAAAGCATATGACCCAAACATCCAGTGGATTAAAACATCCATAAAAATTATACCCAAAACAGTTAAACTGGACACAGCAATCAACACTAAGGTGTAGATGCTGTTCATGAGGTTTCTGGCCAGGATAATATTGGCTGAAGGTATAGAGGCAGAGCAAATAGGAGATTTTTTTTGATTTTCTTCTTTACTGTCAGGTTCTTTATATAAACATTCTGTAAAAACAGGGATAAAACTGACAGTTAAGGCTCCTTCTCCAAAAAATCGTCTGAAAAAATTGGGAAATCTAAATGCCACAAAGAAAGCATCTGTCTCTGTTCGTGTAAAAGCATATCCGATTACCATATCCCGAACAAAACCTGTAATACGACTTAATAAAGTGCCATTGAACATAGCAAAAGAAGATCGATTGACCTTTTGAGATAAATGCAGGGGGTGTTTTGTCTTGGTGAATTCCATAAAACCTCTTGAGGAGTGCCTTAAATATATGGTATGAACCCAAATAGTGTAAAGGGTCGACTATTGAAATGTTCTTTTACTGGACCCTATAGGAAGGAGAAAAATGGCTAATCATCCATCTGCTGAAAAGCAAGCTCGAAGCTCCAAGAGGAAGCAGATTTATAATAATATTATTAAAGGGAAAATTCGCTCTTTGGAAAAAGGCGTTCGTGCCTTTGTAATTAAAAAAGAGAAAACACAAGCGGAAACCACTTTGAAAAACCTCCTTTCCGAGTTGGATAAAGCTGTATCCAAAGGGTGCTTTCATAAAAATAAGACAGCCAGAAAAAAATCTCAGTACTATCGCCTTATCAAAACTCTCTAAAAGTATCCCCATAAATAAACAGCATCCTCGTACATGTTCACGTCATCCCTGTAAAAGAAAGTCATTCCGGACTATGAAGCAGTACAGGTGTCAACCGGAACTGCTGAGCGAATGCTTCAAAGCAACCAAGAACACAGTTATTCTTAATTTAATTCAAAGTCCAGTTATTCAAAATCCGGAATCCAGTCATACCTGCAACCTGCATTTTGAAAAAGGCCATTTGTATAAACTATTAATGCAAAGTGAGAAACAAGTGACATAAACCGACCGTTTCAAAATGTCCTTTTCCAAAATTCAATGATGTAGTTTTATTTGGCACCTGTACTGCTTCGTCTTTTGTGTGTTCGCCGGTTTTGACTGGCACCTCACCACTTCACCCCTGCGAAGGAGGGAATCCACCTGTCATGTACATCTCATCTTTTGCACACTGGATTCCGGATCAATTCCGGAATGACAAAGAAGTAAAAAACAGCCATTTGACACGGAATAATTTTCAATAAATTTAGATTTATTTTAATAAATTTGATATTTTTTTAAAGAAAAGTGTTTCTATTTAGATCAATTTTTGAGCAAAGTTTATACAATTCATTGAAATTTAAGTTTGTAATAACTACAGTCGATGAGAAATTTAGTTACAAATAACACATGAACAGAAAGGAACCAGAGTGAAACAGAAATCGAAAAAATGGATTGATCAAATCTCAACTTTTATATCAACAACAAAAGGTCTAAAATTATCCTGGGATAATGAAAATACAGTAAGTATTTTTCAAAATGTTGATGGCAAGCATTTGACATTTAAATATACAGATATTGAAGAAGTTTTACAGCGAAAAGATTCTAAGAGTGAAAGCTTTATTCAAATCAATTTCTTTGGAGATAAAAAAATTATTTTAACAGATCGTTTTATTGGGTTTAAGCCTTTTAAAATTCAAAACTTGGATATGACTAAATTGCCAAAAGTAGTCACTACTCCTGATTTATTGAATTTCATCGAAATTATTGAAGATTCCATGTATGAAATAGATGTGACAGCTTCAGAGATCAGAGATATTAGAAAATATTTTGAGTCTGTTCTATTAGGAGCTGAAAAGGTGGGGTTTGATTTGGTGTGTGAAAGGGTCTGGATTGAGAGGCTTTTCCATAATCATCCGGCATTAGTGAGTCAAGTCAGCTAATTTTATTTTTGTTTTCTGTAACATATTTGCAATTCCTGCAAATACATCATTATTTCTGTATGTACGTCGTTCCTGCAAAAACATATTATCCACACGCAGGCGGAAATCCAGTAAAACATTAACAAATTCAATTTTTGCGTATAGTTTAATTCATAAATTTTTATACTTTCTTTGACTCTGATATAATGCATCCAGTTGCCGGCGCCGGCAAAAGTATTACTATTTTGTATTCATTCAATAAATTTCTTCTGTATTCTTTTCTTGAAATAAATTCATTATTAACGAAGTAGTAAAATTCTAAACGAAACCATCGAGCGATGAATACTTACAGCCCCTGTGCGTACCCTTCACAATTCCTATGCAGGCAAAAATCCATAAAAATATTTTTTAAAGTCCATACTGGACTCTTGTTAAAGTTATCATCTGGGTGTATGAATAGAGGTGTTTGGGGATGTAGCTCAGCTGGGAGAGCATCTGATTTGCATTCAGAAGGTCGCAGGTTCGATCCCTGTCATCTCCAACAAAAAAGAGAGGGACTGTAAAGTTCCTCTTTTTTTTGTCAGCACAGGGATCGAATTGAAGCCTCGATTCGTGTTAGCTGTGCAAACAGGTAACACGAAGAAGAAAAACCGGATGTTTTTCTTAGAGGCGGAAGAGAGCCTACGCAAGTTGTGAGCCAGATGCGAACAACTGTAGTGGGCGATCCCTGTCATCTCCAACAAAAAAGAGAGGGACTGTAAAGTTCCTCTTTTTTT
>JAPPLG010000014.1:0-58626 GCA_028819545.1 Bdellovibrionales bacterium | reverse complement strand
GCACAGGGATCGAATTGAAGCCTCGATTCGTGTTAGCTGTGCAAACAGGTAACACATACAGGGATGGTATATTATCTAAAACAGAAGTGAAAATTTATAAAGCCAGGCCTCAATAGACATCACGTATAACTCTTTAAGATCCACATCCAAAACCGGCTCAGCAGAAACACCACGAAACATATTTAACTGATAAGATAAAGAGCCGTCTTTTTTATCAATAATATGAAAAGGCCCTGTAGAAAGACCATAAAGTAAAAAAGTTCCATAAACCACAGGCCTTGTCGCTAAACCCTTGATTTTTCTTTTCCAAAGTACTTTACCTGAAAAACGATTTAAAGCCAAAATCTCAGACTTGGAAGAAGCATAATAAAGCTGTTTGCCGTCAATAGACGGGGCAAAGTAACTGCCCTCCTTATTTCTCCAAATTGTTTTTCCTGTAATCTTATTTAAACAAAACATTCCCCCGTCAAAACTGGAAACATAAAGAAGATTGCCTCTCACAACAGGGCTGGCATCCACATCTTTAAACCTTTCTTTACCTTTAGCTAAAGAAACTTTCCAAATCCATTGGCCGGTCTTTCTATTTAAAGCTGAAACAGTGCCGTCGCTAAAACCTACATAAACACGTTTGTTATCTGCAAAAGGCCTGCTGACTCCTCGAATACTCAATGCCGCTGTTTTTTGCGGACGATGCATCCATATAAGTTTTCCGGTGCGAATGCTTAAAGCATATACTTTTTCTTTTGAGGTTAAAAAGTACACATGGCCGTTAGAAACAAAAGGCTCTCCTAAATTTTCAGAACCGGTATAAAACTTCCAAAGCAAAATACCTGTCTTCAGCTCCAAACAGTAAAAGAAACCATCAGAACCTCCAAAAACCAAGCGCTCTCCATCAACAGCAAGGCCTCCCTCAACTCCTCCGGTAACAGAAAAAAACCATTGGAGATTTCCGCCTTCTCTGCTGTAAGCTCTCACTCCATACAAAGAATCCCCCTGCACCACCAAATCCGAAGTTAAAATGGATTTTGTTTTTTGAAGAATTTTTGTTTTTAAATAAGGCTCAGAAAGAGTGTTTACAATCCACTCTTTTCTCAGCCAGCCGGGCTCCTTTTGCACCACATGCTGACAGCCTAATAAAAAGATAGATAGTCCTAACCATAATACCATTCCGGTAATCTTTGTTATTCTGACAATCTTTGTCATTCCGGAGAAGGCCGGAATCCAGTCGTATATGAGGGAGATCCTGACCTTCGTCAGGATGACATTTTTTCTCAGGATGACATTTTTTCTCAAGATGATGTGTACTGCAGAAATAAAGTGTTTATTCAGGAATGACGTTATCATTTTGGCTTCTTCTCCAGTTTTTGTTTAAGTCGAAAAAGACGATCATAATGAAGAGCTCTTTCTTTGTAAAGCCCTGCATTTTTATTTTGACGAATTTCCGTATAAATTTCAGAGGCCCTGTCAAGCTCTCCAATAGATTCATAACAAACAGCTGTTTTTAGTAAAACTTCTTGGTAAAAAGATTCTGCACTTTTAAGAGAGAGCACTTCAGTAAATAAGTCAATAGCTCTTGTAAAATCCCCCTTATCCATAAATAAAGTTCCAAGCTGAATCAATAACACAGAATAAAGCCAACTGGAGCGGGAAGAAGACTTCATGCGCACAAAATCCAAAAGATCCAAAGCCTGATCTTTTTTCTCATACCGAACTAAAAAAGAAGAAAGCTCCATTGCTGAAATAATATGAGCCGGCCGGACAGATGTCTGCGACATTAAAAAACTTTTATAATCCTCCACTTCTGTTGAAATGGACTCAAAGTCAGCTTTTTTATCTTGAAACAAAGATCTGGAATTAAACAGCTCCCCTCCTGCTTTTTTCTCTGCTTCTATCAAACGGGAGCGAAAAGGATACAGATCTTTTTCTGCCTGCTCATTTTGTTTTTGTGCATAAAAGTTCCAGGCCCAATAAGAAAAACCAGTCAGTACACAAGCAGAAATTACAACTATTAAATGCAACTTGTAAGCATCAATCCACTTCATTTTTTTACTTCCATAAAATTTTAAACATTTACAAACGTGTTTTAGAGTACATAATATTATATTTTTTACGAGCCATTTCCAAGGCCACCTGACTCGTAGGTTTCTTCTCCTTTTCAGATCTTTGAAGAATGTCTCGAGTAAGTTCCTCAATATCATCCACTTTTTTCAAAGTCTCTTCCAGATTTTCTTTTCTAATGCCTCCCAGCACAACTCCAACCAGACCTCCGGCATTGACTGCAAAATCCGGCAAATACAAAATATCCCTTTGAAATAATACTTTTCCCACTTCTTCAGAGACAAGCTGATTATTGGCCGCACCGGCTATCACCTGACAATTTAACTCTTTGACATTTTCTACTGTAAATACATCCCCTGTTGCACAAGGAGAAAAAATATCGCAAGGCACCTGATGAGCTTTCCTTGGCTCTACCACCTCCACTTCTCCAAATTGTTTGACCCAATCAATTTGTTTTTTATCCACATCTGAAACTATCAAACGTGCCCCTTCTTCCAATAAACTTTGGCATAAAGGACGGCCGACATCCCCTATACCCACAACACAAATTTTTCGATCTTTAAAAGATGAGGTGGACCACTTTTCCTGGAGAGCTGTTTTCATTCCGGCAAGAACCCCTCTTGCTGTATAAACTCCGGGGTCTCCAGCACCCCCTTTATTTTGATCATAGCCAATCACATAATCTGTAGTCTGCTTAATAAACTCCATATCATCTGAGTCACTGCCCATATCTACAGACACAATATACTGACCTCCTAAGGAGTTTACAGCATTGGCAAAAGATTTAAGCAGTTGAGGAGTTTTTTTAAAATTAGGGCCGGCAACAATAACGGACTTACCCCCCCCCATTTTCAGGTCACATAGTAAAGATTTATAGGTCATATGCTCCGAAAGACGCAAAACCTCTTGAATAGCTTCTTTTTCAGAAGAAAAAGATTTAATACGACAACCCCCGAGACTGCATCCGGAGAAAGTCGTGTGGACAGCAATAATGGCAAAAAGCCCAACCGACTCATCTGAATAAAAATGAACACTTTCGTGTTCACCATAGCACACTGTTTTCATATTCATTTTATTACCTACATAGCCTCAGGTGATTTAATATTCAAAAGCCAAAGCCCGCGGTTTAAAACTCTTTTTACAACTTTAACCAGTTCTACCCGAAACTCCATATTCGGAGAATCAATAATACGATATTTCGCATAAAATTGATTAAATACCCGGCATAACTCCAACAAATAACTGGATAAAATATGTGGGCTATATTTATGAAAAGCCTGATTAAGCTTAGTCTCAAAGTCCAGCAACACCTCAATCAGCCTCAACTCTAAATCTTCCAGCTCATTTTGAACAGACAAAGCCTTCCACTCTTCTTTGGCACCTGTCTTTTGAATCAAACTGGCACAACGCACGTGACAATACTGCACATAAGGGCCGGAGTCCCCCTCAAAATCCAAAATCTTATCCCAGGAAAAATCAACATCCTTCACTCTATCATTCATTAAATCATTAAAGACCAAAGCTCCAAGGCCGACCATCTCAGCCACCTTTTCTTTATCTTCTAAAGAAGGATTTTTTTCTTTAATGATTTTTAAAACCATAGAAATGGACTCATCCATCAATTCAGCAAGAGAAACGCTTTGGCCCTGCCTTGATGAAAGCTTGCCCTTGCCTTTAAATCGATACATTCCAAAAGGAAGATGAATGGTATTTTCAGCCCAATTAGGATGAACCTTTGTTAAAACTTTTTTGAGCTGTCTGAAATGCAAAGTGTGATCCACTCCAGTGACATAAATATTTTTTTCTGCTTTTAAGTTTTCAAAGCGGTAAAATACACTGGCAAGATCGCGGCAGGCATAAGTAGAGGCTCCATCCCCTTTTCGAATCAGGCAGGGAGGATCACCATCTACGAAGACAACCAAAGCCCCTTCACTTTCCTGCAAAATATTTTTTTTCTTAAGCAGTTCTTCAACAGCTTTGGTTTTATCTCTATAAAATGACTCCCCTTGCACTAAATCGTGCTGAACTCCAAGCCTCTTCCATAACACCTGGTAATTATCCATAGAAGTTTTGACAAAAGAAGACCATAAATCCAGGTGTTTCCCTTCTTCCATTTCCTTAAAAACTTTTCTTGCGGATTGGTTTAAAGAGTCATCCGTTTCTTTATGAAATCTGACATATAAATCCACTAGATGGGGTAAAGAAATTTCAGAGCCCCATTTTTGATAAGCCACAATAAGTTTTCCAAACTGAGTCCCCCAGTCTCCCAAATGGTTTAAAGCAATAACTTTGTAACCCTGAGCCCGTGCCATATTGACCAGAGACTGCCCGATAACTGTAGCCCTAAGGTGACCGACATTCATATACTTGGCAATATTGGGAGACGAATAATCCACCACCCAGGTCTTCCCCTCTCCTTTTTTAGAAGACCACCAGGACTCCCCTGAAAAAGTTTGATTGAAGATTTTTTGCAAATAATGAGAATGAAAATGGAAGTTTAAAAAGCCTCCTACAACAGTGGTTTCAGAAATAAAGTCTGCTTGAATTTTTTTTGACAAATTTTGGGCAAATTGATTCGGCTTGGCGTGGAGAGAAAAAACCGGAAGAGATAAAAGACCCCATTGCCTTTTTTTTGGTTTTTCAATTAAGGAAATAATTTGCGATTGATCGATGGAGACCAAAGGAGAAAGAACTTGAGCTAAATCCTGTTTTATTCTTTCCACTCTTCACCTCTATATTGATAAACATTATGACCTTATTAACAAAGAGAAACAGATACGTCATCCTAAAACATACATCATCCCTATGATACGGTATACTACGCATACCCATCACCCCTGTGCAGACAGGGGTCCAGTTACATATCAACTCTCTTTAAAAGTAGAGCGCCAAAATACTTTGTATAAGCAACTCAAAGCTCGAACATGCGTTTTGCCACAGAGCAGGTGCCGCTCTGTGATCAAATCCGAACTCGTTTGAGTTGCTTATACAAAGTATTTTATATCGTTTTTACTTGTAATATACGTCATTCCTTGTGTGTATTGGAACGTATACGACTGGATCCCCGCCTGCGCGGGGATGACGTGTTTCCGCGGGGATGACAAGTACACACAGAGATGAAGTTTTTTCTGGGATCCAGATTATTCAAAGATATTAGGTGATTCTCTTTTATAGACAAGCACTTCAGGTGCAGGGTTAGCCTTTGAAAACTCCTGATCCATAAAGTCCTCTAAAGCTCCCTCTATACGAGTGTGAAACTCAGAACAAAGAGAAATTCTCTTCCAAGAGGAAAAACCTTCTCTCCACACAAAATCCTGATCTGATAAAAACCCCTGCTTCAATAAAGTTTGTATACCTTTTTGGCTGTAAGGCCCTGTTTGAATAAAATCCCCCTTATACTTTTTTAACAAAGTCCAGGAAGACTTTACATCTTCGGAAAATAAGTCAAAATACTCAGATAAACTTTTCCATGTATTGGATTTTAACAATTTGGTATCTGCAGACACCCAGCCCCTAAACAAAAACTGCAAAATCCTCTTCTGATTAAAAGGCCCTTTCAGCGACGTTTCTTCAGACAGATTGCCTTTTGTTTCTGAAGATTTAAAATTTTTCAGGTAATAGTTCATCTTGACTTATTTTCCACATATATATAAAAAACACAAACCAGAAAAAACTTTCTTATAGCTCTGCGTTATGGGGGCAAATTCAGAAGTGACAAGTTTCAAGCAATTCTCTAAATTTCGTATATGAAAAAAAGATTTTTTATACCCAACTTAATTTTATTTACCTCTTCTATAGCTGTACAGCTTTATCTCTCACTGCGCTCTTATTCCCTTAAGGCTGACTCTGCTGTTGTTAATTTGTGCGGAATAGGAGGAGATCAATGGGATTGCGATCAGGCTCTGACTTCAGCCTTTTCAGAACTCTTTGGCATACCCATTTCCCATTATGCCATTGCTTTAAGCACTTTTTGCCTGGTCACATTGATTTTACTGCAATGGAGATGGCTGGAAAGCATCTGGTCTTCATGGGTTTGGAGAGTGGCTGTATTTTCTGCCTTAGCGTCCTTTTGTATGCTGGTCATTTCCATAACTCTTCTTAAAACCCTCTGTCCTCTTTGTACTGTTTGTTACATTCTGTCTTTTCTGGTTTTATGGCCTCTCAAAAAAGGACTGCCTAAAACCCAGCTCTTTTCTTTTGTAGGTTTTAAACCGGACATTCAGGTCTTAGGTATCATTGCTGTATCTACTGGGGTTTTTACCTTGCTTCTTCATGGGTGGAGTTTACAAATTTATCCCCACCAAGAATCCATGGCTTTATCAAACTATGCAGACTGGAGACAAGCGCAGACACAATACCCTTCTTTAGAAGTGAATTATTTGTCCTCAGGCCCACAGCGCTCTCAAGCGGCATTAACCATTACTGAGTTTGTAGATTTTTTATGCCCCCACTGTCAGCGTGTTTATAAAGTGTTACAAACATTTAAAAAAGTGCATCCGGATGTCAGGTTGGAATATATGCATTTTCCACTGGATTCCAGAGGCTGTCAGGGTAAAGAAGAACCAGACAGCGCTTCTTGCTATTTATCCAAAGCTGTTTTTTGTGCCAATACGAACCAAATTGAACTACAGGATTTTATTTTTGAGCATCAAGACACTTGGAATAATCTTAGACAGGATGTCGAAGAAATCAAAAAACAGATTCAAAACCAACTCAATCAATGGCAGGTTTCGGATATTCAAGAGTGTGTAAAATCTTTAGAAACTTCACAAGCTGTTTTTAAACAAATTACAGAAGGAAAAAGTTTAAAAATAAAAGGAACCCCTGCTCTTTTTGTCAATGGAAAAAAAATCATACCCAGCGCTGTTCACGCCACTCTTGAAAAAATTTACGATTCAGAAAAAACAAAAACATCTGTCCAATAACTTCTACGGTTATGAAAATACGTTTAAATCATTTTATTTCCAAATATGCTTTTTACTCCAGAAGAGAAGCGGATCAGTTGATTCAAAACAAACAGGTGCGTTTGAATGACCGAATTGTGAGCCAACTCTCCTCTTTTGTAAATATAAAAACAGATCGTGTGAAAATCAAAAATAAAGTGATCCGCCCCTTCACCCGCCCTGTCTATATTGCTTTTAACAAACCGGAAAAAACCTTAACAACCAGTAAAGACCCTTCAAACCGCATGACTGTTTTTCATTATTTTAAAAGATTGAAGTATAGAGTGTTTGCAGTGGGGCGTTTGGATTGGAATACAGAGGGCCTGCTTTTAATGACAAATGACGGAGAATTTTCTCAAAAAGTAATGCGCTCACAAACTCCAAAAACTTATTTAGCAAAATTAGACGGCAAAGCAAGCCTTCAAAAACTTGAAAAATTAACAAGAGGTGTAAGCATCCCAGGAGGAAGAGTTAAAGCTCTTTCAGTTTATAGAAAGTCCGGAGCATGGATTCAAATTGTAATCACAGAAGGAAAAAACAGACAAATTCATCATATGGCTAATAAAATCGGGTTTAGTGTAAAAAGACTTAAAAGAGTGGCTATTGGACGCCTTAAGCTTGGCTCTTTAAAAAAAGGAGAAGCCCGCTTTTTAAATGAAAAAGATATAAAGAAAATTTTTTCCACCCTGTAACAGAACATTATTCCTGAACTTTCACGCCATCCCTGCTCTTTTACACGTTACCCCTGCTCTTTTGCACACGTCATTCCTGCGAAGGCAGGAATCCAGTCAAACAATATCCTCATATAAATCCCTCCACTGAGGATTCAGTTTTTCTATAAGATTTAATTTCCACTGTCGTTTCCATTTTTTTAGCTGTTTTTCTCGGTCAATTGCTAAGCGAATATTTACAAAGAAACTCAAAGTTTCTGGATCCCCGCCTTCGCAGGGATGCCTCATACAAAGAGTTAAATTCCAATAAAATCTTCTGCTCTGTGATTGGCGCTGCAGCTTAAATCTTTGGAAAAATTCCCGCTTAAATATTTTTGAATTGCTGTATATCCAATCATAGCGGCATTATCCGTACAATACCTTAAAGGAGGAAGAGCTAAGTCTATAGAATTTTTCTCAGCCCATACTGTACATTTTTTTCTTAAATAAGAGTTTGCACTTACCCCCCCAACTACAGCCACTCTTTTATAGTCAGGATAAAGGTGAATACATTCCTCCAGCTTATTCATAATTTGTCTGACCACAGCGTCTTGAAAAGAAGCGCATAAAGATTCTCTGTGTTTTTTCACATCCACTTTTTGTAATAATAAATGTGCAGATGTCTTCAAACCTGAAAAACTAAAATCCAATCCTTTACGATCCATCGCCACCGGGAAAGAAAAAGAGCACTCCCCTTTTTGAGCAGTCTTATCTACATAAACACCGCCCGGATAAGGCAAACCGACAAACCTGGCAAATTTATCAAAAGCCTCCCCTGCGGCATCATCTAAAGTTTTTCCAATCAAGATGTATTTTGACAAAGACTGCACTTCAAATAAATGAGTATGCCCCCCGCTGACCACTAAAGCCAAATAAGGAAAGCTCCATTTTTTTTGATACTCCTTATCCCATAAAAAAGGAGATAAAATATGCCCCTCAATATGATTAATTCCCAGCACAGGTTTTTCATAAAGTTCAGATAATGTTCTTGTAGTGACAGACCCAACTAATAAAGAACCCATTAAGCCTGGACGGCTTGTAAAAGCCAAAAGAGAAATTTCTTCAATAGAAATTTTATTAAAAGCTTGATCTAACAGAGAAAGCAAATGCCGGCTGTGGTTTCTACTGGCTCTTTCCGGGACAATTCCTCCAAAAGGAGAATGAATTTCGTCCTGATCCTGTCTTAAAGATAAATCGACAAAACCATTTTCATCAACAACAGAAACACAAGTATCATCACAACTGGTTTCAACAGCTAAGACTTTCAATTTTCCAAAGCCTTTGCGGCTGTATCCGCCTCTTTTGAACGTGGAAATTGATCTACCACTTCCCGAAGAAAAACTTTAGCTTCTTCTTTTAATTCCAATTTTTGAAAACTTAAACCAATTTTTAAAGTGGCCTCTGCAAATTTATCTGATTGAGGGTTTTGCTTTCGAAACTCTTCATAAGCAAAAATAGATTGCTTCCATTTTTCATTATTGAAATGTTCCTCTGCCTGCTCTAACAATGTTTTTTTCTGAACAGGCTGTTCTTCTTCTTTCGGTATAGTTTTTTTAATCTCAGATAATTCTCGCCTTAAAAGCTCTATAGAAGAGTCCACATCCGCTTTGGAAACCATATTCCTTTCTAAAAAATCCAAACGCTCCTTAATGGAATCAAGGCTCTGCTGTAAATCATCCTGAGATGATTTTTTTTGAGTAAAAGAGGAAAGTTTGTTAGAAAGAGTGCTTCGCCCCTCCAGCCAGGCCTCTTCTAACTGACGACCGCTGTCTGAAACAGTTTTCTGTACACTCTCACAACCGAAGAAAACACTGAAAAAGAAGATGTATAAAAAGTATTTCATTTAACCTGCTGAGATAAAAAATATATCACGGCTCTCGTGTCAACTAGACAGCCCGGTTCATTAATTTTCTATACTCTACAGGACTTTTCATACCCAGTCCAGAGTAAAGAGCAAGCTTTCAATTGTTATAATCAAGCTTTATCAAATAATTATTCAGCAATGCACTAATAGAAGTTGCTGATTGTTGCACCCTATTGGAACTATTAAAGATAATTAATAAGTATAATCTATTCTTTTTTAATACTGTTAGCTGTAAAACATTCATTGACTACATTGCCAACATTCATTTTTAAAAACTTATCCATAGTCTTAGATAAGGAAGCCCTGATAATTTGTATCTGCTTTGGTTTTTTATCAGAAGATTTGTTGACAGCAGAGCTTAATGTAAAATGTTTTTCATCATATCCAATCACTTTTGCATCGACTCTTAAGCAGACAGCTGTTTTAGAAAAATGAGGTAGAAAAAACATCAGTATTCCTACAATAATAAATGGAGTATTTGTTCTCATCATTCTCACCCTGCCTCCTGAGTTTGGAGGAGAGAACTTATGGAACCTTCGCTGAACTCAACACTCACTTTAATACTCTCAGCCTCTCTGTTGCATAAAAATTTTGTTTTTCTTTTTCCCGAAACAAACAAAGGAGGAAGAATATCCAGCTCTTTAATAGATTTTTTCTGACTCCATTGACTTTTGCCGTCTTTTCTAACGGATGCATAAACACCTATTCCATTTTGAATTTTTGATTCATCCACAGAAAAAGTAATAATAGAGTTAAAAGCTTCATCTAACTTCTCAATATTAGTATTTTGAGCTTTTAATTCTCTTAAAATGTTATTTATATACGAAAGAAGTTGATTCACATCATTTTGATATGAATTCTTTTTCTTCTTTTTAGAGAGATCTATTTTTATTTTTTCAATTCTGTTTTTAAATTTTGTAACATGCTTGAGTATTTGTTGAACTAGTTTTAGTTGTTTGGTTTTTTTATTCTCGCCTCCTTGTTGAATCCAATAAAAAGTGAGTACATAAGCAGACAAGAATCCTGTTTCATCTCTCACATCCAAGTGATGTCTTTTTTGAATAGGAGACGAAGAACGCCGATCTGTCTGTACTTTATGAAAAGAAATAATATTGTTTTGTTCTTCTTTATCTGCGGAAAGTTGGAATTTATAATTTGTTATTTTAAAGGTATTGCATTTTTGCCGCGCCTGAGCGGGGACATGAAGCAAAAATGAAAGAAAAATAATATAAAGAATTATTTTGTTTCTTCTATGACTCATAAATAAATTTTCTAACATACTTATATCTCTTTATATTTTTAACGTACACCCCTACTAATAGCCTCTTTGGTACGTCTAAGAAAACTTCTAGGTTGACCCAGAATACGTGAATGGACAGTATTACAATACATAGGATAAAGTAATACATCTAGAGGATCATTTTTTTCAGCCTCACCCACGTGAGCATGATACCCATATGGATAATGTAAATGTTTTTTTAATTCCTGTGTTGCTGCTGTCCCTGCAACTTTAACCACTCCTAAATGTGTACCTCCAAAAGAGCGAGGTAATTTTAACATGGCTTTTGACATGAGATCTCTACCGTCTATAACTCTCCATATTGAAGGTATAGCGACAGTGTCCCAGTTTCCGGAATGCTCATCCAACTTATAAGCTTGAACACGTATATCTTTTGCAGAAGCCACATCATTCATTAACACCGTCCAATGTTGTAACAATTCATAAGCATTGATAGGATCTTTATTTAATATGTCTAAAACACCATCTCCTTCCCAATACTCATCTCCTATGCTGTCTTCAACATCTTCTGCAGTTGTTTCATAGGAAAAAACAGTAAATTGCTTAACCTCTTCTACCAATTCTTTAAATTTTTCTAATTGCTCTTTTATGAGTTTAATCTCTTGTTTATTTTCTCTTGAATCAATTATTCCATTTTCATTGGCTTTCTTCATTAAATCTTGGATTAAGAAATGTGCTGTATAGAAACCTGTATCATCTAATATTTGTACATCACTTGTGTGCTGAGCATACCCGTGATCGTCTCGGCTTTCCATTTTAATAGTAATAATAGTATCGTTATTGGAGTCTTGATACTCCAGATCCTGATTGGAGTCACTTTCATTAAGGTTAAATTTCTTTCGAGGAGGCAGGTCACTGCTATTCAGCTCATCATATTCCACATATCTCATACTGACTTCATAGTGTTTGGCTGTGCCAGCCCGGGAGCGGCCACATTCACGTGCAACTGAATAGTTTATTGTAAAAATGAATAAACTAGAAAAGATTATTTTTGTACTCATTATTGCTTTCTCGGATCAAATCGTTAAAAACTTGAAAAGAAAATAGTGTTTTCTGTTCTTAAAGATCTTGAAAATAATTACAAACAAAGATGGAAAAAACGTATGGATTAAGTTGAGCGGCTATTGAAAAACCTCACAGCAGAATGAACTTCATAAATTTGTAATAACAAAACCTAATAAAGAGTGCCTCCACCGGATTGACTGCGTTTAATATAACTACGCACTTCAGCTGTCTCAGCTAATTTTTGAGCCTGAGTAAAATAAGAGCGGGCTGTATCGTAATTGGCATTATTAAATTCAACCCTCCCCTGCCTAAAATAAGACTGAGCTTTAACATAAGAATGAGGGCTTAATCTTTGAGCATCTACACGGGCAGAAGCTTCAAGAGCCGCTTCTGCAAAGGCATACTCCTTAAAAGAAATGGTCGAAGCACAAGAGATACAAAATACAAAAACAATTAAATAAAAAATTTTAACCATTTTTAATAGATAGGCACAAAGTTAACACGTCTGTTTTTAGAGTTATCTGTTTGCGACAAAGGTCTTTCTTCACCGTAGCTGACAATAGAGAATTTATCCTCAGAAACACCTAAAGAAACCAAGTATGTTTTTACAGCTTGCGCTCTTCGAAGACCCAAACCTATGTTATAAGCCTCAGAACCCATAGGGTCACAGTGCCCTTCCAGCTCCACACGAGAAACACGGCTGTTGTCTTTGATCCATTCTACATTTTCTTTCAAAGTGTCTTTCGTATCTTCGGACAAAACTGAACTGTCGTAAGCAAAAAACACACTGGACAAACCACTGATGTCACCAGTGTCACTGCCCCTTTGATCTGCATCCATGTCTTGTGATACAATATCACCAGCCATGTCCCCTTCTATATCACTGTCTTTTCCAGTTATCTTTTTCCACAAGCTGCTGCAGGAAATTGTACAAAAACTAAACAATACACATAAAAAAATGTTCTTGAAATTCATAAAAACCACTCCTTTTTGAAAAACAGGCCTATATTTTGTCACATTTTACCATGAAAATCACGACACAAATCGGAAAAATAAACATCTTCATTTTCTTGACTTTCAGCATATAGATAAGGATGATCCCCCTCAAAACAAAATAATTACAGGGTTTTTATGGAAACAATTCAGAATAATTGGGTTAAGACCTTGGTTCATCAAGAAGAGCAAATGGAAAAAACAGGGAAAATTTCCACAACCAATCCATTTGTCCCCTCTAAAGTAGATTTGCAAGAACACACAGTAGAATTCCTAAAACAGCTTCGCACTGCATTTACACAGCACATCTCTTTCTTTAATCAGCTTAAAGGTTACATGGGAAGTATTCG
Organism: Bdellovibrionales bacterium; assembly: GCA_028819545.1. Classification (GTDB taxonomy): domain Bacteria; phylum Bdellovibrionota; class Bdellovibrionia; order Bdellovibrionales; family UBA1609; genus JAPPLG01. The sequence goes on along the minus strand of JAPPLG010000014.1, from coordinate 45,403 downwards.
TATTTATGGGATCACAGGCACAACAGCGGATTTTATGCTTTTTCGAAATGGATATAAAATGATTTTCTCCATGAAAGAAGCAGGATGGATTTCTATACGTTTTTCAAATATGGATGCGGCACTGCCTGGGCAGGAAGAGCAAAATCGCCCCTCAGATTATTTAAAAGGAGCTTGGGGCGCTTTTGGAGAATTGAAGTGGACCCATCAAGGAAAAGATATTCGCATGGATTATTTGATCCGCTATTACATGACCCATTTTGTAAAACAAAGTCTTCGTTAATCTGTATTTTCTGTATCTTCTTTTGAAGACGGTTGAATAACATCCGCTTTGTCGCTGACATCTTCCAGCTCAGATAGATGTTTTTGGACATCCTGTTGGGAGATCACTCCCTGACTAAGCCCCCAGTGGATCATTCTTTTATCAAAGTATAATTTGTTTAAATATTTATCTAACATCTTTTTCACCTTAATGTTATTTCAAAGCAAGTAGAATACTCTATCTTCACCTTTCAGGCAAGTTGATTCAATTTGGAGATGAGAAAATGAGTTTAAATGCCATAGGTATAGTCAGTAAAGATATCAGTACATCTATAAAATTTTATCAATTATTGGGAGTGGATCTAAAAAGATTCAATGAAAGCTCAGATCATTTTGAAGGTGTTACTCCAAGCGGAGTAAGAATTATGGTAGATTCAATAGAGTTAGTAAAAAAAATCAATCCAAAATGGGTGGAGCCTTCAGGGACAGGGGTTAGCCTTTGTTTTAAACAAAGTTCTGTCAAAAGCGTAGATGAATTGTACTCAAAAATAATACAAGCCGGTTTCCAAAGTGTTAAAGCCCCTTGGGATGCTTTTTGGGGACAACGTTATTGTAGCGTTTTAGATCCGGACGGCAATCAAATAGACCTTTTTGCCGACCTTTGATCCTCACCTTTCCTTATTTCAATGAGTTTAATAGATTTTCATACTGTTTTTATATTTCTATAAGATGGAATTGAAATACTTTGTATAAGTGGCTCAAACGAGTTCGACTTTGATCACGAAGCAGTGCAGGTGCCAACCGAAACTGCTGAGCGAATGCTTACAAAATACAACTGTAGTAGAGCGCATGTTTGAGCTTTGAGACACTTATACAAAGTATTTCCTTACCAATTAAAGTTAAGCAAGACAGATATGAAAACCTATGACGAAGAGATTCCTGCCTTCACAGGAATGACGTTTCTTTTGCTTCTTTTTCTAAAAGAAGAAAAAACTAGTGCCAGCGCCTCCGATCCTCCACGTCTTCAGATCGAACCACATGCAGACGGTGAGGCTTCTTTCTCTTTACCCAAGCAGAAACAGTATGCCAGTTTTTCCAAAAAATTAAAAAAAGAACCCCTGTTGCCAGCCCCCCCAAATGGGCCAGGTTTGCAACAGGCCCTCCTAATCCAGAACTCAGTACACTTAAGATCTCAATACCGGCAAGAAAGTAAATAAAAGTTCGAGCTCTCATTGGAAAAATCATCATCACATATAAAATACGATCTTTAAAAATTAAACCATAAGCCACCATCAACCCAAAAATAGCTCCAGATGATCCAACGACCGGCACTCCCGTCAAGGGCACTTCTGTAAACAGAGCCACTGCCATTAAAACAATACAATAGATAAGGGCCGCCCCCACTCCACAAGTCAGATAATAAATCATAAAAAACTTTGAGCCCCAAAGTCTTTCCAACTCTGAACCAAACATCCACAAAATAACCATGTTAAATAAAATGTGAAAAATGCCTGAGGCATGGATAAACATATAAGTAAAAGGCTGCCATAAATAGCCGCTTAAAAAAATATCAGGCACTAAACCTAAAAATTGAAACACATAAGGAGAATCTAAAAAAAATTGCTGGATCACCAATACCAGCAAAAACCAAGCTGAAATATTTGCAATAACCAAAGCCTTAACAAAAGGGGAAATACCAGGAAATCCTACTGAATAGATTTTTCTCATTTTGAAAGACCAATAGTTTCAGGCAATAAGTAGAGCGGACGGGCTTTTAACTCCTGTTTAATAAATAAAGACTGCTGAAACCATGGAAAAAGAGATCTCAAAGAAGCATTAAATAACTCTACCCATCGATCTACTTTTTTAACAGGCTCAAAAACCTCAGGATCTGTTCCAAGACCTGTCATTTCTCCAATCAGATTTAAAGCTTCATAATAAGTCCCTGTTTGATCAATAAACCCCTGAAGCAAAGCTGTTTCTCCCGAAAATACACGTCCATCTGCAAACTCTTCTACAAGCTCTGTGGAAAGCTTTCTGTCTTTAATAATCACTTCTTTAAAATGATCCAAAAACTGATCCATTAAGTCTTGAAATAAATCCCTTTCTCTATTGGTCAAAGGACGAAATTGAGAGCCGGCATCTTTAAACTCCCCTGTCTTCAAAACATAATTTTCTACTTTAGCCCATTCGTATAACCTCTCTAAATTAGTGAGATAAATAACTACTCCAATGGACCCCATCAAAGTGGCTTCATTGGCTACGATTTTATCCCCAGCCATCGAGATATAAAAAGCTCCACTGGCTCCAAGAGAGCCTATAGACATGACAACAGGTTTCTTATGTATGGCTTTCAGGCGATGGATTTCATTATAAATTTCCTGACTGGCTGAAGTTGTGCCTCCAGGAGAGTCCACTCGAATAAGAACTCCTTTGATTTTCTTATTTCCCATGTACTCATGGAGATCTTCCAAAATTTCTGACGAATCAATAATCAAACCTTCCAACCGAAGAACTAGAATAGAATCCTGATGAACCACATCCCGAATAGATGAAAAAGAAGATCGCCCTGTAACAGAAGAACAAAACAACATACATCCGCCTAAGATGAAAAGCAGTATCAACAGGTTGACAATCACCGTGATATTTTGGCTGACAGAAGAAAGAAAACCAAACCAATGACTCTTTTGACTCATAATCAATGACACCTATAGATCTTCAGATTTTTCCTTGGAATCGGATTTTCCTTTAGCAATAGACGCTCGAAGAGCTTTTGCAAAAAAGCTTTCTTTCTTTTCTTCAGGCTCACTGGAAGAAGTTTGCATAGGGCCTGTTTCTTCATTAGATACACTTCCGGTTGTTTCTTGTCTCAACTTCACTAGCTTAACACTCAAACCGATTTTATGAGAGTCTTTATCCATAGTAATAATTTCAGCAGATAAAACATCTCCTATCTTCACAACATCTTCTACTTTAGCCACTCTTTTTGTATCCAGTTCACTAATGTGAATTAAACCTTCTACAACACCAGCGTCTTTATGGTCGCAAAGTTCAACAAAAGCTCCAAAGTCCATAATTTTAACCACTTTAACCTTATAAACAGAACCAATAGAGTACAGAGATTCAATTTGATCCCAAGGGTTTTTATGAAGCTGTTTCACACCTAGTTGAAACTTTTCTTCTTCCACATTAAAGCCCAACACGGCAACTTTAACCTTATCTCCAATTTGATATTTAGGTTTTGTTGCTCGTGAAGACCATGTCAAATCTGTCAGGCGAATCAACCCTTCAACTTCTTCATCATCTGTAAAATGCACAAGAAATCCAAAATCCACTATAGAGTCTACAACAACTTCCATACTGTGACCCACAGGATATTTATCAATCCATTGCTGAAATGGATTCTCTTTCAACCTCTTCATACTAAAGCTGATGCGCTGTTGTTCCTGATCCACATGGATCACCTGTAAATCCACTTCTTCTCCAATCTTTAAAACATCAGAAGGGTTTTTGACCTTCTTGCCCCAGCTCATTTCACTAATATGAACCAGACCTTCCACTCCTTCTTTAATAGCTACAAAAGCGCCATAGTCTGTAAAGCTCATGACTTTTCCCTTCACTTTCGCACCTGCTTTAATTTCATCTTTGATCTGCTCCCATGGATTTTCATGCTCATGAAGCTGTTTTAAACCAAGGCTGACTCTTTTTTTCTCTTTATCGAATTTCAAAACTTTAACTTGGATAGTTTCACCAATAGACAATTTCTCAGAAGGGTGTTTAATTCTGCTCCAACTGATATCTGTAATATGTAAAAGTCCGTCAATACCCCCCAAATCTAAAAACACACCATAATCTGTAATATTTTTAACGATACCACTGACTACTGAACCTTTATCAATACCATCCAAAGTTTGAGTTCTTAAACTGGCTCTTTCCTCTTCTAAGATCACTCTTCTGGAAAGAACAATATTTCCTCTTTTTTGATTAAACTTAATGATCTTAAAAGAATATTTTTTTCCTAAATATTGATTGAGATTTCTAACAGGACGAAGCTCCAATTGACTTCCAGGTAAAAAAGCTTTGACTCCGCCAATATCCACCTGCAAACCGCCTTTAATTTTTGCAATTACAGTGCCCTCAATAATCTCCTGATTTTTAGCAACCTTGGAAATATCCTCCCACACACGAATGATATCCGCTCGATCTTTAGACAGCCCCATCATACCGTTGTCATTTTCAATGGAGTCAATATAGACCTCCACTTCCGCTCCAATCTCAATACCGACAAAACCCTCTGCCCCCTGAAATTCTGATTTGGGAATAAGGCCTTCACTTTTGTAATTCACATCCACAACAACATAGTCATCATCCACATCCACAATTTTGCCTTTTACAATAGCTCCCACTTCAAAATTTTGATGAGCTATATTTTCATTATAGAATTTTGTGAAATCTTTAGATTCATCCACATAAGATTTTTCATGAGGGTTGGGCTCAATATTAACATCCTCTTTATCCAATTGATCCAGCAAAGCTGATCTTTGAATTTGAGTCTTCTTGCCGACAGACTCCTGCTGAGCCGTTGATTCGGCTGTATCCTTTTTAAAAATCATTTCGTCCTCTTAATTTTATAGCGACAATCAAACACTCACTGAAAAAGCACAGAATGTCAATTAAAATAAACTCTTCACTTTTTTATAAACCATTTCTTCCATTTCATCCAGTGAATATTGATCTGTATGAATGATCCATGCACCTTCAGGTTTTCTTAAGGGATTAAAAGCCCTCTGAGAATCTGAATAATCCCTTTTTCTCTGTGCCGAAATTACACGATCCGGAAGTTCATTTCTGTCTTTAGCCCTTCTTTGAGCGCGAACTTCATCCTGAGCTGTTAAATAAAGTTTCAAAGGGGCTTGAGGGAAAATAGCTGTGCCGCAGTCTCTCCCCTCTGCAATTAAACCTCTACCCTCTTTTTTGTGAGCGCGCTGACAGGAAATTAAAGCCTGGCGAACAGGAATATTTTCAGCCACACGAGAAGCCATTTGATCTATAGAGGCATTGTAAATCAAAGGAGTTTTATTTTCCCCTTCATACCAAAAAGAGGTTTGGTGTTTTTCTTTTTCCACTTTCCATTTTTCTTCAGAAATCATCTGAGGCCATTTTTTTTCAGAGTCTTTTAAACCCAATTCTAAAATCATATAAGCCAATCCACGGTAAAATACTCCCGTAGAAAGCCAATCCCACTGATTAAGCCTTTGAACAAGTCTTTGACAAAGAACGGTTTTACCTGAAGCCACCGGACCATCTACAGTCACCACTGCATTCTGCATAAATACGGCCCCTTACCAACGACGATAATACTGGCTGTTCTTAATCATCAAAACTCCTCCCACATGACAAACAACTAAAGCCAATCCTGAAACTATTAAACTAACAACAACAGTCACATCAGACATTCCAATTAAACTCCATCTCACTCCATTGATAAAATATAAAATAGGATTAAACAAAGAAGCTTTCTGCCAAAAGGGGCTAAGCATCTCCAATGAGAAAAACACTCCCCCAAGATAAGTTAAAGGGGTAATCACCAGACCTCCCACAGCTCCAATATGATCAAAAGTTTTAGCCCAGAGAGCAATCACCACTCCCATTTTGCTAAAAACCAAGCCTGCCAAAACAGAAAAAGCAAAAAGCCCGCCTATAGAATGAGGAATCAGCCATCGATCCAAATAATAAAAATGAAACAGCTCCCCTACAACTAAAACAACACCGCCAACCAAAATACCTCTGCACACCCCTCCAAAGGCTAAAGCCCAGAGGGTCTGTTGAATTGTTAAAGGAGACACACGCACATCAACAATATCCCCTGCAAATTTCAGACTTAGTATAGAGCTTGCACTATTTTGAAAGGCATTAGATAAACAACTCATCATCACCAGCCCGGGAATAATAAACTCCAAATAAGAAAAACCTTCCAAGTCCAGCCTTGAGCCCAGACTGACTCCAAAGATAATTAAATACATAGAAGAGTTAATAACAGGAATAAAAATGGTTTGAATAAACACTTTTGAAAAACGGTGAATCTCCCTTCTGAAAAAAGCAATAAAAGGAAGCCACTTGATACGTGTTTGAATGGATTTAAGTTGAGTTGAGTTTAGCATGATTTATTCTCCATCCAGCACATCTTTAAACACATCCTCCAGGGAGCCTTCCTGAATCTGAATATCCTGAATTTGAGATAAACTCAAACCCGCCTCTTCCAGCAGGCGGCCTATATCCAAAGAAAAAGGGATGTGAAATTCCAAGTAATTTTCAGTATTTAACTTTAAATACTTATGAACTACATTTACTTTTGTTTTTAACTGAACTCCCAGTTTTCTAAGAGTAAACTCCTGGATCAGGCTGATTGTTTTATTGTGCCGAACCAATTCTCCCTTATGGATAATAGCCACACGGTCACAAAGCTTTTCTGCTTCCTCCAGGTAATGTGTGGTAAATAAAATAGCCTTCCCTTCATCTCTTAATCTTCGAACAAACTCCCATATGTCGTCTCTTAAACTGACATCCACACCTGAAGTGGGTTCGTCCAGTAACAAGAGTTCTGGATTATGCACCAGGGATTTAGCCAAAAGAAGCCTCCTCCTCATCCCTCCGCTTAATTGTATAATACGTTTTTTTCTATGCTCCCAAAGAGCAAATTTTTTCATTAAATGCTCTATATAATCCTTATTATTAAAACATCCGTAGTAGCCGGAATGATAGTAAAGCACTTCTTCCACATTAAAATAGGAGTGATTGATAATCTCCTGAGGCATATAACCTATCATTGATTTACACAAACGGATTTCTTTTTTTAAATTATAGCCGCAAACTTCAATAGAGCCTTTTTGAAAATCCTCTACAGTGACAATGGAATGAATTAAAGAAGTTTTACCGGCGCCATTGGGCCCAAGGAGACCCAGTATCTCTCCTTTTTGCACCTTCAAAGACACGCCATTGACAGCACAAAAACTGCCGTAATTCTTCACTAAATTGGAAACCTTTAATACATCCATCTTTTTATTGCTCTTTTTTTTGTTTTCAGTACAATTCCTTCCATGAACTCACTCTTAACTAAAAAACCTCTTTCTGTCTGCACTTTTTATCATTACCACCCTTTGCCTGTGGAACATCTCAATACTTTAAAAGACGTAATCCAAAACAAAGGTATAGGCCTTCGAGGATTGATATTACTTTCCGGGGAAGGTATCAATGCTACGTTAGTAGGATCTTTACGTCATCTTAAGAGATATTTGCAGGTTTTACGCGAAGAGACAGGGATTCCTATTCAGGCCCGATGGCAAATATCTCATTCCTGGGGTTTTAAAAAGCTTAGAATTAAAATAAAAAAAGAACTTGTTGCCTCCGGCAAAGAAGAACTGTCTCCCTTTTCAGATAATACACATCTGAATCCTGTTGAGTGGGAAATGGCTTTGAGCAAAAACCCTGTGCTTCTTGATATTCGAAATAATTATGAAGTGCAGGTTGGAAAGTTTAAAGGAGCACTGGATTTAAACTTGGATCAGTTTAAAAATTTCCCTGAAAAATTAAAAAAGTCTAAGATTCCCAAAGACAAAAAAGTTTTGATTTATTGTACAGGGGGCATCCGATGTGAAAAAGCTTTAAATGAAATGAAAAGTCAGGGTTTTAAACAAGTACAGCAACTTAAAGGAGGAGTTTTAAATTATCTAAAAGAATTTCCAAACTCTCACTTTAAAGGAAATTTATTTGTGTTTGATCACAGGGTGACTTTGGATCAAAAGTTAAAGCCGTCTGGAAAATATAAACTATGTCCTCATTGCGGACAGGCCGGAGATCAGTCTATTTCATGCCAACACTGCCGTAAAGAATGTATAGTGTGCACTCTTTGTATGGATAAAGATAGGGTTTATCAAACCTGTTCCAAGAACTGTTCTTACCACTATAAAAACGGTCATAGGTATAAGGCAAAAAGACCGGCTCTTCCTTCTTGCTGAATTAAAAAACATCAATTTTTAAATAAATTCTTAAATCTCTTGAACTTTGACTCACAACTTCTCAGCAATAATTTTCTACGATCATCGGAAATGTTTTGATTTGCCCTGATATACTCAATAGCCTGGTTTCTTATTTCTACATCAGGATGATCTTTCAAAACTTGAGAGGTAATGCTTCGAGCTGTTTTTGTATCTGAATAGACAGCAACTTTTAACAGTTCAAGAATCACTTTCCAATCTGTATCTTTTACAAATAAATTCAAAATTTTCTCAACTATACTATCGCCTATTGTTAAACGGCTCACATTATGAATAACACTAATCCTCACCTTTGGATGAGAGTCTAATGCCATACCACTTAATATTGAGAATCTATCGTTCTCACTCATTATAGTGAGTTTATCAAAAAGATAAAATGGAACCAAAGTTCTAATCTCTACACTTGAATCCTTCGTAAAAATTTGGATGATCGTATTTCCCATAGAAACATCCGATAAATTTATAGTTTCCATATTTCTCATAGAAGCCAACAAATTTATAGTTTCCCTTAAAACTTCTTTTCTCAAATCAAAATCCTGATCAAGCGCTAAAATACTTAAAATGTTCATCTGAATATTTGTTCTGTCAAAAAATCCTCCCATGTCTACCACAGTCTTCAAAACATCTTCTCTGGTAATGAGTGGAGCGCTCACTGCTAAAATTTTCAAAATTTCCTGAACATTTACACCCCTAAAATCAGAAACCGTATTGAGGTTTGTGATAGCTTTCAAAATATCTCGGTGTAACTGGTGTGACATTTGTGAAGAATCGTATGCTAAAGTTTCCAAAGTCTCTTGAACATTTATATCATTCCATTCACGAAGTATTACCCTATCCATAATAAATGCTAAAACGTAACTTCTTATAGCAAGAGAGGGGTCTCTCGCTAACATAAGTAAAATTTGACTTCCCTTTTTTCCTCCCCTCGTAACAGCCAATGTTGCAAGCATACGTCTCTTGAGTAAATCAAGTGTGTATATTTCAACAGATCCATTAAAATTTTCATAATATTTGTTGTAATCAAACCGTGTGTCTTTGGAGTCATTTGCTCCCCCTCCCGTAAAGTTATGTCCTGTATGTATTCTATTTTCTAAACGTCCATCGTACAGTCTGCGTGTTTTTGGATCTTTCAATACTCCATTGGCTTCATTAATTTTTGCCATTTCCGCATTCGCTTGATCTGCTGGAAGAGTTGATTTGTCAGGGTGAAACTGTTGAGCTAGTGTTCTATAGGCTCTTTTAATTTCTTCTTGAGAACTATTTGGAGATACTCCTAATACTTCATAGTAATTTGCTTCAGCTAAAACTCCAAAACAAACAATTGACACAAAAATACAAAATAAAAAACCAATTTTTCTCATTATTCCCCTATGTAACTACTGAATAAGCTCTGTTATTGATCCTGGATATCTGTTGAGCTATTGTTATACCTGTAAACTTAAAAATATTAAAGTTTTATAGAAAAACAGTGTAAAAGTTACACATTTGAAAAACATAGAACACCAGAACAACATCATCCCCGCGCAGGCGAGGATCCAGCTAATAAATACAATCACAAATTGTTATTTCTATACTGATTATGACCGGCGCAAAGCAGTCTGAGATTATCCGGCTTGGAACTTCCACCTAAAGAATAAGGTTGAATATGATCTATCTGCAGTAAATGTTTGGATGAACACTTTTTCCTGGTTTCAGGACAAACATAACTACATTCTGCATGATCCCTAGTCCAGATGAAACGTCTGATCTCAGCTGGAATATATCTGGATTGTTTTGAAATAGCTGTGCTTGTTATTTTTGATTGCTGATTATTTTTAGTTTGAACTTTTTGAATAGTTTGATTAGTCTGACCAGACTTTCTTTTCTTTTTTAAACCTTCATCCATTATAATTTTTAATTCCGTTTTGCCGTTTCCAATAAATCTAAGCTTCTCTTTTGGAATAGAGATTTCAGGGTCCACTTCACAAAGAAGCCTCTCAGTCTGACGACTGGATTTACCTTCTACCTTTTCTAATAAATTTAGTTTTTGGTTTTTATCGTCCAAATATGACGCAACTATTCTTCGCGGCGAAGAATCACTGCGTTGTAATTCTGATTGGCCAAGACTTTTATCTTTTAATTGAGAAACACCACATTCAGTTGTTGTTGATGGCAAAACTCTATTTTCCAGAGCTTGTGTTTCAAAATTTATTTGATGCTTAATGTGTTTTACATTTAAGTCAGATTGGATTTTTATTACCTTTTTATTTTGTTTTTCAAAGAAGGTTTGCAGTTGTGAAGCTGTTGTTAAGTTTAAACTTCCTGTTTCAAGTTTGGCTGTTGTTTCTGGCACTTCACGACATAATTTCATAGCTTTGATTCTACGATAAGCAGAGCCCTCGCTATATCCCAGTTCTTTAACTGTGTAATCAAATAAACTGGAAAAACCTCTTTTAAGGTGAAGTTTTCTAAATTCTATTTCAGATAGGTGCCTAATAACTTGAATAGTTATATTTCTTTCTTTTTGAGCTAAAAGTTTAGTTTGAGAAAGTAGTTTTTGATTGCTTAGGTTTTTAAGCTTCAGGCAAGATCTTTCTTCTATATTTATCTCTTTACTTTGAAAACATTGTTTTTTATTTTGCACTTCAATATTTAACATTTTATCTCCTTTTGTTTTTAAATTGGTCATCAATATAACACGGGTTTTTAAAACGAGATTTCAGCAATAGCATAAATGAATTTTGAAAGGCTTGTTATTAGAGGAATAAGGCTTATAGAGCGATTGTTAGTGTTGAAGGTAAAAAAAAGACATTCAAAGATATGAGAAAATAAATATATGACCAATTAAAAGATACAAAAATCCGGTCAAGTTTTTTTATAAAAAAATTATTTTATTATTGCAATATGTAACTGAATTATTACCAGCGCGGGGGTGGTGAGTACACGCAGTGATGGCATTTATTACAAGAAAGGCCAATATAAAATACTTTGTATAAGAGGCTCAAACGAGTTCGGATTTGAGCACAGAGTGGCTGGCCCACTCTGTGGCAAAACGCATGTCTGAACTTTGAGCTACTTATACAAAGTATTTTAACCATCTCTACTTTCAAAATGAAAAAGTAGTAATGATATTGCCGGCGCCGGCAACTGGGTGCATTATATTGGAATTAAAGAAAGTATAAAAATTTTGTAATCAAAGACTACAGTTATTAAAGAATAATTGAATAAAAATCAAAATCCAGTCGTACATACAAGATAGATTCCGGATGCATGACTGATTCCTGTTTTCATGGTGAATAACTATGCTTTCGGATTTTTTGCAAGCGTTCGCTCAACAGTTTCGCTTGGCAGCTACACTGCTTCGTAGTTCGGAATGACTGATGTGTACAGGATGACGTTTTTTTGCAGGGGTGAATTGTTTTTGTGGGAGTGATGAGTTGTTGCGGACACAACTTATTCCTACAAAAGTCCTAATACCCTTTGTTAAAGCATTCCTTTTGGTTTTTTCTATTTTAAGATCAAACAAATGAAATACCTTGTTCTTACCTCTCTTTTAATAGGGCTGAGTGCTCACGCTTTAAAAATTTCCAAAAGGCAATATAACATCCTTAAACAAGCCCTGGAATTACCCGTAAATCGCAGAAGCCAGTTTTTCAAAAAAAGACCTCACTACTTTGCCTATTTGAAACACATTTTTCAAATACCAGAAAGCTCCCCCACCATGAAATGGCAAGCCCTTATGAGCATGACACGCATGAATCCCCAACAAACAAAACCACTTATCGATCAAGCCCTCAACAGCTCTGATTGGTTTTTAAAAAATGCAGGCCTTATTGCTCTGGAAATTATCCAACCGGAATCAGCCGTCAGAAAAGCCGCTCAATTTTTAAATCACCCCGCTTTAATGCTTAGAACCGCCAGTGTGGAACTCATTCGAAGAAGAAGAGCTACACAATACAAAGATGTTTTATGGACTCAGTTGGGAGATCCACAAAATTTTCAAAATGGTAAAAGCCTTTGGGTGCGCTACACCATCGTACAAACTCTCTCCGAATTTTCAGAACCCAAAGACCAAGACTTATTTTTTGCCTTACTTGAAGACAAAGATCCAAGAATAAACAGTATCGCCCTTCGCACCCTTCAACGGCTACAGCCTCTACAAAAAAATAACCACAAACGCTCACCCATGCTCGCCCGTGAAAGAAACCAAAAAACAACACTTTAAATTTTTAAAATTTTAAAACTAAATCCACACATCAATTCAAATAACAATACAAAACCTAAACAAATCTTTTTCAAAATGAAAATCTTTAGATTATTACAACAAAAGTTTATTACTACACTTATATCTCTACCTGTTATAGCATATAATTTGTTGTACAATTCTCACTCTACAAGCTCCATAAGCCAAATCCAAACCACATTTTTTATGCTCCGCACACTGTATCATTAAATCATACTCGACTTGATGAGTTTCTAAAGAGCTATTAAAATCTTGAGCCATGTCTATTGAACAATATAAAGAATTACTGCCCAGCTTTTTTATGAGCGATATTATTTGGGGAGCCCTGGCCTTTACAGCCCTCTTTTTTATTTGTTTTGTTGTTTCTTATATTATCAGCCGCTGGATCTTTTTTCTTCTGCCTTTTTTGAAACAAACAGACTGCAAAGGGATTCGATTCTGGATTCCACACAGCCTTTTTGCTCTTTTGGTTTTGCTGGCTGACTCTGTTGTCGCTCATGATTTGACATTAATTACAAAAATTTTTCAGATTTATATAGGGGTGTCTGTTTTATTTCTCATTCACCACACCCTATCCCCTCTTATCCATTGGGTGCAAAAAAATAAATTGCAGGAATACTCCCAACACCAAGCTTTTTTTGAATTTTTTAGAAAAACAATCAGCTTTCTCATATTTATAGTAGGAGGCTTATTAATTGTTCAAAACCTCGGCTACAATGTGACATCTATACTGGCAGGACTTGGAATCGGCGGGCTCGCTGTAGCCTTAGCCGCCAAAGACACTCTCTCCAATATTTTTGGCTCTATGGTGATCCTGTTTGACCGCCCTTTTGTCGTTGGAGACTGGATTCAGTTTGACAAGGTGGAAGGCACTGTAGAAAGCATCGGCTTTCGATCCACACAAATAAAAACTTTTTATGACTCTGTTATTTCCGTCCCCAACTTCACCATAGCAAATGCTCAAATTGACAATATGGGAAAACGAAAGTTTCGAAGAACCCGTTTCACATTAGGAGTGACCTACTCCACTCCATCTGAAAAAATTCAATCTTTTGTAGAAGGCATTAAAAATATTATTCAAAAACATCCGAAAACAAAAAAAGATTATTATCAGGTTTCTTTTTCCGGCTATGCGGACTCCAGCTTAAATATCTTTGTTAATCTCTTTTTACAGGTCGCCAATTGGAATGAAGAACTTCAGTTCAGGCAAGAAATTTTTTTGGAAATTCTCAAGCTGGCCCAGCAACTTAATGTCGAATTTGCCTTCCCCAGCCAGAGCTTGTATATTGAAAAAATGAATAATCAACATGGATCTTAAACTTGAAACTGTTATTACAAAAAGTTTTATATCAGTCTAAAAACTTTCTTCGGAATCAATTCAAAAATATTGATTTCAACAGTTTTTTACAAAAAATCCCTCCTTTTTTTTTTAAATATAAAAGATGGATCATTACTGTAATAGTCACCATTGCTCTGGCAGATCTTTTTATTTTATTTATCTGGCCTTTTCTTCTCCCTCAAAGCACTATTACTTCGACAAAACCTAAAACTATTTCTGTCAAACAAAAAGCAAACTCCTCATCTTCAAATTTTATACATACAGCAAATATTTTCCACAGCGGCCCCATCCCTCCCCCTTTAAGCGAACTGGAAAGGCAAGAGGAACCAACTTTCACCGGTGAATCAAAAAAAACAAACCTGCCTTTTAAACTTCTTGGCACTATTGAAAACTTTAACCCCAAGCGGTCTATGGCCTCTATTCAAGTCACCCCCGGAGAAACAAACTCTTATTTTGTTGGAGACACCATTGACAATAAAGCCAGAGTTACTCAGATCCAAAGAAGAAAAGTGATATTTATGAATCTTATTAACAACCAAATGGAACATCTGGAAATTCCCATTGAAGAATCTTTATTTAATGTTAGAAATAAAACAGGCAAAATTGAAAATCAGCCTTTAAAACAACCAAAGACAAAACCTATCACGCATAAAGGCATTTCAAAAACAAATAACAATCAATATTCTGTCACCCGCTCCTCTCTTAATGAATATTTACAACAACTTCCTGACATATTGCAACAAGCAAGGGTTGAACCAAAATATGGCACAGATGGCAAAGTGCTAGGACACACTTTTACATGGATGGAAGAAGGCAGTATTTTCGAAAGCCTGGGTTTTGTTAAAGGAGATATGCTGATTTCTGTCAATGGTGAAAAAGTCAATAACGATATGGAAGCTCAAAAGCTTTTTCAGCAATTTAGAGCTGATAGTCAATTCTCTATTGTAGTGGAAAGTGAAAATGGAGAAACCCGTGAAATCTCCTACAACATTAATGAAGACACCTCTGTCCAATAGGGACTTGTTCTCATCTTGGAAACTGACTATGATAGAAACAGAATAAACAAGGAAGTTACTATGAAATGGATTTTATTCATTTGCTTTATGCTCTTTCCTTTTGTCTCTATGAGTCAGGAGAAAGTTCAAAAAAAGGGTGCTGTCTCCGGCATTCCCCTGAACGAAGCTTCTATTGACGATATTGATTCTGAAAACTTTCCTGACATCATAAAAAGCTTTGATTATCCAAATGCGGATATCGGCGACATTGTTAAAGCGATGAGCAAACTGACAGGGATCAATTTTATTATTGATACAAATATCAAAGGCAAAATCAGCATTGTCGCCCCATCGCCGATCACAGTAGCTGAAGCTTTCCAGGCTTTTTTATCAGCACTATCCATTAACGGCTATGCTCTGGTTCGAAGCGGCGCTTTTTGGAAAGTGATCAGTGCAGATAAAGCTTCCAGAGATAATGTACAGGTTTATAAAGGAGAATATTTTCCGGATGCCGATCAATACATCACGAAAATTTTTAAACTTAAACATGCTAATGTTAAAGTTTTGGAAAAACACCTGAAACAATTTCTTTCTGACAAAAACAGCAAAGCCCTTTTTTATGAAGAAGCCAACACCATTATTGTCAGCGACTACGGATCAACCATTGAAAAAGTCAGTCAGATTATTAAAGAGCTGGACATTCCAAATGTATATACCCAATTGGAAGTGGTGCCTATCCAGCATGCCGCCGCGATCGACTTAACAAATAAACTTCATCTATTGATTACAAACAGAGCTTCAACCTCCCGCCGGCGTCCTGTGACCAGATCCGGAAGCCGACCCGGCTCTAACCTTATTTCTTCCACGCAAGCCAACACCTCCGGAGTCTCTGCTCTGATTCCGGATGAAAGAACCAACTCCATTATTATTTCAGGAACCAAAGACGGCATTAAAAAAGTAAAAAATTTAATAAAGAAATTAGATATTAAATTCGACTCCCAAGCGGCAGGAGGCATCTTTGTTTATTACGTGAAGTATGGCGTGGCTGAAGAAATTGAAAAAACCTTAAACAGCATCTTACAAACACAAGCACCCTCTGCCGGTAAAAATGCTCCAAGAAATGTACGCCAACAGTTTGGACTTCAAAACCTTTTTGGTTCTCCCAGCGGTATGCAGGACACCATTAGAGTTTCTCATGATAAAAATACAAACAGCCTGCTGATTACAGCCAAAAGGCATCATTATCAAATTTTAAAATCCATATTGGACAAAATTGATATTCCCAAAAATCAAGTCTTTATTAAAACCATTATTATGGATCTGAATGCAGAGGATGGTTTTGACTGGGATATTACAACTTATAAATTCCTCAAAGACGGAAAAGGTCAACTCAGCGGTATATTGCCTCGTATAGGGTTTAGCTCTCATAGTTTTACAGATTTAATGAAACAACCCGGCAATGAATCCGTTCTGGGTTTTAGCGCTGATTTTGTCAACGTAGGCCCAGCCCTTCCTCTTTTAGGACTGTTGAAAGAATTTAAAAATGTGGGAGCTATACCGGGAGATGACAGCAATAAAGCGACAAAAGGAGTAGATATGACAGAAGGTATGCAAATACCAAGCCTGATGACCTTCGTCAATGCACTGAAAAAACAAACTGGAGGAAATATTTTATCCACTCCGCAAATTATTGCTATTGATAACGAGCCTTCCTCTATCTCTGTAGGAGTCAATGCCGCTGTCGGTGTGACACAAACACAACAAACCGCCGGCCCTAATAATTTTTATTATCAACCCAATCATATTCGACAGGACATTTTTACAACTTTAAAAATCACTCCATATATCAACCCTGACGGCAAATCTGTTCGTATGCAAATTGAACAAAAAATAGATTCTCTCAGCCCAACAACTGATGGGCCTGCACTGCTTACCGATTCCACTCGTACTATTACAAAAAGAGAAATTAAAACCAATATTATTTTAGATGATCAGGAAACAGCAGTGCTTGGCGGTTTGATGCATGATGAAGAACTGGATACAGTTAATAAAATTCCTATTCTAGGAGATATCCCCATTTTAGGATGGCTTTTTAGTGCTAGAGAAAAAAAGAAAAAGAAGAAAAATTTAATTGTCTTTATCACTCCTAAAATTATTAAAACAGCTCAAGATAAAGCTGACATTCTGAGAGACCAGGTGGATCAAAGAGTGGAGTTTATCAAAACCTTTATGAACAATAGAGATAATAATGAGGCAGAAGTTCAAAAAATTTTAAGCCAGACTCCGCCTAAACGAACAGAGGAAACTGCTGTAGCTCCACCAAACAGTTTTCAAACAGAACAAGAAATAGTGATAGAAGACCCTGCTGACAATACAGAAATAGAAGAGGATACAGAAAACCCTGAAAACATGACAGAGATAGAAGCAATACAAAGTACAGAAAACGAAGATGCAACAGAAGAAAATATAGAAGGATTTGAAAATCCGGAAGAGGAAGAAATGGAAAATACAGAGGGAGAAGAACTTAATATAGAAGAAAATATAGAAGAAGTTATTCCAGGGCTCTTTGATGGTATCGACACAAACTCATTTGAAGAAATTGACAATTCTGAGCCTGCCGCTGAAGAGAATCTTCCTCCCAACGACAACTTTGGAAACATTATAGACAGCAATGCAGAATAAACCTGTGATTGTTTTACTGGACTCCTGCCTTCGCAGGGGTGACGTTTCCAGAATGACAGAAAGACAGTCTAGAGTGACTTTTACATATAGGAGTGAAATATTTTGTATAAGCGACTCAAGAGAGTTCGGATTTGAAGTGGAGCAGATTCTTTGACAGCCTTCGCTCAGCAGTTTCGGTTGCCACCTGCACTGCTTCGTTGTCTGAGCCTTGAGTTGCTTATATAAAGTATTTGCTACGCACTGGATTCCGGATCAAGTCCGGAATGACTGGTGTGTACAGGAGAGATTGGTGCGTACAGGAATAACATGGTTTTGCAGGAATGATGTTAAGATGACAAAAACAGAAAGATAGTGTAAAAAGGAAATTATGAAAACACCCACTCAATATGATTCTTTTATTTACAAATTATCCACTCTTTCTCAAGAGCAGTATCACTCTATTTTAGATTCCAAGAATCCGAAAGGCAAAACTCTGCGTGAAAGCTTAAGTGAAAAGTCCCCTTCAGCTCCTGATGAAGTGATGTCTTTACTCTGCAAACACCTCAACACTCCTTTCGAAAAAAATATTCAGGTTCATAATATCCCCGAACATCTTATTCACGGTATCCCTATTCAATATGCCAAGAATAATATGATCCTTCCTTATAAAGAAGATAATGAAAATGTTTTTATTCTCACAAGCAATCCTTTAAATTTTAAAGTGTTTTCAGACCTGCGTGTAAAATTTAAAAAAAATGTTCATCCTATTGTGAGTACAACTGCCAACATTCAGTCTGCCATCAATACCATCTATGAGAAATATACCGGCGGCCTGGAAGGTCTCGAAAGTATTGAAGAAGAAGAGTATGACTTGGATGATCCCGTCATCGACCTATTGGACGCAGAAGACGAAGCCCCTGTTATTAAATTAGTAAATACCTTGTTTCTTCGAGCTATTAAAGAAAGAGCTTCTGATATCCACATTGAACCCTATGAAAGAGAGCTGATGATACGCTTCCGGGTGGATGGTGTACTTTACTCTGTATTCAAACCTCCCAAAAGACTTCAGGGAGCAATCACTTCAAGAATAAAAGTGATGGCCGATCTCAACATTGCTGAAAAAAGACTTCCTCAGGACGGCCGCATCCCTTTAAAACTTGCCGGAAAAGACATTGATGTTCGTCTTAGCACAGTGCCCACTTCTTTTGGCGAACGCCTGGTGCTTAGGCTTCAGGACCGCTCACAGGTGATTTTGAACTTGAATCAGTTGGGATTTTCCAAAAATAATTTAAAACATCTGGATGATATGCTGGCAAAAACTCACGGCATCCTGTTAGTGACAGGCCCTACAGGAAGCGGTAAATCCACAACCCTATATGCCTGTCTTTCTCAAATGGATACCGAAACACGAAATATTATTACCATTGAAGACCCTGTCGAACAAAGAATGCCCAACGTAGGACAAATCCAGGTCAATCCAAAAATTGGCCTGACCTTTGCAGGGGGGTTGAGATCTATTTTAAGGCAAGATCCAAATGTCATCATGGTCGGAGAGATTCGAGATCTGGAAACAATGAAAATTGCGATCAATGCCTCACTTACAGGTCACTTGGTTTTATCCACTTTACATACCAATGATTCTGCCGGTGTTTTTCCAAGGCTGATCGATATGGGATGCGAACCTTTCCTTATTGCTACATCTCTTTTGGGAGTTATTTCCCAGAGACTGGTTCGTGTTTTGTGTATGGAATGCAAAGAACCTTATCAACCCACCATTGCAGAAAGAAAATCATTAGATAATTTTAAAATTCCAAAAGGCCGGCATATTTATAAAGCCAAAGGCTGTGATAAATGTGAAAATAAAGGTTATATCGGCAGAACAGCTATACAAGAACTATTGATTGTAACAGACCCTATACGAAAACATATTATTCAAAGCAGTGACGGACAAACTATTAAAAAAGAAGCTCTACAACAAAAGATGGTGCCTTTCAGAGATCACGGTATTCAAAAAATTATAGAAGGTGTAACAACAGTGGAAGAGGTTTTAACAAATACTCAAATTGATTTATAAGTAGAGTGCACTGGATTCCGGATCAAGTCCGGAATGACGTAGGAACGCAGGGGCAAAGTGATAAGGAGGCAACTGAAATCACAGAGCAAAAGAGGATAAACAATAATGGCTGTATATGAATTTAAAGGTGTAAATCAAAAAGGTCAAAATGTCAGCGGCCGTGTCGAAGCTGATAATGTGACATCCGCACGCAATCAAATTAAAAACAACGGCATTTATATTGTATCTATCAAAGACCCCTCCCAGCAAAATAATATTCAATTTTTATTTTCAAAAAAAGTCGATATTAAAACATTAAACCTCATGACCCACAATTTAGCGACAATGCTGAAATCAGGAGTGCCTCTCGTAGATGCTTACGACACCCTGATCAAGCAAAGCACTCATCCCACAATGAAAGAAGCTCTTGTTCAAATCAGAAACTCCATCAACGAAGGTAAAAGCATGCATCGGGCGCTTGCAATGTTTCCAAAAATTTTTAATAAAACTTACATCTCCATGTGTGAAGCAGGAGAGCTTTCCGGTACTTTAGACATTGTTTTAAAGCGTTTAGCTCAGTTCACAGAAGCACAGTCACGCTTGCAGGACAAAGTTCGGTCCGCCCTTATTTACCCCAGCTTAATGGCTGTTTTTGCTTTTTTTATGATTATTTTTCTATTGGTTTACGTTGTTCCGAAAGTACGTGTTTTATTTGAAGAAAATACAGAAAACACCCTGCCCTGGTATTCTGTAATGCTCCTGGATTTTAGCGATTATTTGATTGCTAACTGGATGCCCCTAACTCTATTTCTTACACTTATTATTTTTGGATTCTGGAGATGGAAAAAAAGTGCCAGCGGACAAAAAACCTGGGACCATATTTCTTTAAAACTTCCTGTCTTCGGCCAGTTGATTCGATCTGTAGCCATTTCCAGATTTGCACGAACTCTTTCTACTCTTCTTCGAGGCGGTGTCCCTGTGATGGATGCCTTGGAAATTGTTAAAAACGTAGTCAACAACCAAAAACTTCAACAAATCATTAACGAAGCCAGAGATTTAATTTCCAGAGGTGAAAGTTTATCCACACCGCTGATCCACTCAGGAGAGTTCCCTCCTATGGTCACACAAATGATTCGAGTGGGTGAGAAAACGGGTCACTTAGAGGAAATGCTTTCACAAATCAGCGACACTTATGACAATCAAGTTCGAACAGATCTGGAAACTATGACAGCTCTCCTGGAGCCTGCAATGCTTATTTTAATGGGAGGCGTTATTGCCTTTATTGTTTTTTCAACTATTATTCCTCTTTTACAAATTTACAATTTAGAAGGGCTAACTGGCTATATGTCTTCTATGAGCTGGATCGTGTGAAATTTCTTTAAAAATGTATTAATTTATGCGAATATGTTTCTTATTGTAATGATAAAAAAAGGGCACTTTTAATGAGAAAATACAATAGAGGCTTTTCTTTGATGGAAATTATGATCGCCGTTATTATTTTGGCGTCCATTGCAACTGTAGTGATTTCAAACGTAACAGGCCAGCAAAAAAAAGCTCAAGTGTATCAAGCAAATATCCTGATAGATCAAGTCTCGCAGGCTTTAGAGATGTTTTACAGAGACTGTTCTTTTTATCCAACAACTGATGAAGGTTTTATAGCTTTGTTGGAACAAGTGGACCGCTGTCCCTCCTGGGGGCCGGAGCCTTATTTAACTCGAAATGAAATTCCTAAAGACCCTTGGGGGGGAGAGTTGATTTATGAATATGACGACTCCGCTTCCTCTTATGAAATTTTTAGCTTGGGAAGTGATCGAAAAGAAGGAGGAGAAGGCTACGCTCAGGATATCTCTTCAAGAGATAGATAAAAAATGAAACCTATTGATCTAATGATACGTCTGCAAGCCTTCGCTCAGCAGTTTCGGTTGACACCTACACTGCTTCGTCGTCACCCCCGCAACAATAGAGGATTTAGTTTAATTGAAATTTTAATTGCTGTTGCAATTTTTGCCTCTTCCCTGCTTTTTATTTTTCCCTCCATAAGAAAATCAGAAAACGAAATCAAAAAAACTTTAAGAACCCTTCAGGCTTTAAACCGCACTCTCTACAGCCATTCCCGTATTCAAAATAAAGTTTATCGTTTGGCTTTGAAAACAAATTTACAAAAATCTTCTTACTGGGTGGAAGTCAAAACACCTCTTGCAGACACACCTGCACCGGATGAAGAGTCAACTGAATCACCTGAAGAAGCATCCCCCCCCATTGAAGAAACATCCCCTTTTTTTCAAAAAGACACTAATTTTTTTCAAACCCAAGATCTCCCTAACGGATTGTACTTTGAGTGGATGGACAACCTGGCAGAAAGCGACACTATATACATCACCTACGACCCGCAGTTACTCACTCATCAAATTCAAATTTTTCTAAGAAAAGGAAGTGAGTTTACATGGACACTATCATTCAATCCTATTGTGGGAGAATTGGAAATTATGGAAGGTGAAAATGAAGCATCGTAGAGGACTTTCTTTTATTGAAGTGATGTATTCAATTATCATTTTGACAGGAGTTATGGTCATCATATCCCAGTTTTTTTCTCAATCCACCAAGCAACTGGACCGTTCCAAAAGATACTATCTGGTTTCTCAACTCATGGATCAAAAAATAACAGAGTTAGAGCTTAACTACCAAAAAGAAGGGCCTTCCGCTCTGATTGAAGCAGAAAGAGAAAGCTTTGAAAATTATCCTGATTTTCTTTGGAGTCTGGAAACAAAACAAATGGAAAATATGGGGCCGCGTGATCTGATTGAAGGCCTTCGCGAAGAAAATCAAATTACAAATATTATGGACCAAGTAACCAAACAAATTATGGATTTAGTGACTGAAGTGCGGTTGACCATTCATTACACAAAAATGGAAACCGAAGTGTCTTACTCAATAACCACTTATTTTGTGGACTTTCAAACAGGAAACCAGCCTTCTTTCCTGCAGGGGCTGATTCCCGCAATGCCTGCAAATTCCGGTGCAGAAAATCCATAGGAGCTCATGATGTCAAAAAATTCCAAAGGGTTTTCTCTTATTGAAATTCTGATCAGTTTGATTTTATTTACAGCTTTGTCTTTATCAATGATGAATGTTTTTAAGCAAACAACAAGAGCACAAGATCAAATGGAAAAATTAATAAAGAAAAATCGTATCATAACAAATATTTCCTATGCCATTCGAAAAGACCTGCAAACCCCTATGGTTGTGGCTACAGACAGCTCTCATCAGGCTTACTTCACTTACTGGAATTACTTAAGGGACCCAAAACGAAATAATGGAAAAGTAGAAAGCGACTACATCACGGATTACCTTGATGATGAAGGCTACTACAGCAGGAACTTTATGTTCCCTTTTGCCGGTTTTAAAGGAGATGAACAAAGCTTTTATTTTACAAACGCCCATCCCCGCTTAAAGGTGGGTTACGTTATAGAAAACTGCCCTTCATCCAACTCCAGCTGTCTTATTCGAAAAACAGCTCCTATAGATGATAGAGCTTTGGATGAATTTCCTGACTCAGAAACACAAAGCACTGTTCTATTGGAAGAAGTCAACGAACTCACTCTTCAGTATCTTAATGCCCGAAACAAGGAATGGACAAATACATTTAATATTGAGTACCCAGCAAATTTTTATAATTTTCCTCTGACATTTCCTTTAGCTGTCAAAATGGACATCGAGTTAGAAAACTCAGACCCTCTATCTTTGTCTATTCCCATTTATCCAAGTATTTTATCTCATAAAATTCACAGTCCGACAAAAATACCAGAACTTTCAAAAACGCAGAAGAAAGGTTCCTCTGACTCCAACAGAAGAAAATCCTCCCAGCCAAAACAGCCTGGAGGAATAAACAGGGGTCAAAGATGAGCAGATTTTATAAACAGAAAAGAGGGATGGTGTTAATGGTGGTCCTCACCACTATTACTTTAATGATAGTTATCGTACAGCAAATAGCTTTTGATACACAAGTGGAGTATAAAAACGGAGCTTCACATTACCACTCTCTCAGAGCTTATCACGCCGCTAAGTCCGGAGTGGAGCTGGCTCTATTAAAAATAATGACTTATAGAAAAATTCATCAACTGTTAGACAATAGAAACCTTGAATCTGTATTAGGCCCTCAAGGAAAAGAATTGGTTCGCCAATATACAGATCAAATATGGCAGGCTCCCTTTGCATGGCCTCCGGTTATGCCTCCTGACTTATCTGATATCAGGCAGGGCGAAGTGCAGGATCTTATTGGAAAATCTCTATTGGATATGTCTTACAATGTACAAATTACAGCAGAAAATTCCAGAATCAATCTGAACGATATGGTTTCACCTATACCCCAGGTTAGAGAGTGGACTCGAAATATTTTTTACAATTTACTTATTCATTTAAGAAACCAACATGTATGGCTTCAGGAAAAACATTCTGTAAATGACATGAGAGACATTCAGCAAAATATTATACAAGCTATACAAGACCCCAGCCACTCACTGGGACGCCCTTTAACCCATTTCAGTGAATTAGAAAAAATTGAAGGCATCAGTCCCGAGCTGATTGAGTGGATTCGGCCGTATATTAGTTTTTATGCCATTGGAGGCATTCATTTACAGTATGCCAACCCTATGATCATGCAAAGTCTTCATGAAAATATAGAAAAAGACATGGCTGAACAATTAGTCACAAGGAGAGACAATACAGACCAACAGGAAGAAAACCCCTGGGTACTTTCAGAATTTAATCAAGTGGAAAGCTTATGGGCCAATCAAAATTTAAATTTTTTAATCCCCGCTTATAAGCAAGATAGAGACAATGAACCTGCACTGCATACTGTAGTTTTTAACTATGATGCTCCACAAAATTTTCGAATCACCAGTCGTGGAACATCCGGTCAAAATTTTCATGTTATCGAAGCGGTTTTTTATGACCCACACTCTACATTTAAAAGAATATTTAACCAAATGACAGAGTTAAAAAGCAAGTCAGGATACCGCGCCCTTCAGAAAGGTGACCCAGGGTATCAAGAAATGATGTATGAAAGTGATACTATGGTAGGCAACCCGATGACATCCCCTTTTATTATTTATTGGAAAGACGTAAACTAAAGCCATGCAAGTTCTTGGAGTCCATATTACACCCTATCATATCTACGCTGTTTCTCTGCGGACAGCAGATGCACAGCCCATAGTGGTGAAACAAACTGCACTTCCTCTTTCTTTAGAACTTAATGAAGAGCAAAGAAAAGCAGAGCTGGTGTTAAAACTTAAAGAACTGGTAAAAGAATATCCTCAACATGAGTTTGTATTTACAGTGCCTCAAACACAAGTTTCTATTCATGATTTAAAATTTCCTTTCACAGAAAAATTTAAAATTAACAAAGCTCTTCCTTTTGAAATTGAAGATAAAATTCCATTTTCCGATATGGTCTATTCTTCTAAAATCTGTTACCGCAGTAATACCGGAAGCTCAGTGCTTAGTTTTGTCTCATCCAAATCCTGGATGACAGAATTCTTGGAATTGATCAAATCTGCAGGCATTCAAACTTCTATACTAGTCCCTGAGTCTTCCGCACTGTCTAACTTATTTGAAGATTGGAAGGCCTCTCCACCAAAGCTCTCCCCTCCCGTATCAGGCACCCAACTCAAATTGTATTTATCCTACAATCAATCTATTGCCTTAGTGTTGTCTTCTGACAACCGTGTTTTGCTGATTCACAACTTAAATTGGGGCTTTCAATCCTGCATCCAATCCATCTCTGCAAAATACAGAAGAGATCTGAATAAAGCTTTAACTTATTTCTTTGAAAACGCCATACTCACACACGATGATATGGAGGCTGTTGTACCTCTCTCCAAAATAATAAAAGAATCTTTCTCATCTCTCAGTCATCATATGCGCCTTCTTCTTATTTACTTAAAAGGAGCCGGACACGCCTCCATTGAAGACATTACAATTTTAGGTCCAGGAGCCATGATCCAAAATCTATCTTATCATCTCTATAAAGCTGTTCATACACCCGTCCATAAAATGGAAGATGAAGAAAAGTTTTCTATTCCTTCATCAGATTATCTGATCAG
This sequence comes from Bdellovibrionales bacterium, assembly GCA_028819545.1. Classification (GTDB taxonomy): domain Bacteria; phylum Bdellovibrionota; class Bdellovibrionia; order Bdellovibrionales; family UBA1609; genus JAPPLG01. Next base: position 19,720 of record JAPPLG010000014.1, on the reverse strand, counting down.
CCTGGGCACTGCTATTGAAGCCTTCAAAAAACCAAAAAATCCTCCTATCAACTTAATGCCTCACATGCAGGAAGAAAGAATTAAGATCACCAAACACAAATTAACCCTGATTAAAAGCATCTCAGCCGCAGTCATCATCTTTTTTGCCTATATTGGTGTAAGAAACTGGAAGGCTTCTGAGCTGACCCTAGAAATGAACCAAATCTTTAGTAATTATGCCAGACGAGTAGCTGGTCTAAAAACAAGAAGCATCTCAATCAAAAATGTAGAAAAATTTTTAAAACAAAAAAAATACAACCAGGATACAAGTAAAGCCTTCCAATCTTTAAACCAAATCCCATCCGTGCTGGACACATTGAAACAATTTAGTTTTTCTCTTGATGCATCCAGTACGTGGAATATGGAAATTACTCAGCTTGAAATTAAAGACCGTCAAGTTGATATCCAAGGTACAGTGACAGAGCAATATTTTGAATCATTAGTGCAACACCTAAAAACCCTCACCCCCGACGGAAAAGTGGAACAAAAAAAAGTACCTGTAGCTGAAAAAAAAGAAATAATTCAAAAAGAAACTCCCCAGGAATTTATTCCTGAACCTGAAGAAAGCCTGGAAACTCAAATTGATGAACTATCTGAAGCACTTGCTGAAGAAAACCCCTCAGATGAAAATGAATTGCTCAGTGAAGAAAGCAATACTCCTCCTCAAGAACCTCCAAAACCTGTAAAACATTTTTACTTTACATTAACACTTAAAAGTTAGGGCTTTATGGAATCAATCAAAAATCTATTAAAAAATATATTCGAAGCAGTTTACGATAAAATAAAAGATAGTGCTGTCTATAACACTCTTCTTGAAAAATATTACAACTTGGAACTGCCTGTACAAAGAGGAATGAAATATTCCTTCACAGCCTTAATGGCACTGCTGGTCGTGTCTTTACCTCTTTCTATATTAAAAGATTCATTGGATGCTACAAAAGAATTTAAAGAGAAAAAACAATTGATTTTTGATTTAATAAAAAGTGAATCCAATCAATTTGTTGTTCAAGGTTTAAACTCTTCGGATTTTGATCGAAAAGTATCTCAAATTACTGAAAGATTAAATCTGTCTGCAGACCATAAGGTGCAAATTTCCTCTTATTATTTTTCAAAACAACTGCTCCCAAAACACTTAAGAACATTAAGTTACACCGGCAAGCAAATTAAAATAAGCGGCATCAATATTGAAGAAGTCATGGATATTGGACAGTTATTAAACAACATTGATCCTTCTGTAAAATTAATGCATCTAAAAATCACAGAAATAGAGGGTCAGGAAAATTATTTTTCAGCAACTTATTCTATACTGCATTTTCAGGAACCTAACTCCAAAACACCCATCACTCCAGGTAAAAAACCGGCATGAAATTTCGGATAAAACATATATTTGCTTTTTTATTTCCAAGTAAAAAAATATTTTTACTAAACCTCTTATTATTGATCTTTATGGTTTTAATTCTCTTCCCTTACAATGATGTGATTCAAAAGCTCACACTCAAATTGTCGGAGATTTCCACAGACGTCCATTTACAATATGACTCCCACTCTCTTGGAATTTTCCCGCCAAGATTAATTCTAAAAAAAGCGGAGCTTATCACACCCTGGACAAACGGCTCTGCTGTTTTTGATCGCCTGACTATTTATCCCACTTATCTTTCTTTGATTACTTTTACACCGGGAATAAAGGCTACAGCCCGTATAGGCAAATCAAAATTAAAAATAATTTTAAAAACCTCCTTTTCATCTGAAGGTAAAAATCCTCCTCCCTTGCAAATTCGAGCAGAATCTCAAGATTTTGAAATACAACATTTCCAACTGTTTTCCCCCTTCTTCAAAGGCGCAAAAGGGCTTGTCGACTTCTTCATGGATTTAAAAATGAATATGAGAACAAATATAATAAAAGGCTCTATACAACTGCGGGCTAAAGATATTTTTTTCAACTCCTACTCTTTTTCACAATCTATCGGAACTTGGACCTTGCCTCAACTGCAATGGAAGTCCCTGGAAGGAAAAGCATCCTTGCATAATGGACGCCTTGACGTTCAAACCATTAGAATTGGGGAAATAAATGACCCTCTTCACCTAGAGTCTAAAGGTTTTGTTAATTTAAAATTTGGAACCTTACAGTTAATGCGAGAGTATAACTTAGAGTTAAATTTGATATTGGATGAACAAATGAAAAATCAGTTTTTCTTTCTGGATCTATTTTTATCTAACGTTGAAGAAAAAATTGGAACAGATCGCTATCAATACAAAGCAAAAATAACAGGTCGATCCTCTTATCCTCCAAAAATTGAAAAATTATAAATTTTTATTGACTCTATCCATTAAGACGAATATCTCATGTAATCAGAGTAATGGAGGAAAAGAATTATGTCAGGCATCAATAAAGTTATCTTAGTTGGTCGTTTGGGAGCAGATCCTGAAAAAAAACAAACCCAAACCGGTCAAACAGTCACCCGCTTAAATTTAGCCACTAGTGAAAGTTGGATCAATCGTGAAGGAGAACGTCAGGAAAAAACAGAGTGGCATCGTATTGTAATCTGGGGAAAGTTAGCTGAAACTTGCGCACAGCATCTAACAAAAGGACGTCAAGTTTACATTGAGGGACGACTACAAACCCGATCCTGGGAAACAGAAAAAGGTGAAAAACGTTTCTCTACAGAAGTAGTGGCAAACCAAGTTCTATTCTTAGCGGCCGGAGCTCCAAAATCCACAGAGGCCCCTAAAACCCCTAATGAAGCCTACTCAACTGAAGAAACTTTTGACACTAAAGAAGCAGATTTGCCCTTCTAACAAAAAGTAATTGATATTAAGCTTTACTTTAAAAATAATAAAAGGATAGACATATTTTTATGAGGAGACGTCCTGTGTTGATACGTTTGCTATTTTTTATTTTGTTAATGATCCCCTTGTTTGGCCACTCTGCTATTGTTGCTAAAGTAAAGGGTAACCGCTGTTTTGTTCATCTGGAAGGATCTTCAGCTTCTGTCGGCGATCATATGGAAGCTTTGGACTTATTCGGCAAACCACGTGGAATCATTCGCCTTGATAAAGTCAAAAACGACAAAGCTATAGCAACTATCGTAGACGGCACAATAGGAGTAAACTGGCTTTTAGAGCATACCAATCAAACTGCATTGGAATCTGTAGAAACTGCAGGCTCACTACAAAAAAACAGAGTGGGTCTAATGGGTTCAGGCGGTTGGATCATTGTAAGAAAAGATATTCGGGAAACACAACGCCACCACGGGTGGAAGGCAGGAGGCAGTTTATTTTTTGATTGGCCTTTTCACAGGCTCTTCTCTTTAAATATTGCCAGCGGCCTTAGTTACTATATGATTAACAGTGAAATCTCAGGAGGATCCAACTTTTCCAGAAATTTTGGTCATCTACAGATGACAAGCTTTCCCTTCCTGCAACTTGGGATAAAGTTTCATGCTCCTATAGCTGGAAAAACAAAGTTGTGGATTAGTGCAGGAGGCAGTTTATCCAAATGGAACAACATCAACGATAATTACCATGTTTTTGACAGATCAGAATTCAAATTTCAGCCCATTGCACAAGTTAAACTTGGAATAGACATCAATGTACCAAACACTAAATACACAGTTCCTATATCCATTGGATATGAACGGCCTCAATGGGGAGGTAAATGGTTTGAAGAAAATATCCTGGGTGTAAAACCAAAACCAGATAGTATTCCAGTTGAAATTTCAGAAATCACCTTCCACATAGGCATCTCTCAACCTATTTAAAAAATAAGATTGCTTATTAGAGATTCAGCCCGTACTTTCTTGCCTATGGCACGAAAGAAAAACAGTGTTTATGTCTGCCAAAACTGCGGCACCTCTCACGTTAAATGGGAAGGAAAGTGCATGGGATGCGGCGAATGGAATACCCTCCATGAAGAAGTTTTAAAAAAAGAAGAAAAATTTCAATCCACCACTCCATCTGACATTACTCCCCTCACTCAAACTATTGAATATCCTTTTGAGAGAACTCAAACAGGAATTGGAGAACTGGACCGGGTCCTTGGAGGAGGTTTGGTTGCAGGCTCTTATATTTTACTGGGGGGCCCTCCAGGTATCGGTAAAAGCACCCTTCTATTGCAAATGTCCGGAGGGCTCAGTCAGCACGGAAAAGTGCTTTATGCCTGTTCTGAAGAAAGCACCGGTCAGACAGCTCTTAGAGCCAAACGTTTAAATATTTCAAGTTCTGATATTTTATTATTTAATGAAAGCTCCATTGAAAATATTTTGGAAAAAGCAAGAAACCTTAAACCCTCTTTTGTGATTATTGACTCCATACAAAGTGTTTATTTATCAGAACTGCAGTCTGCTCCGGGAACTGTTTCACAAGTCAGGGAATGCTCTAATCAGCTGATGCATTTTGCAAAATCAACTTCCACCTCTGTTTTAATTATTGGACATGTGACTAAAGAAGGCAGTCTTGCCGGTCCTCGTGTGCTGGAGCATATGGTGGATGCTGTTCTTTCATTTGAAGGAGAAACCCATTACCGCATCTTAAAAGCCTTGAAAAACAGATTTGGAGCCACCAATGAGTTTGGCGTGTTTCAAATGTCTGATAAAGGTTTGGAGGAAATTCAAAATCCTTCTGAGTTTTTTCTTGAGGAAAGAGGAAAAGACCGCATCGGCTCTGCTGTCTTTACAGGTGTGGAGGGAGGAAGACCTCTTCTTTGTGAAATCCAGGCTCTCACTTTAAAAAGTTACTTGGCCATGCCAAGAAGAACTTCTCTAGGAATTGACGTCAACCGTCTTCACTTAATTTTAGCTGTTTTGGAAAAGTATTTTCAAACTCCATTCTCAAAATATGATGTATTTATCAACTTGGTCGGAGGTTTAAAATTATCAGAAACAGCTGTGGATCTTGCTGTTATTTCGGCTTTGCTTTCTTCTTATCATCAAAAGCCTGTTGAACCCTGTTTTTTTGGAGAAGTGGGGCTCACTGGTGAGATCAGATCCTGCCCTTTTGGAAAAGAGCGTGTGCAGGAAGCTGAAAGACTTGGATTTAAAGAAGTCTATCTGCCTCAAAGCAATCAAAAAGGTCTTCAATCCTCAAAAATAAAAGTTAAAGTAATTTCTCATATAACAGAGCTATCACACTTGTTTTCTTAATAATATATATTATTCTTATATATTTCGTCATTCCTGCGCAACCTAGATTCAAGTATCAAGTGCAACACTTAGATATGGCAGAATCCAGAGCATTCCTTTTTAATTCCGATATAACACACTCAGTTGCCGGCGCCGGCAAGAATTCCTACTTTGTAATTCCAACTTCATTGGCCTTTGCCTTAAAAAGTGCAAAAGACTAAGAAAAAGCTTTCAGCATCTGATTTCGAAAAGAAGACCAGCTTTTGTTTTTAATCGAAGCACGAATCTGCTTCATCAGCTCCATATAAAAATGCACATTATGAAAAGTTAAAAGACGGTAACTTAAAAGTTCACGGCTCATAAATAAATGCCTGAGATAAGATCTGGAATATTTTTGACAAACCCTACAAACACAATTCTCATCAAGTGGTTTTGAATCCTCTCTGTACTGATGATTTCTAATATTCATCAAACCCTGAAAAGTCCATACTGATCCGGAACGGGCAAGCCTGGTCGGCAACACACAATCAAATAAATCAAAACCTGAATCCACTGCATGAATCAAATCTTTCGGCGTACCTACTCCCATAAGATACCTAGGTTTGTTCTTCGGCAGTTTTTCTCCAATAAACTGAACAATGTCATACATTTTTTCTTTATCTTCACCCACACTCATGCCTCCTACAGCAATCCCCGGTAAATCCAAAGACTCCACCTGTTCTAAACTTCTCAATCTTAAATCCTCATACACTCCCCCCTGGACAATTCCAAAAAGCATAGAAGGTTGAGAAGATTTTACAAACTCCTGATAAGATTTTTTTAACCAGAGAAAAGTTCTTTCCACTGCAGATTCACATTCTTTTTTTGAAATTTGACCTAAAGGACAATGATCAAAAACCATAATAATATCCGCACCTAAATTTAATTGAATCTGAATACTCAGTTCCGGAGTCATAAAAACTTCATCTCCATCCAAATGATTTCTAAACAAAACCCCTTCATCAGTAATTTTGTTCATTTGAGAAAGAGAAAAAACCTGGTAGCCCCCGCTGTCTGTTAATATTGGTTTTTGCCAGTTCATAAAAGAATGAAGACCACCCTGCTGTTTCACAAGCGAGTCCCCAGGACGCAAGTGCAAGTGGTAAGCATTGGCTAGAATCATCTGAACGTCTAATTCTTCCAAATCCAGAGGATCCAAAGACTTTACACTTCCCAAAGTGGCCACAGGGCAAAACAGAGGAAGATGCAACTCTCCTCTTGAAGTTTTAAAAGTAGAACAACGGGCAGTTCCATCTACAGCAGTTTCAACAAAAGACATTATAAAAACTCAAACTTTTCTGGCATTTCCTTAAAATTTTTCCAGGCAATATAAATAGGCTGAGCTGTAGGAACTTCAAAAGAAACAATATCTTCATCACTCATTTTTTGAATATGTTTAATTAAAGCTCTTAAACTATTGCCGTGAGCTGAAATTAAAATATTTTTCCCTTCTTTTAATTTTGGCTGAATGCTTTCTTCCCATAAAGGAAATACCCGATTGTAAGTCTGCTCCAAAGACTCCCCATTAGGAACAGAAATATTTTGAAACATTTCTTTCTGACTTAATTTTTCCAAGTCCTGTTCAGTCATGGGTGGAGGAGCTAAAGAATAACTTCTTCTCCAGGAGTACACCTGGTCTTTTCCATACTTCAAAGCTGTCTCCTCTTTATTCAATCCCTGAAGACGTCCGTAATGCCTTTCATTTAATCTCCAGGATTTGGTCGTTGGCAATACTTCATCCATTTCTTTAAGTATAATTTCTAAAGTCCTAATAGCTCTTGTTAAAATAGATGTATATGCGCAATCAAATTTCAGATTGTTTTTAATCAAAGTCTTTCCGGCTTTTCGAGCTTCCGCTTCCCCTTTAGGACTCAGGTCAATATCCTCCCAACCTGTAAATCGATTTTCCGCATTCCATAAACTTTGACCGTGCCGGACAAGAACAAGCATAAACCCTCCAGAAGGAACATTTACTTTCCCCTGATCTGAAAAGTCAACAAAACCCCCTTTTTTGTGCTACAATATAACAAATGGAAAAAATATGGCTGAAGAAATATCCTCAAGACATTCCACATGAAATTCATGTTTCCAGCCAATCCATTACTCAGGAATTTGAAACCGCTGTTCAAAAATATAATTCCAAAACAGCTTTTACTAATTATGACGAAAGCCTTTCCTTTGAAGAGTGGTCTAAATACTCCAATCAATTTTCAGCTTTTTTACAAAGACATCTGAAAAAAGGCGACCGCATTGCAGTTATGCTTCCAAATACTCTGCAGTTTCCAGTAGCTGTGATGTCAGCTCTTCAGGCCGGTCTGGTTGTAGTCAATATCAATCCCCTTTACACGTCAAGAGAACTAAAACATATACTAAAAGACGCAGATGTAAAAGCCCTCCTCATTCTTGCTCATTCGGCTCATACTTTTTCTGAAATAGCCTCTGATAAAGATCTAAATATCCCCTTGGTTATAGTCACACAGCTTGGAGACTTTTTTTCTCCTTTTAAAAGAATTTTATTTTACACCATTACAAACTTCATAAAGAAAATGAAGCCTTATAAATTCAAACATATTTCTTTTCGAAAAGCTCTCAAACAAGGAGCCTTTCTGCCTTTAAAGAAAACATATAACGAATTGACTTTTTTGCAATACACGGGAGGAACTACAGGCACACCCAAAGGAGCAATGCTCACTCATAAAAATATTTTAAGCAACTTAGAGCAATGCCGGGCCTGGATGCACCCCTTTCTTAATGAAGGGCAGGAAACATCTGTTATAGCTCTCCCCCTTTATCATATTTTTGCTTTAATGGTGAACCTGCTTGTACTTTCTCTTTATGGAAGCCACTCTATTTTGATCACCAACCCCAGAGACACAAAGCCTTTTATTCAACTTTTGAAAAAAACAAAAAGCTGGTCTGTATTTACGGGGGTGAATGCCTTATTCAAACTTCTTTTAAATCAGGAAGAATTTAAAGAAATAGATTTTACAAACTTAAAAGTCTGCATTGCCGGAGGCACTGCTGTAGAGTCTGCTGTCTATAAGGAATGGCATACAGCTACAGGCACCGCTTTAGTGGAAGGATATGGCCTTACAGAAGCCTCTCCTGTAGTCTCTTGCAATATTATTTCAGAGCCCTTACAGGGAAACTGCGGCTACCCCTTCCCCTCCACTGAAGTGCGTATTGTAGATCCCAGTGGAAAAACATTGGATGTCGGACAAGAAGGGGAACTCCACATCAAAGGCCCCCAAGTGATGAAAGGATATTGGCAAAAACCACAAGAAACGGCACAAGTGCTGGACTCTGAAGGCTGGCTTAAAACAGGGGATATTGCCCGTATAAACAAAGAAGGATATTTACAAATTCTGGATCGAAAAAAAGATATGATACTTGTTTCAGGCTTTAATGTCTTTCCCAATGAAATTGAACAAGTTCTTTCTGAACACCCTCAAGTAAAAGACAGCGCTGTTATCGGTGTTCCTGATGAACATTCCTCTCAAGTGCCCAAAGCTTTTATTGTTAGAAAAGATTCCAATCTCAATGAGGAAGAAGTTGAGGCTTTCTTAAGAAAAAGCCTTGTCGCTTATAAAATTCCAAAATATATTGAGTTTGTGGATGAACTGCCTCTGTCTTATGTGGGGAAAGTTCTTAGAAGATCTCTTAGAGACAGTAAAAAATAAAAGGATAGAAGAATGCCCTATGTTCGACAAATCGTAGCTGAAAAAGCTAATATCATTAACCACAATAAAAAAATCTACGGCAGTTTTGCAGAAATCGGAGCCGGACAGGAAGTCGTGAATTACTTTTTTAAAGCCGGGCGCGCTTCAGGCACAGTGGCTAAAAGCATGTCTGCTTACGACATGATTTTCAGTGACCTGATTTATGGAAAAGCCGGACGCTATGTCTGCGAAAAACGCCTTTCTCAAATGTTAAATCACGAATATTCCCTATTGGAAAACCGCTTGAAAAAAACAAGAGGAAAAAACACTTGTTTTTTTGCCTTTGCAGATACAGTGGCTGTCAGCACTTTAAAAAAAGATCACATGAGTTCACACCATGGATGGATGGGAGTGAGGTTTCAATCCAAACCATTAAAAAAATATGATGAAATCTTACTGCACGTAAACCTTAAAGACCGCACCAGACTTCAACAGTACGAAGTCTTAGGGGTTCTGGGGGTCAATTTAATTTATTCCGCTTTTTATGAGAAAAAAACAGCTTCCGCCCTGGTTTCCTCTTTGGTTGATAATTTTGAAAAAAACCGTATAGAAATTGACCTTATCAAATGTCAGGGGCCTTCTTTTTCCAAACTGCATACAACACAACTGAATTTAGAGCTGATGAAGCAAGGCTTAACCCCAATAGTGGTTTTAAACCCTACAGCTCAGTCCCCTTTAGATGTTTTTTATGAAAAGCCTATGGTGTTGCACACTTCAACAATCTCACCTATCAAAAAACCAAAAGCTTTATCTTTTCAATTAACCCGTCAATTACAACCTTCTATAAAAAATCAAATTGTTCACAATACAAATTATTGGTACGAGCTGAAAAAAGCTTTAAGACAGTACACATCAAAAGAACTGCATTTCTGCTTATCTGAAAATGAATTTAAGAAATTTATCAGTGAAAAAACATACCCTGATCACACCCTGATTCAAGTGATGGGAAAATTCTTTGATAAAAAGACAAAATTATATGTTAAGAAACCAAGGTCTTCTAAAAAATCATCTTTTGTACAATGGCTGGAAAAAGAAGGTAAAGTTCAATGGGTTTAAAAGCTAAAGGCTAGCCACAAGGATCCTGTAACCATCCAAAGCTGATTCATAATATCTTTAGTTTTCTTTGCAGATTCTTTAGCCTGCTCCGCATTGCCGCTTTCACCATGCTGGACATCAACATCGGCGTATAGAGGCTTAATTACACCAAGCTCTGTGCTTAAGCTGACATTTGAACTTAAAGGAAACATATATCCCACATGAAGGGTTCCATTATGTAGTGTCGTATTTATTCTGGACATTGGGTTTTCCGCCTCACCGGCAATCAATTCAGACTGCTTCAAAGCTGTGCTGACATCTTCCAAAGGAAGCTCAGAACCCCCTAATTTATGAATCACAGAATAGCCAATTTCAGCATAAGGCCCTTCTTTTTGTTTCATTCGGTAGCCCACGCTAATACTGCCGTAAAGAGAGTTATCAATAACATCAAATGCAAACTCTATGTGCTCAGCCTCATAATCTTTAGCTAAATAACCCATAAATGTAGAAACACCAGGCACGCCAACCATTAGATTACTTACAAAACCAAGGCCTACACGAGAATATATATTAGGATGAGGGCTGATTTTTGTATGCATACCGAAATAAGCCGGAAATTCCAGACCAATTTCAACATTCAAGTCGTCCTTGGCTTGAACACCAACACAAACAAATAAAATAAAACAAAATATAAATTTCCTAAACATTATAACACCTTAAAACTCTTTAAAATAAAGATTCTCCTATTCAATAAATTATTGGATAACAAGACCGGTAATTACGGCAAAAGATTAAAGGGAGAAGACACTCTCTTCATGTTTAAAGTTTTCATTTCACAAAACTCCCTTCCTATAAGTACTGATCGGAATAATATACAACCAGTTGCTCTATTATAGCACATTTTTTTTGAAAACAAGTTTTTTTCTACTTTAGGCCTATAAAATTTACATAAAAAAAGGTCAAAAAAGCCTTTAAATACCTTTATACAAGAAAATAATAAAAAATGTATTTTTAATAGACATAACACACTATTTAAAACCAGATAAAAGGTCGGTAAAAATACATAAAACTAAAGTCTAGTTAAGACCTCTTTTTTAGGTGTAAAACCTCATAAAATAACTGCATTGTTATCCTGTTAAAAAAATTTTAGAGAATTGAGATTCTACCGGATCGGCTTTTAAGCTGTACATACCCCGGGGTATCCCCGCGCTGACGAATAGATCCTGAGGCTTTATACACACCTCCGGCACGGTCTTTATAAAAGTTTTTTGGAGCAAAAACCTTCCCTTCCCAGCTTTGAGCTTCTATCCGCGCTTTTGAATTGGCAAAATACAAACGAATGGGGCTAAGTTCAGTTTCAATTTTAACCTGATCGGGCGTTACAGAACCTGAAATTTCTCCTCTTCTGGAATAGCCTTGAATATTGCCCTTATAAGATTTGAATTGAATTTTAGATGTTTCTGAATGAAAAGATAAATCCCCGCTTAATTTTTCCAACTTAATCAAGCCTGCAAAACTTTGAATATCAAACTTCCCCTGAGATTGAAAAATACTCAAGGGCGCCCTTAGAGAAGAAATTTTCAAAGATCCTTTTAAACCTTCAAGAAAAACAGGAGCTAAGTAAGAGTGCACTTCTACACTGCCTTGATGGGATTTTAACTCCAAACGGCCTTCATCCAGATGAACTTGTAAATCCCCTTTATTGTTTTTTAACAACACCTGACCTTTTTTTAAAGACACTTTAATATTTACTTTTTGAAAACCCTTTATTTCCAAGCTGTCTAAAGATTCAAGCACTACAGAAATAGAACGGGCAGGAGTTTTAACTGTCACCTTAGATGCATCTTTTAACACCAACAGGTGATGATCTTTCTTTTTATCCACTTCTGCCGAACCCGTAGTTTTTAACTCTTTTCCGGGTTCAATCTTCAAACTAACCGCAGACCCTCGAATCCATAACGCAGGCTCTTCACTGACTTCTTTTTTTACCTCTGCTTCCAACAAGAATGGAAAAGCAAATAAAATGCAAATACATATTTTTCTCAGCACAGCAAACTCCACTGCTCAACATAAGTGACATATATATATGGCATACAAGAAATTGGAAGGGTATGAAATATTTACACACTCGTGATTTTTCTTTTTTTTCCTTAAAAAAATATGTTAAAACTTATACTTGTTTTTCGCCGAGCAGGGATGAATATCGGTGCGGCTTGACATTTTTAATATGTGTCAAATAAGCTGAAAGTAAGGTATTTTGACAGCTCGGTATGTGAATCTACACCTAATGATGGGAGATAAACAGGTCACATGAGTCCGAAAAGTCAGGCAGATTATTTATTTGAGTTAGGGAAGGCTCGCAGTTTATCGGGCAACTTTCTAGGATCCACTCGTCTTCTCGAAGACGCCGCAGGCCTCTACATTAAAGATAAACAGTATGAAAAGTATATGAACTGCCTTTGCGTTCTGCTTAGAATCTATAAAGAACTTCAAAATTTTCGTAAAATCGGACACCACAAAGAAGAGCTGACTCAGCTTGTTTGGGAAGAGGATGTGCAAATCAACCCTCGTATTCATTACACCCTGGGCCAATGCGCTTTATTTACAAATGATATAGATGAAGCACATGAAGAATTTGAAAAATCTTTCCACAAAGTTTGGAAATTAAGAAAAAATGCCCTGACAGAAAACAATCATGTGGGTTTATTGAAATCTAAAATTGAAAGTGTATTTCCGCAATATGGAATGATTTACGTTCACATTAGAAAACATGAACTGCGCACTGCCAGAGAAAAATTAAGAGAACTAAAAGAACTTATGTTGTACTTTAGAAATTTGGAAAAAAATGACGAAGAATTCAGAAAAACCCTATTCAACACCTCAGACCTATATGAAATCAGACAGCTTCTTAAAAACTCAAACGACATGAGAACAAAAGTGGAATTAACCACAGAACTTCTCCATGCTCTTATTTTACAGGAAGAAAAACGTTATTCAGATTTAGAGCGTCATTTATGGTCATATTACGAAAAGATTCAAAAATCCAAAGATCTTTGCTCTATTGTCACTCTCTTCTATTATCTGGGCAAAACCTACACGGATTTAAAAGACTACAATCAGGCAACTGTCTTTTTAAACTTAGCTAAAAAATCCATCGATTCAGATAATTTTAAACATTTATCCTACCATGTTGATATAGCCTTAAATCAATTAAACACTATTTTAAACCAAGATTATGATTTAATTGTGAACTTTGAAAATAATTCCATCATAGAAAAAAATAAAGGCCGTGTGGACTTTAAAAATCAGTTTATACTCTTCGACCTCTTTAAAATGTTTATTTCCCAGCCCGGAACAAGTTATTCCAAAGAAGCTTTAGTGGAATACTTATGGAAACAAAAATATCAGCCGGGCCTGCATGACAATAAAATTTATGTCACTATCAAAAGGCTGAGGGAGCTTATGGAGCCCAACAGCCAGCATCCCATATATATATTCAGAAACAAAAACGGATATCACTTTAATAAAAAAGCAAAAGTGCTTCTGAAAAACAAACAACATATACAACCGGAGGTTATGTTATGATCTTGTTCAGAATTTTTACTGGAATTCTTTTTATTCTTCCTTTAGTTTCTTCAGCCGAATTTGTTGAAGATATGGTTATTCGGGTACAGCCTGCACCTGAACAGCAGGATTATACTATGGACACTTTTGGGCAGGTGATACCTGCTGAAGAGGTTTATCAATATCAAAAAAATAGAAAAGTTAATACACCAACATTATCTTTTGAAGATTGTGATTCTGCAGAAGACTGTGCCTATACATACCATGAAAATGCACACACAGTAATCCCAAGCAGAATTGAAAATGCAGACACTCCTTACGCACCTTTTCCCTGGCCTTGTGACTCTTTAGCAGACTGTGCTTACGCCTATTATGAAGGTATCAGTGAAGTCACCCAAATAAGAATTGAAAATTCGGATACTCCTTATGCACCTTTCCCCTGGCCCTGTGACTCTTCTGTAGCAGATTGCGCTCACATATACAAAAATAGGGTTGAGCTTATGGACACCCCTTACGCACCTTTTCCCTGGCCTTGTGACTCTGTGGTGGACTGTGCTCATCAAATGCAGGTTAGAGAGATAGTTGTTCCTTTCTGATTCGAAAAAAGATTAATATTTTTTCAAGAAAGATCTCACAGCAGTTTTCATTGCATTCAGATTTTCTAAGTGCTAAAACTTTCCTATTGGTATTTGTATACAGGAGGTTAGCTCAGTTGGTAGAGCGCCACCCTTACAAGGTGGATGTCGTCGGTTCGAGCCCGGCACCTCCTACCACTTTCCTTAAAGTCGTTCCTCAAAATATATTCTATGTCCTTATCATCCCTACACATTTGTCATTCTGAACTTGATTCAGAATCCATACATTATAAAAATTTGCGTGATTTTTGCGTGATTTTGTATCTGTCATTCTGAACTTGATTCAGAATCCAGAACTCTTTTGTTCAGTGGTATTGGTTGGTACCTCAACCTTTCTGCTCAGTAATTTTCGATTGGCATCTCGATTACTTCGCTCCCGCGGAGGCAGGAATCCATCTGTCAAAAATAAGTCTTCTTACTCGGCTGTATCAAACAATATAGCAGAAGTTTTTTCTCCTATATCTGAACTCAAAAGAGCGACAGCCTTCGCATATCTTTGAGTCATCCTCTGCTGTGTATGTCCAAGGCTTGCCTGAACAGCAGAGAGGTTATTTGTCCCCATAAGAGCCATTGTAGCGTAAGTATGCCGGCATATATGGGTGGAACGCCAAGGAAGCTTCAATGCTTTAAATCCCTGATTAAAAGTTGACTGAATAACATTGTATTTTAACAGCTCTCCTTTTTTATCTGTAAAGATTAAATCATTTACAGCTGATTTTTTCATCCACTTAAGATCTTCCTGAACTTTTTTTGGCAATATGAGCATTCGTGCGGATTGAACAGTCTTTGTCATATCTTCCAGAAAAGGAAGTTTAGTTCTATGATCCCAGCGTACACGTCGAACAATCCTTGCCATACCTTTATCTAAATCCAAAGATTCCCATTTCAAACCACAAGCCTCGCTTACCCTTGCCCCTGTAAGGAGCATAAAGCTTGCAAGCCTCCAATAAACAGGATTGTCTTTATTTTTTCTTAACCATTCGATCCAATTTCTTGCATCTTCAGGTTTGATAAAATAATCCGGCCTTCTTGGAGCATTTGGTTTAAAGAAACACATCTGTTTGTGCTTTTTAGTCACAGGAACGTTAAAATCCTCGTTTAAAAAGTTTTTATACCAATTCAAAATTGTGCTTAAAAGCTCCATCTCTTTTTCAAAACTTTTTCTTCTTGGATTCTTTGCTGTTGGATGTTTTTTTAACCACTGAACCCACTCCACTACTTTAATCCCCTTTATTTCACACATCTTTACATTGGCTAAAGGGCCTGAGCAAAGATAATGTTTCAAAGGAAACTCATAGGTTTGAACAGTGGACTGCAACACTCTTCCCTGTAAATCCTGCCAAAACTTTTCTGCACAGTCTTTAAATCTCATTTCATCATTTAAGCTCCCAGGACTGGTTGAAAGTTTATGTTTTTCTTTTTCATGCCAGAAAACAGCTTCTCTTTTTGTAGAAAAGGTTTTCGCTGAAATACGCACACCTTTTACATAAACTTCAGCACGATAATAAATAACTTCTTTTTGTTTTTTCTTCATACGGTATTTTCTTTTAATTATTCCCATAGTGATTCCTCCTTTTGGATGAACCACTTTTGCAAACTCCTAAAAAATATATCTTCAATCAAACAAGATCTAAAAAATACAAATATCCAGTGATGAATAGTAGGAGATAATTTGAAAATAACCGCTAGTTTTGCTACTGATATCAAATTGTCAAAGAGCAGGTCTAAAGCAGACCAGCCGGAAAATTCTTTTCCGACTCTTTTAATTCTAATTGAACTTGTTAAATTAGACAATTTTAGAGCAGTGTTACAATCAAATTGTTTTCTATTTGTATTCATCTACAATTTCTATCCTCTTATCCATTTACAAAACGTTCCACTAAGTAATAATTTATCCTTTTTTGAAATAAAAAACTGTAAGACGTATCTTTATCAAAAACTTTCAACCCTATTCAAAATCCTACCCTTTATTGCCCCTCATACTCCCGTAGAATCCCCTTCCAGTCCTTTCCGAACCTACCTTCCACCACATCCCCTCTCCACTACCCTACTCACATCACACACTCACCACACCGAGACGTGACCACCACCACGAGTTAAGATGAGGAGGGGTGGTCACGTCTCGGTGTGTGTAAAACATCCATGTTTTCAATAGATTAGAACGCATTAGAAAAATCCTACTTTGCACCTGACTTTGTACTCTTTTCCACACCATTTATTTCCCCTTATAAAAAAGTTTTCTTCTTAAAAACAAACATTCTTTTTCAAATCTTTTTCTAGCCACTCAAGAAGAGACAGTTTTCCGTACCTATGACAAAACACTGATTCAATATCACTATAGTGGGCAATACCCATATAATTTCTGTATTTAAAAGCAGACATAAGCGAGTCTATCTTTCTGGCATTAGTGACAAAGTAAAGGACATGGGTAAAACAAGACCTTCTGTATTTAGCCATTTTAAGAAAATATCGATCTCTGCTCTTCAAATGAAGCTCCAGCTCAATGGCCAATGTATAACCTAAGCCTTTTAAATAAAAATCAGGAAGTGGATCATCTTTTCCATTAAATAGAGCTTCTCTTAAATCTCTAATGTCATTTTCAAAAACAGCACTTGTATGTAAAAACTTTTCTAATCTTTCTTTAAGAGAAAATAAAAGCAGTTGATGTTTGATCTTCCACAAACTGGTTTTTCTTTTCATGATTTTAAATTTATTTCTTAAACGAATGATTTTTCTGTTGTGACCAATAAAGGGTGTAGATGATTTATCCATAATCTTTGTGAAACTCATGGAACCAAGAGGCTCGACAATAATCCAACCACGATCTTTTAGTTTTTTAAGTCTTTTGGAAGCAGAGACATCTGAAGAGAAGAACTTTTTTGAAATATCCTTGTAGAAACAAAAATCCTGTTTCTTTAGTTCATCAATAATTAGATTGTCTCTTTTGGTTAATCTCATACGTTTCCTTTTGATCAGTCCGTTCTTTATTTTTTACGGATTGTGATCATTTCAGAAAAAATAAGAAAATAAAAGGGGGTGAGGTTCAGGCTTTTCACCATTGGTGAAAAATATTTTTCAAATTTTTCACGTATGAAATAGAGGCTTAAAAATGTGGTTTTGGTATGTAATAATTACCGATATTTTTCACACATGAAAAACTTTTTTGAAAAACGGATAAAAAAATATTATGTTTATAAACAGAAAATGTACACTAATTCCAATATGAGAGTAATGATACTTATATAATCCAAAAAAAATGACATTTTATTAAATTTTCATCTTACGTAAACCGATACATACTCCATTATGAATTCAAAAAAACAATTCATCAAAATAGAAAATCTTTTGGTTAACCCAGAAAATCCCCGTTTTAATTCTGTAAATAATCAAGAAGAAGCTATCAGCATCATGTTAAGGAAAATGGGAGGAAAAATAAAAAATTTAGCTAAAGACATAGTTGTTCATGGTCTAAATCCAGGGAGGTTATTGCTTGTTTTAAAGGAAAACAATGGCAAGTATACTGCACTTGAAGGGAATAGAAGACTTACCGCAATAAAATTAATTATGAACCCCAACATGATAAGCCTGGATAACAACAATCTTCGTAAATTTTTTCAAAAAATAAAAAGAGAATCTCAAAATAACTTACCAAAAACATTAGAATGTATAGTTTTCACAAATAAGAAAGTTGCAAACCGCTGGATTGAATTGGAACACACGGGAGAAAATAAAGGTGTCGGACAAGTTCCATGGGATGCTGAACAAACGACTCGCTTCAAATCTCAAACTTCTGGCTCACAAAGAAAACATACTCCAGTCTTGGAATTTATGAGACAAAATACTATTGAGATTCCTCCAAGACAGACAACAAACATAGAACGCATTATAAGCACTAATAGTGTAAAAGAAAGTATAGGTATAGAAATTCAAGGTCAGTCGTTATCGTTAATTAAAAGTAAAAAAGACGTTATAAAAAATCTCAAAAAGATTGTAGAGAAAATAAAATCACCAGGGTTTAATGTCGAAAAAATTTACACAGCATCCAAAAGAAAAAAATTAATAAAAGAACTTCTACGCGAAGAACAGTCTTCTACAAAAGTAGTCCGTACTAGAAGAAATGGAAGAATAATTCGTAAACAAACACTACTTGAGAGAAAACCATTAATTCCAGAACATTTTAACCTTAATATTTCTCAAGATAAAATTAGTCTGATTTATACAGAATTAAAAGAATTAGAAGTTGAGCGGTTTAGAAATGCAGTTGCAGTCTTATTTCGTGTATTCTTAGAACATAGTGTAAATTACTATATTAAGAAGAAACGTATAAATATAAATAATAGCAACCCAGCTCTCTATCAAAAAATAAAAGGTATCAGCCAGTATATGAAAGAGAGGAGTCTATTGACAACGGATGAATTAAAACCTATCAATACAGCCACATCAAAAGATAATAGACATAGTATCTGGTCTACAGATACATTTAATAATTATACTCATAATTTAAATCATATTCCCTCTGCCAATGATTTAAAGGTATCTTGGAGTAATTTTCAAAAATTTATTGAGAAATTATGGAATTAAAACAAATAGAAAATGACAACATCTTTTTTAGTCCTCTTAGATACCCGGGAGGAAAAACTCGTCTTGCTTCAACACTTAATAAAACAATAAAAAAAAATTTTACACCTAATGAAACAATAACTTTAGTAGAACCGTATGCTGGAGGTGCTGGAGCATCTTTTAAATTACTTTTTTCAGGAGCAGTAAACAAAATTATTATCAACGATTTAGATAATGCAATCTACACATTTTGGAAAATTGCTATCTTAGATACAGATTATTTAATTAGAAAAATAAAACGAACAAACGTTTCTATTTCAGAATGGAAAAAACAAAAAATAATTTATAAAACATCAAAAAGTGAGCGTAAACTTGCATTTGCTACGTTATTTTTAAATAGAACAAACCGTTCAGGCATTATGAACGGAGGACCAATTGGAGGTATGGAGCAAAACGGTAAGTGGAAACTGAACGAACGATTTACCAAGCAAACTATTATCGAACGACTAGAAAGAATAAAGAAATGCCGTAATAAAATAGAAATTTATAATTTAGACGGAATAGAATTATTAAAAAAATTAGAAAACCGCAAAAAATCAAATCAATATTTTATATTCATTGACCCTCCATATTTCCAAAAAGGACAATCCTTATATTTAAATAATTATAAAAATAATAATCACGAAGAACTTTCAAATTTTTTAACCAAATCTTCTCTTAAAAAATGGGTGATGACTTATAATGACGTACCTTATATTAAAAACCTTTATAAAAATATGCAGATAAAGAATTTTGTAATACAACATAATGCTCATTATTCAAAAATAGGAAAAGAAATAATAATTTTCCCAAAAAACTTACATTAATGAATTTCTAAAGTACTATAAGATCACCTTTTTATTTCTGACATAGAAAGCTGTTTTACTAAGGTTATAGTACTTCTTAAAATATTAATAAAGTGTAGTAGCTAGTATATGATCTGACAGTTACCCGTGTCAGTGGCTGTTTTAAT